>NZ_JACJQY010000009.1 GCF_014696925.1 Phormidium tenue FACHB-1050 | reverse complement strand
ATACTTTAGGGGTAGCCCTACGGGAAAATAGCTCGATGCCAAGCTTAATCTTAATAAAAAGCACCTAATCTTACTCAAGATTAGGTGCTTTTTATTTTGGTGTTAGTATTGTTTTGGTGGTTTCTAAGCTTAAATTTTTATACAGAGTTTATTACAGTACAAAGCGCTGTAAGATAACAACTACACCTTGGGGCATTCAACGTTGCTCTGTTTTTTGCTATGACGATCGCCATGACACTTAATGACGACCTAACAATCTTAGATATTGAATCAAATTCATTAAGTCCATTGGATTTGCCACCTGAAGATGAAATACCTCTTCCAGATCCTGATGAGATGTTAGTACTGCTTAACTCAGTGACCGTTCTAGAGAGGATGCAAGCTGCAAGAGCTTTTTGTGAATTAGAAGATCAAAGGGCAGTACCGCGTCTTATCGAATTGCTACAAGACGAATGTCCTCTAGTAAGAGTCAGTGCTGCCTATGCTCTTGGACGGAATAAGAGCGATGAAGCAATTAAGCCGTTAATTGAGCAACTCAAGCAAGATTGGAATGGATATGTTCGCAAGGGGATTGTTTGGGCTTTGGGAACCTGTCGCGCTACGCTAGGGTTAACGTCTCTTATCTCTGCTCTTAAGTATGATATTACAGCAGTACGTCTATGGGCAGCTAGTGCGCTTGGACAACTAGGCGATTTACAAGCAATTGAGCCTTTAACGGAAGCATTAACTAAAGACCCCATGTCTGCTGTGCGTGGTAATTGTGCGTGGTCACTGGGTAAGCTAGTTGTGCAAATGCGTCGTGATTTTGATACTCAAAACGAAATTTACCATGATGCTGTTGATGCGCTAATTTATGCATTAGATGATGATGACCTCAGCGTACAGACTGATGCCAGGAATGCATTGCGTAAACTGGGTGAACCGCGTGGCTTAAAGGTACTAGATCGGATTGAAATGGATCAAGGTTATTGCGAATTTTAAATTGCAAATTTAATGAGAGCATTTAGAGTTATCTTTCTAAATTTGTAGGAAAAAGCCAGCAATTCTAATTATAAAAATCGGTTTTTTGAAAGCCAGCCAACGGCTGGCTTTCAAAAAACCGATTTTGGTGTTTCCAGCGCCAAAGGCGCTGGAAACACCAAAATCGGTTTCATAATGAGAATTGCTAGAAAAAAGCTTTGACAATAGCGCGATCGCTGCTACAATTAGTAACTGCATATACTAAATATGCTCTTGCGAATGTAGTTTAGTGGTAAAACCTCTGCCTTCCAAGCAGATGTTGCGGGTTCGATTCCCGCCATTCGCTTATTATCTATCAAATAAAAAACTTCACTCAGTGAAGTTTTTTATTTGATGATGTCTCGAATTACTACACTGGCTAGATTTAAGCCAAACAGAGCAGGTAAATAAGAAATTGTGCCGTAATATGATCGCTTAAAATTACTGCCATCGGTTAATTGTAGCGACTCCCGATTTACTAACTCTTCAGAGTAAACTGCAATAATGTTGGCATTAGCAAAACCCTTGCGTCGTAAACCTTTGCGAATCTTGTAGGCAAATCTGCAACAATCAGTTTCAAAAATTGGCGCAATTCTTACCTTTTGGGGATCGACTCGACCTCCAGCGCCCATGCTGCTAGCAACTTTTACTCCATTGGTAGCGGCTGCACCGAGAAAATAAAGTTTGGGTTGCAGACTATCAATGCAATCTAACACCCAGTCAAATTTAGTTGTTACTAGCTCCATCATTAAGTCTGGAGTCAGAAATTCTTTGATTACCGTTAATTGCATGTCTGGATTAATGTCATGCATTCTTGCTGCCATCACATCAGCCTTATGAATATCGACAGTGCTATTGAGCGCCACAATCTGACGGTTTTTATTGGAAGGATCAACGCGATCGCCATCGACAATAGTCATCTGACCAATTCCAGCACGGCACAAAAACTCTGCGGCAAAACTCCCCACCCCGCCCATGCCAACAACTAAAACATTGGCGCGTTTGAGATTATTTAATCCGTCTGCTCCAATTAGTAGTTCTGTACGTTGTAACCAATCTGTCATGACAAAAATAAATGTGTAACTTTATCTAATAGAGTCGATACTTCTCGCTGCATCTACTCTTAATATGAGAAATAGAATACCTTCCTGAGTCTTTAACTATGACTTTTCCTTCTCATGCGGCTCTAACTAAGACTGAATTACTTGAGCGTTATGCTAAAGGCGATCGCAACTTTGAGCAATCGCATTTACATGATACTGATATGCAGGGCGTATTGTTGCATGGTATTGACCTAAGTGAATCAATCTTGACTCACATTAACTTTAGTGGATCGGATCTGCGCGGAGCTGATCTAGGATGGGCTGATCTAAGTCGCGCTAATCTCGAAAAAGTAGACTTACGGGGCGCTATATTGACCAGAGCAGACTTAAGCTACGCTAACTTAAAAGGTGCAAATCTTCTAAAAGCTGATCTTAGTTTAGCTAAATTAGATCATACAAAGTTAAGCGGAACTATCATGCCTGACGGTTCTGTTAATCAATGAAATTGTGTCCACTCTGCATGATGAAAAACAACTAACAACTTCATGGGATGTCAGATTGCCCCTCTGTGGTTGTCAGTTGTTAGCAATGCATTTTTTACTTGAGTTTTTTCTTGATAAAGTCAACGAGTTGCTGGAATTGCTTCTGCTGAGATGCAATCTGTTGTTCTAAAAGCTTTTGCTTAGTTTCTAGTTCTTCAATACGCTTAATTAAAGTATCGTCAGTTCGTTCTTGAGAAACTACATCTGTAGATGTGATGCGATTTTCGATGACAGTTATAGGACGCTTCGTCGCTAAGACCATAGCTCGTTTGATAGCTGTGATCAACTCTTTCTGCTCAAAAGGTTTTTCGATAAATACTAGATATTTATCTTCAAATGGCTCTGCAATCTTGTTGGTTACCTCTTCCTTGCGTCCAGACATCAAAACTAGTGGGATACGGCTAAGCTCAGCACTTTGCTGCAAAGTTTCATAAACCTCAAATCCACTCATCCGAGGTAGTAAAAAATCTAGCATGATCATCCAAGGCTTTTCTTGCTGGATCATCTCCAGTCCTTTGATGCCGTCGGCGGCTTCTAGTACCTCAAAGTTTGCTGGCGGGAGCATGTCACGCACCATGTTACGGATTACGCGACTATCATCAATTACTAGTATTTTGTGAGCTGCCACTGCTGATAACCCCTCAGTTATTTTGGTGAATGGAGATTTAGCTTGATTAGCTAGTTTTTTGGAAGATTACATCACTGCCACTGACAGGATAGGTGAAATTCTAAACGACAATGATAGCAAGCATATTTTAGTTTAATTAGCCATTTTAATTAGAGATCTATTTGGGCTTGTATTAACTAGAAGCTTAGTAAGTAAATAAAAGCTTACTAGTTTTTGTCAGATTTAGCTCTTGAACCCGCAATAATTTAGCATACAGCTACCCAAAAATTAGAGAATATCTCCTCTAATCGGGTGACAATTTTGATTATAAAAAATCAGATTTGATTAAAGCCCACCATTGGTGGACTTTAATCAAATCTCAAAATAAAGCCCAGATTTTTTGGGGAGTGGCTTCGCCGCACCACAAAAAATCTGGGCTTTATTTTGATGTGTGTTCTTTAATTTGGGTTTGCCAACAATAGCTGATGTTGATCCCTTGACTTGGTCTGTATAATCTCAAGTACAAAGATCGGGCATGGTTTAACTATGCACAGATTTTTTAGAATATTTAAGCGATCGCCCCATGCTAAAACTGCCAACTAAACCAAACCCAACATTAATTAATCCAAGCCCCAATAAGACTTCTGATGATAATTTGCCAAATGGGCAAAAGTCAGTAATTGTTAAATTAGAAAATGTTCGCAAGACTTACACAAATGGTGCTGTAGGCTTACGCGACGTTAGTTTGGAACTATATAAAGGTGACTTTAAATTTATTACAGGGCATTCGGGATCGGGAAAATCAACCTTACTGAAATTGTTGTATGGTGCTGAACAGGCTACAGATGGCGATGTAATTGTGAATGGGTTTAACCTAAATAATTTAAAAGGTAATAATCTTGCTATGTTACGTCGCAAGATTGGCATAGTTTTTCAAGATTACAAACTTGTACCGCGCCGCACTGTCTCCGAAAATGTTGCTTTTGTCCTGATGGCTCAGGGATATACTTACAAGGAAATTCAACGCCGTGTGCAACCTGCTCTTAAAATGGTGGGATTAATGCATAAGGCAGATTGTTTCCCTGAAGAGTTGTCTGGTGGAGAACAGCAACGGACAAGTATTGCAAGGGCGATCGTAAATACACCGCCGTTAGTTCTTGCTGATGAACCAACGGGCAATCTTGACCCTGATAATGCTTGGCAAGTAATTAAAATCTTGAAAAAGCTGAACTCTTTTGGGGTGACGGTGCTTTTGACTACTCACGATGAGCAGTTGGTCAGAGCCGCTAATCATCCTGTTTTACATTTGCAAAATGGTTACATCGTCTAGTAGTCTGTCAATCACAATTTGAGTTTTGGTTTGTGATGTGGGCAACGCCCACATCACAAACCTTTTAAAGTTATGGTACAAAACGTCCTTCGCTTCTTTACTAAAATCGACTATCTGCTACGCGAGACTTTTTTAGGATTGCGGCGTGGCGGATGGATGAATTGGGCTGCTATTAGTACGGTGGCTGTGTTGTTGTTTTTGTTTGGGGCAAGTTTACAGATCTCTTGGCAACTGGAAAATGTACTGGGGCAACTAGGCAGTCAGTTGGAGATATCGGTCTATCTAGATGAAAATGTGGTTGGTGAGTCGATGCAACCGCGCTTGTTGCTAGTGGATGGTGTTGCTGCTGCTAAGCTAATTCCTAAAGAAGACGCATGGGAAAATTTGATGAAGGATCTGGGTAAAAATGATCTTAATCAGGCAACACAACAACTTGGTGGCAATCCTTTAGTAGATGAGTTTAAGGTGCGGGCGGTGTCTAGCGATCGCGTGCCTGATATTGCCAAGCGAATCTCTGGCTTAAAGGGGATCAATGAGGTTTGGTATACCAATGAAGTGGTGGAGCGCATCGGTCAACTCCGTCGCGCTTTGAGTAATAGCAGTGTGGCGATCGTGGCAATTTTTACGGTGATTGCGATCGCGGTTATTACGACGACGATTCGACTAATTGTGTTGGCACGACGAAGAGAAATTGAGGTGATGCAATTGGTGGGAGCCACGGCTGCATGGATTTATTTTCCATTCGTACTGCAAGGCATATTTTTTGGAGTTACAGGTGCTGGGACTGCTTATTTAATGCTGATGCTTAGCCTGAATCTTTTAGGTGATGCGATCATTAATCAACCTGAGTTAATTAAATCCCTAACTTTGGGTTTAACTACGGAATTGCGATCGCAACTTATTTTACCTGCAATATTAGTAATCTTTGGCTCGGTGATTGGTGTGTTGGGTAGTTTGTTAGCTGTACGACGATTTTCTTTCAATTCATGAAGTAAGTAGTCCTTCGGGCTAATTATAGCAATGTAAGTTTTGCTTAGGACATAGAACCCAAAAGATGAGTGGCGGCGCGAAGCGCCGCCACTCATCTTTTGGGTTCTAGCTGCCGCTACTATTCAATATGGTATGATTGCTGCAAGTATGGGTATGTAGCTCAGTTGGATAGAGCATCAGATTCCGGTTCTGAGGGTCGGGGGTTCGAGTCCCTCCATACTCGTTGATAATCAAAGTAAATTTTGCTATGCACCGCAGGTCAAAATTTAAATGACAGCGTTCCACGCTAATGATAAAAATAAATCTTGCTGTGCTTTGCACGGCAAGATTTATTAGTAAACAAACTAAATTTTTAATCTATGGAACGTGGATTATTGTGGTTGCCGTTGCTGGTAGTGTTCTTTTGGCTGGCGTGGTCAGGATGGAATGAGTACCAAAAAATTGAGTCCTATAAACGGTGGGCTGAGCAATTTGAGCGTCATAAATATGACATCTACGCTGTATTGGGACAGAAAGGCGATCGCCTCACATGGGGACGACCAACACGCAAAGATCCCCTAGATATTCAAACAGTTACTTTTCAAGACATTGCCCGTATTAGATTTCGGATTGATAGTAAGTTCTTTGATGCAAAAGATGCTGAGTTTCCGTTGAATGCTAAGAAAATTTCTCTGGAATTAGTGCTGAAAACGGGTGAAATGCCTAGCATTAGATTTACTGATATTGATATTGCAGCAGCTTGGTATCGCTTTTTAAGCGATCGCTTAGATGCTTTATCCAAACCTTAAGTTTTGTTAAGTCGATTTAAAGATTAATTTAACGATTTATGGTCGATTCAAGTATATTTACTTAGCTCAAATTGATTCTTAACCTTGGTATAAACGCAACTTTAACTTCATCTCTTAGGCTTGAATCAAGTTGTGAGGGTTTACTTTGGAAGTTATTTTAGAAGTTACTTTAGAGTTTATTAAGGCTATTACAGCAACATTGCTGTTGCTTTTGCTAGGAGACTTCTTTTCAACGTTTTTGTATCATGTTCCAGAACATGTGTTTGGTAAGTTTCATTCCATAGTGCATCATGGCAAAAACCGCAGCTTTCTACATTATGCAGTTTTGACCAAGAATCCTCTCGTATTACTAGATGGCATGTTAGGAGCAGTTCCTTACTTTATATTTACACCTTGGTTGTGGCATTTATCAGCTGTTGGTACGATTATTGGTTTGCTATTAGGTGAGTTTCATGTAGTATGGCGACATGTTTCTATCCTTGAATGGAAAACTCCAGAACCTTGGAAATCTTGGTGTGATTTATTTTTTGTCACTACGCCCGAAAGGCATTGGTTGCATCATCAAAACGCCTTTGCTGCTTTTGGAGATATTTTTTCTTTCTATGATTATCCTGCTCAAAAATGGCTGATTTTCTTGCGTTTTATCCGACGCAAATTTAAGCAAGTAAATCAAGTAATTGATAGTAAAACTATTAGCTGCTAAAAAAAGATAATTCTGGAGGGTACATTGCGCCCTCCAGAATTATCTTTTTTTTTGTTAAGGCAATTTTAATTGTTGGGCTGGGGTGAAAAACTGACGGCTAACGAGATTGGTTAATATCAGCGCTGTAATTAAGTTGGCTGTGGTAATCGCAAACAAAATTACTAGTTGATAGCGCACTGCTAATAGTGGTGATACACCGCCCAAAATTTGTCCTGTCATCATTCCAGGTAAGGACACAACTCCAGCCACCATCATTACGTTAATTGTGGGAATCATCGCGGCTCTGATCGCATCAGATTGATAGTTAGCGATCGCCTGTTGGGGTGTTGCGCCTAAACATAAATGGGTTTCGATATCCCGTGATCGCTTGACTAAATCCTGTGTAAATCGCTCGGCGGCGATCGCTGCACCATTCATTGAGTTTCCCAAAATCATTCCTGCGAGAGGAATTAAATATTGTGGTGAGTACCAAGTATCAGGCTGTACTACTAAAAATGTGGTGTAAGCGAGAATTGCTAGTGTGCCAACGATTACCGATATCCACATGATCGGCAGGACATAGGGGACTTTTTCGCGCACGCGATTTTTGGCTTCACGGGCTGCCATGATGCTCATCAAGAAAATGATGAATAGGATTACGACGGGCTGTTTGATTTCAAATACAGCATCTAGCAAAAATCCCACCACGATTAATTGAATAATGCTGCGAAAGGTGGCGATGATTAAATTCTTAGCGATCGCTAATTTTTGCCAGACCGATAAACTAATAGCGATCGCTACCATTCCAGTTGCGATCGCCATTTTGGGAATATCGAGATCAATAACAGCGTTCATAAATCACTTATAAGTACCTGTGCAGAATAAATTACCCAAATCTGTAAGGTATTTTCCCTTAGGGGAGCTACCTTATAGATTAATAAGGAATCAATTTTTGATAGCGCGGCGAAGCCGCGCTATCAAAAATTGAGGAATCCTCCACGCCTTAAGATTGTAATGCTGCTAAAGTTGCGGAATTAAGGACTCCATCAACAGGTAAGCCATATAAGGACTGGGCTTTTTTGATTGCTGCTGTAGTCTTTGATCCTTGAATACCGTCAATCGCTCCATCATACAAACCTAGCTGACTTAAAAGGGTTTGCCCTTTTTTAATGGAATTGTCGGTGGCGTTGCTCGTAGTTTCTTGACCAGCAGCCTCCTTATAACTAATAGTAATAGTGCTACCAGATTCTAGAGCAGCCATAGTTAGAGAGCCTGCAACACCATCTGTAACTAAGCCATAGGTTTTTTGAGCGAGAATAATTGCTTCTTGAGTCATTGGCCCGTTGATACCATTGATCGCACCGCCATAAAAACCACGATCGCTAAGCAATTGCTGCAAATTTTTGATTGAGTCTGATTTGGTACTAGCGACGTTGCTCTTTGGGACATAATTGCTGCCAGACTCTAACGCTGCAATAGTTAGAGAACCTGCAACACCATCAGCAACTAAGCCGTAGGTTTTTTGAGCGAGAATAATTGCCTCTTTGGTCATTGGTCCACTGATCCCATCGATCGCGCCGCCATAAAAACCGCGATCGCTTAGCAGTTGTTGCAAGTTTTTGATTGAGTCTGATTTGTTGGCGCTATTGGCAGGTGTGACCTTGACAGGTGTATCTTTGAGAGAAACATTAGCTTCGTAGGTGTCTGCTTCTAACGCAGCAATGGTTTGCGCTCCGATCGCGCCATCAGCATTTAATTTGTAAAACGTTTGCGCGGCAATAATTGCTTCTGTAGTAGCCGCACCCTTAACGCCATCGATAGCACCTGGGTTAAAGCCGCGTCTGGCTAATAGTTGTTGAATGCTTGCGACTTCAGGTGTGTAGGCAAAAGCTGCAAGCGGCATAGCATTGATGGCGATCGCACTTGCCGCTATTCCAACACACAACACTGATTTGGCATGACGGGAAGACTTGGCGATCGAGTCAAGCAATTGACAATCTAAAGTTTGATCAATCGATTCGCCTTGTTGGAGGCGTTCGCAAAGCACTTCACTGTGGAGATAAGCAACAAGTTCCATACAATTCAGCCTCAATAAAAAATGCTATTAATCTCATCAATTGACTCTTGTAGATTCGTAAAAAATCTGATTTCGAGGGTTTTCTGTAATCTGTCCTTGTGATGTAGAGGTACTAATTACAGTTTCTAAAGAGTCTATTTATTCTTATTGTATGTAAAAAAACAGTAAATGTCAGGAATTGTGTGTTTTTGTAATTTGGTGTCACAATCAACCCACAAATAGAGTTGCGCCCGCAACTCTATTTGTGGGTTTAAAAAATTTTGCTGATCGCCTCAGCAAGCCCATCTAAGGTGTATTCCAAAGCTTCACAGTCAACCCTCTCCAATAACTCGTAGCAGGTCTTAGAAGTTTGGGGACCAATTGAAGCGATTTTGACCTCGGCAATCCACGATCTCCAAGTTTCTTGAGATTCGACGCGATCAAGTAGTTGACAAAAATGCTTTACAGTTTTGGAGCTAGCAAAGGCGATCGCATCTAAGCTTTGATTTTGAATTGCATCTAGCGCGACAGGATCGATCGCTTCTGGACATCCCGACTCATAGGCTGGAATAGCATCAATAATCGCGCCATGTTGCTGCAACTGCTCTACCAAAATCTCCCGTCCGCCCGACTCCACACGCGGAAACAACATTTTTTTGTCAGTTAAAACATGATCGGGAATGGCAAGAAAGGCATCCACCAGAGCATCGGCAACAAAATCTGTAGGTACTAAATCTGGAGAAATTCCATAATTTGCTAAAACTTCGGCAGTTTTGCGCCCCACTACAGCCACTTTTAAAGAATGCAAAGCACGGCTATCTTGACCCGATTCTCGCAACCGTCCAAAAAAGCTCTCAACGGCATTTGCTGAGGTCAAAATTAGCCAATCGTATTTAGTAAGATTGGCGATCGCCTGATCCAGCATTTCCCAACTAGTCGGTGGCAAAATTGCCAAAGTTGGCATCTCGATCACTTTTGCGCCTTGACTGGTCAATAAGTCCGTAAATTGGCTAGCCTGACCCGCCGCCCTTGTCACTAAAATCGTTTTGCCTTGCAACGCTAATTTTTCCTTTTCGAGATCTACGCTTTGCTCAAAATTTTCCAACGATTGATTGCCTTGACGCGACAATTGCTCATGAAACTTTACGACTTCTCCAATAATAATCACCGATGGTGATAACGATCCTTCAGGAAGTTTTGACTGAATATCTGTCAAAGTTCCTGTCCATATCTGTTGATCTATCCGCCCACACCAACGCACGATCGCAATTTTTGTATCCGCAGATTTTCCTGCTTGTAATTTCTCTAACAGGCTTGCTAGATTATTTGTCCCCATCAAAATTACCAATGTCGGAATTTGGGCGATCGCTTCCCAAGGCAATCGATCCAAATCATGTCCTGTCATTACCGCAAAACAAGAACTTGCTTCCAATTCTGTAAGCGGTATCCCAGCCAACATCGGTGCAGCGATCGCACTTGAAATTCCTGCAACAACTTCCCATTCACAATTTGCTGCTTGCAGGGCAAGTATCTCAGGTAGCGATCGCCCAAATATCCAAGGATCGCCACTCTTGAGCCTCACCACTTGCTTACCTTGCAAGCAATATTCCACCAGCATTTGATTGATTTCGGCTTGTTTGACGCTTTCCTGTCCGCCACGTTTACCAGCAATGATGCGATCGCAGTTTGCAGGAGCGAGATCTAATAAAGTGCGATCGACTAACGCATCGCTAATAATCACTTCAGCATTACATATCAAATCTCTAGCGCGAACCGTCAAAAATTCTACGCCACCAATCCCCGACCCAACTATAAAAACTTTCCCGTTCATAAAAGATTTTCAGGGTCAATGCCCATTTCGCGAAGCTTAGCTGCATATCTAGACATAGCATTCAAAGCTTGCTCTTTTTGTTGAACCTGTTCAAGATAAGTTAAAAACTTGCTCCCATCAGGGTTAAAAATATTTAAACTTTCATCAGTTAGCTCAAAGCGAATTCCTAAGCGTGGGCTGATCCAATTTTGGACATCATCAATCGGTTCTAGTCGATTCTGTTCTTGATTTCTGATCCATATTGCCAAATCATTAGAAAGATGATCGTAGACATAATATTCCTCTACTCCATAGGTTTGATAAAAATCAAACTTGCGAGACATTTCTAAAATACGATTGCCCCTAGACAAAATTTCACATACTACTTGAGGGGCTATCCCTGACTCTAGATGTTGAATGTAAGAACCTCTTGCTCCTTTTGGTCTGCCAAATACCACCATCGCATCAGGCGCTCTGCGAATATCAGATTTGCCTTCAACGGGATACCAAAGTAAATCTCCAGCGACAAATACATTCTCATCATTTTTAAATAGAGCTTCTAATCCACCCGTGATGGTCACAATCCATTGATAATGCTCGGTACTTTCTGCCTTTAGCTGTCCATCACTGCTAGGGTAAATCGTCTCTAACTTGCTGATTGTATTAGTCATAGGTTTGTGATCTGTGCGATCGTCAAGCAACTGAGATTAATTATATATCTATCGCAATATATGGCAGACAAGAAAGAGAGTTGTGGTGCTTAGAACCACAACTCTCTTGGACTATTTTGAGATAATCCAATTGCGGCGGAAAAATCTTGCTAAATCTGACTCATCGATAGCAAGACAAATAGGACGACCATGAGGGCAAGTGTGAGGATTGCGGGTTTGTTGCCATTGCCAGAGCAGATCGCGAATTGTGGACATCTCTAACTTTGTGCCATTGCGAATTGCGCTACGACAGGCAGCCGTTGCCCTTGACATTGTCGGATCATCCTGTTGAGCCATTTCTTGCAAAATCACCGCGCAATCTTCATGTCCAATTAAAATTTCAGGCAGCGATCGCACAGCCCATAGATTATTTCCAAAGGCTTCTATTTCTAAACCTAATACCTGCAACCGTTCAATCTCATCATCAGAAAGTTGCTTTAATAAAATCGGTTGCTCAATCGCCACGATTTGCCATTGAGTTTCGATTTGCTCAAAGAGAACTCGCTCATGGGCAACATGCTGCTCCACTAGCCATAAACCGCCCGCATGTTCCGCCAAAATGTAAGTATCGAGAACCTGCGCGATCGCCTTCAAAGATAAAGTTGGCTGATTGAAATTCTCCCGCTTGGCAGGGATTAAATAAGAGGTTTTGCGTTCAGCTGTTTTTAAGAGATCATTAGCTGCACTTCCGTAATTGATTGGAGAACTGGATGTAGGAACTTTTAGGGCTTCCGTAATACATTCTTTTAACTGAGTTTGAATTTCTCCTAAATCCTGAATATAAGCCTCAGCTTTGGCAGGATGACGATTCCAGTCAATGTGATCGCAGGGCAAGTTTAAATTAACAATACAAACAGGAAAACGATTGCGAGGTAAGGTTCGCTCTAAGCTAGAGAGAATAGTTTGCTCTAATTCAGGAAAGTTAATTACCCGCCCATTGAGAATAATTTTTACCCAATCAGGACGACGACGAGATAGGCGATCGGGTAGTCCAAGGGTGATTGAAATATTGCTCCCCTCTCCTGCGGGAGAGGGGCTGGGGGTGAGGGCAAATTCTTTATATACCAAATCATAGGGCTGAATCGAACTAATGATTTGAGGCAAAATCTCACTAGCCTTCTCTCCTGCCCAAATCGTCATCCATTCCCGATTGTCGAGATTTACCTGCCAGTTAACTTGTGGATTCGCGATCGCCATTTGCTGAATCTGTAACTGCACTTTGCGAACTTGCTGTGAATTGCTAGGCAAAGATTGCAACCGATTGGGATATCGGGAAAAAAGATTGCGAACTGTGACGACTGTTCCCGATGCGATCGCCACCACCTTTGGGCTAGTTGGCAAATTACCATACTGATCATAATGAGCCTGATATCCCACGGGTTCTAGAACAGGACGACTACAAATATTCAGATCGGCAAGTTGGGCAAGACTATAAAGAGCTTCACCTCGAAAGCCTAAACTATTAATCTGTTGTAAATCTTCAGCATTATTGATTTTACTAGTTGTATGTGGAGTTGCGGCTTGGGATAAATCAGCGATCGCCATACCACAGCCATTATCACTCACTTGCACTGAAAGTGAATCTGTCCAAATAGAAATCACGATTCTGGTTGCATTAGCATCGATCGCATTTTCCGCAAGTTCTCTGACTACCGCCGCCAGTGAATCAACCACTTCTCCTGCGGCGATCAGATGTACAACTTCTATAGGCAGCGTGTGAATGTTTTGCATTGCCTATCCTAAGCGCTGCCTCAGCCAAAACTGTAAGGTGGGTAGCGCAATTCGATATCCATATTTTGCACCATAAACTAGTCCCTTTTGTTCCAAACTATCGAGCGCCCCTTGAAGGCTACCACCTTTAGAAAGTTGATGTTTTTGAATATATTCACGACTATGAGGGCTAACTGTGGGATCGATCGCGAGGCTTTCTAATACTCTTACTTGAGTTGGCGGTAAGAGCATGATTAAAGACTCAAAGGTAGGAGCAAGATCTTCGATTAGTGCCAACATATTCTCATGGACATGATGCGGTTGAATTAGAAATTCCGATTGAGAATTTACTTGGGTGAGATAGTCGAGCCAGATGCGTCTAGTTAAAGCGATCGCGTCACTCATATTCCCTTGCATGTATTCTGTAAATAGCTTTAATACATGGGTTTGGGGATCGAACTTCAATCCTTTTTCTTGCATTGTGGGTTCTAACCATTTGCAAAGTTCATCATTGCTAAGAGGTGGAAGTTCGACTACATGCAGACTTAGCTTATGCATCCAAGGTTCAGGGACTGTGGCAATCAAGATATAACTTACCCGACTCTGAAGTTGAATTTCACGGCGCAAATATTCTTCCCATTCACCTTTTCGATCCCATGAGCGAATATGCGTGAAGTTATGCAATACGATCGCCACTCGGCAATCAAGCCATTCTGCCATCTGTTGCGGTAAGCTAAGCAAATTCTTAAATAAATTCCAGATTCCTGTTGAGGACAGTTTCCAACTCATCCGAGGTTTTGACTGTTCCGTTAGTTCAAAAGTAATCGGCTCATCCTTGAGTAAACTTTGCAGCTTGATCAGTTCTTCAGGCTGATCAAAGGTACTAAGCAAACTTTCAGCTAATAGTTTTAAAAAGCGATCGCCATCAGTTGCTCGTAAACAATCTAAAGTAATTACTCTTGCACCAGCTTTTTGAGCAGCCCATTTAACTAAGGTTCTGCGCCCACTTCCAGCAACGCCTGCGATCAGCAAATCGCCATCTTCCAACAAAATTTGACTAATTTGCTCTAATTCTGCTTGTCTGCCCACCAATTTCTTGGGCAAGAATGGATTGTTAATCATTACGCAATTGTATCGTAATTTTTCCTTACGCTAATTTTCAGTGGCTTGTCTTTGGCTATTTTCATTATAGAGCTGATTTTGTGAAAGCCCACCTAAGTCAGGCTTTCACAAAACCCGTGTTGAGGTTTGTACCGCCATCGACGGTACAAACCTCAACACGGGTTTTACTTGCTTCAAGATTCTTTAAGGCAACAATTACTATTTTTTAGTACTATGGTGATAACTGTTTACCTAAAAATATCGATGGCACTTGAGACAAAAGATATTACTCCAGCCCCTCCAGTAGCGCGTTGGCACACTTTCACTGCTGATGAGTCTCTGGAACTACTCCAAAGTGATCCCGATCAAGGTATCACTAGCCAAGAAGTTGCGGCTAGATTCGAGCGTTATGGAGCTAATGAACTAGTTGAAAAAGCTGGGCGATCTTCACTGAAAATCTTTATTGATCAGTTTACAAACATCATGCTGATCATGCTGATGGCAGTTGCTGTGGTCTCGGCTGTCCTAGATATTAGGGATAACGAATTTCCGAAGGATGCGATCGCCATTAGTTCAATTGTTTTGCTCAATGGCATTCTTGGCTATATGCAAGAGACTAACGCCGAAAAAGCTCTGGCTGCTCTGAAGCGCATGTCTTCGCCCAAGGTGAGGGTGATTCGCAATGGTGAAGTCATCGAAATCAACGGCAAAGAGCTTGTACCTGGCGATGTCATGCTTTTAGAAGCAGGGGTACAGATTGCTGCTGATGGAAGATTGCTCGATGAACAAAATTTACAAGTGCGAGAATCGGCTCTGACAGGGGAAGCTGAAGCCGTTAACAAAGAAGCAAAATTAGTTCTAGAAGAAGAAGCGAGTTTAGGCGATCGCCTAAATTGTGTCTATCAAGGTACTGAGGTTGTGCAGGGTCGCGCCAAAGTGCTAGTTACAAAGACAGGAATGCAAACCGAATTAGGAAAAATTGCCGCCCTAATTCAAGATGTCGAAAATGAAGATACGCCATTACAGCAACGGATGACCCAATTAGGGAATGTACTGGTAAGCGGTTCTTTAGCATTGGTGGCTCTAGTTGTCTTGGTAGGAATGCTCAATAAAGGCAACTTTGGTGACCTCCTTAAAACTTCACTGAGTATGGCAGTTGCTGTAGTGCCTGAAGGGTTACCTGCGGTAGTGACTGTCACCCTTGCCTTGGGAACTCAACGCATGGTCAGAAGAAATGCCCTAATTCGTCGTTTACCCGCTGTTGAGACTCTCGGTTCTGTGACTACAATTTGTTCTGACAAAACAGGAACGCTCACCCAAAATAAAATGGTTGTGCAAGGGATTCGCACAGGGTTACATTCCCTACAAGTTACAGGCGATGGATATGCCCCGATTGGGAAATTTAACGTATTAGAAAATTCATCTGAAGATTCTAATTTTGCGGTGAACAATATTCCTGAAGTTCAGCAGTTGTTGATGGCTTGCGTATTTTGTAACGATGCAATCTTGCAACAAAAAAACGGTGAATGGATCATCATCGGCGACCCCACTGAAGGAGCTTTGCTAGTTCTGGCGAGCAAAGGTGGCTGTGAAGCAGCTGAATGGCAGCATCGAATGCCGCGTGTGTTTGAGGTTCCTTTCTCCTCTGAACGCAAGCGGATGAGTGTACTGGTGCAAGGTGAACATGGTGGAAATGTTATGTTTTGCAAAGGCTCACCCGAATTAACTTTGGAGTGCTGCACCCATATTCAAATTGGTGATCAGATTCATGAGATTGCTGATCATCAAAGGCAAAATGTGCTTACTCAAAATAATGAACTTGCCAGTCGTGGTTTGCGAGTCTTAGGTTTTGCTTATCGTACCTTCTCTGACTTGCCCGAAGGTGGTCTTACTGAAAACGATGAAAGCAATTTAATCTGGTTGGGCTTAGTGGGAATGCTTGATGCCCCGCGTCCAGAAGTTCGCGATGCTGTGAAGCGTTGTCGTGAAGCAGGTATCCGTCCTGTGATGATCACTGGGGATCATCAACTTACTGCTAAGGCGATCGCGATAGATTTAGGAATTGCCAGAGAAGGCGATCATGTTCTGACTGGGCGAGAACTAGAACGCATGACTTCTGAAGACTTAGATCGTGAAGTTAATCTGGTCAATGTCTATGCTCGTGTCTCTCCAGAGCATAAACTGCGGATTGTGCAAGCCTTGCAAAGACAGCATCAATTTGTAGCGATGACTGGAGATGGTGTTAATGATGCCCCCGCACTCAAACAAGCCGATATCGGGATTGCGATGGGGATAACTGGTACTGATGTATCTAAAGAAGCCAGTGACATGATCTTGCTTGATGATAACTTTGCCACCATTGTCGCCGCCACTGAAGAAGGTCGCGTAGTTTATACGAATATTCGCCGCTTTATCAAATACATTCTTGGTAGCAACATCGGTGAAGTCATTACAATTGCGGCGGCTCCGATGCTGGGCTTAACAGTGCCTTTGATTCCTCTACAAATTTTATGGATGAATCTTGTCACCGATGGCTTGCCAGCGCTTGCCCTTGCTGTAGAGCCAGCTGAACCCAATGTTATGCAAAGACCTCCTGTTGATCCCCGTGAAAATATTTTTGCTAGAGGGATGGGAGCCTACATGGTCAGAATTGGGATTGTCTTAGCAATTATCACGATCGCTCTTATGGCTTGGGCCCATGGTTACACTACCACCCACTTTGATGAAATCTATAACAAAGAACGTTGGGCAACGATGGTATTTACGACCCTCTGTTTAGCGCAAATGGGTCACGCGATCGCAATTCGTTCTAACACCCAACTGACGATCGAACTTGATCCGCGCACTAATCTTTATGTCTGGGGATCAGTGATTATGACTACAGTTTTACAATTGGTACTAATTTACGTAGAGCCATTCCGTAATTTCTTTGGTACGCATTTGATCTCCACCACAGAATTGGCAGTTTGTGTTGGATTTAGTTCATTGATGTTTGTTTGGATAGAATTAGAGAAATTGGTAATTCGTTGGTGGTTGTGGAAACGTCAAGCCTAAGCCCCAAAAATGATGAGGTAATGCGAAGCTCTGCCTCATCATTTTTAGGGTTTAGCGATATTCTGAGAACCTCAAATCTGATGGACAATCTTAAAAAGTATGTTAGGCTACAAATTTGGGTAGCGATTCAAGTGTATTAAAGTTCAAGAATCAGTGGAGGAGTTAATTTGAAAAAGGTTGAAGCAATCATTCGTCCATTCAAGCTTGACGAAGTCAAAATTGCTCTGGTAAATGCTGGCGTAGTCGGTATGACGGTATCAGAAGTACGTGGTTTTGGTCGTCAAAAAGGACAAACAGAGCGCTATCGCGGCTCTGAATACACAGTTGAGTTTTTACAAAAGCTCAAAATTGAGATTGTCATCGAAGATGATCAAGTTGATATGGTAGTGGACAAAGTTATTACTGCGGCCCGTACTGGTGAAATTGGCGATGGTAAGATTTTCGTATCTCCTGTAGAGCGAATTATCCGAATTCGTACTGGTGAAAAAGACTTAGAAGCTGTCTAAGTTTTTCTTAACACCATAGTAGCTAGCCATATGTAAGAGAGTCGGGACACAGTTCCGACTCTCTTAATACTTTTCAGGATGCTAGCAAAATAGCTTCTAAGATTTGAGCAATGATGGCTCCTAGGATGGCGACTGTTACATATTTCCCAATCATTGGATTTTTTCCGAGTGAATCATCTTTTTTACAACCTGTGAGAAATAAAGACCATGCCTGTGTGGCATTAATCGTCTGGAACCGATTAAACCTAGATGTGAATATTAAACGCATAGATTTTACCTAGTCTGAATAGAGCATCAGGATGAAAATCTCAACGTTCCAAGCATCCTTGCCTTTGAAAATAACATAAGAATCGTAATAAAAGTTAATCAAATAGAGTTTGATGCAAAGCATCAAACTCTATTTGTCGTTATAGCCCTGCATACCATTCGTAGCCAAGATCTTCCCAGTAGCCGCGCTTATTGCTAAGACTACTCGTAAGCTGAATTCTAGTTACCCATTTACTGAGTTTGTATCCAAGCTTGACAGGTGAGGCAAGACGCAATGGCGCACCATATGCTGATGTTAAAGGCTGTCCATTCTTTTGGTAAGCCATTAAGGTTTGGGGATGCATCACCGAGTCAATATCCCAACTTTCGTAATAACCATCGGCTGAATAGAAATATACGTATTTGACTTGATCTGATGGCTTAGCGATCGCTATTAAATCCCTTAATTGCACACCACCCCATTGCACGATTGCCGCCCAGCCTTCAACGCACACATGACGGATAACCATGCTCGTAAAGGGTATTTTTTGGAGATCTCCCATGCTTAGACTCAAGGGATTATTTACTTCACCGTCAATCGTGAGGCGATACGCCAGAGGATTAATTACTGGTGTACCCCGAAAACTATTAATGATTAATTTATCTGGCTCGATCGCACTAATCGGAAACTCTGGTACTGGCTGTTGTGGTTGAAAGATCAGTGATTCAACCCGCTGATTTAATGGCTCTGATAAACTGCCCACCAAACCCTCAGCAAGGCTACCAAAGCCAATTGCCAGCAACCCAGCGCCTCCTAGTGACAAAAAACGGCGGCGTGGGACTAAATCAGTTTCATCCAACTCAAGCTCTGAGTTTGGTAATTTTTGTTCAGGTTCTTGTGACATAACTTAAATATAACAAAGGCGGCGCGAAGCACTGCCTTTATACCAAAACACAAAATGGCGTAGCCATTTTGTGCTTTTAAAACCCTTACTGGGTTTGGTTTTTAATTCACAAAAGTGTGGCAACACTTTCGTGAATTGGTATTACTCCCAAAACATTGAATCTAGCAGGCGATCGCCACCCACTTTTCGCCCTAATTGGGAGTGAATACCACCTAAAACCAGGGCGATCGGGACTGCCATAAAGTGTGTAATTCGCAACGCATCCCAACCACCAAAACTATCTACGATCCAATAAAACTGGGCTGGCTTATACATCCCGATCCCCGTAAAAATCGATAACAACAAAATTGGAATTAGCAAGGTGTAGATCAATCGATGCCAAGCATAGTTTTTGCGCTTGATATTTTGGCTAACTACTAAGGCTTTAACATCTTTGGTACTGGCATATCGATGCCGCCACCGCTTGCTTAGCAAGACATAGACTCCATACCACAGTAGATTTAACGCAAATATCCACATGGCGGCAAAGTGCCAATGTCTCCCACCTGCTAACCATCCCCCTAGCCCTAAAATTGCGGGAATGTGAAAACCACCTCGTCCACCAAATACAGGATTTGCGTTATAAATCTGTAAGCCACTGGTAATCATTAAAAATAAACTGACCAGACTTACCCAATGAAAAACTTTGGCAGGTAAATCTTGTTTAGGTTTGAGTTTTGGCTCTTGAGTTGGCGATCGCATGACCATTCCTATAGAGGTTTGCTTAGATTTTAGTCCAACTTCTCACAGCCTCAAACAACAAAAAAGAGGTGACGCTTTGCGTCACCTCTTTTTTTGTTTAAATACTACTGAGGCTTCTTAGTTTCGTCAGCGGGCTTAGCTGTTGGGTCAGCGGGCTTAGCAGCGTCTGGCTTAGCCATTGCGTCAGCAGGCTTAGCATCTTTAGCAGCAGCGTCTGGCTTAGCTGTTGCATCAGCAGGCTTGGCATCAGTTGCAGCCTTGTCCTTAGTAGCATCAGCAGGCTTAGCCATTGCGTCAGCAGGCTTAGCATCTTTAGCAGCAGCATCAGGCTTAGTTGCATCAGCAGGCTTAGCGTCCTTAGAAGCATCTGGCTTAGCATCAGTTGTAGTTTTGTCCTTAGCTGCATCGGTAGCAGCAGGAGTGGATGTAGCGGCTGGAGTAGCAGTAGGAGTTGTAGGGGTTTCTGTAGCGCAAGAAACTAATCCAGCAGATAGGCTAAGGCTAGCAATGATCAAAAGAGCTTTGAGATTCATAGTTGTTGGATTTTGTCTTTTTGGTAAAGGTTTTGGTTATTTTTTGAGTGAGTAACTATCCGTGATTTTGTGGAGGAGCTTGCGTATAATTACTCACTGCGTCAATTCTAGGTTAAGTGATGGTTAATTAATAGCTTAATTTTTGTAAATTTGTGATTTTTATAACTGATTTACGTGACGAACTATGCAAAAGCCTGACAGGGTAAGGAAATGCTTAAAAACATACCTATAAGAATTTTTGAACTATTAGTCCAAGGCGATCGCCTATCTATTGCTGATCATGATTTATTGCTGAGTGAATCAAGAAAAAACAATTGCTTTGATCGGTTAATTCTTGATGATTATGAGTTAAATCTGAATTTAGAGGTGGTTCACGAAATAGTTGATCTGCGATCGCAGCTTTTACGATTAGTTTATCCAAAAATTTTAGAAACTTTAGCGCTGCACAATGTCCAAATCGATCCCTCATCGGCAACTCTGCCACTGCTATGGCATTATTGGCTGCCCCTCGCTCAAAGCCTAGCCCATCAGCATCAAAAAATCGCTAGACCCTTTATTCAAGGATTACTGGGTGGTCAAGGTACTGGCAAAACTACATTGGGTATAGTGCTAAATATTTTGCTGCAATATTTCGGCAAAACATTTTTAAGTATTTCCCTTGATGACTTGTATAAGACTTATGTAGATCGCCAAAAACTACGCGATCGCCGCCCCGATCTGATTTGGCGTGGTCCTCCTAGCACCCACGATATTGATTTGGGGATGCAAGTTTTGCAGCAATTGCGCGATCGCAATCCAGATCATCCTCAGCCGATCGCCATTCCCCGTTTTGATAAGTCTCTACATAATGGCGCAGGCGATCTCATTGAGCCAGAAATTTCCGATGGTGCGGATATTGTTTTGTTTGAGGGTTGGTTTGTGGGAATGCAGCCCTTACCAGTTTCGGCTTTTCGCAATTTTGTCCCACCAATTTTGTCAGAAGGCGATCGCGAATTTGCCCTCGAATGTAATGCCAATCTCTACAACTATCTACCACTCTGGGAATATCTCGATAGCTTGATCGTGCTTGTCCCTGAAGATTACCAATACAGTCTGCAATGGCGGCTTGCCGCCGAGCATAACCTCATTGCTGCTGGCAAATCAGGGATGAGTGATCAAGAAATTACTCAATTTGTTGAATATTTTTGGAAAGCGCTACATCCTGAACTATTTATGCCTCGCATGATTGATCGGGATTACCCTGCCTCCTGTGCTGATCTGGTGGTCGAAATATCGCGATCGCATTTACCAACAAGGATTTATAGCTAAAAACCCATTGATAGAGCTGTGACGCTTTGCGCCGCAACTCTATCAATGGGTTTTTATGAAGTGCTGCCCTTGCTTTTTGGGTTTTATCGCAATCAATCGGAGGGAATAGTTTATTATGATGTTACAAATAAAATAACTCGACTGATTTAACGATTCTGAAAATAGTATTTTCTCATATTACTTTAAGTATTTTGAGTGATTACTCAAGTCAGGATCAATTATCATAAATTAAAATTAAGAATCGTTAAGATCTTACTCACTACATAGATTAAGGAACATTTGCAATGGGATTACCCTGGTATCGAGTGCATACAGTTCTCCTGAACGATCCAGGAAGACTGATTGCCACGCACCTGATGCACACTGCTCTCGTAGCAGGGTGGGCAGGCTCGATGGCACTTTATGAGTTAGCAATTTTTGACCCCAGTGACCCCGTCCTCAACCCCATGTGGCGGCAGGGTATGTATGTAATGCCTTTTATGACCCGTCTGGGCATTACTAATTCTTGGAGCGGCTGGACAATTACTGGCGAACAAGTTGCTGACCCCGGTTTTTGGTCTTTTGAAGGTGTTGCACTCGCACACATCGTACTTTCTGGTTTACTCTTCCTTGCTGCGATTTGGCATTGGGTTAACTGGGATTTGGAACTATTTAGAGATCCTCGGACAGGCGAGCCTGCTCTAGACTTGCCTAAGATGTTCGGTATTCACCTATTTTTATCTGGTTTACTTTGTTTTGGCTTTGGAGCTTTTCACCAAACAGGGCTTTTCGGTCCTGGTATGTGGGTATCCGATGCCTACGGTTTGACTGGTCACGTTGCACCTGTCGCGCCTGAATGGGGACCTAACGGATTTAACCCATTCAATGCTGGCGGTATTGTGGCTCACCACATTGCTGCGGGTATCGTGGGTATCGTTGCTGGTCTATTCCACTTGACTGTGCGTCCACCAGAGCGTTTGTACAAAGCGCTGCGTATGGGTAACATCGAAACCGTACTATCTAGCAGTATTGCGGCTGTATTTTTTGCTGCTTTCGTTGTTGCTGGAACCATGTGGTACGGCTCGGCAGCAACCCCCATCGAATTGTTTGGTCCTACCCGCTATCAGTGGGATACAAACTCTTTCCAACAAGAAATTTCCCGCCGTGTTCAAACTGGTCTGAATGCTGGCTTGAGTGCTGAAGAAGCTTGGTCAAAAATTCCTGACAAACTTGCTTTCTACGACTACGTTGGTAACAGCCCTGCGAAGGGTGGTTTGTTCCGCGTTGGTCCGATGAACAATGGCGATGGTATTGCTCAAGGTTGGCAAGGACATCCAATTTTCAAGGATGGTGAAGGTCGTGAACTCAGCGTTCGTCGTTTGCCTAACTTCTTTGAAACTTTCCCTGTCGTTTTACAAGACCAAGATGGTGTTGTTCGTGCGGACATTCCTTTCCGTCGTGCTGAATCTAAGTACAGTGTTGAGCAAACAGGTGTAACTGTATCCTTTGTTGGCGGCGAGTTGAATGGTAAATCTTTTGCCGACGCTCCAAGCGTTAAGAAGTATGCTCGTCAAGCTCAGCTAGGCGAAATCTTTGAATTCGATCAAGAAAAGAATCACTCTGACGGTGTGTTCCGTACTAGCCCTCGTGGTTGGTTTACCTTCGGACATGCGGTATTTGCTTTGTTCTTCTTCTTTGGTCATATTTGGCATGGTGCTCGTACCTTGTTCCGCGATGTGTTTGCTGGGGTTGACCCAGAACTCAGCGAAGAGCAAGTTGAGTGGGGCGCATTCCAAAAAGTTGGCGACAAAACTACTCGCGCTGTTGAGGCATAGTATCTAATGGAAGCTCTCACTTACACTTTTATTTTCGCTTGTTTGATTGGTTTGTTCTTCTTTGCAATCTTCTTCCGTGAACCTCCTAAGGTTATCTCTAACTCTAAAGATAAGAAGTAAATAAAAAAGCCCGCCTAGGCGGGCTTTTTTATTTAGAAGCAAGCATTAGCCCTGCACTCAAGTGCGGGCTAAAAGCTCAAACCCGTTGAAACGGGTTAATTAATAATATTTAGTCCACTTCAGTGGACTTGAGCTTTTAGCCAAGGAATTGAGTTCTTGGCTAAAAGCTCAAGTCCTAATCTATAAACAAAAATTTTATCTATGGAAGGTCAATACCCAAAAATCATTGTATTTTCCCAGCATGGTATGAGTGACGGTAATTATTCTATGGAGACTTTAGCCAAGAAAGTTGCTCCCCCAGAATCTAAAATCATTGCCCCTTATTTAGGCTCTTTGCCATCCTTTGTACCAGATAGATTTAGGTTCTCGATTGAAACGCATTTTGCGATCGCGCCGCTTATTCAAAAAGTAGCTAAATCTGCCGAACAAGCATTTCAAGATTATCCAGATATACCTGCTCGGATCATTGCTACATCACTTGGTGGAGTCATTTGGGTAGAAGTGTTATCTCGTCATCCCGAATGGTGTTCTCGTATTGAATCTTTAGTCCTTTTAGGCTCTCCCATTGGTGGCGCAGATGCTGCCAAAATTCTGAGTGATTGGGGATTTAGGATTGGCATGGCTAAACATCTTAGTGAAGATAGACGATACTTAGCCGAAAAAATTGCGGCGGTAATTCCGACATTAGTTGTCGCAGGGCATATTATCGGCGGCTGGGATCTAATGGTTACGGTTGAGTCTACTAAGATCAAACACGCTCATTTTGTTTGCTTGAATGGAGTAAATCACTCCGATCTGCGGACTCATCCTAGGGTGGTTCAGACAATTCAAGAATTTTGGGCGAATCCTCGAAACCCTCTGCAAATCTGAACTTTAGAACTGCACCAACGGATTATAGCTGTCGCCATTCTTGTTAGGACATAAAACCCAAATAGTGTGAGGCGGCGCTTCGCGCCGCCTCACACTATTTGGGTTTTGATTTGTCCTAATACACTTGACTACAGCTATAACAAGAAATGAGATCCCAAGGGAGCCTTGAGATGAGCTAAATTGAGAGTAGTTCTCAAAATCAATCTGTATGTCTTATTACATTTCACCGCGCTTTTTGGATAAATTGGCTGTACATCTTGCCAAGAATTTTATGAAGTTGCCAAATGTGAATGTGCCGCTAATTTTAGGTATTCACGGGGGCAAAGGTGAAGGTAAGTCATTTCAATGTGAGTTAGCTTTTCAGAAACTAGGGATTGATCCGATCAGAATGTCGGGTGGTGAGTTGGAAAGTCCTGATGCTGGTGATCCTGCGCGATTGATTAGAATGCGCTATCGTGAGGCTTCTGAGTTAGTGAAGGTGCGGGGCAAGATGTGCGCTTTCTTGATTAACGATCTCGACGCGGGGGCTGGACGAGTTGATAGCACTACGCAATATACGGTAAATACGCAGTTAGTCAACGCCACGTTGATGAATATTGCTGATAACCCGACGAATGTGCAGCTTCCAGGGAGCTATGACAGCAATCCGATTAGACGTGTACCGATTATTGTGACGGGGAATGATTTTTCGACTTTATATGCGCCGTTGGTGCGTGATGGACGAATGGAGAAGTTTTATTGGCAACCCGATCGCAACGATCGCATTGGTATTGTCAGTGGTATTTTTGCGCCCGATAATATTCCGCAATGGGAAATTGAGCGGCTGGTGGATATGTATCCTGATCGCTCGATTGATTTCTTTGGCTCACTGCGATCGAGTTTGTATGATGAGCAAGTGCGGAAGTTTGTCTATGAAATTGGTTTAGATCGTTTGTCGTTACGTTTGGTCAATAGCACCGAGGCTTTACCCGAATTTCGTCCACCTAGTTTTGATTTGAGAACTTTGAAGGAGGCAGGCGATCGCTTGTTAGCAGAGGGCGATCGGGTCAGTCAGCGTAATCTCATTCAAGAATATATGCCCGTAGGAAAGGTGCATTAAATACTTAAAACCCAAGAAACTGTAGCACACGCACAGCGTGTGCTACAGTTTCTTGGGTTTTAAGTTAAGTGTGATTATTTAGATTTAGGTAGATACAATAGATTTACTCACAATTCAAGAGCAAGGATGGAAAGCTATGACCGTCACCACTGCAAAAAAAATGACATTTGAGGAATATCTAACCTATGAAGATGGTAGCGATCGGCGTTATGAATTTAACGATGGAGAATTGGTGGAAATGAGTCCAGCAACCGCCCTTCATAATGTTTTAATGATGTTTTTTTCGTTTCATCTGCAATTAGAAATTAACCAATCTCAGCATCCCTATTGTGTGCGTGTGAATAGCACCGAAATATTCACGGGGAAAAGAACTCGCTGTCCTGATGTCTTGGTAATGACCGTTGCTCAATCAAAAAGCTTAGGAAATCAGCCAGATATTTTACATGAGCCATGTTTGTTGGTAATTGAGATTGTTAGCCCAACTTGTCGCTCAGTGGATACTGTCGAGAAGCGGAAGGAATACGCCCAATTTGGGATTCCCGAATATTGGATTGTTGATTTTTTGGTGGGAACGTTTTCGGTTTTAACTTTGGTAAATGGAAGTTATATTGAGAAAGTATATAGAGAAGCCGATCGCATTGCCTCTGATATTTTTCCCAGCATTTCGCTATCGATGAATCAAGTAATGGCAAGCATATAACTTTACTAATTTTGGGATTTACCATTAATATTTTAGATATTTGCTGAAGCTTTGATTTTGGGCAAATACCTTTGACTTATGACTCAGTCGCTAGATTTTTCTAATCAAGATTTACGCGATTTATCAATTCCTATTGGCAAACCTTGGCGCAGGACTGCGGAATAGATATTGAAAATCCCTTTGGCGATCGGCAATAGATTCTGGCCCATAGCCCCATAAACTCTTGTAATAAAAGAAAGAAACCCCTAACCCGCGATTTCTAGCATTTACAGCTTGAGAATAGACCCTAGACATCGGCACATTACTATTGCGGAGTCCAGAGAGAATGGCGATCGCAGTGGAAATTTTACCTTGTACTTCCACAATTTCAGGACGACTAATTTGAGACAGAAAATCATCTAGGTCATCGCGGTATACCTGCACCAATAATTCATCAACAAAGCCTTGACGCACCCAGCTTAGCCAGTCTTGTAACTGTTGCCTATAGGCGAAGTCATGATAATTGGGAGATACTGAGAAAATTACATTGGGCTTTCTTTGCTTCACGGCTTTACTTAGTCTTGCCATAAAAGCCGTAATCTTGTTAGCTCGCCAACGTACCCATTCAGGATTGTTCACATCGGCGGGAGCTTCTTTTTTAGTTTCTTGACGATAAAGATTGAGAGTGTAGCGATCGTAGCCAAAGGTTTTGGGAAGACTGGTGTGATCGTCAAACTGGATACCATCTAAATCATACTTAGAGACAGCTTCCAATATAAGGTCAGTCAAAAACTGCTGCACTTCAGGATGAAAAGGATTGAGCCATGCAACTTCACCTGCGGCTGTGATTGAAGTTTTATCGCCATTACGTTGTTGGGTGAGCCAATCTGGATGGGCGATCGCCAGCTCAGACATTTGGGGAGCCATGAATCCAAACTCATACCAAGGCATCACCAACAAATTATTTTGATGCCCCTGAGCGATGATGTCTTCAACAATATCCTGTCCTTCCAACCCGCGATAGACAAAGGGCTGAATTCCTGCCTCTTGGGCGACCGTACTGGGATACATCACATAGCCTGAATTCCAGACAACAGGATAGATGGTGTTGAAATTGAGTTGCTTGAGTTGCTTGAGAGCTTTACTAAGCTGTTGACGATCTCGAATTACTGAGAAGTCGTTACTGGTTAGCCATACGCCCCGAATCTCTTGGCGCTTGTCTACTGGCTGATTGATGGGTGGACTTGGTGGAATGATGGGTTGGTTCAACTGCGGAATTTGTGATTTAATTTGGGCGATCGCCTGATCATTCACCAAAAACGCAGGAATAAGACTATGTAAAAATATTGTGATTGCAAAAGTTACGACAAAAAGAAATGACAAAAAACGTTTGCGCGATCGCCACATTTGCCTAAAGCTATGTTTAAGATTATGCCTAAAATTATTTTCTTGCCAATTTTGAGGCATAACACTTGGTAGGAGTTGCATGAGTCGCATAAGTATCGATAATTATACTAAGTAAAAATACTGATCGCAATTCTCATTGTAAGTCTAGTTTTGGCGATGCTGGTCTTGAGCAAGACGCGGCAAAACTAGATTTAGTTTCGATCCTGAGAATTAAGGCAGCTTTTTAAAGCTATTTTGAGTTTGCGCCAGATCTCTCTGACAAGACAAGCGTATTTTTGCCGAATCAAATTAATATAAAGTTTTGTAAGCTAAAAACAAATATGAGATTTGCAATGTTAAGCCCTTCCAACCCAAGAATTAGTGGTGCAGCACGAAGCGCTGCACCACTAATTCTTGGGTTCTAATGTCAATTTTTAGACTGGCAAAGGAGTATAAGCTTTGTAAACCAAATTACCCTATGAGGAGTGCGCTGTAATGCTCAAGCAAAACCATCGAGCATGGGTGGAAGTCGATCTCTCAGCAATTAAGCATAATGTGCATCAATTAAAGTCTCTGCTAACTGCGCCTACTGAGTTAATGGCGATCGTCAAAGCTGATGCCTACGGGCATGGGGCGATCGATGTCAGTCAAACCGCGATCGAGGCGGGAGCGACATGGCTAGGGGTTGCCACAATTCCCGAAGGAATTCAGTTACGCTGTGCAGGAATCACGGTTCCCATTGTGGTTTTAGGGGCAACGAATGGGGTTGATGAAATCAAGGCGATCGCAGAATATCGCTTACAACCAACAATTTGTAATCCTAAGCAAGCGTTGATTTATCATGATGTCCTTTCGCAAATTGGCGAGCAGGTTCCTGTCCATCTTAAAATTGATACAGGCATGTCGCGACTGGGCGTAAATTGGCAAGAGGCGATCGCCTTTGTGCAACTGGTGCAGCATTTACCGAATTTAGAAATTATGAGTGTGTATTCGCACTTTGCTACTGCCGATGAGCGCGATCGCACCTTCATGGAATTGCAAACTCAGAGGTTTGAGCAAATAATTGCCGCACTTAAAGCTGAAGGGCTCTATCCACCACGTATTCACATTTGTAATACAGCCGCGATGTTATGCGATCGCCAAATTCATTTCGATATTGTGCGAACTGGGCTAGGTATTTATGGGCTTTATCCTGCGCCCCATCTCAAAAATATTATCGATCTACGCCCTGCGCTCACGGTCAAAGCACGCATTACCCAAGTCAAAGAAATTAAAGCAGGTACAAGTGTGAGCTATGGGCGATCGTTTATAGCGTCACAGGATATGACGATTGCAACTGTAGCGATCGGCTATGCTGATGGCATTCCACGCGGTCTATCCAATCGTATTCGTGTATCCGTGAATGGTCAAAAAGTTTCTCAGATCGGCACAATTACGATGGATCAATGTGCGATCGATGTTACGCATGTCTCAAATGTTCACGTTGGTGATGTAGTGACATTTCTAGGCGGAGCTTCAGAGAATACTGCTGATGATTGGGCTAATTTATTAGGCACAATTTCTTGGGAAGTTCTCTGCGGGTTTAAGCATCGTCTCCCTAGAATTAATGTGGTAGGCGAAATTAGGAAGCCTGAAGCATTATCAGGAGCATCACAAATTGGACTTGAGTGAGCTATGCTCCAATTCCTCGGCATAGTTCTGTAACCAATCTCGAAAACTAGGTGCAAGTATCTTTCTCTCAGGAGCATCATGCCACATTGAGATGATCTGTCCGATGTTTCCTCCTTCCGCAGGCGCTAAATCTAGGCAATCATGATTGCCACAACCATCATAAGTTAGAGGTATCCATTTTGAACTCCACCAAACATTACAAATCCCGAAATCAGGTTCACACCCCTGATCTTGTCCGTCTTCATCTTGAAATGTTCCACTATCCAGAAGTCCTTTCCAGATTTGCCATTCATCCTTAATCCGCTCTAGCGATAAGAATTCACATCCATTAATCAATCCATAATCATAGGATGTTTGTCCATTATGAATGCGATAGGAGGATTTGATATCTTCAGGAAGTTGGATAGAAAGGAGTGCTTCTAATTCACTGATTTGAACATCAGAAGCTCCTGACGCTAATATATCAAGGTGTTCTGGAGCATTAGTTCTTAAACAAGCTTCTATTCTTAACCAAATTTCTTGCATAAATTGTATTATAGCTGTCGCTATTCTTGTTAGGACATAAAACCCAAATAGTGTGAGGCGGCGCGAAGCGCCGCCTCACACTATTTGGGTTTTGATTTGTCCTCATACAGGTGGCTATAACTATACTTAAAATTTCTAGTGTTTCTTGTTCATTATATCAAAGCACAAAATGATGTAGTCATTTTGTGCTTTTAAAACCCTTACTGGGTTTGGTTCTTAATTCACAAAAGTGTTGTCACACTTTCGTGAATTGGTATTAGGACATAAAACCAAATAGTAGGAGGCGGCGCTTCGCGCCGCCTCCTACTATTTTTTTTGATTTGTCCTGATACAGGTGACTGCTATATAATGAATTGCTAAGTCTAATTGCCTGTTGACCCTATGAGTCGCTTTGCCAATCAACTAGCTCAAGCAAAACAACAACTCTCTAAATATACCTTTGTTGAGCTTGTTTATCAGGGTTCCCGAACCATAGTCTATCGTGCTGTAGAGAGTGTTACACAGCAACCTGTAGTCATCAAAATCTTAGCTCAGGAATATCCCTCATTTCGCGAGTTAGTGCAGTTTCGCAATCAATACATGGTCGCGAAGGACTTACCTATTGAAGGCTTTATTCGGCATCTGCAACTCCTATATTGTGGCAATAGCTATGCATTAGTTATGGAGGACTTTGGGGGGATTTCTTTAAGTCAATACTATCAAAATCATTCTCTTACCATCAGGGAAATCCTTGATATTGCCATTCAACTTGCTGATATTTGCCACGAACTTTATCAACATCGGGTGATTCACAAAGATATCAAACCTGCCAATATTCTGATTCATCCAGAATCCAAACAGGTCAGGCTGATCGACTTTAGCCTTGCTTCACTACTGCCAAAAGAGACCCAAGTACTCCAAAGTCCGAAACACCTAGAAGGAACTCTGGCTTATCTGGCTCCAGAACAAACGGGGCGGATGAACAGGGGGCTTGACTATCGGGCTGATTTTTATGCTCTGGGGGTGACACTATATCAATTGCTAACTGGAAGACTTCCATTTACTAGTGAAGATCCACTGGAATTACTCCATAGCCATATAGCTCAAATCCCTGTGTCTGTGAATGAGGTCAATCCTAGCGTTCCTATGATGGTTGCGGCGATCGTGGCAAAATTGATGGCTAAGAATGCTGAAGATCGTTATCAAAGTGCAATTATTCTCAAGCATGATTTGGAACTATGCTTAGTTCAATGGCAGGAAACAGGCACAGTTGTTGAATTTGGATTAGGTCAGAGAGATTTAAGCGATCGCTTCCTGATTCCAGAAAAACTTTACGGACGAGAGACTGAAGTTCACACCTTGCTAACAGCCTTTGATCGAGTATCTCAGGGGACATCGGAACTGATGCTGGTGGCGGGTTATTCAGGGGTGGGTAAAACTGCCGTAGTCAATGAGGTACATAAACCGATCGCACGACAACGGGGCTACTTTATCAAAGGCAAGTTCGATCAGTTTAATCGCAGTATTCCCTTTTCAGCTTTTGTGCAAGCCTTTCGCGACTTAGTTGGGCAACTACTCAGTGAAAGTGATACACAACTACAAACTTGGAAGACACAGATTTTAGAAGCCTTAGGAGAAAATGCTCAAGTTATTGTTGAACTGATTCCCGCTTTAGAACGCATCATTGGTGCTCAGTCTTCCGCACCAGAACTATCGGGAACTGCTGCTCAAAATCGGTTTAACATCCTGTTCCAACGGTTTATTCAAGTATTTACCACCGCCGAGCATCCATTGGTAATCTTTGTCGATGACTTGCAATGGGCGGATTCGGCATCATTAAACTTAATTCATTTGCTAATGGCTGATGTGCAGACAGGCTATTTGCTATTGCTGGGAGCCTATCGTGATAATGAAGTTTCTCCTGCTCATCCTCTGATGTTAAGCCTTGATGAGATGCAAAAAGTCGAGGTTCCCATCCATACGATTACGCTCCAACCCCTCAGCTTTGCTAGTCTCAACCACCTGATTGCCGATACGCTGCATGTGGCAGAATCTTTAGCACATCCCCTCTCGGATCTGGTGATGCAAAAGACTCAAGGTAATCCCTTCTTCGCTACCCAGTTCCTAAAGACCTTGTATCAAGAGCAACTGATTACATTTGACCACGATGCTGATCACTGGCAATGCGATATGGCAAAAGTCCGAGAATCGGCTTTGACCGATGATGTGGTCGAGTTTATGGCTTTGCAGTTACAAAAATTGCCAGAATCGACCAAAGAGATGTTAAAGCTGGCGGCCTGTATTGGAGCGCAATTTGATCTAACTACGTTGGCAATTGTTGCGGAGCAATCTCAAACGGAAGTAGCGACATCACTATGGCAAGCCTTGCAGGATGGATTGATTCTCCCGCAAAGCATTCTTTATAAGTTCTATTTGGGAGGATTGGGAGAGTCAGAAGCACAACAACTGGAACCGACCGAAATCCTCCATTATCGATTTCTGCACGATCGCGTTCAACAAGCTGCATATAATCTGATTGCTGAGCATGATAAGTCAAAGTTTCACTTGAAAATTGGGCGATTACTACTTCAGCAAACTACTGAAGAAGATCGAGATCTCCAACTTTTTGTGTTGACAAGTCAGTTTAATCATGGGCGGCATTTAATCGAAACTGAGACAGAACGGCAAACAGTCTTAGTTTTGAATATGCAAGCTGGAGAAAAGTCGCGTAAGTCTGTCGCCTATGGAGCGGCAATTAAATATTTTGAAATTGCTTGGAGTTTGCTTCCTGATGTTCCTTGGGGTGATGACAGCGATCGCCGATTAGATCTTGCCATTGCAAGGATGGAGGTCGCCTATCTCAATGGTGATTATGAACAGTCATGGACGATCGGAGAGCAAACCTTAGCGAATGTGAGTTCCCCCCTTGAACGGGCTAAAATCCTTGAAGTTCAAGTATTAATTGAAATTGCTCGTGGGCGAATGTTGGAGGCGGTTGAATTGGGATGTGGCATTTTGGAGAGTTTGGGAGTTGAGATTTTAGATGCCAAAACCGCCGAAGAGGAGATCGTTTTACCTAAACAAGAAGAACTAGAAGCGATCGCTACCATGAGCGATCCTCTGATTCTCCGATCAATGAGTGTGTTGATGACGATTATTCCTCCCGTCTTTATTGCAACAAACCTCTTTCCTCAAGTTGTGGTAACGATGTTGAAGCTATCGTTAGCCTATGGTAATTCCAAGCTCTCTCCCTATGCCTATGCCGCCTATGGGTGGTTGGTAACAGGCGCACAGGGCAAAATTCTTTTGGGATATCGAGCGGGGGAACTGAGTTTATATCTGAAAGAAAAACTGAATACTCCAACCCTTAGAACTAAGTTAGGAGTACTCTACAATGCCCATATTCTTGCCTATCGCGAACCTCTCCGCAATACTCTAAATCCCTTGCGGGAATTGATGTATAGCGGTTTAGATACAGGAGATCTCGAATATGCCAGCTATGCTGCCATGCATTACTGTCATTACCCGATTTGGGCTGGGGAAAAGCTGGATACAGTTGCTCAAGAACAGGAGCGAGCGATCGCTTTTATTGATCGTTATCTAAAGCAGTCCTTCTCACGGGAATTTGCTTGTGTCTGGCGACAAATGGTCTATAATCTGCGCCAACCCTTCACCGATCAAGTGTTCTATTTAAGGGGAGCCTATTTCAACGAGGAAGAGAGTCAGCCAGAATTAGAAGCGGGCAATGTCCACAATACTTTGGTTTGCTTTTATCTTGCCAAAAGCTTCATAAACTATCTATTTGGACGTTACGAACAAAGCGCAGGGTTTGCCGCCCAATGCGGTCAACATACCTTTGCAATTCCAGGGGTATTTACAATTCCCATGCATAATTTTGTGCAGTCTTTGGCTGAACTTGCTCAATATCCGAGCCATGCTCAATCAGATCTCACGACTGTGCTGGATCTTGTTGATCGCAACCAAGCTTGGCTCAAGGTGAGAGTTGATGCTGCGCCTGTAACCTTTCAACATAAGTACGATTTGGTGGAGGCGGAACGACATCGCATTTTAAGTAAGCGTTATCAAGCGATGGAACTTTATGACTTGGCGATCGCTGGTGCAAGGAACAACGGCTATATTCAAGAAGAAGCGATCGCGAATGAACTTGCTGCTAAATTCTATCTCGACTCAGGCAAAGAAAAGATCGCCGCAAGCTATATGCAAGAAGCTTATTACTGCTATTATCGCTGGGGTGCAAAAGCTAAAACTGATGATTTAGAGCAGCGCTATCCCGAACTTCTAGGCTCCATTTTGCAACCATCAGCGGTTTCAGGGGAAGTATTAAATATGCTGATGGCTGTTGCTGCGCCCACAATATCGGAGCATTCTAGCACGGGCAAAAACTATAGTATTCTTAACCAAAGCATTGATTTTGCCAGTATTCTCAAAGCGTCCCAAGCTCTCTCTAGTACGATTCACTTAGATGAGCTACTACATCAACTGACTCAGATTATTTTGCAAAATTCAGGGGGCGATCGCTGTGCGTTAGTACTTCCTAATCTCTCTAAAGAATGGCAAGTACGAGCGATCGCTACACCAAATAGTATTGCTCTAGGCAACACTCTCCTTGAAAAGGATCACAATTTACCTGTTAAGTTGATTCAGTATGTCAAAAATACCCAAGAAGTCTTGGTGATTGATAACCTGAATACTGATCTGCCGATTATCGATCCATATCTCGAACAGCAGCGACCCCAAAGTATCCTCTGTCTACCATTACTGCACCAAGGGCAGGTGGTGGGTATTATGTACGTCAGCAATCGATCAACTCAAGGGGTTTTTACCAAAGATCGCATTCTCATTCTTAACTTCCTTTGTACTCAAGCCGCGATCTCGTTGGAAAATGCTCGACTCTATCAGCAATCTCAGGGTTATGCCGAGCAGTTAGAACAGTCTTTAGTGGAACTAAAACAACTTGAAGCTGAACAACAAAGACTCATAGATGTTCTCGAAACAACGCCCGATTATATAGGCGTAGCCAATGCTAAGGGAGAAATTATCTGGCACAATAAGCCACTCCGAACATTGCGTCACGACTTAACCGTTCACAAAGATATTTCAGAATGTCATCCTAACTGGGCTAATGAAATCATCTTAAATCAAGCTTTGCCAACTGCGATCGCGCAAGGAAGTTGGACAGGAGAACTGGCTCTCCTAGACGATAAGGGGCAAGAAATTCCAGTTTCTCAAGTGATTATCGCCCATAAGAATGCAGCGGGAGAAGTCAAACATTTCTCGACCATCATGCGCGATATCAGCGAATTGAAAAAAGCCGAAAAATCTCTAAAGCTGACGCAATTTGCTGTCAATAAAACCGCCATGGGAATTTTCTGGATTCGCGAGGATGGTTCATTTTGGGATACTAACGAAGCTGCTTGCTCTAGCCTTGGTTATGGTCAAGATGAATTACAGGGGCGTTATATTTGGGATATTGATGCGTACCTCCAACCCCAAGAATGGTCGCGTTACTGGCAAGATCTAACTCAAAAAAAATATGTGAGATTTGAAACCTATCACCAACACAAAGACGGCAAAATTTTCCCTGTGGAAATTACGAGTAATTATCTAGAATCCGAAGGGCAAGGATTTGCCTTTTCCCAAGCCCAAGATATTAGCGATCGCAAAAACCATGAAGAATACCTTGAACGCACCAATGCAGAACTGATTCGCGCCACCCGCCTGAAGGATGAGTTTCTCGCTACCATGAGCCATGAACTCCGTACGCCCCTCAATGCCATTTTGGGAATGACAGAGGGTTTACAAGAAGAAATTTTTGGAGATATTAATCCTAAGCAGCTTAAAGCTCTGAACACGATTAATCAGAGTGGTACTCACCTACTCACTCTGATCAACGATATCCTTGATCTTTCCAAAATTACAGCAGACAAACTCGAACTTACCCTAGCACCTACAAATATTGTCCAGCTTTGTTATGCCAGTTTGCAAATGCTTCAACCACAGGCGCAGAAAAAACGGATTCAGTTTCAAACTAGTCTTCCCAATCAACTGCCATCTCTGCTGATGGATACCAATCGGATCAAGCAAGTCCTTATCAATCTGTTGAGCAATGCTGTCAAATTTACGCCAGATGGTGGACAGGTTTCTCTCTGTATCGATGGGCAATCCTTACCCGATCCAACAATGAATTGTCCTCAAGGCTTCCTTCGCATTACCATCAAAGATACTGGCATCGGCATTTTACCTGAAAATCTCGATAAAATCTTCCAACCCTTTACCCAAATAGACAGTGCGCTCAATCGCAGGTACGAAGGGACGGGTTTAGGCTTGGCTCTGGTTAAAAAAATTGTAGAACTTCACAAAGGCTTTGTGCAGGTTAATAGTGAAGTTGGTGCTGGTAGTTCTTTTATCATCAATCTACCTTGGCTGACCGAAATCCCTTCTTCAGTGGAGGAACTGCATTCCCAATCAGATCAAACAGATCAACTCTCTGCTCCCTTAATTCTACTGGTTGAGGATGATGCAGCAAATGTGATGACCATCTCAACATATCTTGAGGCAAAAGGCTACCGTCTAGCTTTCGCCGAAAATGGTCAAGAGGCGATCGCTTTGGTTCAATCACTCCGCCCTAATGTCATCTTAATGGATATTCAAATGCCAATTATGGATGGTATCGAAGCGACCAAGCGGATTCGTCAAGACTTGGGGATTGGGGATATTCCCATTATTGCTTTGACTGCCTTAGCAATGAAAGATGATCATGAGCGTTGCTTAAAAGCTGGTGCTGATGAGTATCTCAGCAAACCTGTGAGATTAAGTCTTCTAACAGAGATGATTCAAAAATATCTGTGAGCGATAATTTGAAATTAAGTAGGGTGTGTTTGCGTAGCGTAACGCACTCAAACATTTAGTATTAGAACATTGCATTAAAGTACTCTAAGCGATCTAAGGAAAATTTTTGTAGAATCCTTCGCGACTCTCTATTTTGAGGATTTCAATAACTTCTCCATCCCAGAAAATTCCAATACGATAGCTATAATCGAACCTAATGCGATAGTATCCCGAAAATCCTTTTAGTGGCTCAAGATCGGGAATTTCGGACAGTGTTTGAGAAGTTGCAATTGATTCAATACATTTTCTAACTTTTGCAAGAATTTTGCGATCATTGATTTTGTCTAAATCTTTTTTGAAGCGTTTAGCGATTTGATATTTCATTGAGGCAAACTCTCCAAGAGAGATTGTGACTCTAACTCAGATAAAAAGCCTTCATTGCGGGAGTTTTCACAAGCTAAATATAGGATAGAGTCCTCTAATTCGGCGGAATTATTTTGAAATAAAAGCTGTAGAAAGCCTTGTCGGATTTCTAATGGTAAGGTTTGAAATAGGCTATAAAAGCCTTTGCTAGTTAGCAAAGATTCTGTAATTTCTGCTTGGCTCACAATATTTGTTTCCTTCTCTATACATCCATATATAAATTATATAGCCATTAATCTTTCAAAGAAAATCAGCGATCGCACCACAAGATCGGTGATCACACTGTAATATCGGATTTCTCAATGACATTAGCAAGAATCTGATCTTCTAACCAGTCAGAAAAATCTTCTGGAGAAGTAATGTTTTGGAATCTAGGGTCAATACATAAACGTTGAATACAACGTATGGATATAAATTTCATAGAATTTAGCTCTAGGTCAGTTATCTCATACTTTCCATCATGAACGAGCTTTGAGCGTAGATTGTAAAGTTCTCTTACAGCATTCACTACTTCTTTTCGATTCTTTGGGTTACTTGTAATCAGATGAGCAATTCGTATCCGCAAACGATAACTCAACTCAGCTTTTTCGTTGTCTACTAATACAATACTTTCAAGTGCAATAGCGTAAAAGAGAAATGCATCCTCTCGTCTATTAGCGATAACGGCTCTTCCTATCCACTGTATAGCGGTAATCAAAGCTTGTTCAAATTTATTTAGATTGTTTTTCTTTAGAAGATTGTTAATATGACTAAAGCCAATATTGTCTTTTTCATCTGATTCTATAATTCTTAGGATTTCAAGTTTCTGTAACGAACCGAGCCGCTTTCTACCAATATTTAAACTGACTCCATCATCTTCATTTAGTATAATTGTTTCAAACAAATGTGATCCTGAGTCTCCCGACAAGTATGCCCAAGCATCAGGATTGTATGGAACTAATGCGCTAAAAAAATTAAGTATGTCTAGAATTTTTCGTGTTTTTTTGATTGCGATTACTTGTGCTGATTCATAATCTTTTGCTTCTACAGTGACTACACTAAATACTTTTTCATAGAAACTCGTATCAATATTATTTTTAAGCGTTTTCCATTTATCTTCTTTTTGAATTGGATGTTTTGCCACTATTTCTTGGAAATGATTGACAAGAAGATCGTCAAAAACAATAAATTCAATTTGTCCTATTGATAAAGGTAGACCTCTCTCACTTATTCCGCATATTGGAATATAGCAACGGTATGTAATTCGTTTAGCAGTAATTTTTTGCTTCAAATTTTGTAGGATTTCACTAATTCTTAAATCTTCAGAAATAGAACTAGTATTCACGCATAGTGCTTTTAATAAAGTCTCTTGAAAAGCATTTTCTACCTTCTTTAGGCTTAAGTCATTGTCTTTAACTGAATTTTTTATTAGATTCCTTAGGCACTTATGATAACGTGAAGCCTCTTCATAATCTAAGTGCAAGCTGCCTAGTTCGTGACGTTCAAAATATAGTGAAAGTATTTTTTCCGTAGGAGCTTCAGTTCTCGATTTCAAAAAATCAATTAGTGATCTTATCTCCTGAAAAGATTCATCGATTTTACTCTGTGCCATATTGTTTTTAGTATTCTTCATTTAGTGTTGCGATTCAGTTTTATTGCCACTAAATCTATGAGTTAAGCCTTTGCCGACTGACGTTTCACTAATTGCAATGTGGAAGATCTAAATCTGTCAGCATAGATTTAGATCTTCCACATTGCAATTAATTCATTAACAAGCACTTGCAATTGTTTTGTAGGTTCATCAAGATTAGGCATTAGATAGCCATGTATGAAGCGATCACGTACAGTTTGAATTACTCTTACTTGATCAAAATGTTCCATCGAAAGCTCGCCTTGAGAATACAAATGATTAATCAAAGAGTTAGCAGGAAAGCGTTCTATCGGAATTGCAACTTGCCTAGCTTGACGACGCATGGCAGCTTCCAAAACTCCCCATAAATACAAAAAGGCAACTTCCATTTCTCCGATCGCTAAAAACTTTTGAGCCTGTTCTTGGCGTTGCAACATCTGTTCCCAAGTCATCAATTCACTATCATTTTGGGGATCTTCCGAAGAGACATCTTCTCCAGTGATCAATAAAAATCTCCAACCGTGATGCTGAGCAACTATTTCGGCAATTTCTCGATAGCGATCGACTGAGATTTTAGCAATTGAGTTTTTAAATTCAATTATATAACCTTCATCCGATCCCTTTCTTGCAATAAGATCTGGACGATAATTTCCTAAGTTAAAAGGAATCAAGGTTTTAGACGGCTCGATTACAACTTCAAATCCTTGCAATCTATACTTTTCTGCAATTCCTTGCAATCTATCTTTTTCTGAAAATTTAGTGCCTAAACCCTTTTCCACTAATTGAGAATCAACAGTCATAAGTAGTCCTCCAATGGTTTAGATTCAGAAACTCTAACATATACACATTCTATGCCTGATATTATGCCTTGAACAAGAGGAGTTGGGCATAGGGTTAGGTCAAACACTCCATATAGTGAACGACGGTGGGCTTCTACATCTGTAATCAGTAAATCATCTGCGTAAATCAGCCCAATCAATGCGTCTTGGATTGGTTTAATGATGTTGTCAGTATCAACAGGATCGCTATCATAAAGATAAATCAATTTTAGGTAAACATCTTGATTCGCAAAAATTTGACCTGTCCAAGTTTTTGCAGCTTCGGTGCGAACATATTGTTTCCATGCTTGTAAATTTGCGGTTTTTCTTGTTTGCAAAGATACGGGGCGTTTAGGAATAAGGAAGTCGAAATACATAGCTATATAAGCTCATTGATCCTTCTTGCTACTAAATTTCTGAGTCAAGCCTTCACCTACTAGCGATAAACCGATCGCCATAAAAGTAATCGCCAAACCAGGGAAAACCGTTGTCCACCAGATATTTTCGCCAGTCGAGAGCGCATCGAGAGCTTGCTTGAGATCGTGACCCCATTCAGGGACATCTTCGGGAATGCCTAAACCTAAAAATCCTAAACCTGCCAGAGTCAGAATTGCATCAGCAGCATTGAGAGTGAAAATTACGGGTAAGCTTTGGATCACATTAGGCGCGAGATATTTGATCAAGATCGTTTTCGTGTCCGCACCGATCGCTTGAGCAGCTTCGATATACACCTCGGTTTTCGTACTTACGGTTTGATTGCGGATTACTCGAAAATACTGAGGGATATAGGCAACACTGAGAGCGATCGCGGCATTCCAGACACCCGCACCGACTACAAAGGCGATCGTCAGCGACAGCAATAAACTGGGCAAGGTGTACAGCGCATCCATGAGAAAGACTAACCCGCGATCCAGCCAGCCTCCTTTGTAGCCGCTTAGCATCCCCAAGGGCACGCCGATCGCTAAGCTAATTACCGTTGAGGCGATCGTTACTTGCCATGCCACACCAGCACCAGCTATCGTCCTTGTAAATACATCATGCCCCTGTAAATCTGTGCCAAACCAATGTTGTGGTGATGGTGGCTGATGGATCGGATTGCTGAGAAATTCACTGGGATTAGTTAACACCCCTATGGCTTGCAGGAACGGCGCAAGAATCGCCATCAGCAAAAAAACAACGCTAATCACGATACCAATAGACATTAACTGTTGCGATACTGACTGCTTAGGCGATTTCATAGGGGACAGATTTTGAGTTTGGCAAATATTTAGATAAAAACTGAACAAAAACCAATTTATCGGTTTCTCGCCATAGACGAAACCAGTTTTTGACTGCGCGGCTCCGCTGCGCCATCAAAAACTGGTTCCTGATCTTACGGTAAAGCCATAAATTTGTTTTTCCTAGATTTGTACTATACCGCGATCGCTAAATCTAGCTAAAATAAGCTTCTGGGATCGTAGGTAAAAATTATGGATGTAATTCCCGCAATTGATATTTTAGATGGACGCTGCGTTAGGCTCTATCAGGGGGATTATCAACAATCAGAAGTATTTGGTGAAGACCCTGTAGAGGTTGCCCAACGCTGGTACAGTCAAGGCGCTAAGTATTTGCATGTAGTTGATTTGGATGGTGCAAAGGAAGGCAAGCCCAAAAACTTGAAGGTAATCGAGGCGATCGCCCGTTCAATTCCAATGCGTGTGCAGATGGGTGGTGGCTTACGCGATCGCGCAAGTATCGTTTCAGTGCTGAACTCTGGCGTGAGTCGAGTGATCTTAGGAACGGCAGCGGTGGAGAGTTCGCAATTGATTGCCGAGATTTGTGCAGAATTTCCTGAGCAAATCATGATTGGCATTGATGCCCGTGATGGCAAGGTGGCGACCAGAGGCTGGCTGGAAACCTCAGAGATAATGGCAGTGGATCTTGCCAAACGGATGACTTCTGTGGGTATCGCAGGAATTATTTACACGGATATTCATCGCGATGGCACGATGCAAGGACCCAATATCGAAGCACTGCGTCAACTTGCCGAAAATGTTGATGTGCCTGTGATTGCGTCAGGTGGGGTTAGCTCGATTACGGATTTACTAAATTTGGTATCCCTAGAGTCTGTGGGTGTGACAGGGGCGATCGTTGGTAAAGCGATTTATACGGGTGATATTCAACTTAAAGAAGCGATTCGGGCTGTTGGTAACGGACGTTGGCAAGATGTAATCGATGGATCGGCGATCGCCTAATTAAAAGGAGTCGCAAAGCGACTCCTTTTAATTAGCGGGGCAAAATGAAATGCGCCCAGACATCGCCATCAACACCACACATGTCGCGCATGTAAACATAGGGATAGCGCAAACTTTTCCCCTCAGTCTGGCGATAGCCTGTGAGGGCGTTGCCATAGGGATCGTGGACAATGTAGCCAAATTCATCGAAGCCAATAATACAAATGATATGTCCGCCGTGGGTGAAGTAGCCACCGATCACAACGGGGCGATTTTCGATGAGTTCTTGTTTGATTTGTGACCATGTGCGAGTTGTACTAAAGCCCCCACCAAAGCCATAGGCTTGATACAGCTTTTGCATAACTGAATTGTCAGTACGCGCTTGTCTACCGTAGCGATCGATGATCCATTGATATAACTCATCCTCTAGTTGTTGGCGGGGATTGCGCGATCGCCTGCCATGAAAAGCTAACACCATCGCGATCGAAGTAACATTGCAAGTTACAAAAGGATCACGGGGATTATCTAATTGCGAAAAATAGGGAACACCTAAAACCTTGCGCTTGGGCGTAAACTCGATCGCCCTATTGCCTTGCCTGAGATTGACATGCCCCGCAAATACAAATCCAGACTTTCCTAGGGGTGGTACGTCTTCATTTAAAGTGACTTGAAAATGGATGTCGGTGAGACTATAGCTATCTACCCCAAAAACATCGCTTGCGGTGAGAGGTGCTAACTCACTAGCTGTTAACTGGCGCGAATCGATGGGGCGTTTTTTGAGTACCGTATTTTGTCTAATGGTCAGCGTTTTCATATCTGGATCAAAGGCGATCGCTTTGCCATTTTTGGTAATGCTGACATGTCGCGCATAGAAAAAGCCCACATCGCCAATGGGCGCGACATCTGAAGTAAACTTCACGCGAAAATGACCATTAACCGCAGCATAGCCACTAATCGGATAGGTCGTACCCGCCTTGACCATGATTTTTTGCGAGTTGGAGAGTCTACTTGCATCCTGTGAAGATGCTTTCAAAAAAGTGTCAGTGATCACCGTGGCGATCGCGCCCTTGATCTGAATATTGCTAACATCCTCAGGATCAGCAAAATCGAGGGATTCACCTAGTTTTGATAATTCGACATGGGGCAGAAAAAAGAACCCATCCTGTCCAACGGGGGCTAGCGGTTGCGCTAGTTTGACTCGAATATGGTTATCTGCGATCGTGTAATCCCCATTTAACAAAAACTCTGTGCCTGCTTTTACCTCGACTTTTTGAGTAAAGGGCAAAGCTTGTGAAGCTGCTGTAGAAATCTTGAAAATCGTGTTTTGCTTGACTGTGAGCGTAATTGGCGCAATCAAATCCACATGCAGTCCATAGAAATAACCAAATTCTCCGACAGGGGCGATCGGCTGCTTGAGCAAAACCTTAATATGTCCATCAACAGCACCATAACGCAACACTTCAAAGGTTTGCCCAGCCATCACTTCGACCTTTGCATTGGGTGGTAAGGTCGAAGAATCCGCAGGTGAGGTTTTGAAGAGAGTCCCTTGCTTGGTGACCAGTGAAATTGTCGGCAGCTTGACTAAAATATTGACGATTAACTCTGCCAAAAGTTGATTGTTTGCGCCTATAGCCCTTACCCGTAAGTATGTCGCTGAGGCATTGGGCAAACCCGCCGCAATTTTTGCTTGCCAAGTTCCTGTTGTGGTATTAAGTTGCACCGCAACGGTAGCCTCGTTGGGTAAGGTGACCAGAATCTGTGAAACTTGCGAAAAATCTGCTGTTCCTGCGATCGCAATTTCACGATTGATCAGCACTTCGTCAGGTGCTTGGGTAACAGCGATCGCTGCCTTAACTACAACATCAACAGGTAAATCAACAGGTGAATTATTAGAAGCGTCTGTCATTGTTGTTCACTGTTTACTACTGTCTTTATTATCTAACAGCGCTTCGCGCTCAGACCCAAACCAAGAAAATTTTTGAAAGTGTTGCTTTGCAACACTTTCAAAAATTTTCTTGTGGTTCGTTTGCTCGTTAATTGCAAGAGTTAGCAAAACCCAAGAAGCGAGTGGCGGCGCTTCGCGCCGCCACTCGCTTCTTGGGTTTTGGGTTGTAAGAAAAACTTGCTTTGCTATATAAGTTAAAGCCATTTTAGTTAAGCCCTAAAAAGTAAAGGCGGCGCATCGCACCGCCTTTACTTTTTAGGTTTTGTCTCCCCTTTGCATGAGAAAATAGCACAAACGTCTCTAGAATTAACTAGATAAGAGTATTGTTATGGGCTTTGCTGATTATTCGATCACTGAGATCGCGGAAGACTACAAACTCACCGTTGAGTCTGTTTTTAAATTATGCGATCGCCTTGGGATTGCATACCAAGATGCCGAAACCAAACTCGCTTTGGAAGACGCAAAAGCCGTAATCATGGCATCCGAAGCCCAAAATTCTAAAATCTCTTCCAAAAATCCCTAAAAAATCTAAAGAGTAATCGCGATCGCAAAATCGCAATAAATCTTTGAGATTAGGTTAAATTCTTTTAGATAAACTTAGATAAATTAAGTTATGTCCGTAATTATGAACAAAAATTCTTTTAAATATTTAGCGGTGGCGATCGCATTCGTAATGCTAGCCTTCCAGCTTTTTACTTCCAGTGTCAGCGCCGCCGATATTCCCATCGAACTGCGGACTGTTCCCCTTAACGAAACTACCAATATTGTCTTGACTCAAAAAGACATTTCTAAGGGCAAGAAATTATTCTCTAATGCCTGTGCTACTTGTCACCTTGGCGGTGCAACTTTTACCAATCCTAACGTTAACCTTTCTCCCGAATCCTTGGCTGGAGCTAATCCTGTCCGTAACAACGTTCTCGGTTTGGTGGATTTCATGAAGAAGCCTACTACCTATGATGGCGTAACTGAAATCTATGACGTTCACCCAAGTCTCAAGAGTACCGATCTTTTCCCCACCATGCGTGGACTTACCGACAATGACCTCAAGCTAATTGCAGGTTATATCCTCTACGAACCTAAGGTCAAAGGTATCGGCTGGGGCGGCGGCAAGGTATATTATTAAACTAGAAATCTGTGCTTTTAGTCGAGTCACGGTCTAGTTAAATAAAAAGCTAATTTTATTAGCTTTTTCTCTACGTGTTTTAGTTGCTTTAGTTCGAGTCGAGTCGAATTAGTGCAGGTCAAGTTGAATTTTAGTCGGTAGTTAATTATGAATATTTCTTCCTTTGCGAAAAAGCTAGGTCTAGCGATCGCTAGCCTTTTGTTTGTTGTTGGTAGCTTGTTCATCACTGCTTCTCCTGCGTCGGCGGATACCGTCACTGTGAAGATGGGTTCTGATGGTGGTCAGCTAGTATTTGATCCTAAGGTAGTCACAATCAAAGTTGGCGACACTGTTAAATGGGTTAATAACAAAGCTTTCCCTCACAACATTGTGTTTGATGGTCATGAAGAACTTTCTCACAAGAAGTTAGCTCAAAAGCCTAAGGCTGAGCTAGAGTCCACCTTCAATGAAGCTGGTGAATTTGCTTACTACTGCTCTCCTCACCGTGGTGCTGGTATGGCAGGCAAAGTGGTTGTCCAATAGTCCAATTAATAACTGAGCTTATTTGACAAAAAAGAGGAGCAAACATTGTTTGCTCCTCTTTTTTGTTTGAGTTTATTTGTACACGAGCGATCGCTTTGAGGTAATCGATGTGGACTATCATCCTATCTAAATGTCATAATTATCAAAGGTAGCTTTCCAGAAAATTTCATTCAGCATGATTAACTGTCTTTGTCTTGCTTGCGATCGCTTAAACCCAATAACAACCAAATTTTGTACTCAATGCGGCGCTAAGTTACAAATTCAAGAGCGTTATCGCGCTTTGAAGGTAATTGGACAGGGGGGATTTGGTAAGACTTTCTTGGCTCAGGATGAGTCGAAGCCATCACAGCCGCGTTGTGTGATTAAGCAATTTGCTTTTGAAACGATTAATCCTAATGCGAGTCAAGGAACTTTGGATGTCGCAGTCAGGTTATTTGAGCAGGAGGCAAAGCGGCTCGATGATTTGGGTAAGCATCCCCAAATTCCTGAACTTCTATCTTTTACAATTCATGAGGGGAAGCAGTACCTCATCCAAGAGTTTATCGATGGTGAGACTTTGGAGCAGGAACTAGCGCGAGTTGGTGCTTTTAGTGAGCAGCAGGTGCGGGATGTGTTGGTGGAGGTGCTGCAAATTTTGGAGTTTGTGCATGGCAAGTCGGTAATTCATCGCGATATTTCGCCAGACAATATTATTCGGCGGCGCAGTGATCAAAAGTTGGTGCTGGTAGATTTTGGGGCGGCAAAGCACGCAACGGCGACGTTATTGGCAAAGACGGGGACGGGCATCGGAAAGCCGAGTTATGGCGCTCCTGAGCAAATGTTGGGTAAGTCGGTGTTTCAGAGTGATTTGTTTGGGTTGGGCGTGACTTGTTTGCATTTGCTCACGAATGTGGAACCGTTTACGCTCTATGACGTTTTGGAAAATGAATATCAATGGCAACAGTTTTTGCATGGAAGAACCGTTAGCGATAATTTTGGGAAGTTATTGGATCGACTTACTGCTTATAGGGTAAAGGAAAGACCAACTTCTGCTACAGAGATTTTGCAGGAATTAGGTATTAGACAGGTGGTCTCAATTACTGGCAATACTTCTGGCTTCTATAGTTTTAAAGCGTCAGAATTAAAAACACAGAATCGAGTATCAATTTCTACTACTCCAAATCAACAAACAGCAAAAACAATATCTTCTAATAATCTTGGAACAAGACAAATAATTTGTCTGGAAAATTCTTGGAAAGAGACAGAACGCTGTATATCTGGAATTGACATTAAAACTGGTAAATGGGTACGTCCCGTATGTGATGATTTGTACCCTGAAGATGGTCGAGTTTCACGAGAAATTAGACTTATACAAGGAAGAGAACCAGAGTTACTAGACATATTAGAAATTCCTCTAGCTAATACAGGCAAAGACTTTGGATTTCAATCAGAAAACATTTCAATCTCATCTGGTAAATGGAAATTATTAGGAAAAGCAAGTCCAAGCGATCTACTTGCTTATTATAAAGACTTTCCTTATATACTTCATAACTCTTTAAAATATGTTAGTCCTTCTGAGATAAAAGCTTTGCCAGCAGAGAAACGTCATACTGTACAACTAGTTCAGCCTAAAAAATTTTCTGTGTTCTCTAGTGGAAATAGTAACCGAAAATGGAAAGGTTCAATTGAACTTGCTAATGGTCAAACATCAGAAAATATGACCATTACAGATCCAGTTTTTATTAAGAAGCTAGATGAAGGTTATTTACCCAATGAAAACTGTCTTGTAGTCGTAAGTTTAAATATGCCTTGGGCAGCTCCAGACTGGAAAGGCGAGAAGCGTTGCTGGAAATTAATTGCAAGCGTAATTGATCTAACAAATAATAAGTCTTCGCCTAAGTCCTCACCAAATCCAATTAATGCTACTCCAACAATAAAACAAACTATTCCTAAATGGCTGAAAATAGGTAGCTTTGTATCTATTCCAGATTACGCTCAAGGTATTGGACAGATTATTGATATGGATGACCAACGACTGATTGCAAGGTTTGATGGATATTCGATACCTATACAAGTCACTGATTGGCAAAAAATATTACAAGATGGAAGAATATTTTCAGTTGTACAAACTAAAGTAAATCAGTCTAATAATATACCTGCTAAAAATAATAGAGTAAGTTCAATATCTTCTACAGTAAATTCTAATCAAACAATTTTACAAAAAGAAAACTATAGAATTTACCCTGCTACTCGCCCCAATGCTGGACATATCCCAACAGTTAAATTTTGGAATCACATTTTTCCATCAATTTTATTGGTGTCTATAGATATATTTGTTGGCAGTAATTTCATTGTTTATGTTGCGGCTTTGTGGATAGGTGTTTGGATACGCCATAAGTTGTTTTATAAAAAATTTAGTATGTCTATTGTTTGTCGTGCTAAAGGCTGGCAAATTAGTAAAGGCAGAGAAATTAAAATTAATAGTCACTTGATAGGAGCAGGAGAGGATGAGCTATATAACAAAATTTTAAATTCGGAGCTAGAAGTATTACGTCAAGTTAAAATTGACAAATACTATAAGGCTGATTTCATATGTTTCAATCATGAATCTAAAAAATTATGCGTTGTAGAAGTAGACGGGCATCAACATTTTAATGATCAGGAACAAATTGATAAAGATAATCTTAGAATGAGTCAAATTGCTAATCTTGGAGTTCCTACTATTCGATTTTTTAATGAATATGCAAAGAAGAATCCAATGGTTTGTACTAAATTAATTGCTGATCTCCTTAAATAAATGATTTTACTTTAAGCGATCGCGATTTTTATGGAGAGATTAGCGATCGCCATGAATATTATTTAGACTAAACACGGTGAAGAGCGATAACAACAATGGCAGCAAAAGCGACCAGACGACATTACCCACTTTGCTAAAATAAAGACAACCAATGCTTTTAACTTCCATGCAAGAAGCTATCACTCTAAACTTACCAGCCGATGTCAGAGATTCACTCGAAGCGCGATCGCAGATTGAAGCAATCTCATCTCTCGAACTCATCGAACGCGCAGTTCGCGAATATCTTTTAGTGCGTAGATTGCAAACATTACGCGAAAAAATGCTTAAACAAGCTGACCTGCAAGGTGGATTTACTGATGAAGATATCTTTGAAATGGTGTCATGAGAATAGTTCTTGATACCAATGTTTTAATAGCATCACTGATCTCTAGAGGTAAATGTTATGCACTTGTAGAAAACTCGCTCAAAGTTCATGAAATTATTTCCTCCAAATTTATACTGGATGAACTCGCAGAAAAACTCCAAAAGAAATTCAAGTATAAGACAGAAGATATAAATGAAGCTTTATCAATATTTTGCTCAAAGATGGAAATAGTTATCCCATCTCCATTAGAGCAGCAAGTATGTCGAGATATTGATGATGATTGGATTTTGGCAACAGCTTTGGCAGGTAAAGCTCAATGTATCGTTACGGGAGATAAAGATTTGTTAGCGATTGCCCGATTCGAGAATATTGATATTATTGCCCCTGTAGATTTTCAAGCCTATGAAGAAAGTTCACGGATTTAGGGAAAATTTTTGGGCAAGCACTCATCAAGCAGCACTTTCATAATCATGTGCCAAATAATATTTGATTGATAAATTCAAAAACTTCACTACTTTTTCTTTCTGCACAGTTGGGAAGTCATCTAAAAATTCTTCCAGAGAGTCTCCTGCTTCCAGATAATCAACCAAGTTCTTTACAGGAACTCTAGTTCCCTTAAATATAGGTATTCCAGAGAGAATTTCAGGATCTCTTACAATTAATTGATTTTCCATTTTGTTACCTCAATGTTAGATCTCTCATAATTTAGATCTTACAATGAAAATATGAAATCATGAATATTGTGATTGTGTGGGATTTATTTCTTAGCGATCGCCTTTTTCGTGGAGAGATTTGCGATCGCTAAATAACTTAGCCTTATCTTCGCGCAACCCATTCCCAATATAAAATTTTAGCAACGCATCTATCGACATATCTCGACTTGCCGCAACCATCGCTTAACCTACGCCAGCAATAACCTGTCCAATATCTTGAGGAGTCGCACCAGTCGCCAACATTGCCCTAATCAATAACTCAATAGAAACAGAAGCATCACCATTTTCAGCTTTAGCGATCCGAGGCTGACTAGAACTCATCTTAGAAGCAAGTTCACTTTGAGTCATCAGCTTTTGCCGACGCTCCTTCAAGCTTTGACTAAGAGCCAACTTAATTTCTACCAAAACAGATTCTTCAGGTGTTAACTCTAAAAAATCTGAAACTGTACCGACCTTCCAGCCCTTAGACTCCAAACGTGCTCTTTTATCTAAATCCATCGCATTAATCCTGCTAGTCAGCATCGTATTTACTAAGGCGTTTTTTGCAAACTTCAATCACATTCTTGGGAGTCGCTCTCGTTGATTTGTTAAAAACCTCCACAATTAGAATTGCATCATCATCAATTCGATAAATGATTCTCCAGTTTTTATCAGCATCTCTAATGCGTAACTCATGACAGCCTTCTCCGAATACTTGGCATAGGACGAGAATGAGGTAATCCGAGAGACAATCCTTGCTGCAATTGCCTAAGTAGAACACCTGTTTCTACCCGTATTTCTTGACTGAAAGGCGGAGTCTTAACTTCTCCATGCAGCCACACTAAAGGTTTACTTTGATTGTCCATATTGCTTTATATCACATTTGATATATTAACATGGATTAGCCTTGCACTAAATTCTGAATAACCCCTACTCATCCTAATTTGCTGCACTACTTTGCAGGACTTGCGGAAACAACTGCCTATATTCGCGATCGCCTAGCCAAAATCCCACACCTAAAAAACTCTAGAGGTAGCGATCGCGATAACATGAAAAAAGCCATGTTATACAAAGTCAAGTTAGAAATTAAGTTATGTCGAATATTTGGGAGTTAGATTTTTATTCCCGTCCCTTACTGGATAGCAATAATAAAAAAGTTTGGGAATTGCTGATCTGCGATCGAGATCGCCAGGTTGAATGGGTGCGCGAATGCCCCTCCACAGAAGTGAACTCCGAATGGTTAGCCAAGCAACTCACCGACTGCGTAAACAGCACAGGACAAACTCCGATTAAGATCCGCTTTTTCCGTCCCAGCATGACGAATATTATTATGCGTGGTTGTAAGCTCGCAGGAATCACTGGACAAGCCACTCGTCGCGTATTTACGATGTCAGCTTGGTTAGTGGAGAGAATGGCGAGCATTTATCCTAACCGTGATGGATTTCAAGCCGTTGATCCTAATCCGTTGCCATTGAAAGTATTAGCAGCCCAAGATCCTAAGCCTGTTCCCGACGCACTGACGGGCGAACGGTGGATCTTGGTGTCGCTGAAGGCAGGGGATTTTGCCGAAGCAAAGGAATGGTCGATGGACTTTAGCGAACTGCTTGATATTAGCCATCTTGATCCTGACACAATTATTTCAGGGATTATTATTATTTCGTCAAGGGCGACGGCTCTAGCAGCTTGGATGTCAGGTGTTGATCCTGTATTTATCAAATTTGAGCGCAACTTACTAGGCGATCGCACCCAGATGCAATTAGAAGCAAGTGCTGATGCCCAATGGGTTTTGGCTAATTTGCTAGCACCCAAGGATAAAGAAGCGATCGCCCAAGGAGCCACCTTTGAGAAAGCTAAACAAAATTCTCAGGGATTTCATTTCTTAGCAGTCCAAAAAAATCCTGATGAAGAACATTTTGCGGGATTTTGGATGCTAAAAGAGGTGGTTTAGGCTGTAAAATAAGAAAAGCCTGATAGTTTTACAGGATATTGCATGAAAGGCAATTGGCTATTGCAGAGGGGAATCGCTCAATATATTATTCTGAATCTGTTAGTAGCAATTGCCTATGCTTATGGGGTAAGGATTAGTCATGACTTTGCGACTTTGCCTGGTACAGTCGCTTCTGTTTGGTTTCCTTCAGGGATGACTTTAGCCCTAGTTTATTTACTAGGCGATCGCGTCATTTTAGGCATTATTGGTGGCTCTACCTATGCCCTGACATCAGGTTTACTAAAAATCCCTTCCTTATCGTTTTTTAATCTCGTATTAATTCTGATTGCTTGTGCTTGTGGAAATGTTCTACAGCCCATGATTGCCACCTATCTAATTAAAAGGTTTTCACCCCACAAACAAATCTTTAGTCATGTGAATACAGTTGTCCTATATATTATGGCAGCAGTTTTTGCACCAACTATATCGGCATCGTTTGGGATTACTAGTCTCTGCATATCAGGAATCATCCCATGGACGAGTTATGGCATTAGCTGGATGACTTGGTGGCTCGGTAGTGCACTGCCACATTTAATCTTTACCCCGACTATATTGCTATGGCAAAACCTTTCTTACAAAGAGATCTGGACTAAATCTTGGGAAATAGGTCTGGGACTGAGTATATTTTTAGGTGTTAGTTGGATTGCTTTTGAGAGCGGCTATCCCTTAGCTTATCTATTTCTGCCAATTCTGATTTTCATAGTGTTTCGGTATGGTAGTTTTTTTGCAAGTTTATTAGTGAGTATCGTTTCCCTAATTGCAATTTTAGCTACGGCAAAAAATCATGGACTCTATATTCCCAATGAACCCAATGCATCTTTATTACTATTGCAATCTTTTATGGCAGTGCTGGCTTTGACATCGTTAATCCTTTCGGCAGTCATAGATGAAAAAAATGCAGCCCAGCTATCTCTCAAGCAAGCAATGGAGAATCTTGAATTACAAGTAATTGAGAGAACTACAGAATTACAACGCAGTGAAGATCTTCTCAAACAAGCAAATTTAGAATTAGAAAAGTTGGTGAATATTGATGGATTGACCCAAGTGGGTAACCGTCGCTGTTTTGATGATCGCCTAAAAATGGAATGGGAAAGACTGAGCCGAGATTTACAACCAATCTCTTTGATCTTATTTGATATTGATTATTTCAAACTCTATAACGATCTCTATGGACATCAAATGGGTGATGATTGTCTAACGGCGATCGCCCAAACAGCTAGACAAGTTTTATCTCGTCCTGCCGATTTGGTGGCACGCTATGGAGGTGAGGAGTTTGGAGTGATTTTACCTAATACTGATCTCAAAGGAGCGTTTGTAGTTTCAGAGCAGATTCGCATTGCGATTACCAATCTAGAGTTGGCTCACCAAAATTCGGATATCAACGATATAGTTACGGTTAGTCTTGGCGTGGCTAGTATGTTACCAAGTCTGCATCAAGAGCGATCAGTACTGATTAAGCAAGCCGATATTGCCCTTTATCGTGCTAAACAGCAGGGGCGCAATCAATCTGTAGTTTTCTCTGATGGCGCTTAGCACTCAAGCCTAAGTTAGAGTATTTGAAAGTCTTGCTTCGCAAGACTTTCAAATACTCTAACTTAGCTATAGATCTAGGATTATGTGGTGATTTGCCCTGCCGATTCTAAAACCCTAACCTCGTAAATTGCTATGTCACATCTTCGCCAAAACGTGATTACTAAAGACTGGGTGATTTTTGCCACAGAGAGATCGAAGCGTCCCCATGAATTTGTGCGATCGCATGATGATATTCCTCCAGAATTGCCGATTTATAGACATAGCTGTCCTTTTTGTAAGGGCAATGAAAACCCATCGGAAACCGAATATTTTCGCGTAGAAGATGAACGCGGTTGGCGAGTAAGGATTATCCCTAATAAATATCCTGCGCTTTCTCCCATAGGCGATCGCATTCGTCATAGTGAAGGTATTCATCGCTCGATTACAGGTGTCGGCTATCACGAAGTCTTGATCGAACATCCCGATCACAATGCCACGATCGCCTTAATGGAAATTGATGATGTGATCAATATCCTCAGTGCTTATCGTCAGCGCTATAACGTTATTAGTGAAGATAAGCGCATTGAGAGCATTATCATTTTTAAAAATCATGGTGAGAGTGCAGGGACATCTTTAGAGCATCCCCATTCACAAATTACCGCCACGCCCGTTGTGCCTTCCCAGATTCGCTATCGGATGGTCGAAGCAACTAGTTATTTTGATGATATGGGCGAATGTTTATTCTGCTATACGCTCCGAGACGAGCTAAAGGCAAAGGAGCGAATTGTTTTAGAAACAGAGCATTTTGTCACTTTCATTCCCTATGCGGCACTTTCGCCTTTCCATCTATGGGTATTTCCTCGGAAACATGTTTCCTGCTTTGGTGACATTTCCGAAGCCGAATTAGTGGATCTTGCCTATAGTCTAAAAACAGTTCTAGCTAAGCTTTACTATGGTTTAAATAATCCTGCGTACAATTATACAATTCGCTCTATGCCTACCGATGAGAGGCAATCTGACTATTTCCATTGGTATTTAGCGATCGTGCCGCGTGTAACTAAAGCCGCAGGATTTGAGTTAGGTAGTGGCATGTATATTAATCCAGCGATGCCAGAGGATAGCGCTAAATTCTTACGAGAGATCGATGTATCTTCTCAAATTTAAAAACCTGTGCTGTCTGCTGAAAGTGTGTTTGAGAAGTCAATGTACACACATTTTTGAGCTAAAGCCAATGTTTTAGCCCCCTAAATCCCCCAATTCTGGGGGACTTTAATCTGGTTCCCCCCAGAATTGGGGGGCTAGGGGGGCTAAAGTAAAACTTCTCAAACACGCTTTTCTCTAAAACCGAAAAGAGAAAAGGCGGCGCGAAGCGCCGCCCTTTCTCTTTTCGGTTTTAGAATTTGATTTGATAGTTGGTAATACCTGTAGTTCTGGCTACGGTCAAAAGTGCAACCGATGGACGCTGAGCTAGATAATCAACAATTTGTTTAGCATCGCTGAGCGGTGTGCCATTTAATCCAATCAAGCGATCGCCACGTTTTAAACCCATAAGACTAGCCAGAGAGTTAGGGCGCACTTCATAAACAGTGAGGCTCGCTGGATTGAGAATCACTCCTAATTGAGGTCGTTCCGCCAATGTCGTAGATGGTGGAGCTGAGGCGATCGCTGGAGCCTTGGTCTGGGGAGATAGGGCAGGTGCTGGTTTCGTCTGAGAACTAGGAAGACTGGCGACAGGATTCGGCTTGATGAGCGCCGCGCTACGGGTGAGAAATTCTTTGGCGATGGGGGCGCTTATGGCAAAGCCAATTCCTGTATTGGAGCGTCCATCGGGGCTAAGAATCGCTTTATTTACACCAATCATTTCACCACGAGAGTTGAGCAAGGGTCCCCCAGAATTCCCAGGATTGAGTCTAGCATCGGTTTGTAGATCGCCATTGGTTGCGACACGGCTGAGAATGCCTGTGGTGAGCGTACCTGACAATCCAAAGGGACTACCGATCGCAAATACTCTTTGACCAACCAGAATATTTTCGCGATCGGCAAATGCTAAGGTCGGAAAGCGATCGCTAGAGTTAATCCGCACTAAAGCCAAATCATTTTTGCGATCAACCGTAAGAACCTGTCCGTTATAGGTTTTTCCTTCAGTATTAATAATTTTGACCAGCCCATTTTTTGCGTCACGAATGACATGCTCATTAGTAATTACTAAGCCTTCAGGGGTAATGATGCTGCCTGAGCCAGTGCTATTCGCGGCTTTGATGGTTACTACCGCAGGATTTGCTGACCGATAGACTTCCATTGTGATTTTTTCTTCAGGCTCAAAATCCTTGGGTGCGGCGGATAAGGAGGCGACCCTGCCAAAGCTGGGAATGCTAACTAGTAAGGCGGTTATCACGCTCAAGGCGATCGCTCTGGTTTTCATTGGCTTCTCTGCTGTCCGTATAATTCCTGTTCTGCCAATTTTGACGCGAGTTGCGATCGCACAGTTCCGATTAATGTTTAAGCCATTTGTCGCAGATTACAGCGCTTGGCGCTGTAATCCCAAATTGTGAAGGTGGCGCGAAGCGTCGCCCTCTGTTGTGAATTTAAAGGAGTAGAATATAGATACAAGCAACTTCCTATTAGGAGGTGATGCAATTGTGTTTGGCAAGAACAATCTCCTCAAGTTCTGTGGCGTGATTTTGATAGCTGTCTCTATGGGTTTATTCCTCTCTAATGACAAAGCTAATTCTCAAAATGCGATCGCCACGCTATCAAATGGCAACTATCAGTTTTGTAGTCAACCGAAACCTAATGATTGGCGCAGTGGTGCGGGAGTCTGTTTTAATTTTGTCAAAACAGGCGATCGCGTGGATGGATATTATGGCTACCCCCATACGGATGATTTGATCTGTGTTCGCGGTGAAGTGAGAGGTAGTCTGGTTACAGGCGAAGCTCTAGCAATGTCTTGGGGTGGTAGTCAATGGATGAGTATTCCAAACACTGAATTTAACTGGGATCAAGAAGGGCGCTTGTCTCTCCAAGATGGCAAAATCATTCGTACTGCTATGGATCGAGGTGGAAAGACAGAATGGATTTTGTTTAATGATGCAAAGCTGAATACTGAGGGGTTTTATCAATATCAGCAGTCACTCATGACTTCTCCCACACAACTGTGTAAATGGAAATAATTTACAGCAATTTTCATGACCTAATTAACTCCAAGATTTTGTTGTCATCAAGCGATGTGATGAGTCGATCGCGTAGTTAACTTTTGTAATGACATTAACAGCATTCTCTTGGGAACTTGTAGGTAAATCTATAATGGAATAGAAAGATAAATTGATTTTAATCTTTCGCAAAAAATTTGGAGATTAAAGCAATGTATGTAGAATGGCAGGGCTTTACGGAAGGCAGTTGGACAAGAGAAATTAACGTTAGGGATTTTATCCAAAAGAATTACACTCCCTATGAAGGATCTGCCGAATTTCTAGTTGCGCCAACCGCAAGAACACAGCAGCTTTGGCAGGAAGTCTTGGAACTAATGAAGCTAGAGCGCGAAAAAGGGGTATTGGATGTTGATACAAAGATTCCTACGGCGATCGCGGCACATGATGCTGGATATATTGATCGTGAACTAGAACAAATTGTGGGTTTACAAACTGATAAACCTCTAAAACGCGCCATCATGCCCTATGGCGGTATTCGTGTGGTTAAGGCGGGACTGGAAGCCTATGGTTATCAACTTGATCCCCAAACGGAAGAAGTTTTTACTAAATATCGCAAAACCCATAATGATGGTGTGTTTGACGCTTATACCAGTGAAATGCGAAAGGCAAGGAAATCAGGGATCATCACTGGTTTACCTGATGCCTATGGACGGGGACGGATCATTGGTGACTATCGCCGTGTAGCTTTATACGGGGTCGATCGCCTGATTGATGACAAAAAGACTCAGAAAGAATCTCTCGAATTAGATGTAATGGACGAAGAAACCATTCGTCTGCGTGAAGAACTATCCGAACAAATTCGCGCTTTGTTTGAGCTAAAGGAAATGGCGGCTAAGTATGGCTTTGATATTGGTCGCCCTGCATTGACCGCAAAAGAAGCTGTGCAATGGCTGTATTTTGGCTATCTAGGTGCGGTCAAAGAACAAAATGGGGCTGCGATGTCCCTCGGTCGAGTTTCAACGTTTTTAGACATATATTTCGAGCGAGATTTAAGGAATGGTCTAACCACAGAAATTGAATTGCAAGAACTGATTGACCATTTCGTAATGAAGTTACGCATGGTACGTTTCTTGCGTACTCCTGACTACAACGACTTATTCTCAGGCGATCCCACATGGGTAACCGAAGCGATCGGTGGTATGAGTGCCGATGGTCGGACTTTGGTTACCAAATCTAGTTATCGATTTTTGCATACGCTCTCAAATTTGGGTGCGGCTCCTGAGCCTAACTTAACGGTGCTTTGGTCAGAACATTTGCCTGAAAACTTCAAACAGTTCTGCGCCAAGATTTCCAGCGACACAAGTTCCATTCAGTATGAAAACGATGATCTGATGCGCCCCATCTATGGTGATGACTATGCGATCGCCTGCTGTGTGTCAGTAATGCGAATTGGCAAACAGATGCAATTCTTTGGGGCGAGGGTTAACCTTGCGAAGACTTTGCTCTATGCGATTAACGGTGGTAAAGATGAGAAGTCTGGGGAGCAAGTTGCTCCTAACTTTGCCCCGATCACGGCTGAATATCTCGATTACCAAGAAGTCAATGAACGCTTGCAGCAAATGATGGGCTGGCTTGCTAAGGCGTACATCAATACGCTCAATGTCATTCACTATATGCATGACAGGTATTGCTACGAGCGGATCGAAATGGCGCTACACGATCGCGATGTCTATCGAACGATGGCTTGTGGAATCGCTGGTTTATCTGTGGTGACGGACTCGCTCTCGGCTATTAAACATGCCAAGGTGAAAGTGATTCGCAATGAGCAAGGCTTGGCAGTAGATTACGAAACCGAAGGCGAATATCCTAAATATGGCAATAATGATGATCGCGTAGATAATATGGCGATCGACATCGTGGCAAGGTTCATGAATGAAATTCGCAAACATCCTACCTATCGCCATGCAGTGCCTACTCAATCCGTGCTGACCATTACTTCCAATGTGGTCTATGGCAAGAAAACGGGTAACACTCCCGATGGACGTAGGGCTGGCGAACCCTTTGCTCCTGGAGCTAATCCGATGCATGGACGCGATAGTTGCGGCGCGATCGCCTCGCTTTCATCGGTTGCCAAACTGCCCTACAGCGATTGTCAGGATGGTATCTCGAATACTTTCTCGATTGTGCCAATGGCTCTGGGTAGACAGGAAAGCGATCGCACCAATAATCTGGTTGGTTTGTTAGATGGCTATTTCCATGATGGTGGACATCATATTAATGTGAATGCTCTGGATCGCAATACTTTACTGGATGCGATGGATCACCCTGAGAACTATCCACAACTGACGATTCGGGTTTCAGGCTATGCGGTGAACTTCATTAAGCTCACCCGTGAGCAGCAATTGGATGTGATTAAGCGCACGTTCCACGAACGTGTCTAATCTATAAAGAGTGCTGCAAAGCAGCACTCTTTATAAAAATTACTTAGGAAATTCTATGTCGGGAATTGGACGCATTCACTCAATCGAAACCTTCGGTACAGTGGACGGCCCTGGAATCAGATTTATTGTCTTTACTCAAGGCTGTCCCCTACGCTGTCTCTACTGTCATAATCCAGACTGTCGCAGCGCCCATGATGGCAAAGAAGTCACCGTTGATTATCTAATTGACGAGATCAAAAAATGTAAATCTTTCATTCGCAAAGGTGGCGTAACCGTCAGTGGCGGCGAACCTTTGATGCAGCCTGAATTTACAAGGGAAATATTTAAGCGTTGTCACGAGCTAGGTTTGGATACTGCCCTTGATACATCAGGTTACTGTGCGATCGAGGCAGCAAAATCAGTTCTCGAAGAAACCGACTTGGTTCTGCTGGATATCAAATCCTATATTCCTGAACTCTATTACAAAGTTACCAATGTTTCTATTGAGCCGACGCTAGCTCTAGCAAAGCATCTCAGCGAAATTGGTAAACCAGCATGGATTCGGTTTGTATTAGTGCCACATCTTACAGACAATGAGGAAAACATCACGCAACTTGCTGATTTCATAGCTACTTTGAAAAATATAGAAAGATTGGAAGTGCTGCCATTTCATAAAATGGGGGAATACAAATGGGAGCAGCTAGGCTTGCCCTATTCCCTCAAAGACACACCACCAGCAACACCTGAACTCGTAAAACAGACGGTTGATATATTTCGCGATCGCGGAATTAATGCACTGGGGGCAGTGGGGCTTTAGCTTTTGGCTTTTGGCTTTTTAGTCTGGTAATGGGTAATGGGTGATTGGTGATTGGTAGCGGATTTTTAAGTCTAGTGTGGCTAACAGCTAACGGCTAAAAGCTAAAAAATAAAAAATAAAAATGAGGAGTATTTACAAATGAAAGTCACAAATGTCGAAGAATTGGAATTGTTGATTCAGCGGGTGAAAGTTGCTCAAGCTGAGTTTGCTGCTTTTACCCAAGAGCAGGTCGATCGCATTTTCAAGCAGGCGGCGCTGGCAGCAAATGCTGCGCGAATTCCTCTGGCGAAGGCGGCGGTCAAAGAATCGGGCATGGGTGTGATTGAAGATAAAGCAATCAAGAATCACTTTGCTTCGGAGATGATTTACAACAAGTATAAGAATGATAAAACTTGTGGTGTGATTGAGTCGGACAAGCATTTTGGCTATGAACGTATTGCTGAACCTGTGGGGCTGTTAGCGGGAATTGTGCCTGTCACTAATCCCACTTCTACCACCATCTTTAAGTCTTTGATTGCGCTGAAAACCCGCAACGGAATCATCTTCTCGCCGCATCCCCATGCTAAGGACTGCACGATCGCTGCGGCAAAAATTGTTCTTGATGCAGCCGTAGCCGCAGGTGCGCCTCCCGATATTATTGGCTGGATTGATGAGCCGACCGTACCGCTATCTCAGGCTTTGATGCAAAATCCGAATATCAAATTGATTTTGGCTACGGGGGGACCGGGGATGGTCAAGGCTGCCTATTCTTCAGGACATCCTTCCATCGGTGTTGGTGCGGGAAATACGCCTGCGATCATTGATGAAACCGCGCATATTCAGATGGCAGTAAGTTCGATTATTCTGAGCAAAACCTTTGACAATGGCACGATTTGCGCTTCTGAACAATCAGTAGTAGTAGTTGATGCGATTTATGATGCGGTGAGAGAGGAATTTATCAAGCGTGGTGCATATTTCCTCAATGAAGTAGAGCGTGACCAAATTCGCCAAGTAATTATCAAGGATGGCAGACTGAATGCCGCGATTGTAGGACAGCCAGTGCTAAAGATTGCCGAGGTGGCAGGATTTGAGATTCCTGCAAATACCAGAGTATTGATTGGTGAAGTGGAGAAGATTTCTCAGGATGAACCCTTTGCCTTTGAGAAATTGTCGCCGATCCTTGCGATGTATCGTGCTGAAGATTTCCATGAAGCGGTGGATAAGGCAGAAGCATTGGTTATATTTGGTGGACATGGGCATACTTCGGTGTTGTATACCGCGCCTAATAATCAAGAGCATATTCGCTATTTTGAGAATAAGTTAGAAACTTCGCGAGTGTTAATTAATACACCATCTTCTCAGGGTGCGATCGGTGATCTCTATAACTTCCGACTCGATCCTTCGCTGACACTGGGCTGTGGTAGTTGGGGCGGTAACTCGATTTCCGCAAACGTGACTCCCCATCATTTACTGAATATCAAAACCGCCGCCGAACGACGCGAAAATATGCTCTGGTTTCGCATCCCACCAAAAATTTACTTCAAAGCTGGCTGCTTGCCTGTCGCTTTGCGGGATCTCATGGGTCGAAAACGCGCGTTGATTGTTACCGATCGCCCTTTGTTTGAACTGGGCTTAACTAAAGAAGTCACCGATAGCTTAGAAGAAATCGGTATCGCCCACTATACTTTTTATGATGTCGAACCCGATCCTTCGCTTGCCACAGTCCGCAAAGGTTTAGCGATCTGTAACAGCTTCCACCCTGATGTGATTATTGCCTTTGGTGGTGGTTCGCCAATGGATGCCGCCAAAATCATGTGGCTGATGTACGAACATCCCGATATCGAATTTGAAGGCTTGGCGATGCGATTTATGGATATTCGCAAACGGGTGTATGAACTTCCTCCTTTAGGCGCAAAAGCGATGATGGTGGCAGTTCCCACCACATCGGGAACTGGTTCTGAAGTTACTCCTTTTGCAGTTGTCACCGATGAGAAAACTGGCATTAAGTATCCTCTCGCGGACTATGCCCTAACCCCTAATATGGCGATCGTCGATCCTGAATTGACGATGAATATTCCCAAACGCTTAACGGCTTATGGCGGTATTGATGCCCTCACCCATGCGATCGAGTCTTACGTTTCCGTACTTGCTTCAGAATATACCAATGGCTTAGCCCTCGAAGCGATTCGTTTGTTGTTCAAATATCTACCCAGCGCTTATAACAATGGAGCCAAAGATCCTAAAGCGAGAGAAAAAGTGCATTATGCTGCCACGATCGCAGGGATGGCTTTTGCTAATGCCTTCTTAGGTGTATGTCACTCGATCGCTCACCAATTAGGCGGCACTTGTCATATTGCTCACGGGCTAGCTAACGCGCTGATGATCTCCCATGTGATCCGTTACAACGCCACCGATACGCCCTTTAAGCAAGCGATTTTCTCTCAAAACAAGTATCCCAATAGTAAATGGCGCTATGCCCAGATTGCTAACTATCTAAACTTGGGTGGTGATACCGATGATGAGAAGGTGGAATTATTGATTGCGGCGATCGAAGATCTCAAACGTCAAGTGGATATTCCTGCCACGATTAAAGATGCTCTCTTAGAGCAGGGTACGGGTGAAGAATTTTTCATGACCCATGTAGAAGATATGGCTGATCAGGCGTTTGATGATCAATGTACGGGTGCGAATCCTCGTTATCCCTTAATAGCCGATCTCAAGCAGTTAATGATCCAAGCCTATTACGGCTAATACCAACTCACAAAAGTGTTGTCACACTTTTGTGAGTTGAAAACCAAACCCAGCAAGGGATTAAAGCAAAACTCAAAATGGTGTAGCCATTTTGAGTTTTGCTTTAATCCCGATCTTCTTCGATGCGACTTGCACCTTTTTCATAGAGCTTACAAATACCGCGACGACTATTCTTGATGAAACTACAAAATAATTGAATATCAGGATTATTGGCAAATTCGGGAGCTGACTCTAGAAATTCGATCGCTTGAGTACGATTGCGATCGGACTTATAGATCACCTCATAGGCAGAGAGAATAGAACGGCGGCGATCGTGGCTAAACCCATTGCGACGTAGACCAAGGCGATTGAGGCCAAACACCATATTTGTATCCACAGCCATGCAATAGGGTGGTACATCCATGCCAAGGCGAGTTTGACCACGAATCATCGCATAGGAACCAATGCGCGTGAATTGATGTACTACTGAGTCCCCACCCATAAAGGCATAGTCATGTACTTCCACATAACCCGCTAGCAACACATTATTTACTAAAATTACGCGATCGCCGATCGCACAATTATGAGCTACATGAGCACCTGTAAAAAATAAATTATCATTGCCAATGGTTGTCGCTGAGCCTTCCTTAGTGCCACGATTGACCGTCACATATTCACGCAACACATTGCGATCGCCGATTTCTACAAAACTAACTGCGCCTTTGTAAGAGGTATCCTGAGGCTCCGAGCCAACGATTGCGCCATAGCCAATTTGGTTGTCATTGCCGATCTTAGTATGCCCTGTAATGATTGCTCTAGCGCGAATCTCGCAGCGATCGCCAATCTCCACAAATTCGTCAATAATGACATCGGCTCCGATGGATGTACCCTCACCAATTTTGGCATGGGGATGAACGATGGCGCGAGGATGGATCGTGATATTAGGATTTGGTTTGGTGTTTGGCATTGAAATAGCGGTCTATATGCTGGGGCGCTAGAAAACAATCAATAGTCTATCGCAATCATTGGCAAAGTACCCAGAATTTGAAGGATTCGCCACGCCTACGGCGCGGCGAATGTTGTCAAGACTCCCAATTTATAGAGTCTTTGGACAATTTCTTCTAGCAGTTGAGCGTAACTATAATTAGTCTTTTGCAGGATTTTTTGGAATGATCCACTTAGACGAATGCAGTCTGCATTCGTTAAATCTTTAGCGGTGATAATAATAACTGGAATTGGTGGAGTGTTATATCGCAACCTTAGTAAATGAATTAATTCAAAGCCATCGACATTGGGCATCATCAAATCAAGCAGAATTAACTGCGGCATATGCTTTGTCATTACTTCTAAGGCTTCATGTCCGTCTTGAGCTTCAGAGACAATACAACCCTCTTTTTCTAGCATCCGTTTCAACATTGCTCTAGTATTGAGGTCATCTTCAATTACTAATACTGAAAGCTCAGACTTTTGCTCATTGCGGTATTTATCAATGATCGTAAGCAGGCGATCGCGATCAATCGGCTTAAACAAATAATCATTTGCTCCAATCTCACAGCCTTGATAGATCTCGTCATTATCATTGATTGTCAGCAAAATAATCGGAATTCCAGAAGTTAAAGGTTGTGACTTTAATTCCTTAAGCATTTCCCATCCACTCATAGAGGGAGTTTGCATATCTAAAATAATCGCATCAGGTAAAATTTGGTAGACTAATTTCATGCCATTCTCTCCACTTAGGGATGAGTAGATGGAAACTCCCAAATGATTAAGAGAAGCATGGGTACTTTGATGGATCAACGGATCGTCTGCAATCACTAAAATCGAAGGATGTTTTTGCTGTGGATTATCTGTCTCCTGTGGTAGGGATTGAGGCAACTTTGATAAATTGGGCAAGGAATTTTGTGCATTTTTTTGCGAGTTTTTGGCTACACTTTCGCAATCGACAGGTAAGCAAATCGTGAAAGTCGAACCTATTCCTAATTGACTAGTTACCGTAATATCTCCACTCATCATTTGGCAAAGACGATGACTAATGGCTAGCCCTAGCCCTGTTCCTCCATATTGTCTGGTCGTGGAGCTATCAGCTTGGTTGAAGGGTTGAAACAGTTTTTGCAGATTTTCGGGACTAATGCCTATGCCTGTGTCACTAATCGTGAAGCAGAAAAATTCGCCTTGAATATAATTTTGGCGATTTACCTGAATTTTAATTTCACCTGATTTCGTGAATTTACAGGCATTACTTAAAATGTTTAAGAGAACTTGGCGTAGGCGCGTCATATCGGCGCGAATCTCTCCAAGTTGGAGATCACATTCTATCTCTAGATGATTATTGTTTTTGAGCAACAATGGCTGAATTGTTCTACTGGTATCGAATACCAGCATTGGCACATCAAAATCATCGTAATAAATTTCCAATTTACCAGCTTCAATTTTGGTCATATCCAAAATGTCGTTAATCAAATCTAGGAGATGCTTTCCAGAGCGATGAATTTTTTGGAGATCATCTTCAAAATCATCTAATCCCAATAAAGCTGCATCTTCCTGCAACATCTCGCTATAGCCGATAATCGCATTGAGAGGGGTGCGTAATTCATGGCTCATATTAGCGACAAAGGTGCTTTTAGTGCGATTTGCTTCTAGGGCGCGATCGCGTGCTAGGGCAAGTTCTTCATTCATCAAGCGGAGTGTTTCTTCATCTCGCTTACGGCGCATCAATACCCCCAACTGCATGGCGATCGCCCCAATTAAGCCCACTAATTGCTGATCGCGATCGTTGGGAGATCTGGTAAAAAAAACCATGATGGCGACCACATTAGTGTCGGCACTGACGGGAATTGCCAAACCCGATCGCAAACCACATTCTAAAGCAGGATATTTGCGTAAGAAGTGGGACTCTGCCTCCAGAGAAATGTCCCAAATCCATTCTGGGCGCTGGTTTCCCCAAACTCTTCCTGGAAAACCAATTCCCATGGGGAAAGAGATTCTCTCACTCACCCGACGAAAATCTTCTAAACCCTCAATACTGCTGTACCATGCAGGGCTACATGTCAAAGATTCTTCCCCCGCTGGTATCCATGCTTCGCCATAGTCCCATCCCGTAAATTGACAAATTTTGGTAAGGACTACTTCTAGCGCCGTTTGAAAATCATTAGCAGCACTAATTTCTAAGGTCAAGCATTGTAATAATTGTGATTCTTCTTCAGCCCGCTTGCGCTGGGAAATATCCTGTACAGTACCTTCAAATCCGATTAGATTGCCATCAAAATCCCTGACTGCACGCACATTTTCTGAAATCCAGATTTTTGTGCCATCGCGGCGATAAACCTGCGACTCAAAATTAGAAACCGTGTCATGGGTACGCAAAACATTAATAAATTCTTGACGACGTAATGGGTTGACATAAATCTGATTGGCTATATTCGTGACATTACTAATCAGAGACTCCGTAGAAGGATATCCATAAATCTGGGCAAGCATGGAATTAGCGATCAGATAACGTCCATCAATTGTCGTCTGAAAAATCCCCTCGATCGCATTCTCAAAAATGCTTTGATACCTAGCTTCGGCATTTTCAAGATCGTTACGCAGTTTGGAAGTTCTTAATTGCAATAATTTATAGATTTCGGTCGCCTGTTGGACAACTTCCTCTAATTCTTCTATTTTGTAAGGCTTAGTAATGTATTTAAAAACTTTGGATTGGTTGATTGCTTCCACCAAATCATGCACATCGGTATGAGCGGTCAGAATGATCCGCAATGTGTCAGGATAACGCTCGGCAACTTGACTTAAAAACTCCGTCCCCGACATCATGGGCATTCGCTGATCGGAGACGATCACGGCAATATCTGGCTCCTTGGCTAAGATTGCCAAAGCCTCAAACCCATTCTTAGCCCGCAGGATTAGATGACTTCGATGAAAAATACGTTGAAGTAAGTCTAAGTTGTCTTCTTCATCATCAACGATCAACAGTTTGTTGCGAGACTTTTGGCTTTGTTTATTTTCTGGTGAACTATGCATGTATGTGGTTACGAAGATGTTTTCACATTAAAATAAGCGACTAGTCTTGGGCTGATGTCTCTAGTAATCTAAACAAAAATATATGATGAAGATTGTATTAACGGGTGCTACTGGGTTTGTTGGTGTGAAATTAGTTGAGCGATTACATGCTTTAGGTAATCGCATTGTCGTCTTAGCTCGTAATTCTCAAAAAGCAATCCGTCAATTTCCCCAAGATACTTTTCCCAATGTTGAAGTAATTAGCTACACGCCTTTTAAATTGGGTGATTGGGCGAAGGTGATATCTGGTAGTGATGCGGTAATTAATCTGGCTGGCGAACCCCTCGCTGGTGTGCGTTGGACTGATAAACGTAAGCAAGAAATCCGTGATAGTCGTATTTTAACTACAAAAGTGTTAGTTGAGGCGATCGCCCAAGCCGATGTGAAACCACAGTTATTAATTAGTGGTTCAGCGATCGGTTATTACGGTACAAGTCTAGATAAATCCTTTGACGAATATAGTAATGCAGGTGATGACTTCTTAGCGAATGTTTGCAAGGAGTGGGAAGCTGCTGCCGATGTTGTTACTGGCTTAGGCGTGCGCCTAGTCAAGCTAAGAACGGGAATTGTGTTAGGTATGGGTGGGGCGATCGCCAAAATGTTACCGATTTTTCAAGTTGGTGGTGGCGGCAAAATTGGTACTGGCAAGCAATGGTTTTCATGGATTCATCGCGACGATCTGGTGGAGCTAATCATTTATGCTTTGAGTAATAATCAGATTACAGGCGCACTCAATGGGACTGCTCCTAAAGCTGTCACCAATGAAGATTTTACGGTTGCCTTTGCTAGGGCAATTAAACGTCCTGCCTTTTTGCCTGTTCCTGCGGCGGCGTTGATCTTGGTATTTGGCGAAGGTGCAACGGTATTGCTAGATGGTCAGAGAGTTGTGCCACACAAAGCTGAGATTAATAAATTTGCTTTCCAATATCCAGATATTGATAAAGCACTCGCGCAAATCTTTGCTTAAGACACAAAATGGCTACGCCATTTTGTGTCTACCTGTATCAGCACAAATCAAAACCCAAATAGTGTGAGGCGGCGCTTCGCGCCGCCTCACACTATTTGGGTTTTATGTCCTAACAAGAAAGGCGACAGCTATAGCAAAAAAAGAGTTAGCTAGTACAAACCAAAACCCAAGAATCAAGTGGCGGCGCGAAGCGCCGCCACTTGATTCTTGGGTTTTATGTCCTAAGCAAAACTTGCTTTGCTATATATAAGAGATTTCCTATAAAAAAGGAAAATCGGCACATCGTGCCGATTTTCCTTTTTTATTCGTCGTCATCTGGTTCAGGTTGATTGTTGATCAGTAAGTCTAAAATGCGACGATTTTCGGTTTGTAATCCTTTAAGAATGCGTTGATGTCGGTCTAGTTGTTTTTGTTGCTTAGCAATCATCTCTAAAACTGCATTGCGCTCTTCTCGATCCATTGCCATCTGCTGCAACATAGCCTCTACCGCACGAGCATTTGAGTTAGCGATCGCTTCAGTTTTTTTAGCTTTTTCTGAGATGTCAAGCAAGATATTTTCAATTCTGTCTAGTCTGTCTGTCATAGGTTTAATCCTGATTGGCTAGCCATTTTTTAAATATTGCCTAAAAAAAAAGGCGGTAATAATGGTCATTGATGGTCTTTGACCATTATTAACCAGCATACCAGCCGTTTTTTATTTAGATGGGCCGAGATGGATTTGAACCAACGTAGCTTACGCAGCGGATTTACAGTCCGCCCCCATTAACCACTCGGGCATCGACCCTTTGCTTAGTTGTTTTCCAAGCGAATCTAATCATATACATTTATTGCACTACTTGCAATAGGAATTTTCATAAAAAATAAAAAGAGGCTTAGCCTCTTTTTATTTTTTATGAAAGCCGATCGCGATCGCACTTAAAAAAATAATTCCCATCACACCTGCGATCGGGTTGCCACTAATACCCGTTACCCACTCAGGCACAACGCCTGTTGGTTTTAGCCAATGGGTCGTATTGACAATGTAATAACACCAAACTAAGCCACCATGTAAGCCCACTGAGATCCCTAATCTGCCATCACATCTGCGTCGAGCTAGGACTAGGGCAACACTGAGCATCACTAAACCGAGAAATTGGCTCCATGTTTCGAGAATTACATTTAGGGGCTTGATAAAGTGCAAAATCGCAAATACGAGACTGCAACCCAGTAAAGCTGTATTTTTGGAATAATCACGCTCTAGCTCCGATAGCACCCAACCACGAAATAACATTTCCTCTGCAAATCCCACACCAACAGAAGTCAACAGCCCAGGTAATATAGCCCCTTGCCAATCGACAAAATACACGCCGATCGCTGGTAAGAGATTATCTGGTAAGGGCTGCTGCCAAGTGACAGTTTGTACTGCTAGCCAACCCAGACTTACCTGTAGTCCAAAGAAAATAATCAGGGTCACACAGCCTAGTCCCAAGCCAAACAAAAAATCGCTGCCATTTTTGCGAGTAAATGACAAACCGTAATAGCGATAGGGATGCGAATATTTAGCAATTTTGCGTCCCCAGAACCAAATTAATCCCAAAAATCCGCAATACAACAAAATTGTCAGGGCTACCCCAACCGTCTCCCCCCAAATTAAATACATTGGTGCGGCGATCGGTAGCCATAGCACCAACAAAGTTAGTAAAAATAGAATGATGCGGGCTGGTGCTGGATAGGAATTTAAGCGATCGAGATTCACAATAAAAGAACAGGTAGGATTTTGTTAATAACAATCCTACCTGTTCTCTACATTTAGCGTTTGGTAATGCGATCGCAAAAAAGGAGTGCTAAGCGCTCCTTTTTTACTTATGATTCAGGCTCAATGGTGCTAGTTAAACCTTTACTTTGTAGTCCTTCACAATAAAATTCGGCATGTTCTTGCACGCAGGTAATTACTAAGGCACAACCACTCGCATGAGCTGCCATCATAATATCGACAGCTTGCGGCTGCGTAAGCCCATTTACGACTTGCATTAAGGTTTCAACAACATATTCCATTGAGTTGTAATCGTCGTTATGTAACAAAACCCGATATCTTGGTGCAATTTTGCGTATGGTTTCGGGACGTTGAATAGTTTCGGTAGACATATTATTAGGTAGCCTCCAACAAAGGTTTGCAAGCAGGAGAATTTATGTTTTTAGATAATTGCGGTATTTAGTTTGGAGTATTAAGTAAGATGAAAGTTTGGGCAGATCTACTTTGTAGATAATACCAAAACACAAAATGGCGTAGCTATTTTGCGAATTAAAACCCTTAATGGGTTTGGTTTTTAATTCACAGAAGTGTCTTCACACTTTTGTGAATTGGTAGTAAGACAGTAATAATACTTAATGCTCACTTACATTATAAGTACGAACCCAAAAAATGTGAAGTGGACGGCTTTTGTCCAAAAAAGAGAGGGGAGCGCGTTGCGCCCCCCTCTCTTTTTTGGGATCGGTTTTGGGTCGTTTTTTAATCTGTAAGTCGATCGCTATAATATACGCCACTGCCTGAGTCAGGGACAAATATACAAGCCTTTTGAGAAGTAAAGAAGGATTTCCAGATTGGCACGTTGGAAACTCGGTAATAGGAGCCTAAAACTGGTTTGATCGCTTCAGTAGCAGTCTTAAGATGATAGTGAGGAATGCCAATAAAGATGTGGTGGGCAACATGAGTGCCAATATTGTGATGGATATCGTTGAAGATTCCATAATCACGATCAATAGTGGAAAGCGCTCCCTTCAAAAAGTACCAATCTTTACCGCGATACCAAGGAATATCAGCTTCGGTATGGTGTAAGTAGGTGACAAGATCAAGCCACACTACAAAGATCAGATAGGGAACGATGTAAAACTTAAACAGAAATAGGAAACCATAGGTAAAACCCAACCATCCTAAAAACCCAACCATCACTGTAAAGAGGATGCTGCTGGTGAGAATATCATTAGTCTCAGATTCACGGAAAAGATCATTGTTGGGAACGAAATGCGAGGCTGTGGGACGCGCAGGCGATCGCTTAAATAAATACAAAGGATAAGCAAACAACAGGGCATCAAAGCGGATGAATTTCCCAATCCAGTCCATCGCCTTGTATTGACTTTCAGTAACTGGATACCAACTTTCATCGGTGTCAATATTACCTGTGTTTTGGTGATGAGTGCGATGGCTGATGCGCCAGCCATGATATGGCACGAGGATCGGAATATGGGTCAAGTGTCCGATTAAGTTATTTAGCCATTTAATGCGTGAGAAAGAGCCATGTCCGCAGTCATGACCGACCACGAAGAAAGCCCAAAACATTGTCCCCATAGCAAACCAAAAAATTGGATAAAACCACCATGCATCTAAGTAAGCAGCAGTGGCGTACAAACCCACAATAATTGCCGCATCGGCAAAAAAATAGGCGAGCGATCGCCATACATTAGGAGCAAAACATTCAGCAGGAATCGCAGATTTTACATCTTGGAAGGTAAACGGAAGCTCAGTTTGAGATGTCGAAGATGTATCGGTAAGCGGATTGTCAAGATTGATCCGATGAATAGTCGAAGACGACACGTATATTTCCCTGTTGTTAAGAAAAATTAAGTTAGCTCTTAGATCTTAGCAGTAACTTGGATTCTTCCTCAAAACCAAAGTTATCAAGTAAAAAAGCCCAGCGATCGCCTTTTACACGGCTATAAGCTTGCATTTGAGAAACTTTGCTTTGATCCCCCATTTGTTGTTTTAGTTTTTGTTGCTGGTTATGTAAGCTATGAATTTCATAAACAAAAGGTGTTTTCCATGTGAGATGACCTGCACGATGCAATAGCCCCAGCGCGATCGCCGCATCAGAATGTATTTTGGCAACTTCCGCGAAATTCCCTTGTCGCGGTAGCTTTGGCAAAAGAGCTAGAGCTTGTTGTTGAATTTTTTGCTGCTGTTGCAAGAAAAAATTTACCCTTTGGCGATCGCTATCATCAAGTAATCCTGTTGGTTCACTGACTAGCATCAACGCCTCCGCAGGTTTGTCGTCGCGTCCTGCTCGTCCAATTTCTTGGATATATTCTGAAAGTGTTAAAGGCGGATGAAAATGCAAGACCCAACGGGTGTCTGGTTTGTTAATGCCTAGCCCGAAGGCTGAAGTGCAGATTACAAAGGGATATTGATTAGTCAGCCATTGCTGCTCGATATGCCGACGCTCTTGGGGTGGTAAGCCTGCATGATAGGCGGCGGTTTTAAACGAGTTTTCTTGTAACCAAGTGGCTAATATTTCTGCATCACGGCGACTACGCACATAGATCAATCCCGATTGCCCCTTGCGATCGCGGATAAATTTGAGGGTGCGGGATTTACGTCCTGCGGGTGTCCATGCGATCGCCACTTGGAGACTGAGATGGGGACGATAGGGGCTAGTACGCACAATCTGGGGATTCTCTAGATTCAAACAAGCCTGTAACTCCGCAGTCGTATTGCGATCGGCGGTGGCTGTAAATGCTGCTAGAGCTATGCGTGGGTGATGATCGGGCTTTTGAGCGATCAGAGCCGATCGCACGGCTCCTAATCGACGATAGCTCGGTCGAAATGAGTCTCCCCACTGCACCAGACAATGGGCTTCATCAAGCATTAGTCCTGAAATTTTTAATTGGTGATCGCTGAGTTTTTCCCAGACAGGCTCACTCAAGAGGGTTTCTGGTGAAACATAAAGCAAGCTCGTGCTTGAGAGATTACGCAAAATCTCACGACGCTCCATTTGCGATAAATTGCTGTGTAAACAAGCGGCGGATAGATGTCGCGATTTACAGTCCCGTACTTGGTCTTCCATCAGGGCAAGTAACGGAGAAATCACCAAAGTTAATCCTTCATTGATTATTGCTGGTAATTGAAAACAAATAGACTTGCCACCTCCTGTCGCCATAATTGCCAAACTATCTTGTCCTTCCAATAAGCTGGTAACTACAGCACGCTGAGATGGACGCAAATCGTCATATCCCCATATTTTCTGAAATGTTTGCTGAACTTCAGTCCATGTTCTACAGGTTTCTGACATTGTTTTTTGGCATTGGTATTAAGGGCTGATTAATGCCAACATTTTATATGGCAATAAAAAAGATATCTCGAACAAATCCAAACCCAAAATAAAAGTGGCGGCGCTTCGCGCCGCCACTTTTATTTTGGGTTTTGGGACAAGAAAATAAGATTCTTTCAAAGTCCCCAAGAATTGTGGCACTTAGGGGGCTTAGATAACGTGAGTTCGGGATAAGCTACAAAATTTTAAAAGCCAAAACAGTAAAAGCCTCGCTTCGCGAGGCTTTTACTGTTTTGGCTCCTAGAGAGGGTTCGCGCCGTGAACCCTCTCTAGGAGCTAGTTTGTAATTAACCCGAACTGAGCTTAGATATAGCTGTCGCCATTCTTGTTAGGACACAAACCCAGAAGACGAGTGGCGGCGCGAAGCGCCGCCACTCGTCTTCTGGGTTTGTGTAAGTGACTATAGGTATACATCGAAACGTAGACAGTTATACCAATTCACAAAAGTGAGCCAACACTTTTGTGAATTAAAAACCAAACCCTTACAGGGTTTTAAAACTAAAAATGGCGGAGCCATTTTTAGTTTTGGTATTAGACGTGTGTACACGGTAGATTAGATGGGGGGAGGTTTTGCCATTTGCGCTCAAACCTAAGCCAAGGTATTTTTAGAAACTATTTTGCATCCGCACTTGCCAAAAATATCCTATAGTTCGTTAATCTACTGATTTATCTAAAATCCCTCAAAAATTACTTGGAAAGCCGTAAATTTACTAGTATTCACTTCACAAACGCTAAATCTAGTTGTATAACCGTAAGTTAAGTGACTGTTTTCAACTCATAAATTTATATAATTAGACTTAATATCCTTAAAGCGAGTAATCTACAAAAGTAAAGAAATTCTTAGATTAAGAAATACATGTGCTTAGAACGTTTTTCACTCAAGTGAAATGCTAATTTTTGTTAAAACTATCGGTTAATGATACTTTTAACACAGATGTAATAGTTTATATAACTGCCAATCCTTCTAAAGCTCGTTGTAAAGGGACATTATTCAGGTGAGACCAGAAGAGTCATCCACTCTTGAGATCAAAGAGATGCTTCATCACGTAATTACGGTTGAAGATCCACAAGGTTTTCGCAATTTTCTCTTGAATAATATGACTTATTCATTAGGACGAAGCTTGGGTAATTCGATAATTCTGCGGTCTAATCTTGTATCGCGTCAACATGCAACTTTATTAGCTGTAACTTCTAAAAAGTCTTCAAGCTTTTTCCGAATAATTGATGGCAGTGTAGAAGGAAAACGTAGTACAAACGGAATTTTAATTAACGGCAAAAAGAGATTTTCGCATATATTATCCCATGGTGACGAAATTCTATTTAGTAAAGATACTAAGGCGGTATATCAGGTAATCAGTGCGATTACTAACATCCCTAAAAGTAATAACTATCAAAATCAGATTACTCAAAGCAGCTATCCTTATCTGAATAATTCGCCCTTTGATGAGACTGAGCTATTTCGATTTTCGCCTTTACTCTCTATTGCTGATCAAGATATATCTGCTCATATCCATAAGACCGTTAACCAATTCATTTCATCGCCTGAGCTAGATCCCCAACCAATTATTGAGTTAAATCTTGTTGGCAAAATCCTTTATCTTAATCCTGCGGCTTTATCTCAGTTTCCTAATCTTGAAGAGAAGCGAATTAGTCATCCCTTGCTTCAAGAACTGTTGGCTCAGTTAGTGCCATTGGCGAATCCTGTCCGCAAATTCTTTGTGCGAGAGGTGATGATTGATGACAAGGTATTTGAAGAAATCATTCATTTTATGCCTTGGAATGAAGTCATTCGTATCCACATAGCGGATGTGACCAAACAAAGACAAGCCGAAGCGATCATCGCCTATCAAAGTCATCATGACACACTGACAGGTTTGCCCAACCGAAAATATTTGCATGAACATTTGGTTGAAGTTATCAACAAGTTAGAAGATAAAGAACAACAATTTGCAGTTTTATTTTTAGATATTGATCGGTTTAAGTTAATTAATGATTCTCTAGGGCATAATGTTGGTGATTTATTGCTAAAAGCCGTTAGCGATCGCCTCAAGAGTTTGCTGAAACAGGGTGATTTAATGGTGCGTTGGGGCGCGGATGAATTTGCGATCGTGGCTATGGATATTCATTCTACAGATGCCGTTGTCCAAGTTGCTGAAGCCATGATTCAGGCTTTGACTTTACCTTTTAACTGTGGTGGTCATGAACTCCATATCACCACTTGTATTGGTGCAAGTATTTATCCAGATCATCATACTGAAGTTGAGGGGCTAATTCGGAATGCAGATATGGCTATGTATCGGGCTAAAGCTGAAGGACAAAATAGCTTTCAGTTCTATGTTCCGAATATGCAGGAGCAGAGTTTTCAGCGCTTGTCCATGGAAAATAATCTGCGAAGGGCGTTAGAAAACAACGAATTACTGACCTACTATCAACCTCAAGTCGATATCCTCACAGGCAAAATTGTGGGGTTAGAAGTCTTGCTGCGCTGGAAACATGTTTCTTTAGGTTCGATTCCACCGAGTCAATTTATTCCCCTTGCCGAAGAAACAGGGCTAATTACGGCGATCGGATCTTGGGTATTGCGACAAACTTGTTTACAGGCGATCGCATGGCAAGATAAGGGACTACCGCCAATTCAAGTTGGCGTAAATTTGTCGATCAAGCAACTCCAGCAAAAGGACTTTCTATCTTGTTTACAACAAATTCTTGAAGAAACAAATCTTGATCCGCATTTTCTAGAACTAGAAATTACCGAGGGGATCATGATGGATAATGTGGAAGAAAAAATTATCTTGTTAAATGAATTCCGTCAAATGGGCATTCAGTTGTCAATTGATGATTTTGGAACTGGTTACTCGGCTCTAAGTTATTTGAAAAATTTGCCAATTGATACTCTAAAAATTGATCGTATCTTTATCGAATACGTTACTCACAGTGAGCATGATCGGACAATTGTGGCTTCAATTATTAATTTAGCCCATAGTTTGAGTTTAAATGTGATTGCTGAAGGTGTGGAAACGATCGAGCAGGTGGATATATTGCGATCGCTTGGCTGCGATCAGATCCAAGGTTATTTTTTCTATAAGGCTCTACCTGCCGAAGAAATTGAGGTTTTGTTAAGGGCGCAAGGGGTAACTAAACCGAATCATAAAGAATAGAATCGGCGCTTTGCACCGATTCTATTCTTTATGATTCGATGCTAAGCCACAATCTTAGGTTTAGCTCTTGGTTGGGTGACGGATTGGTAATTTGGACTAGATCAAAATGATTACAGATGGGAGCTTGCAAAGTAACTTCAACCGTCTGTAGTAAGTCTTGCTGGAAAGTGGTAACGGCGATCGTTTCACCAGATACGTAATCGCGGAGGCGATCGCTAAAGTTTTCTGCTGTGACTCGAATTCCTGCGATCGCGATTACCATGTCACCTGTGCTAAGCCCAGCTTTTTGAGCAGGTGAGCCAAACTCAACCTTCTCAATTTCTGCAAGCCCATTTTTAGTTTTCAGCGTCATCCCCGTAAAGGGAATATCTTGGCGAGATGTGCGTAATTCTAGCCCGAAGGGTTCGAGATAATAGTTATAGTCCAGTTCTTTAGTGCCGTAGAGATAATCATTCCAGAAATTCGATAGGTCAACACCTGCGACTGTCTCGATGACTTCATGGAGTTCTGCTTCGCTAAAGCCAATCTCTTCTTTCCCAAAGCGCTCCCACATAATCTGCATGACCCGATCAAGCGATCTCAAATTATTAGTTTTAGAACGAATTAGTAAATCTAGCAGCAGCGATACTAATTCCCCTTTTAGGTAGTAGGAAATTTGGTTGTTATGGGTATTTGGATCAGGACGGTAGAGCTTAATCCATGTGTCAAAACTAGAATCATAGAGGGATTGAACATTTCGTCCAAAGGTTGTTTGCAGACGGGTGATCGCCTTGCTAACTAGTTTGAGATAATGCTTAGCATCGTACAGCCCAGCCCGAAGCGGGAAAATTTGGTCATAATAACTGGTAGTTCCTTCGCTAAACCAAAGTGAACTTGTATAATTCTCATTGTCGTAATCAAACTTTTCTAGGGCTTTAGGACGAATCCGTTTTACATTCCATGTATGGAAAAATTCGTGGGCGACGAGATTCATAAATTGGAGATAGCTCTCTTCTTTGCGAAAGCCCAAACGGTTGTAGAGCAGGACGGTGCTGTTTTTATGCTCTAGTCCGCCAAAACCGTTGCCAGCATGAAGAATAAAGTCATAGCGATCGTAGGGTAGTCCCCCAAATATTTCCGCTTCCACGGCGACGATCGCTGCCGTATCTTTCACAATCCGCTGCATATCCGCATTATGTTGCCCCCAGACGACAAAGCTATGGGGTTTATCCAAAACTGTGAATTCATAGCGCTGATGCATCCCAATCTCAAAGGGACTATCAACTAAAGTGTCAAAATCCTTGGCATAGAAAGTATGCGTAGCGTTCTCAAGTGCTGGTAAAGCTGTCGCAATTTGCCAATTATCTTTGATCTCGCCAATCTCGACTGTATAGGGTTTCTGCTGATGTTCGGGCACGTACATAAATACGGCTGCACCATTCAAAAAGGCATGGGTGCGATCAATATGATTAGTACGGACGGTTAATTCATTACAGAAGATGCGATAACGAATTTTGATGGTTGTATCTTTGGGATGATTGCTATTACTTGCATATTTCACCTGCCAATGATTTTTACTGATTTTTTGCCACGATAGAGGATTTCCCGTAGCATCAGTTGCCTCAAAATCTTGCAGATGTTTAGCATATTCACGCACCAAATAGGAACCAGGTGTCCAGACTGGCAACTTCAGATCGATAAATTCAGCTTGCCAATCAGCGATCGCTAGTTCAACTTCTAATAGATGATTTTCTGGCTCTGGAATCGATAGACGGTAGTTAAATTGGCTACTAGAAAGGTTTTTCATGTTTTTTTAATTTATCGTTAGCATACGACTATATCAAATCATCAAGTTCTGCATAGTCGGGCAGAGTAGTATCGATCGCCTTGCCATTTCTAAACACAGTGCGATCGCCTTGGTGGCGAGAGAGCAACTCATTATAGCTACGTGCTTTAAATAGAACCAAATCTGCAATTTGTCCAATCCCAATCTTACCAACATCGGATAAGCCCATCAAAGCCGCAGGGCGTGAAGTCACTGACTCGATCCAGTTGTCATAGGGTGTATCTAAATGCGAAATTTTTGTTCCCATGCTGAAAACCTCCAATAGATCATGATCCCCAAATCCATAAAAAGGATCACGGCAGTTATCACTAGCTAGAGACACGGTTACACCTGCATCATTAAGCTCCCGCACTAGTGTCACCCCACGCCAGCGAGGTGTGCGATCGGCAACGCGATCTTGTAAATACAGATTACACATTGGCAAACTAACGATGCCGATATTTGCTTCTTTGATGAGGGCGATCGTGGCGTTGGCGGTATCTTCCTCTTGCACTGCCAAACTACAGCAATGTCCGCAGACTATTTGCGAACTAAAATTATTTCTTAAACCTGCTTCGGCAATATGATGCAATGTGCGTGACTCAGGGTCATTATTTTCATCGGCATGGAAATCAACACTGAGGTTACGTTCGACAGCCAAGGTCAGAATCCGATCTAAATGTTGATCTAGTTCTGGAGCCATATGGGCAATGCCGCCAAGAATGCAACCTAAATCGGCGATCGCATCCGCAAATTGTTCTCCTTCCGCAGTCGCAAAATAGGAAAGTTGCACTAATGACACAGCTTGAAGAGTGATTTTCTCCTTCCATTTCTCGCGCAATTCTTGAAACACTTGCAATGTCGTTTTCACCTGATGCGGTGGACAATCTAAATGCGTCCTTATTGCTTTTGTGCCGTGGGCGTAACTACATTTCAGCCCAAATTCCATGCGGCGATAGAGGTCTTCATAGTTCCAATTGCGTTGTTCTGTGCAATCTAGATACACGCCTTTGAGTGCGCCTTGAAATGTGCCATCTAAATTCGGACTACGTTCCCACATATGTCCTTTGTCAAGGTGGGTGTGTAAATCTGCAAAGCAAGGAATCAGGATTCCTTGCTTACCATCAATGATTGGTAAACTCTCGGTCGGGATTTGTGAAATTTGAGAGTTCGGTAAAATATCTGTTATTTGACCATTCCGAATTTCGAGGTGACAAGGGAATAGGCGATCGCGTTGTAATGTTGGCTTGAGTCTAGTTTCTAGATTCTGCTCAAGAATCTCACTATCGATAAAACAATTAGGAATCCGAACATTAACAATCCAATAATGCGAAGGTTCTGACATAGCGAGGATGATTGTATCTTTAGCTAAATATACCGTGATGTGTAATATAGCTGTTAAAACCCAAATAGTGTAGGGCGGCGCGAAGCGCCGCCCTACACTATTTGGGTTTTAACAGCTATATCCAGCAAGGGTTTTAACAGCACAAAATGGCTACGCATTTTGTGCTTTGGGATAACTATTTCTAGTCCGTCAAGTAGTCGTTGATTTTTTTGACTAGCTGCTTTAGTGACACTGGTTTACTGAGATAGTCATTTGCGCCCACGGCGATGCACCGATCGCGATCGCCTGCCATCGCCAGTGCGGTTAATGCAATGATTGGCGTATCGACTAACTCAGGTATTTGGCGAATGTGCTGGATCGCTTCCAATCCATCCATTTCTGGCATTTGAATATCCATTAAAATTAAATCAGGGTGGGTTTGTTGTGCCAAGTCGATCGCCATTTGTCCATTGTGGGCAATGACTAAGCGATAGCCCTTGAGACTCAAATAATCAGCAAACAGGTTGATATTCGACTCATTATCCTCGGCGAGTAAAATTACTGGTGCGCCCTCGATTTCAGGTTTGATCGCCTCGGAGTTAGACGGAAGTGCAGGTTCTGTCTCAACGGATAATTCACAGAATGGCGAGTTCGGAATCGCGATCGTAAAGCAACTGCCCACACCTAATTCACTGGTTAATCTGACTTCACCGCCATGCAGCTCAACCAAGCGCTTGACGAGGACTAAACCCAGTCCCGAACCTTCGTAGTTACGATTGAGGGCGCTCTCAACCTGTACAAACGGTTGGAATAACCGTTTGATCTGATCTGGCGCAATCCCAATGCCAGTATCAATGACGCTAATCTCTAGAGTGTCACATGCTCGGCTCTGCACGATTTCGGCATTATTCAGAAACTCGATATAGTTTACCTGTAGGATGATTTTGCCGCCGTTCGGTGTGAATTTGACAGCATTATTGAGCAGATTAATCAGAACTTGACGAATTCGCCGTTCATCAAGGTTGATGGTAGGCAGGTTGGCGGGAATCACTGACTCTAGTTGAATATTTTTGCTGAAGGCTTGTTGCTTAATAAAGACTAAACTTGATTGACAAAGCGTTTCTACATTACTAGGTTGACAAGATAGATGAATTTGCCCCGCTTCGATTTTTGCCACATCCAGAATATCGTTAATCAATTCCAGTAGGTGGTTGCTACTTTTCTCAATGGTTTGGAGAGATTGCATTTGCCGATCGTTTAAGTCACCAAAAATCTCCTCCTGAAGGATTTCCGTCATGCCTAAAATGGCGTTGAGGGGAGTGCGTAATTCGTGGCTCATATTGGCAAGAAACTCATCTTTGAGGCGAGTTGCTTTGATCAGTTCTTCATTAATGTGTTGCAGTTGCGCTTCTGCCTGTTTGCGATCGGTAATATCAATGTTTAATCCAATCGTTTTTAAAATTTCACCTTGGGCGTTATATTGTTTGAAAGCGTAGGAATCGATAAAGCGGATTGTGCTATCTGGGCGAACAATCCGAAATTCGACGCGACATTCTCTAGCTCCTTGATGGGCTTGTCGTTCAGCCTGCTGAACCCAATCTAGATCATCGGGATGAACGCGCTGAAGCCAGTCCGTATATTTACCAGAAAACTCCTCTGATGAAATTCCATAAAGGCTTAACATGCGCTCATCCCAGATCAAGCGCTCTTCATTCATTTGATATTCCCAAATACCAATATTGGCTCCTTTAAGAGCAAATTCTAGGCGATCTGATAAGTCTTGAAGTGCAAGTTCAGCGTTTTTACGATCGCTAATATCAATATTCACGCCTACCGCACGCACTAATTCTCCCTGATGGTTGCGTTGTTTGCAGGAGTACGACATAACCCATCGGACTGTACCATCGGGGCGAATGATGCGGAATTCTGTGTTGTAAATAGCTTGCTCCTCTAAAATGTCGGGCTGGGCATGGGGCAAGTCATCGGGATGCACACGACTACTCCAGTCCTCGTAAGTGCCATGAAATGCTTCGGGCGATACGCCATGAATAGCCAGCATCCGTTCGTCCCAAAACAGGCGATTATTGGAGAAATCAAATTCCCAAACGCCAATTTGAGCGGATTGAATTGCTAGTTCTAATCGTTCGGATAGCTCTTGCAATTTCTGTTCAGCCTGTTTCTGCTCAGTAATATCCGCCGCAATTCCCACCGTTCCCGCAATGTTTAGCTGATCGTCCCGAAAGGGTGTTCTGGTCGTTTCAAACCACCCCAAAGTGCCATCAGCGCGTTTGCTATGCTCTACAACCACTTTGCGTTGACCAGATTGCAATACCTCAGCATCACCGTTATGATAAACTTGCGCTAAGTCTACTGGACAAACATCAAAAGCTGTTTTCCCGATTAATTCTTCAGCCGAAACTCCAAAGGCTTGGGCTAAGGGTTCATTTACCGCAATAAGCCGACTTTGTTCATCCTTAATCCAAGCATGTTGGGGAATATTGTTCATCAGCGCTTCGAGATGCTTTTGTTTAAGCATCAGTGCTTTCTCAGCAATTTTGCGATCGCTAATATCAATCACCACGCCATCCCAAATAACATCGCCATTCTCTTGGAGATCGGGCTGAGCACTAATCTGTACCCATTTCATCCGCTCTCCCAACAGGAGTATACGCGCTTCGACTAAAAAGGGGTGCAGAGAGTCAGCCGAACTCTCAATAGCCATTTTCATCATCGGAGCATCATCCTTATGAACCTTCGCCCAGAGACAGCTAATGTCCTGACACACCTCTTCAGGGGTGAGTTCATAAATCTGCTGTACTTGGGGGCTGACATAGACCGCTTCATCACGACCATCAAGATGCAAAACATAGCGAAAAATCATCCCTGGTACACTTTCTGTCATGCGGCGGAATTGGGCTTGACTTTCTTGGAGGGCGAGTTCGATATTTTTGCGATCGGTAATATCGGTCAGCGTGCCGATGTAGCCCACTACGTTGCCATCATCATCGAATTCCTTCGCCGCTTGGATATAACACCAAGTTGTAGTGCCATCTGGACGGAGATGCCGACCTTCGCTGCCATGAATGACTAGATCTTCAGAATTAGATTGGGCATAGTATCCCGCCCATTCGGCAATGCGTTGCTCTCTGTCTTCGGGATGCACTGACTCCATCCAACCATGTCCCAAGGCTGATTCCATCGGTCGCCCACTCAGAGCACTCCAGCGTTCGTTGACATAAACACAGTTGAGTGGCTCATCAAAGCGGAAAATAGCGACTGGAGCCGCCGCAGCGAGACTGGCATAGCGGCGCTCACTGGCTTTTAACGACAGCTCCATCATTTTAAGCTCAGTGATATTCGCCGCAATCCCCACGGTTCCTGCAATGTTTAGCTGATCATCCCGAAAGGGTGTTTTAGTCGTTTCAAACCACCCCAAAGTGCCATCAGCCAGTGCGCCACGCTCCACCACCACCTTGCGTTGACCAGATTGTAAGACCTCAACGTCATCGTCATGATAGGCTTGAGCCAAGTCTGCTGGGAAAATATCATGAGCTGTTTTACCGACTAATTCCTCAGATGAAACGCCAAAGGCTTGGGCAAAGGGTTCATTTACTGCAATAACCCGACCTTGTTCATCCTTAATCCAAGCAAGATGGGGAATATTGTTCATCAGTGCTTTGAGATGCTTTTGTTTAAGCATCAGTGCTTTTTCAACAGCTTTGCGATCGCTGATATCAATCACCACGCCATCCCAAATAACATCACCATTTTCTTGGCGATCGGGCTGGGAGCTAACTTGTATCCATTTCACCCGTTCATTCGGCAGGAGTAAACGTCCTTCAACTAAAAAGGATTGGAGGGAAACAGCCGAATCCTGAATGGCACTTTGAATCATAGGAATATCTTCTGGGTGAAATCTCGCCCAGAGACATCTCATATCCTGAAGCACCATTTCAGGAGTCAATTCAAAAATCTGCTGCACTTGAGGGCTGACATAAACCAACTCATCACGACCATCAGGATGCAAAACATAGCGGAAAATCATCCCTGGCACACTTTCAGTAATCCGTCGGAATTTGGCTTCACTGGCTTGCAAGGCAAGTTCTACGGCTTTGCGATCGCTGATATCCATCACTACCCCATCCCAAGTAATGTCGCCGTTCTCTTGGCGGGTGGGTTGGGAACTACTGTGAATCCATTTCATCCGATTTCCAGACAGGAGCAAACGTTCTTCAATGAAAAAGGGTTGTAGAGAAACAGCCGACTCCTGAATTGCACTTTGAGCTATAGGAATATCTTCTGGGTGAACTCGCGCCCAGAGACAACTCATATCCTGAAGCACCACTTCAGGAGTCAATTCAAAAATCTGCTGCACTTGAGGGCTGACATAAACCAACTCATCACGACCATCAGGGTGCAAAACATAGCGATAAATCATCCCTGGCACACTTTCGGTAATCCGTCGGAGTTTGGCTTCACTGGCTTGCAAGGCAAGTTCTACGGCTTTGCGATCGCTGATATCTTGGTAAGTCCCTAACACACCGATCACTTCACCTTGGAGATTGCGGAGGGGAAGCTTATTAGTTTCCAACCAAATGGTTTGACCATTAGCATGGTGCAAAGTTTCCACAATCCCCAGTTTGGCGGTTTGACTCTCGATCACCGCTTGATCGTCGGCTCGGTAAAGATCGGCTTCCGTTTCCCCCCAAGGCATTTCACGATCTGTCTTGCCAATAATCTCCGCGATCGTCTGAAGCCCTGCATCGTCCAGAAAATTCTGGTTACATCCCAGATATACCGAATTAACATCTTTCCAGAACACCGAAAGGGGGAATGTATCCAGTACCGTCTGCAAAAATTGTTCCCGTTCTTGCAATTCCTGCGTTCGTACCTGCACCCGATTTTCCAGTTCGTGATTTAGTTGCTGCAAAGCTTGTATGGCTCGATCTCGCTCGATCGCTATACCTGCAATATGGGCAGCCTGAGCGATCCAGTCTAGCTCCTGAGCTTGAGGCGCTTTCTGCTCGCGATAGTAAATGCCAAATGTACCTAATAAAGTGCGATCGCTGGCAAAAATCGGCATGGACGAACAGGCTTGTAAGCCATAGCAGAGGACAAAGGCTTTGTCATTCTGCCATAGTGGATCATTCTCAATATCCGTCACCACAACCAATTCGCGCCGAAACGCCGCAGTCCCGCAGCTACCCACGCCCTCCGCGATCGGTAATCCCATTTCAGAGACTATCCTTGCATATTCTGGAGGTAGGCTATGGGCGATCACATCTCCCATTCGTCTATCATCCATACAGAGTGTAATCGAACAACTACTACCCCGCAGATAGGTTTCCATCGTTTGCAGCAAATCCACCAATACATCTTTCAGTGGTTCTGCCTTGGCAATTCGTTCATGAATTTTTTGTTGAATAGCAAAGAGCGAAGCAGTGGCTTCGTGAATGATGGAATCTCTCAGACGTTTGAGAGATTCATGCTGGAGTACACCAACCAGTTGTTCTTGCGCGTCCACGATCGCTAAATGCGTAATTTGTGACGACTCAAAATAGGCGATCGCGGCGTTAATATTACGCAAATTCCTTAAGTCAGATTGTGAAATTATGAGGCTATCTGATGGCGATCGGTGCTGTTTTAAGAATTGCCTAAGCGTCAGTTTGGCGATCGACCTCTGTTGAGTTACTAGACGCATCACGTCTTGTTGTGTCAAGATGCCTAAAACTTTTAGCTCTTTGGATATAATCACTACACAGGTTGATGATCCATTGTCCCCATCTATCTCCTGCCTACTCAGGTTACTCATCTGTTCCACTGCTGAAAGCACAGTTGCTTCGACCAATGCAACTAGAGGGTTTTGCACAATCGCCGCTTCCAAATTGCTTAGCATAGTGAAGTGAACCCTTAAGTTTCAGACAGGAAAAATATAGAGCAAAAAAAGCTCTTTGTTTGCATCATGAGTTGCTCTTAATTTTAACGGATTTATTGACGTTACGCAGACAGAATTAATTCCTTCTGTAAACTAATTACCTACCTCTTTCAAGACGATCAATCGCATTTTCATACAATAATTCTTCTGACTTATCGGGATTACGAAGATGTTCATATTCAACAATCCGTTTAAGTGTAGATTCATCACCATGCACCAATTTTAATAATCGTTTTCTTTTAATATTTAATTTACTTTGAAGTTTCTGTCTGTATAATTCACGAAGTTTGAAGACATATTGATTAGCGAACTGATACTCAGCATCTGTTATAGCTGTCGCCAAGTGTATGAGGACATAAAACCCAAGAAGAGAATGGCGGCGAGAAGCGCCGCCATTCTCTTCTTGGGTTTTTCTTTAAATAACCGAGACGATAGCAACACACCTAAAACCAGCCAAATTATTTCCATGACTAGTTTGTTATTTCAACAACAGATCCAACTAGAGGCGGCGCAAAATTATTGTCTTTACTATATCGGTTTTAAATGATTCACTAATGCGCGTAAGCCTAAACGATAGCTCTCCGCGCCAAACCCACAAATCTGCCCAATCGCGATCGGTGCAATAAATGAATGATGGCGAAATTCCTCGCGCTTATGAATATTGCTGAGATGTACTTCGACGGTAGGAATATTCACTGAGGCGATCGCATCTCTAAGCGCCACACTCGTATGCGTAAGCCCACCAGGATTGATCAAAATTCCTTGCTGTACCTGAAAAGCAGCATGAATTTTATCAATTAGCACACCCTCATGATTGGATTGCAAAAAGCTCAACTCTGCGCCTAACTCTATTGCATCTTGAGTTAGGCGATCGTTAATTTGTGTCAATGTAGTGCTGCCATATACCTCTGGCTCTCGCAAGCCGAGCATATTGAGGTTTGGTCCATGCAAAACCAGAATTTTCATTCTTTAAATATATTTTTCCTTTTTTCCTTTTCCTGATTAACGAAACTGCTCCATAGCTTCGCTAAATTGCATAGTCTTAGTAATTACTTCGACATTGGCATGGGGACGAGGAATTACAGTAGCCGACAAAAATAGAGCCTTATCCTTGGAACTCAAGACTTCAATTTTTTTAGCTGCTTCTACACCTGCGGCGACAGCTTTTTGGACATCGCCAACTGGTCCACGGATGATAATGGTTAGGCGTGCGCCGCTTACTTTCTCGTAGCCCACAAAAGTTACATTCGCGGCTTTGACCATTGTGTCAGCGACGGAAAGTGCGGGAGGATGACCCAGTACCTCAACCAAACCAACTGCGATTCCCATAAGATTTCCTTGAGCTTGTAAATAAGCTAGTTAAATAATCAAATAACGGTTTTTTATCAATATCAATCATAAATCTCAATGGTATCGATTGAGTGATATGCATTGTTTATTTGCGATATAACAAAAGATAAAGAGCGCACAAAGTGCGCTCTTTATCTTTCCTAAGATTATTGGGATAATTCTACTGATTTTACAGCAATGACTAGTGACGTGAATCCTCAGAGATACTGTAAAAGTGTTGTTTTGCAACACTTTTACAGTATCTCTGAGTTTGGGTTTTCAAAAAACAAAATGGCGTAGCCATTTTGTTTTTTATTAAGCAAGTTGGGTGCGAATGGCTTCAACGCGATCGCGGTTGACTCCAAGATCCGACTTACCTAGACGAGAAGCTGAACGTACCTCAATAATACCTTTGTCAGTATTGAGGTAAAACTCAACATCATCGACATAACCCATGAAAGCACTAGTAAATTCAGCGTAAATATAGTTACCTTCGGCGGTAATAATTTTGGTGCGGGGCATGTTTTCAATTACCGCCTTAAGATCTGCTAACGCCTTAGCAGGATCGCCTGTGTAAGTTAAAGGTGCGATCTTATGTTCTGCGTCGGTGCTTTGGCTAGAGACACAGTTGGGAGAATCGGGGCAAGCAAGCAGTTTGCCATCGGTTACACCGATATTTGTAGGACGTGTGCCAGAAAAAGAAAAAATTGCCATAGGTGTTGCGATCGCAGAATTTAGAGAATAGTTGAGTGTATGTGCCGAAGCAGCAGGGACAAATCCGAAATAAGCAAGGGTAACAAAGTATAAGCTCGCGGCGATCGCGACAAGTTTAGACATATAGATATTGTTAGTTTCGCTGAGTATTTATACGCAAATGATTATGACACCTATAGACTCTTTCTATCCATCCATCAATAGGAACAAGGGGCTTAAGCCCCTTGTCTGATAACGCTTGCCTACTCACAAATAGCTCTGCAATCAAGTGCAATTACCAATTAAAGCCCTTAAAGTTGCGCCCCGCAGGGGCGCAACTTTAAGGGCTTTGGCAATTTGAAACAGTTTAATTGAAAGTATTTTTTAGTCCACTTCAGTGGACTTGAGCTTTTAGCCAAGAACTTGAGTTCTTGGCTATTTTAACCAGCAAAGAATAGTCCCTGTACAAGGTTAAAAAGTGTGCCAAAGAGGAGAGCAAGGGTCGATAAAGAAGCGATCGCATTTCCTGCGGCGCGTTTGCTGGCTTCAATATAATATCCCCACGCATAGGCGATGCGTCCCACAATCCATACAGCACCTAAGATTGCCCCCACATTTGGGTTCACAAAAATACTGAATAGCCATAGGGCTGGCAGAAAAATTACAATTTGCTCCAATGTGTTTTGGTGAGCGCGATAGACTCGCTCGAAGTCTTCGTTGCCTGTAGTTTGGGGAGGCATAATTTTGTATTTAACCCGCGCTACGCCCACACCGATACCTAAGCCAAAGTAAAGGAGCAATGCACCGATCGTAGCGATCGCAGGAAATACGAGAGTTTTGATGTCCATTTAGTTAAGATAGTGGCGATATGTCGTTTTATGTTATGCCAAAGTTTCAAACCTATATCGGAATTTTCGCGATCGCGGGATTGCTTTTTAGCTGTCAGCAGACTCCAGTGACTAGCCCGACTGCACCAACTAATAATCTTGCGACTGAAAAAGCAATTAGTTATTTGCGATCGCAGCTTAATCTGTCGCCTAATGTAGCGATCGTGGCAGAGTCTCAAAAACCGCAGCTAGCAAATATTAGCGATTTATGTCAAACCTCGGCTCCGACTCAAGAGGGATTGGAAATCAAACTGATTGCTGAAGATATGCGCTACACCTTGCAGACCAATCAAGATGCTAGCAAAATTGAGATTTGCGGTTCTGAGGATGCTAAACCCGAAACAACAGGAAAATACACAGGTACAGGTTATACCCTCCGCTATCCTGCCGACTGGCAAGCGATCGATCTCGGTTTAGAAACTTCAGGGGCAAGTACAGTAATTTTTACACCTAGTCGAGATATTGCTAAGGGACTAAATAAAAATGATTTAGTGAAACAACTACAACAAAAACAGCAAATCTATACGGTGATATCAAGACAACCGATTGATAGCAAAGCGATCGCCTCTAATAGTGCTGAAAATATCACAGATCTAAAAGAAGTTCCTTTTGATCCCAAAGTCAAAGGGGCAAAGTCTGGCTCGAAAAAGGAATTCACCCAAAAATTTGCAGGCGAGACTGGTGATTCGTCCAGTAACTCCACAGGCTGGAAAGTCAAAGTATTAACTCTGGAAGCCAATAAATTTATCTATACAGTCAGCTATTTCCAACCTGATGCTCAAAATGCTTCTAATAGCCCAAATTCCACAGCATTTGACCAATTTGCCAATAGCTTCGCTCTCATTCCCACAAATTAGGATTTAGATGGTTATTACAGCGTCCGTGCTGTTGGACAGCGATATCGCATAGTTTATGCTGATGATAGGCAATGCGATCGCGGCGAGTTGGTGCGATAAAGTGAGAAACTTATCTTTGGTGAATTGCAAACATTTGAGCTACGAGTTTGAAACAACGATCTTTAGGGAAATCTTCAAAGCGCTCTTCCTACTGGCAGATGCGAGATTACGTTTATCCCCAACGTTTTCTCATTGCTAAAGCATTTTTATGCACGTTAGTCTTTATCGGTACAATGCCTCTACTTGCTGAACTTTTAGGGCGAGTTGCTCAAGCTTTAGGCAAGGGGGATGTCAATGCGATTATTCAGATCGCCATTTTCACCGTAGTCATGTTTGTGTTTCGGGGCTTGGGGCAGTACGGACAGGACTCGATGATGGCTCAGGCAGCTTTGAATGCAGCAAGAGATTTGCGTGTGGATGTGTACTCCCATTTGCAAACCCTTGATTTGGATTATTTTGCGGAGTCGCGTACTGGAGATTTGTCCTATCGATTGACTGAAGATATTGATCGCATTGGAGAAGTCATCGGCAAGTTTTTCCATCAATTCATTCCGTCAGTCTTGCAATTGATTTTTGTACTGGCGTACATGATTTATTTGAACTGGATTTTAACCCTGACTACGCTTGCCGTTGCACCCCTAATTGCTTTGTTAATTGCATGGTTTGGCGATCGCATGTTGAGCCTCAGCCGTCGCAGTCAAGATCAAGTTTCCAATCTCGCTGCCTTACTATCTGAAATTTTTAGCGGCATTCGTCTCGTTCGTGCCTTTGCCACAGAATCCTATGAAGTCGAGCGTTTTAAGCAAGAATCAGAACAAAATAGCCGTCGTAAATATGCCGCCGATCGCGTCAGAGCCATCCAATATCCTGTAATTGGCTTTTTGGAAGCCGCAGGCATTTGTTTTCTGTTTCTACTTGGTGGTTGGTTGATTTCTAATAAATGGTTGCTTCCTGAGCAGTTTGTTGCTTTTGGCGCAGGGGTCGCACTGTTGATTGACCCGATCGCAAATACCACTGGAAGCTATAACGAAATCAAACAAGCTGAAGCTTCTGTTGATCGCATTTTCGAGATTTTTGAGATTCAGCCCGTTGTTACGGAAAAGCCTAACGCGATCGCTCTACCTGAAGTCACAGGCAAAGTCGAATACGTTAATGTGGGATTCCATTATCAAAGCGATCGTCCCGTTCTCACGGATATTAATCTTGTGGCTAATCAAGGCGAAGCGATCGCCCTAGTCGGTGCGTCAGGCGCAGGGAAATCGACGCTGATGAATCTATTGATGCGTTTCCATGATGTCAATACTGGCAAAATCTTAATCGATGGCTACGATATTCGTGATGTCCAAATCAAAAGTCTCCGTCAGCAACTAGCCCTCGTTCCTCAAGAGAATATTCTCTTTTCAGGAACCGTTGCTTCTAATATTGCCTTTGGACAGAAGGCTTACGATACTGAATCTGTAGAACAAGCGGCAAGAATTGCCAATGCCCATGACTTTATTATGGAACTTCCCCAAGGTTATGATACTTGGGTAGGAGAGCGCGGAGTTAATCTTTCTGGTGGTCAGCGTCAACGCATTTCCATCGCTAGGGCAGTTCTCCATAATCCCAAGATCCTGATTCTCGATGAAGCAACTTCTGCACTAGATGCTGAATCCGAAAGCCTTGTCCAAGAAGCATTACAACGTCTAATGCAAGGTCGCACTGTATTTATCATCGCTCACCGTTTGGCGACGATTAGAAACAGTGATCGCATTATCGTTTTAGAACAAGGTCAAATCGTGGAATCAGGAACCCACGATGAACTTCTGCAAAAAGCAGGACGTTACGCTCAGCTACATTCTCGCCAATTTGATACCATAGGCTAAAGGCTCATAATGTTGTGTAACGGTAATTTGCCATGATCTTCAGCTAAAGCTAAACAACAGGGTGTCCAGCAAAGCACTATTGAAATAGCTAGAAAAATGTTGAATCTCTTGGAAGATCTCACAATTTCTCAAATTACTGGTTTATCGATCGCGGAGTTAGAAGCTTTAAAAGCCTCAAACCTTTAGCGTAGTATGATTAAAACCTTGTGATTTCACAAATTTATAGTTAACAAAAATTTTAAGTAACATTTTAGAATGTCTCAAAGCCAACCCAATTTAGCGACCCTTTTAGAAAGAGGCGTTGTCGAAATATTTCCTAATAGCGAATCTGACAACTTGCGCGATCGCATCCAAAAGAGCGATCGCCCCCTTCGCATTAAACTAGGGATCGATCCCACCCGTCCCGACTTGCATCTCGGACATACCGTTGCCCTGCGGAAACTGCGTCAATTCCAAGATGCTGGACATAAAGCAGTCTTAATCATTGGTGACTTCACTGCCCAAATCGGTGATCCCACAGGTCGCTCAGAGGCGCGTCCTCGTCTGACACCTGAAGAAGTTGCTTACAATGCCGAAACCTATCTTGAGCAAGCAAAAAAAATTCTCGACTTTTCCAGCGATCGCTTCGAGTTGCGTCGTAATGGTGAATGGCTAAATAAACTTGATTTGCAGCAAATTATTAACTTGCAGGCAAGTATGACCGTGGGGCAAATGCTGGCTAAAGAAGGATTTAGCGATCGCTACGAAAAAGGCAATCCTATTTACCTGCATGAATTTCTATATCCACTTTTACAAGGTTATGACTCCGTAGCGATCGACTCGGATGTGGAGCTAGGCGGTACTGATCAAAAGTTTAATGTTCTCGTTGGGCGCGATCTGCAACTAAAAGATCCAAATCGCCAAGGCAAACCTGCTCAGTTTGGATTGTTGCTGCCTTTGCTAGTGGGCTTAGATGGCGTACAAAAAATGTCTAAATCTCTCGGTAATTATGTGGGTATTACCGACGAACCACTTTCGATGTATTCCAAACTTGAGAAAGTCCCCGATGCTCTTGTGGATAAGTACTTTGAGTTACTCACCGATATTGATCTCGCAACTCTCCCCGAAAATCCTCGCGAAAAGCAAAAACAACTAGCTTTAGCGATCGTTGGTCAGTATCACAGCCCTGAAGTAGCGCGACAAGCCCAACAGGATGCTGAACAAATTGTCCTTGCAGGTAATACCACCGATCTCGGTGATATCCCTGAATTTGACCTATCCCAAATCAATTTTCCTGCACCCTTGCATTATCTGGTTAAAGCATCAGGACTTTGCAAAAGCAATAGCGAAGCTCAAAGCCAAATCAAAAATGGGGCGGTGAAACTTGATGGTGAAAAACTAGGCGATCGCACATTTGCAAATGTTGAAGAATTATCAGGCAAGGTCTTACAAGTCGGAAAGAAAAAGTTTCTACGCTTAACTTAAAAGAATGACGGCGCATTGCGCCGCCATTCTTTATCTTGAGGAATTATTTCAAGTCTTTGGAGATGGCGGCTAAAGTTGTAGAAAGTGTGGTGACAGTTGCATCGGTGGACATTGCCTTTAGAGCTTCTAGGGCTTGTGCTGCTGCAACAGCATCAGAACCATTAGCTGTGTTCGTAAGTCCATTGACGATCTGATTAAATGACTCAATCGCTAGAAATAGTTTACTGAGGTCAATGCTCTGAGATTGTCCTGATTCACCATTAAAATTACCAGAAACCAGCCCAGTTAAGGCGTTAATCAAATTTGAAGCAGGTGAGCCACTATCAACATTAAGTCCTAAACTCGCAAATTGATTGCTCAAAGCGCTTTGAGCCGCAGCAACACTAGTACTATCTCCATTACCATTGCTCAAAAGTACAACTATATTGCGAATATTAGGGTTGTTTTCAGATGCATTTAACAACGATGTGATCGTATTGTTGATATTAATGCTTAACGAATTGCCTTGAGAGCTAGAAGGGATATTCAACAAAATAGGACTGCTGGAGGTTTGACTCCCTGCTTGGACTGGTACAGTACCAGCAAAAACAGGTGATATCGCCGCAAATGAGATCACAGAAGCGAGAATTGACAAAAATATTTTTTTCATAGAAATTTGGCAGCTAGGTGGTTTTAGAGCGATCGCAACTTAATACCAAAACTAAAAATGGCTACGCCATTTTTAGTTTTAAAAAACCTTACTGGGTTTGTTTTTTAATTCACACAAATGTTGTTCTACTTTTGTGAATTGGTATTATCCGATGAGTTAACATTTCCCAAAGGTTAACTCAAACTTACCTACGTCCAGAGTAGTTAAAGCCATAGCTGATACCAAAGATGACTTGAGTGCCTGCATTACTATTGTTAGTAACATCAGAATATGTCAGGGTCAGGTTTAAAGGGAAAGTGACATCTGGTAAAAAGCCCAACCCGAAGTTTAGCCCTTGTCCAGACCATGCTGTACTCACACCCCACTGAGGATCAAATTGATAGCCAACATTAGCAAAAATGCCGACTCCATCATTGCTAGTAGACTTGCGATAAGTGCCACCACCAACACCAATAGTTGCGACTAAAGGCTTAGGACTTTCAGCATTAGTTGGATCAGTCAATTGAGAAATAGTTGCTGCTCCGTACACTGAGGAAGGAGTACCACCTGCATTTGATCCATAGTTGGCGAAGTTGGTCCAACCAACAGCAACAGCCGCTTGAGTGGCGGAATCTTGATAGATAGAACGATGCACTTTGAGATCAAAGGAGCCGTTAGAACCAAAGTTCCGAATACTATTGATATTGAAAACACCTTCTACTGCAAAATACTGATTAGCATCTCCTAGTCCAGTCCCGACAGAGATACTGCCATCGACAGTGTCTCTTGCTCGACCAGCAGTTGAGCCTAAAACACTGATGAAGGCATCACCTGTTTGCAGACCGAAAGCAACAGGAGTACCAGCATTCAACGAAGGAGTATAAATTTGTCTGAATACGTTCGGAGATGGTGGTTGAATTGGTCGAATCAGTAGTTGTTGCCGAATGATGTCTGGAGAGTTGGATGTCGCATTTCCCGTTTGGGCGATATCTGTACTAGCTTGGGCAATTTCTACAAGATTAACATCAGGTTTTGTGGAGATGGAGATAGAAGAACTCCGATTGAATGATGGGGGGATAGCCACAACATCTATCCGAGGTTTTAGATCCTTTGCAGTATCAGGTAACTTGTTTTGGAGAACTGGTACTTTGGCTACGCCCGTTTTAGGAGTTTTCTTAGCAGTTGTAGAGCTTCTTGTCCCATTCTTAGAAGTATTCTTAGAAGTATTCTTAGGCGTTGTGGAGTTGTTTACTTTGCCTTTAACAACTTGCGAATTGGTTACTTTAACATTCTTCGCAACTTTCGCCTGTGCAGAGAGTGCATTGATTGGTATAAGCGCCATAAATCCCCAGACTGCACCTGCGGACACCAGCATTAATTTATTGATCATAGAGCTTCCCTTTTGCATTTTGTATATTCCTCACCCACAAGCTAACTTCGCTGTATTAGCAGAAATCGTGCAATTCTAGGCTTATATAATCGGAACAGTAGAGAAGCGATCGCTTCTCTTTCACACAACACAAAAATGCAATACTCTTTTAAGATCTTCGCACGATTTCTCTGATGCTGAAGGCTTTAGATTGTATATTATTATGCCATTAATAATCAGGTTTTGTCAGAATTGTCAGCAATGAGCATTATAAAAAATAGTTTTTTGAAAGCCTGCTGTAGGTTGTAGTGTTTTCAGTGCCTGCGGCGCTGAAAACACTACATAATGAGAATTGCTGCTGAAGTTCACTAAGCAATAAATCTTGAAATCTAATCATCGGTTTACAAAACTATTACGGGCTAACTTAAACGCTGTTTTGCGATCGCAGCCAGAGATATTACCCAAAAATGCAAGTCTTTTGGTTGGGGTTTCTGGTGGACAGGATTCGCTATGTTTAGCGAAGCTTTTGCAGATGCAAGGGACGAAGCTTAACTGGAAATTAACGATCGCCCATTGTGATCATCAGTGGCGTAGTGACTCAAGGGCTAATGCTGAGCATGTTGAGCGTATTGCGAAGGAATGGGGAATTGCCTTTTGTTTGAGAACAGCCGAAAGCTTGCTCACCAGTGAAGCTGAGGCTCGACAATGGCGCTATGCCATGCTGGTGGAGATGGCGAATAATCACAACTGTGCTTATGTGGTTACAGGACATACGCGCAGCGATCGCGTTGAGACATTGCTGTATAACTTGATGCGTGGGAGTGGAGCCGACGGCTTAGCGTCCTTGACTTGGATGCGATCGCTTACTGATGAAATTAAGTTGGTGCGTCCTTTGCTCAATGTCAGCCGTCATGAAACCTTAGGATTTTGCCATGAGCAGCAAATTCCAATTTGGGAAGATAGCACTAATCAAAATCTAGACTATCGCCGCAACCGTTTACGTTTAGAAACGATTCCCTATCTGCAAGAGCATTTTAATCCGCAGTTAGAAATGGCGATCGCACAGACTTCAGAACTTTTGCATAGCGATGTCATCTATTTGGAGTCGCAAGCGAGGAGTTTTTTTGTAGATAATATGACGGTGCTTTGGGATGATCATGCGCCTCGTTTAAATCGTCAACGCTTACAAGAACAACCTTTAGCTTTGCAAAGGAGGATTGTGAGACAGTTTTTGTCAAGGTATTTGGTGCATCAGGTGAATTTTGAGGATATTGAGCGTTTTTTAGATTTGTTGATGGCTCAAAATCGATCGCAGAGCGCACCATTTAAAGGCAATATTTCCGCTTTTGTGGAACATCCTTGGATTGTTCTGCATATTTGCTAGAAGGTTTGCTTAGCAAACCTTCTAGCTATTTACCGCCGAGGGCAATCAATGCAAAGAAACTACCGCTATTCCAGAGGCAGTGTAGTAGCATCGAAGAGAGTAAATTCTTTGATCGCCAATAAACAAAACCCATCACCATTCCTAAAACACTGAGGGGAATAATATCCGCGACATTTAAATGGGCTAAGGCAAAGAAAAATCCACTTAAGGCGATCGCTCCCCAAACTGGTAAAAACTTGGTTAATGATGGTAATAGAAATCCGCGAAATAGGTATTCCTCAAAGAAAGGTGCAGCGATCGCAAGGGTTGTCCAGAGTAGAAACTTGGGCAGATCATTTTGGCTCTCGGTCAAGATTGGTAATAAAGGATTGCCGCCGCCTTGTCCTTGTAGGAATTTTTGGCTAATTACAGAAATGATCAACACTAAGGGAACTGCGGCAAAATATCCGCCAATTCCCCATGCTAACCATTGTGGCGACGTGATTTTGATGCGAAACCAGCCTTCGGGTAAAGGACGGTAGGCGGCAAGGCTAGCCTGTAAAATTGGCAGCATGGGAATAACGGAGAGCGTATAGGGAATTAAAACTAGTAATGCTTGAATGGTGAAATCTTCACTGGCTCTTGATTGAAGCCCTAGGAACTCAAAAATCAATGGCAATACTAATTGAGTCATCAAGCAAAATGCGGTAAACCATAGCACCATCACTTCCCAAGTTATCTCAATTCCCCAAGGCACTTGCCAACTGATTTGATTAGGATTTTGGTCAAGGTCACTTTTGCGATGGAATGGCGAAGACTTACGGAAGAAAATCCATTGCACCAATAAGCCTAACCACACTAAGATCCCCACGCTGCCGCCGATGAGGGGAATAGAGTTAACGATTACTAAACGATTAATTGCTAAGTTGACTTCTCTTTGGGCTTGTTGTTCGAGTTCAGGTAATTTCTCATCTCTTTGTTGAGATTGATAGAGTTTAGTCAGTGCAACTTTGCGATACCAGCCATCAAGGGTGCGCTGAATCTGAGTTTCAGCATTAGGAAATAACATCGTTGGCTCTGACCATAGCCCTTTGAGAATCTGGGCAGTTAATCCATAGCTACTCATGGATTCTCCCTCTAATGCTGCCACATCTTCCCATGTGGCGATCGCCCCTTGAATATCCCCAGTCTGCATTTGCAGAAGCCCTGCACGAATACTTATTTCACTGACGCTAGTTAGTTTCTTTTGCTGTTGTTTCGAGATAGCCTGTGGATCATAGCCGCCTGAATCTGGAGCTAGCGCTAGGCGATCGAGGCGAGTGAGTGTGGATTTATTGGCTTTGAGAACTTCTTGATAACTGCTGAGCGACTGTTTATAAAGGTCTTGAGGTTTACTCTCACCGATCAAGACTTGGAAGATATCATCTTTTTGGGAATGATCTTGAGCATTCTCTGTTTTTTGATCTTGAATTTGTGTGGCTTGCAAAATCAAATCAGTTTGGAGCAAATCTAATTTTGTCTGCTCCTGCGGATTATTCCAGCTTGCCTGTAAAGTGAAAACAATAAATAAAACAGACAATAAGCTGAGAATACTTAATAGTAATGACTTAGCATTCAAAGATTTTTCATGCAGAGGCTTAGAATCCATTCTTGTACTTCAGGCGATAGGGCATTGCAAAGCAGCGATCATCCTATCATTTTGACCCTGTAAATCGCAAACCGACAATACCCAGCACAATGAGACTGATGCAGATAAATCTTGATAAATCACGGGATTCACCGAGAAACATAGAACCCACGATCGCTGTTCCCACTACGCCGATCCCTGTCCAAACTGCGTAACCAGTGCCTACTGGTAGGGTTTTTAAGGCTTGAGCTAATAGGATAAAGCTAGCTGTGATCGTTGAAATGGTGAGGAGGGTAGGTAATGGCTTTGTAAGCCCTTCGGTGTATTTCAAGCTACTTGCCCAGACAACTTCCAATAGTCCCGCAATTATTAAATTAATCCAATCCACGGTGTATTCCTTAATTGATTTGTAAATAAAAAACAAAAATCTGTAGGGGTTGAGCATTTGCGCCAATATTTTTATACTCCCCACAACAATCCTGAATCGCAAATGCTCAACCCTCTTCGCGTTCAACGATAAATTGTCCCTGCGTTGTGGGGTTAGGGCATAGCATTGATAAATTGTCCCTACGTTGCGAGGTTAGGGCATAGCATTCCCAAATTAAAACAGTCTAAAAGAATGGATTTCTGTGGGAATGCTATGCCCCTACATTAGGGCTTTTTGCAAAAAAATAGGTTGTACAGAGCTTTCGCTGCACAATCTATTTTTTTCTGGCTCGTAATGATAGCGAACTTAAAACCACGCTTACAGAACTAAATGCCATTGCTAAACCTGCGATCGTCGGGTTGAGAGAAATACCAAAACTGGGATAAAGAATTCCTGCGGCGACGGGAATCGCTAATGTGTTGTAAGCAAAAGCCCAAAATAGATTTTGGCGAATTTTGCTGAAGGTGGCGCGACTGAGTTCGATCGCTGGGACAACATCGCTAATGTCATGACGCATTAACACAATATCAGCAGTTTCCATAGCCACATCAGTTCCAGAACTGAGGGCAATGCCGATGGTGGCACTGGCTAAGGCTGGCGCATCATTAACTCCATCACCAATCATCGCCACCCGCTGACCTTCTCCGATTAATTTCATCACCGTGGCAGCCTTGCCGTCGGGCTTGACTTCAGCGATCGCCCTTTCGGGGGGAATACCTAACTGGTTAGCGATCGCCTTGGCAGTTTCTTGGTGATCACCCGTGAGCATCCAAACTTGTAAGCCCATCGATTCGAGTTGGCGAATGACTTCAGGAGCTTCAGGCTTGAGGCGATCTCGCATGGCGATGATTCCGACTAAGCCCAATTTACTGACCCCAAGGGGGTCAGTAAATTGGGTTGCGACAAAAACTGGAGTTTTGCCAAATTCTGCTAAATTCTGTGATCGCTCTAACATCTCGTCAGAAATTTCCACTTGGCGATCGCGCAACCATGCACTATTACCCACCAGAATTTCTTCTCCTGTGGTCAGTATCGCTTCCACACCGCAGCCCGTCACAATTTGCGAAGATTGTGTTGGCAGTAACTCGATATTTAACTCTTGAGCCTTAGTGATCGTCGCTGCACCGAGAATATGATTTGCACCAGTTTCGGCACTGGCAGCTAGTTGCAACAACCGTAAAGCAGAAGCTGGGACTTCGCGCTCTGCGACCATACTCTTAAAAGTAGTTTGCTCAATCAGTTTGCGCCCAAAAACAATTAAGTCATTGGTGATCACATCGGTAACTTCAGGCTTACCAGTTGTCAAAGTGCCTGTTTTATCAAAGATCACCGCCGATAATTGATCGATCTTTTCCAGACTTGCCCCACCTTTGATTAAGATGCCCTTTTCTGCGCCAATTCCCGTGCCGACCATGATCGCTGTTGGCGTTGCCAAACCGAGCGCACAGGGACAAGCCACTACTAAAACTGCGATCGCTAATTTCAAACTAAACACAATTTCGGCATGGAGCAATCCGTACCATGTCAAAAATGTCAAAGCGGCGATCGCCATCACTGAGTAAGCAAAATATCCTGCTACGCGATCGGCTAGATATTGAATCGGGGCTTTGCTTGCCTGCGCTGATTCTACGAGCGAGACAATCCGCGCCAAAGTCGTTTCCGAGCCAGTTTGCAAAACTTGGACTGTAATCGCACCTGTCAAATTCAAGGTTCCCCCAGTGACTCGCGCCCCTAATTGCTTAGCTACAGGGTTTGATTCACCCGTGAGCATTGACTCATCAACGCTAGAACCACCACCAATAATTTCGCCATCAACTGGGATTTTTTCTCCAGCCCAAACCACGATGCGATCGCCTACTTGCAAATCTTCTACCGCCATTGGTACTTGCAGATCGCCATCAGTGCTATTGATTAATAATCTGGCGCTAGCAGGTTGCAACTCCATCAAAGTGCGAATTGCATTTGAGGCTTTGCCCTTAGCGCGTTCTAACAGAGCTTGTCCCAGCAGCACAAAACCCAAAAGCATTACAGGCTCTTCAAAAAAGCATTGCCAATTTAACTGCGGTACAAATAAGGCGATCGTGCTAGCTAAATATGCCGAAATTGTCCCCAACCCCACCAAGGAGTTCATGTTGGGGGCACGATACCACAGCGATTTCAGTCCATCCCACCAAATCGGACGACCAATCCAGCCGAGGGCTATGGTGGAGACTAACCAATGGGCGTACATATTGCCAATCAAGGGCAAATCAGCAACACCAATCAAGCCTAAATGTCCGACGATCGCCAAAATCACCAACGATGCGGGGATTGCGATTTCTTTGGTCAGCCCGAACCAAGAATTTTGAGGGGGATTTTTAGATACAGCATTGCGAGAAGATTGGCGATCGCCTTTATTAATCAACTCCGCCGCAAAACCTGCTTTGGCGATCGCCTCAATCAATTGTGGTGCTAAATCCTGTGGCAAGCTTTCTCCGCCATAAACCACGGTTGCTTTCTCGGTTAGTAAATTCACACTTGCCGCCTTTACCTCGTCACAGGCTAGCAAACGCTTTTCGACTGTTGCCACACAACCCGCACACTTCATGCCTGCGATCGCTAGGGTTAAGGAGCTAGACTGGAGGGTAGGAGATGCTGTTGCTATTGATTGAGTCAGTACCACAAACTTGTATCCAAAATTTATAAAAAATCTATATTTGAAGAACCTATTTTTTACAGGCGCTGCAAAGCCTCACTTGTAAAAAAACATTTTTGTAATTTTGCTAGTTCCTCACGATGTCTATCTGTCGCTAGCTAGTACTAAAAGCTGATAGCCACAAAGCAATACATAGGGTTAGCATATACCCAAATCTAATTTGATTGGTTGGGTAATTATTTTGATACAGCGTTCTGACATTTTAATCGTTTCCTACTAATCTTGCCGATTCTATGGGACTGCTAAAATTAAAGGTGTCTAGATTTAAAGTTTAGAAGTGCAGTACATCACTGCTATTCATCCTAGACAATAAATTGCCGCAACTGATGAACAACGTAGTTAAGAGTCACAAGATCTGTAATTTTCTAGGTTTTCAGACTTGCCCCAATGGTTCAAAATTCTCTGACAATGAGTTAGCTAATGTCCATTTCTGACAGCGAGTTCTCTATTCATTTTTGGGGTGTGCGTGGCAGTATAGCTACCCCTGGCCCAACCACAGTGCGCTATGGTGGCAATACCCCTTGTGTAGAAATGCGTTGCCAAGGTGAACGTATTATTTTTGATGGGGGAACGGGGATTAGGGTTTTAGGACAGCATCTGTTAAAGCATATGCCGATTGAGGCGAGTATTTTTTTCACCCATAGCCATTGGGATCATGTTCAGGGGTTTCCATTTTTTTCGCCTGCTTTTGTGAAAGGGAATCTGTTTAAAATTTATGGAAAGATTGCGCCGACAGGGCAAACGATGCAGGAACGTCTAGAGGAACAGATGCATCATCCTAATTTTCCTGTGCCATTAAGGGTGATGGCTTCATGTTTAGAGTTTTTTGATGTTGAAGTTCCCAGTGTGATCGAGGTTGGGAATGGGGTCACTGTTGAGACAGGGATGTTGAATCATCCAGGGGAGGCGACGGGTTATCGAGTGAGTTGTGGCGATCGCGTGGCGGTTTATGCGACGGATACTGAACATTTTAGCGATCGCGTTGATGAAAATTTGGTATATCTGGCGCGAAATGCTGATGTGTTAATTATGGATGCTACTTATTCCGATGAGGAATATTGGTCAAGCTCCAGTCCCAAAATCGGCTGGGGGCATTCGACATGGCAAGAGGCGATCAAAGTTGCTGAAGCTGCCAATGTGAAGACTCTCGTAATTTTCCATCATGATCCTTTGCATAGTGACGATCAGTTAGATGAGTTTGGGCGGCTAGCTCAAGAGAAGTTTGCGGGAGCGGTGATGGCTAGGGAAGGCATGTATATTTCTATTCCTGTTCGCACAGGTTCCAAGCCTTTAGTTAAAGTTTGATAAAGGCTTCCATAAAACAAAGAATTATATTTTTGATGGCGCGGCGAAGCCGCGCCATTAATTCTAAAGGAATAGATACGACGCAAAGCCTCGTATCTATTCCTTTGTGCAAAGATAAATCCAAAGCGATCTCGATAAAATAGGGCTAGAAACTACATCATCCGAACCAAATGCTATCTCCACAGGTAACAGACAAACTCGCCCCTCAAGCGTCCACATGGAAAATTAAGTTGCTATACGATGGCGCATGTCCTCTCTGTGTGCGTGAAGTTAACTTTTTAAAAGGCAAAGATGGCGATCGCGGTTTGATTAAATTTGTGGATATCGCCGCCGATGACTACGATCCTGCTGACAATGCGGGGATTGATTTTGAGACTGCCATGGGACGGATTCATGCAGTGTTGCCTAATGGTGAGATCGTTCAAAATGTTGAAGTATTTCGCCAAACCTATGACATTCTAGGCATCGGTTGGATCTATGCAATTACCAAATTGCCACTAGTCGGGAGCTTAGCCGATGCACTTTATGGCGTTTGGGCAGACTATCGCCTTTTACTAACTGGTCGCGCCGATCTCCAGACTATCGTTGCTGAACGTCGGCAACGTCAGCAAGGTTGTACTGATGGCTGTGCGATCGCCGATCAGGAAACATCATGATTATTACTTGGCTAGCGATCGCGGTTGCTTCCTTTGTTGGTGGCTTTGCCCTTAACAAACTTTATCCTGCTGACTACAAATGGTTTATGCGATTGCGTCGTCCACGCTGGCTCACCTTTGAAGGCGCAATTCCCTTTATTTGGATATCGATTTTTATTTTTGGGATTACATCAGCAGCCGTGCTATGGGAAACCCAACCCGCCACAGCTAACACATGGTTGCTGATGCTTGGCTATGCGATCTTAGAAATTGCAATTTTAGCCTATACCCCAGTGATGACCCGATTTCGCAATGTCAGGTTAGGGGCAATTGTAGGCGCGATCGGTTTTATATTAGGGTTAGTTTTAACAACTAAAGTTTGGCAAATTTCCAGCTTGGCAGGATGGCTATTAGTCCCCTATTTGCTTTGGAGTCCCATCGGCACATATGTAACATGGGTAATGGCAAGACTGAATCCACCTGAGATTTAACAATATCAAACTTTGCTCAACTGCTTAGTGTAAGTAGTTGGTAGGAAATAAAATCCCTTGTTTTCTTGTATTATTAGCCAGTGTTCCAAATATCCGATCCCAGAAGCCTTGAATGCCATAGTTACCTTTAAAACAGGTATGATGACGGTCATGAAAATCCGACGAAACGAAGAAAATCGATAGAGAGCTATGCCCTTCTAGGTTATAAAAATTACCTACGATAGTCCAAGCACAGATCTGAGAGAGATCGCATCCAAATATAAAAACGGGTAAAAGATCGGTAATTGTTGTAATTATGTACTCAGATAAACTTTTATGAGAAGCTACAAAACTGGATGAGTCTCGAAACTCATGATGTTTAAGATGTATTTTCAAGAAATATTTATGCAAAATATAATGACTAATATAGAAACAGAAATCGGCAACAACTATTCTCATTAAAAACCATACAAAATTGAGGGATAAACTATTTCCTCGATGTACTTCTGGTGCTAGGGAAAGTATTATAAATGCGGCAATTAAAGATTTTAATTCTCCCAAAGCAATTCCTTTCAGAGTGAAATTGGGAAAATCTTGTCCCTTAACTTTAACAACCCGAATATTGAGTTTATCTCTCCAAATCTCATTCTTTTTGAGACATTTTTCAATTAGGAATCCTATCCCATAAAAAGAAATAGAGCCTACCATATAGTACATCAATACCTGAAACTCAAAAGGTATTTTAATATCTTTCAGGAATAAATAAAAAAGCTGTTGGAGTAAAGTACATATAACTGCAATCTTGATAAAGAACTCAATTTCAGGTAGAAAGCCAAGAGTTTTTCTCATATTTAAGTAAGTCTTACACTGCGTATCATTTGTGCTATGGAAGTGAGTTTGATAAGTATCTTTTTCAAAATCAATTTTTTGTCAAAAGATGATATATGGAAGTCCTAAATCATTTATAGATTTTTGGGTTTGTGGAAGCGTATCCCCGAAGGGGGTGCGCTTCCACAAACCATTTAGGATTTGTATATCTGTTTTAGCGTTTAGCCAAAATTTGCTAATGCAATTTTTGAGTCGTTGGAGGAAGCGGTGCTAACTAGTCCTGAATATTCACCGCTATAGTTAGTAAATGAAGATGAGGAGCGACGAATCTTCGATAGGCGAATTTGCCAATCGGAAATCTGCTCGTAACTAAGGTGATGAGTATTGCAAGTTGGTGTCCATAGACCTCCCCAAACACAAGAATCTTCAAACTGAAGCAACCCTAACTTTCGTAAGTTATGGGATTGCGGAGTTCCCGGTAATGGAGCAATACTGTAACAAGCTATCTGAAACTCGACTTTAGGGTTGATCTGTACCAATTCATCCACAAGTTCTGAGATTGCTTCCTCAAGACGTAGCAAATCATCAATATCATCATCGGGTAGACCAATAATGATGCCATAGGCAATGACAGGCACGCCAGTTCTGACGACAGATTTCATCAATGTACAATGCTCTTGCCAAGGGAGGAGTTTCTTGTAGGCTTCTCTTCCGAACACAGGACGCTCAGCAGGGATATAGGCTAAAGGACAACCAACTTTTCCATCCCAGCCAAATAGGGCTTCAATTATTTCCTCATCAGGTCTAAGGTCGGTGCTTTCGTAATTACGTCCAGCGCCTAAGGTCGTTTTCCTCAGTTCCAAGCCATTAGGCCACATGAGAGAGATGCCCATTTCCCTCGCCCCATTGGTGATTTCGAGGATTTCATCTCTTCCTCCGGGAAATAGTGTCCGCGCAAGGAACTGATCAGAGCCAATATTGATGGAAACCGCCCCTGCTTCTTTTTGTATCTCTAACCATTTGAGGGCGGTTTGGGGTGTCATGCGTCGATAACCAGTACCGTAGGTAGGGGTCATACAAAAATCGCAGGTGCGATCACAACCAATGTCAGCCACCAACGAACCAATTGGCACTAAACCTTGGACATTGGGAAGTACACCTAAACAATCGCGTGCCACTTGCACCGAGGGTAGCGCCCATTCATCAGGACTTTTCGCTTTAGTTTTCCGAGCATACTGTTTACCATCAGCAAAAACGACACCCGTTAGCTCTTCTCGTAGGGGCTTGCCCAGTACATAATCAAAAATCGCCCAATTAGCTGCTCCTGACTTATCTAGAACCACTGCTGCTGCACCAGCCTGCAAGTAGTGGTGTGGTTCTGCTACGGCATCCGAACCACCAACAACAATTGGGCGATCGCCCTTAGCTAAATGTTTAATTAGCAAACAACTAACTTGACGATCTTGAGAAAAGTTGACTGTAATGCCCCAAGCATCGAAAGCCTGTGGATCAATAGCAAAAATATTTCCCCCTACAAATGTTTTCCGTAGGGTCATCCCTTTCCAAAAAATCTGTCCGAATTCTTCACTATAATCTCCATCTCTGAGATTAACTAATCGGGCATCGAATCCTCCTGCTTGCAAGTCAGCTATTAAAACTTGTTTACTAATTAAAGATCTATTTCTATATAGAGAAGTCCAATTTTTCCCATCTGCATCATATAGACCTGTCGCTGGAACTTCTATTAATCCAATTGTTGGCTGTTTCTTTTCTATCATAAAAAATAATTTTTTGTTGATTAATTGCTAAAAACTATGACAAAGAAATTTAATTGTGTGAGATGCTAATAACACAATTAAATCAATAAAATTTTGCTGCAAAATTAGCCTAATGGCAATTACGCCATATAGACTCATCAGCATCTATTCTTTTAGTTGGTTGGCGTGAAATATGTACTTTAAGACATATCCCCCCGTTAGCTAACCAATGTCTGAATTGTTATCTAAAATCAAGTTACTAGTATGAAACCAACAGAGGCAATACTAATGGTTAATAACTATATTTTATTCTGTATTCTAAATTTGTATCAATTGATTTAAATTTAAAAAAATTAATAATTGGCAATTATTTGAAAATCATGATACTTGTCAGGGAAGGTTCTGAAATGCCCATTTTATGATAAATGCATAAATTACATTTATTACGCTTTCAATGTCCCGTATCTAGATCTTGTCAAAATTGAGATTTTAGATTACACTTCAGTAATTATTGCGTTTACGAAATATAAGGGTTAATGAGATCGTGGGGGCGATCAATCTTAATATTGATATTAATTTCAATAATTAAAGATCGGCAATATGTGTCTTATTGATATATTCGCTATGGGTTCTTGTGGGTAATTATGTAACATGAGTCATGGTAAGGCTTAATCACCCGAAATTTTAGATAGCTATAGCCATTTATGTTAGGACATAAACCAAAATGGATTTACAAGGTTTTGCACCATAAATCCATTTTGGTTTAACCGTATTCATCTAAACAAGCTCATCCATCGTATATACATCAACAATAGTAACTAAGCCAAACATGACAGTTAAACATTTAAAGATTCTGCATCAACATAACGCAAACACAAATCAAACCTTTGAGAAAGATGGTCATGATGTTGTTCAGGGATTAACCAAAACTCGCAAAAACCTTCCTCCTAAATACTTCTACGATGATCGCGGTTCGGAATTATTTGAGCAGATTTGCGATTTACCTGAATATTATCCCACCCGCACCGAAGCATGGATTCTTAATCAATATGCTAATGAAATTGCGACAATCACAGGTTCCTGTGAGTTAGTAGAACTAGGCAGTGGTAGCTCTACAAAAACCCATTATTTATTAAATGCTTATCAAAAAGTAGCTAGCTCATTAACTGAAGTAATCCCCGATGCCTTTAGCTATATTCCTATCGATGTGAGTGGTGGCATTCTTAAAACTACGGTTTTACATTTACAACAAAAATATCCTGATTTATCCATTGAAGGACTGATTGGCACATATGACGAAGCGTTATTTCACTTGGGAAAAAACCATTTGCGATCGCGGATGATTTTCTTTTTAGGTAGCTCGATTGGTAACTTCACAGAATCCGAATCTAATGATTTTTTAGGTAAGGTTTCCCATGCTTTGACTCAAGGTGATTATTTCTTATTAGGGATTGACTTGCAGAAACCGAAAGAAATCTTAGAAGCTGCTTATAACGATAGTCAAGAAGTAACGGCTGCCTTTAACTTGAATATGCTTGCCCATTTAAATTGGCGATTTCAAGGTGATTTTGATCTCGATTTATTTAAGCATCAAGCCATTTATAACGAAGTCGATCATCAAATTGAAATGTATTTACATGCGCGATCGCCCCATCAAGCATCTCTCGAAATACTTGATCTCAAGGTTCAATTTGAAGCAGGTGAAAGCATCCTGACTGAGATTTCGCGTAAATTTGACTTAGAAAAAGTTCAAGCACAACTGCGATCGCAAGGTTTAGAAACAGTCAAAATCTGGACAGATCCCCAAAAATGGTTTGGCTTAGTTCTTTGTCAAGTTCCCCATAATTAATATTGCTTTAATTCTATGCAACCACCAAATCTACACCGTTGCGATCGCTCAGAAATTCTTGCCTATTTTCAAAGAGCTTGGCAAATTGAAGATAGCTTAATGAAAAGTTTGGTTAATCCAGAAACTTTTTATACAAATCCCGATCCCTTACGCAATTTATTGATTTTTTATTTAGGACATTCGGCAGTCTTTTATATTAATAAATTAGTCAAAGTTAGCTTATTAGATCAACGCCTAAATCCTGATTTTGAAAGGCTTTTTGAAATTGGAGTTGATCCAGAGAAACCCGAAGAAATAGCCAATATTTTTGATAATCTTCGCCAAGCAGAAGTTACAGCAGTTTGGCAATATCGCGACCAAGTTTACAACGTAATTTCTGAGCTAATTAATAACTTAAAAAACATTGATCTGCCGATTAATTCAGAGCATCCCCTTTGGGCGTTGATGATGGCGATCGAGCATCAGTATATTCACATCGAAACCTCTTCGATGTTAATTCGCCAGTTGCCTGTTGATCAACTGCAACGTCCCGAAAGTTGGCAATATGCTCCCGCCAATGGCTACACCACGGCAAATGAAATGATTGAAGTCACAGGTGGTGAAGTACGACTAGGTAAACCTCAAGATTCAAATATCTATGGTTGGGATATTGAATATGGCGATCGCACAGTGACTGTGGCGACTTTTCAGGCAAGTAAATATCTAATTACCAATGCTGAATTTCTCGATTTTGTCAAAGATGGCGGCTACGACAATCAAGCCTATTGGCATGAGCAATCATGGGCTTGGAAAGTTGAGAATCAGATTAAGCATCCTAAGTTTTGGATTCCTGACGCTGATAGCTATAAATATCGCGCCATGTTTGATGAAATCGCGATGCCCTTTGAATTTCCTGTGGAAGTCAATCATTATGAAGCGATCGCCTATTGTCGCTGGAAAGGAAATCATACGCGCCTGATGAGTGAAGCTGAGTGGTATCTGGCAACCTATGGTTCTTTTGAACTTACTCAAGCATCAGATAGCCAAGTTGAGAATTACAATCTCAATTTAAAATTTGCATCCCCCCATCCCGTTGGTTATCTACCTCAAGCCAAAAGCGATGTAGGGCTATACGACTTGCGCGGTAATGTGTGGGAATGGCTCAGCGATCATTTAACGCCACTTACAGGATATAAGCCGCATTATCTCTATGAGAATTATTCTGCGCCATATTTTGATACGAAGCACAATATGATGGCAGGCGGCTCATGGATTACCAGTGGTACGGAAGCTGAGAAGTACTACCGCAACTGGTTCCGTCCCAACTTCTATCAACACGCAGGTTTCAGAGTAGCCATATAAAATCTGACACGCTTTGCGTGTCAGATTTTATATGGCTTATTTGTTTTTAATGAGAGCGCAAAGCGCTGGAGAAAATAATGCATCCACAAAGAATTGAACCACAAGCAGGTCAAGAATCCGTATGGGACTATCCCCGTCCTGCAATTTTAGAAGATACGACGAAATATATTCGCGTTATCTGTAATGGCATCGTTCTTGCCGAAACCGATCGCGCTAAGCGAGTTTTAGAAACCAGTCATCCGCCTTGTTATTACATTCCCATTGAAGATATTAAAATGGAGTATCTGATCGAGACTTCGCGGCGGACAAGGTGTGAATGGAAGGGAATCAGCCAATATTATGATATTGCGATCGCTGATAAATACATCCAAAATGCGGGCTGGCGATATTCTATACCTACTCCTAATTTCGTGGATATTCAAGATTCTATAAGTTTCTATGGCAGCCTTATGGACGCTTGCTATGTGAATGATGAGCTAATCACGCCGCAAGCTGGTGATTTTTACGGCGGCTGGATTACATCTGATATTGTGGGGCCATTTAAAGGCGAGGTAGGTACTTGGGGCTGGTGATTGTGTATCCACAAATAAGTTTTCCGATTCTTTCACTGTCACGCCAAATTTTTCTTGTATTTGTGAGATCGTTTTAAATTTGCTGTATGACATCGGTATTAACCCTAGATTTACGATTTCTATTGCTTCTATCTTTACTCTATTGAATCAAATAAACCTGGGATTTTAGGCTGTATCATGTCCTGTATTTCATCATTGGTATATGCAAGACGTTCTAAAATTTCTCTCCCTCTGTTGCTACTGATATCGTGAAAATTATACTTTGTGATTCTTGGATATCCCATCTGTCCATTTTTATCCCAGTTTGTTCCGAATAAAAAGCTCCATTGATGTTTATCTTCCGATTCTCTGATTTGCCAATGTTTCTTCGGCACATTTCTTATGTAATCAGTTAATCTCTTATAAACATCAGAAGAGTCTGACTTTAAACAGCGTTTTACATTCGTTGCCGAAAAGTAGATAAGAATATCTATGGTTTCTAGATATTTTCTGCCTTTGAATACTTTTGATAATTGATCAAAGGGAGGAACTGTGCCATTTTCATCAGAGTACAGCAACCCATATAATGCTTTCTTGTTATTTTGAGAATGAGAATACAAAGACTCTGAAATATTTTCAAGTGCTAGCTTGTTATCGCAAGAAAAATAATGAGCTTGACATGAGAAACCAGAAACATTTCGCTTTAATTCTTCTAGAACTGAATCTTTGATATCGACAAAATAGCATGAAGAATTAACCTTTTTGGATTCTGCTTGTTTCAAAAAAATTATAGGGCTTCCTTCTCCGTAAGCTTCACTGATGCCAGTACCAGCATTTAAGTCAATATAGTGGTAGGTATGGGATAACCAAGCTTTATCTTGATTTCCTTTAAAAATCCCTTTGCAAATGCCAAGGTGAATATCTATGAAATAATCAAATTGTTTCTGTTTTGCAGAGGTATTTTTACTGAAACCTTGTCCAGATGGTGTAATTGGCATCCTATTTTTCTCTTAATAGGTGTATATTTCTAAAAATATAGCATATAGTTAATTATAGTATATTGTACGTTTTTCAAAAACATTGAGGTTTGTTGTTATGGAGACTGTGAGAGGTACTGAAACTGTCGCTAGTCCTCTACAGGAAAGCGCACTAAGAAAAAAAGGACTATGTGACTACGTTATTAACGTCGCCTCTGGTTGTCTGCATGGCTGCACATTTTGCTATGTCCCCTCAACTCCAGTGATCAGAACCAGACAAGCACAACTAGCACAAAAAGGCGTTGATAACCCTCAAATGGATTGGGGAAAGTATCTATTTGTACGTGAAGGTATTGCCGAACAACTAGAAGAAACTCTTAGCCGTAAAAGAACTTGGAAAACCACAGAATCAGGACAGGGGGTCGTTATGCTCTGTTCTGGAACCGATCCTTATCAAAACCATCAAACCGCAACAATCACGCGCCAAGTTGTCAAAGTGTTGCTTAAATACGACAAACGAGTACGGATTTTGACTCGTAGCCCTCTATGGACAAATGATATAGACATTCTGCGATCGCCTAATGTAACCGTTGGCATGAGCTTACCAATGCTTGATGACGAACTTAGCCGCAAAATTGAACCCGCAGCACCTCTACCCTCTGATCGCTACAAAGCCATGATGAAGGGATACGAAGCGGGAATTAAGCTATATGTGGCGATCGCACCTACTCCCCCCACAATGCTGCTACAAGATTTTCAAAACTTATTAGAGCAGATCGTAAAATTTGAGCCTGAAGTGATTTTTTGGGAACCAATTAATGCTCGTGGAACTAATGGCAAGAGGATGTTAGAAGCAGGATTAGATTTCGTTCAATCAGTAACTAATAGAGACTCTTGGGCAGAAAACTTTATCCAACAATGGCAAGATATTGAGCAAGCTGCCAGCAATATTGGCTGTAAGGATCTATTACATATTTGGGTCGATCCAGAACTTCGAGGTTTTGTGGAAGATGATGCTCTAGACTATTGGCTGTTTAGACAAACTGTAGAAGATTGGGATAACTACACCAGAACACCTAAGAAGCTAGAAACATCATTTTCTCAAAATGTCTCACAACAAAATAAAGCTGTTCGTAAGCCAAATAAATCTCAACAAGGATCAATGAAATTAGTAGCGTCCTGAGATTAGGGGCGATCGCTTGTGCTTTAGAAGCATTGATGATTGAGGCGATCGCTTTTTGATTGAGATTAGGGGCGTTTTTTAATCACTTATCTTTTCTCTTTTTTGCCGAACAAAAGACCGAAAGTCATCCATTGTCACTTGTGCTAACCTCTGATGACGTTCTTTAGTATAGTCTCCAGAACCAGACTCAAACCTTAACAAAAATCTTGCAGCCCCTGCATAGCCCAATTCTTGAATTAGAGCTTGGTATCCACGTCTCGAAATCTCACTAGCTTTCATCGTTCAGTCTCCTAAATTAACTCTTGATTTTCCATTAACCAAGTTACTGAATTAAAAACTTTAACCTTTGCCTCAGTTTCTAAACGAACTCGATACTGTGAGGAGTCATCCAAAAGCCGACAGAAACAGTAAACATCCAGATAAACAGATGGAGATTTATTCATAACACTTCAACTCTCACATTCATACCCGCATGAGCCAACATCATCACCAACTTATCAATGCTAAACCTCTCAATATCACCATTGATTAAATCACTAATCCGAGGTTGAGTTTCACCAAAAAACAAAGCAGCTTGCTTTTGCGTCCATCCTTGAGACTGAATGAAACGCTTAATATTCAACATCAAGTCAGCCCGAATTTTGAGATTAAGAGCCTCTTCAGGAGCAAAGCCCAAATCTTCAAATACATTCGTTCTACCTTGAATAACTTCAGAAATTTGATTCTGGGTCATTTGTTTTTTTGATTTGTTACCATGCCAATATACCTTATTTGGCATACTAGCATAGTAATATTTAAGTAGCAAACAGGAGGCGATCGCTTGTGTGTTAGAGGCATTGATGATTGAGGCGATCTCTTTTTGATTGAGATTAGGGGCGTGGTGTTGTTGGTTTGTTGAGGGGCGATCGCTGTTTGATTGAGCTTAGGGTCGATCTGATAAAATGAACACCAGAAGCTAACATTAGCAATCACTTACTTAACTATGCAAATCACCCTAGACATACCAGACGATATCGCCGCTACTGTACAAGATAACCTGCCGCAAATATTAGCTCTAGGATTGCGAGAAATAAACGCTAATCCCAATAACGGCTTTTCTGGATTGACGGAAATATTGCATTTCTTAGCCAAACTTCCATCCCCTCAAGAAGTCTTAAATTTACGCCTTGCACCAGAGGCACAGCAAGAAATTGATAATCTATTAGAAAAAAATCGTACTCAAGGTTTTAACGAAAGCGATCGCCTACTATGGCAACATTATGAATTTATCGAACATCTAGTGCGCCTTGCCAAAACTCAAGCCCTGATTAAGCTCCAGCCGAGTCAATGAGTAAGAGTTATATCTCCGCTAAAATTAGAAAACTAGTCAGCGATCGCGCCCAAAATTGTTGTGAATATTGTCTGATTTCTGAAAGCTTAACCTTAGTTTCCCATCAAGTAGATCATGTAATTGCTGAAAAGCATGGCCGTAAAACTATAGAAGAAAATTTAGCTTTATCTTGTTCACTGTGTAATCAAGCTAAGGGCAGTGATATTGCGTCTATTGATGCAGAAACAGGCGAAGTTATTAGACTTTACCATCCTAGACAAGACCAATGGCAAGAGAATTTTCAAATCGAAGAATCTAGTGGTGTAATTTATCCATTGACAGCAATTGGGCAAGTGACAATACAGCTACTGAAGATAAATCGATCAGCTTGCTTACCATATCGGCAGATGCTGGCTCAAGCAAAAATACTGATGCAACAATGATTTTGTTGGTTATGCTGAGAGCGATCGCTTGTGTGGTGAAAGTAGGGATGATTGAGACGATCGCTATGTGATTAGGGTTAGGGATAATCTATCAAGTTTAGTTACATCATTAACACTACGTGTTTTGGCACAATTAAGTATTATGGTAATCGCGCATTCTTGATATGACATCAGATCCATGACACAAACAATTTCTTTCAAACTTTCTGAACTCGCCGCCGAGTTTGTCGCCGCTCTCCCCGATTGTCGATTTGAATCTGATGGTGACGATCCCATCATCACGGGAGTCGCTGCGATCGATAAGGCGCTATCTGGAGAAATTACCTTTGTGTCATCAGCAAAATTTGTCGCCCGTCTCAAAGATACCCAAGCTAGTGCTGTCATTCTCGATCTAAAAACTCCGTCACCCTTGCCCTGTATCCGCACCGCCCATCCCCGCATTCTCTTCGCCAAGGTTCTCGAAAAGTTTTATCAACCACCCACACCGCCACAGGGTATTCATCCCACCGCAATTTTGGGTGAAGGTGTGCAGTTGGGGAATAACGTTGCGATCGCACCCTATGTAGTCATTAGCGATCGCGTCAAAATTGGCGATAACGTCACGATTTATCCCCATGTCACCATTTACAACGATGTCGAGATTGGTGCAAATACAACTATTCACGCCAATTGTGTAATTAGCGATCGCACTCAAATCGGCGCAAATTGTTTGTTCCATCCCAGCACAGTTTTAGGCGGCGATGGCTTTGGTTTCGAGATTTCCCCCAATGGTACATGGTACAAAGTCCCCCAAATCGGACATGTGATCATTGAAGACAATGTGGAACTAGGCTGTTCTTGCGCCGTTGACCGACCTGCCGTTGGGGTTACTGTAATTCATAAAGGCGCAAAACTGGATAACTTTGTGCAGATCGGTCATGGAGTCGAAGTGGGGGCGCATTCTGTTCTCGCTTCACAAGTGGGCTTAGCAGGTGGTGTCACCCTTGGTCATCATGTGGTCATGGCTGGTCAAGTGGGCGCAGCTAATCACATTCACATCGGTGATGGTGCAATTATTGGTGCAAAGTCGGGCATTCCCAGTGATGTTCCCGCAGGTGTGACGATGATGGGCTATCCCGTCGTTCCTGAAAAGGATTGGAAGCGTATCGTTATTTCGGAGCGTCAACTTCCAGATTTATTACACACAGTTCGCAAACTAGAAAAGAGAATTGCGGAACTAGAAGCAAAGACTGCTGAATAGCAGTAACCAAACCTAAAAGAGAGTTGCGGCGCAACTCTCTTTTAGGTTTGCCTATAGAATATATTAATCACGCACAGGTCTATGCGAGGGCAAATCCATGACTCTGCAACCATTAACTCATGAAGCGATCGCCCCAGAGATCGACTATCCAGATAGTGACGGTAATCCTATGTCTGACAATACCGAGCAGTTTCGCTGGATTGTTATTATCAAAGAAAATTTAGAGATTATGTATGCTAACGATCCCCTTGTATTTGTGGGAGGAGACTTGGCTTGGTATCCTGTGCGTTATACCCTAAGACGTATGGCTCCAGATGTGATGGTTGCATTTGGCAGACCTAAAGGTAGGCGAGGCTCTTACAAGCAATGGCTAGAGGATAATATCCCTCCACAGGTTGCTTTTGAGATTTTGTCACCAAGCAATAAAGATAGTCGCGGTATTGATGCTCTAGATGAGAAGTTTACATTTTATGAAACCTATGGCATTCAGGAATATTATATTTACGATCCTGATGATTTAACCTTAGCAGGCTGGCATAGACAAGGCGATCGCTTGACCCAAATTCTCTCAATGAGCAACTGGGTGAGCCCACTGTTGGGAATCCGCTTTGATTGGGTAGTAGGGCAAGAATTAAAGTTATTTCGTCCCGATGGACAACCATTTTTATCGACCGTAGAGTTAGATCAACAATTACAGCAATCAAAGATTCAAGTATGGCAGGAACAGCAACGTGCTGAACAGGAACGTCAACGTGCTGATCGCCTTGCAGAGCGTTTACGTGCTTTGGGTATCGATCCAGATGATGAGTTTTAATTATAACCCTGTAAAGTTGCACCCCTGAGGGGCGCAACTTTACAGGTTTGGGTAATTTATTTTGTATAAGTACTTATTTATTGACTTCCATACACATAGCGATCGCCAATCCTCAGATCTCATCAATCTGCAAACTTTGCATGTTGCTCCAGAATTGCAAGCTGAATCCTTACCTAATACTTGCAGTCTTGGCTTACATCCTTGGTTTATCCAGTTGGAGACATGGGAAATGGCATGGGTGAATCTTGTAGATTTAGCACAATCGTCACAGGTGATAGCGATCGGAGAATGTGGATTAGATCGAAATATTGATTTGCCTTTAGAAACACAAATTTCTATTTTTAAAAGACATATCGAACTTGCTGAAGAGTTACAGAAACCACTTGTAATTCATTGTGTCAAAGCATTTGCGGAGTTGATTGCACTTAAAAAAAATACTAAGCATTCAATTCCTTGGATTATTCATGGATTTAATAAGAAAGAGGAAGTATTTCAACAACTCCTGAAGCATGATTTCTATTTTTCTTTTGGAGCCGCTATTTTAAGCGATCTCTCTCCTGTGACTCAGGCGATCGCTACTATACCGCAAGGTAGATTCCTTTTAGAAACCGATGATTGTAATGATATTAGCATTGAGCAAATTTACGATCGCGCCGCTAGCCTGCGCCATATTTCACTGGAAACACTGCAAACACAACTAATTGAAACTTATCGTCAATTGACTAGGCTGGGCTTGGGCTGAATCTTCAATAGAATCAAGTTCATCCATTCCTAAACCAATCTCACTGAGTAATTCTTGCGCCGCAGTTAGCATTTCAGGTTCTAGATTTTTGAGATCTTCGCGTGTGCTGAGATAGGTCTTAAGTGCAGTCATCGGATCGAGCGCCTCGGCTGTACTTAGCTCAGGTAATCGTGTGCGCGGATTTTGGCTGACGACTTCAGGAATAAGCGAATAATTATGGGCGATCGCCATTGCTTCATGTAAGAGGCGATCATCGATTTGGGCTAGTTGCTCAGCTTTGACCTTGTAAATAAGTCTGGCGATCGCCTGATCGATTTTCCCTTTGGAGATCGCTTTTAATAACTTTGCTTGTGGATCTTCCGATTGCGTCACATCTACTTCCATTGTCCGAAAAGCACGAGTCGGAATTGCACAAAACTCAAACTTTACATTCCCTTTCTCTACTTCTAGCCAACAATAGCCTTTCGATTCATTCTCTTCGCCAAAATCTACTCGCTCAATACTTCCTGGATAGACGACAAGCGGTTGCGTCGCCAGAATTTGATGACGATGCACATGTCCGAGCGCTACATAGTCAAACGCCTCACGGGTTAACATTGATAATGGAATTGTGAAACCTTTGCCAGCCGCTAGAAATCTCTCCGCGCCATAGGTAGCTGTATCCACCATCACATGCGCCAGTAGAATTGTGGGTAACTTGGGATCAAGCTGACGGATTTCACCTTCGATGACAACTTGCAAGCGATCGATCAGGAATTGACTTACTTCAGTCATCGAGAAGCCTTCTGTTTCCGACTTTGTAAGTAAAGTCGATCGCGTAATCCAAGGCAAGGTAATAATCTGAATATCCCCTGCATCTGTGGAAATCCGATGGGTGGCGATCGTGTCGCCTACTGTGAAGTTTGGCACGGCTAAACTGCGATAAATCGCCAAACTTGCACCACCAACTCCCTGTGAATGTTGATCGTGATTTCCCACTAATAACACCGTGGGAATACCAGCATCAGCAAGACGACGAAATTGCTTGGCAAAGGCTTGCTGCACAAGTGGAGGCGGCGTAGCATCTGGAAAAGCATCACCACCAAATAGAACGATATCGGCTGGCTCGTTAATGGCGCGATCTATACAGATTGTCAATGCTGCTACAAAGTCTTCTAGGCGAGTATTCAATCCTGTTTGTGGATTGACTTTGCCATGGGTAGTACTACCAAGGTGAATATCGGAGAGATGGAGAACTTTAATAGTCACTATATTTATCGTGCTTATAGTTATAACCATCAATGTTATGACAAAACTAAAACCCCAGAGAGAGTTGCGGCGCAAAGCGCCGCAACTCTCTCTGGGGTTTTAGTAAATGGGGGAGCGCAAAGCGCCCCCCATTTACTTTTTTTACACGCCTACGGGTGCAGGAATACTACTAAAAGTAGCAACAGATGGCTTGTTGAATACTTGAGCCAATTGACGAGGAGCGCGATCACACCAGTTCTTCTTGCCGTAGACATAGCCTGCAATCAAGGGCAGCGCTACAGTGGCTTCGGAGTAAACCATTTGCTCTTGGACAATATCCACCTTGCCCCAAGAATGTGCTTCCTTCAAAGTCGAACCAGATAGAGCACCATCACGCTCGTCAGCAACAGTGATTTGAACTGCATACTTGTGCATTGCTGCCTCGAAACCAAGCAACTCAGCCGCAACCACGGTATCTTGAGCGAAGTTCTTAGGAACACCACCACCGATCATGAATAGCCCAGTGTGAGGACTTGCCAACTTGCACTGAGTCAATTCGCGGAAGTCGCGTACAGAGTCGATGCTGACATGCTCTTCAGGAGAGAACCACTGATGATGGACTAAGCCGAAACCTGCGGAACAATCGCTGAAGGCAGGAACGAAGATGGGAACTTGATGCTCGTAAGCTGCCAAAACGACTGAGTGGCGGTTCTTAGCATTCTTATCGAGGTATGCACCCATTTCATGGATGAACTCGCGAGAAGAGTAAGGGCGAGGAGGAAGAGAGTTGGCAATTTCAGCGATCGTCATGTCGCAAACGCGCAACTCGTCTTCGTCGATGTAGGTGTCATAGATGCGATCAATCGCATTTTCGCGGAGTACTGTGTCATCAGCAAAGGTATCACCGACATAGTGACGAAATCCGAGGGCTTCAAAGAAGTCTTGGTCAACGATGTTTGCGCCTGTAGAGACAATCATGTCTACCATGTTGTTGGCGATGAGATCGTAGACAACTCCCTTAAGTCCCGCACTAAATAAAGAACCTGCCAAACACAGGATGATCGCGCAATCTTTATCCTTGATCATATCGTCATAGATATGAGCCGCACGTCCAAGGTTTCTACCTTGAAAAGCGGTGTTAGCCATTGCATCAACCAATCCGACTACATCAAAAGCTTTGATGTCGATGTGCTCAACGGTCTGTTTAAGTAGTTCGCGTTTCATGATTCTGTTTGTCCTAGATGTTATGTGTTGTAGATGTATGCAAGAAAAATTTGAGCAGAGTTCCATAACAGAACAAGCAGAATCGCACGCCTATGACCTAGAAAGTTTTTTCCGCGATGACGAATGTTTCAGGATTGACAGTAACTATCATTCAAAAGATAGATATTGCTGATTTGAAACATCACACGCCAAAAATCTCTATTAGCCAGAGGTTTTTAACCGCTTATTCAGTTTTGAAAATATTTAATCTTCTCTATGGTGAGAAGCGATCGACCCAGGTTGTTAACGGTGGTTACAACCCTGATAGTTAGAAGGTCGATCGGAACATACTAGGTCCTTCACAGGCATCATCCCAAGAAAGAGTAGGATCAGACTCGCGTCTTTCACCCAACTTTAGGTTGAGGAGCCAATCACATCCAAGCAATAAAACCAGTTTTTTCAATTTCTATTTAGCTAAGTGCGACAAATCCTTGAATATTATAGCACTCTTTTTGGTAAACACAAGCAAAATGGCGCTAGAGGATCTACATATAAATGCGTTTAATTATTTATCAGGAGACTTGTCGAGACTTAAAGCCTCCTTCTTGAAACAAGGACGTATTTTCATACAGGGACGATCATGATGACAGCGCAGTATCAGGCGGCTCTACACTCTTATGCAGAGGGTCGGTATGAAGAGGCGATGCAACAGTTCTCAGAATTGTTGTATGAGGACCCTCGCAATCCCAAACTGCATATTTGGTTAGGTGCAACCTTCCGAAAGGCAGGTAAGATTGAGTATGCCAAGGTGCAATATCAACAGGTATTAACTCTTACGGATGATCCAGATTTGCTTGATCTTGCAAGTACTTCGCTTGCTCAAATCCAAAATAAGTTGGCTAGTATTTCTCAAAATAGTAGTCAAAATAATAGCCCAAATAATAATCACCCAAAAGATATAGGTTCTATTAATAGCCCTAATCACAAAGAAACTAGTTATGCTGATAAGGCTCAAGAAGCTAACTACCGAGCTTTGCAGTTAGAGTCTAGCAATCTTGGTGCAAAATTAAAAAGCACATTTGGCGATGGTAGTATTTCCTATATTCTCGACCATGATGACTCAACAGCAAGTGAACTGACTGTAATAGGGGCTTCTGCTAATGTGCCTGACAAGCCAAAAGTTTCTGGAAAGCTTCAGGTTAACGGCAATGGGGTAATTCCACCTCCACCTGCGATCGCTGCTTTATTTAAGGAGCCTCAGCAAGAACTCGAAGAAACAACTACTCCTCAAGATCTTCTGCTAGAGGAGCCGATTCTGATAGTTGGAGATGTCGAGAATATAATGGTTAGAGATGAGGATCTAGAGGAAGATGTAACGGGCAAGGCGGATTCTTCGATCTTGAATGAGACGATCTCCAATATTCAGCAGGTAAGCCAGCATAATAAACAAAAAATTGAATTTCCACCTGTAGAGTCAGTGTTTTTGGGTTGGGGGATGGATTCTCAAAATGCTGCTCAGTATAGTAGGGTTAATGGAAAAAATGGAGCTTCGGCGATCGCATTGGAGGACATTTTTAAATTTTCTAGTGTCAGCCAAAAAATTACTTTGTGGGGTGCTTTAGTCGCGACGGTTCCTGCGATTATTTTGGGTGTAACGGCTTACCAAGTGGGTGATGGTTTGTTATTAAGTAAGGTCAAACAAGCCCAGCAATCGGATGCGATCGCTTTAGCAAATGCGACCAGAAATTTTTTAAATCAGCAGACTAATGGTGTGGAAGTGTTGCAAAAATTGCTGGTTTCGACTGAAGTCGGACAGAATACTTTGCTAAAGTCCGCCGATCCCAAGGTAACTAATCCTCTTGCCGCAATGCCAATTGCTCAGCAACGTCAATATAAGCAGCAGTTGACTAATCGGTTAAATCTCTATGGTCAAGCTTATCCTGACTACACCAGCATTGCGTTGTTTAGCACTAATGGAGAGTTAATCGCTCAGTCAAGCCAATCGAAAACCCTCCAAACTCTTAACCCTAGTATCCTCAGTAAAGTAAGTTCTGTGGATAATGTATTGTTTAGCAATCCCGTGGCAGGGAAAGATGGGGTTCATTTTTATGCATCTAGGTCAATCAAGAGTTCTGTTTCCCAAAAAGTTACCCTGATTTTGCAGGTGGAGATTCCTGTAAAAAAATTGGTAAATGATTTAACCAATGAACGTAACAATGGTAATGAGAATAGAAATTTTTATATAGTTGATAGCGCTAACAAATATATTGCTAGTTCTCAACCTGTCACAGTTGGTGAAGATGCGTTAACAAATTTTGCAATGCTCCCTGATCTGCGAACGGCCCAGTCCTCTGGTGTCCAAGATACTGTCAAGAGCGATCGCAATGGGCAACTGCTTGCCTATGCCCCTGTGCCTGCTATGCAGACCTCTGACCTGTTGACTTGGGATGTATTAACGACAGTAGACAAAACTAAGGCGATCGCAGGTAATCAAAATTTACTGTTGGTGATTGGTATTGGTATTGCGGCTACGCCTTTGCTCGTCGCCGCGATCGCCTATGCTTTGTCGAGAAATCTTAGTACTAGACTTAAAGATATTCAGGCTGCTTTACGAGATCTTAGACGAGGAAAGGCTGCTGTCAGCTTCGGGGCATTGAGTGTGGAAGGAAATGACGAGTTGTCAGACATTTCCTTAAGCATTAATAAAATGTCTGAACAATTCCAGACGATGATGCAAAAGCAAGAACAAGAAAAGCAAGACTTACAGTTACAGGTAGTGAAGTTGTTTAAAGTCTTGGCAAAACTTGCGAGAGAAGAAAAACGTGAAGTTCAAGATACCGATTTATCCGATGAGAATATCTTGTATTTAGGTAAGAAAGTACGGGCGGAGATGGTACAGCGCCATGCTGAGGTTGAGAGCTATCGCCAGCAGAAAGAAGACATCCAGAGGCAGTTGACGCAAATGCTCAAAGATATCCAAGCTTTAACTGATGGAGATCTTACGGTTTCCACTCAGTCGGTTGATGGTAGTTTGGCGAATGTTGCCATATTTTTTGATGATGTCATTCGGGGCTTGCAAAATATTGTTAGCCAAGTTAAATCCTCTGCTAACCAAGTTAATTTCTCCCTTGGTCAAAATGAACAGGCGATCATGAATCTTGCGAGTGTCTCTCAGAGACAGGTCGATACCGTGACGCGATCGCTAACCACAATGCAGATGTCTAAGCTATCTGCAACGAAAATTGTCAATAATAGTCAGCAAGTAGTGAAATCATCACAACTCGTATCAGAAAAATTATCTGAGAGCGATCGCTCGATTGATGCGGTGATGTCCAAGGTGGGAGAATTGCAAAACACAATCTCCACAACGGCTAAGCGCGTCAAGCATTTGGGGGTTGTGTCTCAAAAAATTGCTAAAGCAATTTCTTCAATTAATGAAATTGCTATTAAAACCAACTTTCTAGCTATCAATGCCACACTGGAAGCATCCCGATCAACTGATACTAATCAGGGATTTGTATTAGTTGCTGAAGAAGTGGGGGAACTGGCTGCGCGTTCAGTTGCGGCGACTAAAGAAGTGGAAAGCCTGCTCAGTAATATTCAAAGTGAGACTAATGCTGTGATGGCGGTGGTTGATTCTGGTAGTACTCAAATATCAGAGAGTAATGCCTTAGCGATTACTGCTAAGGATAGCCTGCAACAAATTGCCCGAATCTCCCAGCAAATTGATGGATTAATGGTGGTGATCGCTGAGGCTACGACTTCCCAAGCCCAGACATCGGAAGGGGTTGCTAACTTGATGAATGACATTTCGCATATGGCTAAGAGAACGCTTGCTTCTTCTTCAGAAGTATCTAAGTTTATCAAAGCTACACGAGGTTATTCTGGAGAACTTCAGCAGTCCTTGTCTAATTTCAAAACTCGCTAGAGTTTAAGCGGACAGTAGCAATGCTTTTGACGATGTAAATTATTACTGATTTAAAGATAGAAGTTTGTTAGAGATAGATGTAATGGAATTTCCCATGATTGAAATAGTGCCACAAACCAAGACTGTCTTTTCTAAGAAAGCTCAAGCTTTTACCCATGAATTAAAAAATAAAATCTTAGAATTAGATGTAAGTCTGCCAAATTACCAGCTACAAATTGATGGCTTAATTTCTACAATTAAGTTGCTTCAAGACGAGGCTATTAAAGCTGATTTTTATGTGCCCAGCTCATCTTTTGCGGAAATAATTCATAATCTGGAGCTGTTAATCAACCAATTCCGCGATCGCCATGCTGATCTTGATTGGATTACCAAAGAGATGATAATTGAAGTCATCAATATGTCCAATCAAGTAATCAATGAATATTGTTTAGGCATAGATTTAGCTATGGATTGGCTTGATCTACAGCGTAACTTATTTGCTCAAATCAATGAACATCTGGAATCGGAAGCCAATGAGAGTAGACCACAAAGTATTTTAGAATTCCATAATCGGGAAAGTGAACCTTTTAACTTAGAAGATACTCCAGAAGCTTTACATCTATTTGATCTAGATTTTGGCGTGGATTCTAATCAGGAAGAAGCTGATATCACTCCAATCTATAATATAGACAATTCCGATAGTTTTCTAATGATTCAAATAGATCAAGAAGACCAAGAAGACCAAGAAGATTATTATTTAGATCCAGATTTAGATCCAGATAAATTGCTTCAAGATACTTCAGGAAATTCGGCTGCTGAATTGACGATTTTATTTCCAAATTTGTTAGGAAACTCTTTTACGGGTGATTTAGACGAATTGACGGGGGATTTGCAGGATTTGCAGAATTCTTTTGAAACTAGCAATGAAGAAAGATTACCGATCCCCGAATTGTTGGCGGATATGTTTTCCGAAATGTCTACCCAGCAACTATTAGGTAATGGCGTAAGTAATGATGATGAAACTGAAATTCAAGGGGTTAGGTGGCAGGGGGATGACATAAATGTAGAGAATGTAGGTGGGTTTGAAGATAGCCTTGAGCCTGAAAATAATCTGGATAATATTTGGGCTAAATTTACAGCAGTGGAATCTTCTCTGAACTCGAATGATGAAGAAGATCTAGTGCCTGCTTTTGACTTGTCTGACTTCGCTTTGTCTGAGCTTGACTTGTCTGAACTATCTAATGATGATACGGGGGAGGAGATGACTCCCGACAGTTTTTTTGAGCCAAAAGATCTTGCTATATCCAGCCTAAATGCTGAGCCTAATCTCCAATTTAAGGAACCTGCTATTTCTCCTCCACCAGAACTAGATAGTAGCTTAATGTTAGCGGAAATGCTCAAAGAAGATTTTCCTGCTTCAGATATTGATACAGCTATAGAAGAATCACCGATCTATCAAAATATTCCTGATGATCAAAATTCTGCTTGGCATGACCTATCTCTATTGGATTTTGGTGACAAAGAAATTTCCTATGCAGATTTTTCGGCTTTGTCCTCAGATTTAAAGTCAGATGTAAAGCCTGAAATGGATGCTGATGTGAGTGCTATTGATAATAGTCAATTGGATGTTCAACCTGTTACAAAGGTCAATGATGCCACGATTCGACTTCCTTTAAATCATTTAGAAATGTTGGGGGATTTGTCGGAAGAATTATTAGTACGTAAGGGTAGTTTAGATATTTATTTAAGTGAAATTAAAATCTTGTCTGAGGATGCTCAAAAACACTTGCAGTTGTTGGTATCTAGCTCAGATAGTCAGCCTCAAAAAGCGATCGCGGGTTTACAAAATGCAGTTGAGCAGATCACCAATGTACTGATGCTCACTGAACAGCAAACCTATGCGATGGGTCAGGATGTCTATCAATTAAGAAAAAACCTGCGCCAAGTCCTCAAACATCCGATCTCTAGTCTTGTCAGAAAGTTTCCGCGCATTTTGCGAGATCTATCGCTTCAGTATGGGAAGCAAGTAGAGTTGGTTGTGCAAGGGGCTGAGGTTGAAGTTGAGAGATTAATCTCTGAAACTGTCGCTGAGCCTCTGGAGATATTACTGCGGAATGCCTTTAAACATGGCATTGAACCTCCTCTGGTGCGCCAACAGCAAGGGAAAACATCTCAAGGCAAGATTGAATTTATCGTCACTCAAACCGATGAAAGCACGATCATCAAGGTGAATGATGATGGTTGTGGGCTTGACATAGAAAAAATTCGCCATCAAGTTGAACAATCAGCGGCGATCGCAGGCATGTCGGGTTTCTCAACTATGGATATGAGTGATGAACAGTTAGTTGGGTTGATTTTTGAGCCAAGTTTTAATCTCATGCATAGTAAATCCTATGCAGAAGCAGGAACTAAATTGTGCGGTGTGAAAAAGAAGTTGCGAGAGTTGGGCGGTACTATTACGGTGCAGTCTCAGAGCGGAAAAGGTACTCAATTTACCTTGGTTTTGCCGAATATCCTATCTTTAATTCGGGTGCTACTCATTGATATCAATCAAATGTGCTTAGCAATTCCCAGCAAAATTATATTGGAAGTGATTCCGAGCGATCTCAATGAACTTGATTATGATCAACTAGAGACTCTCCAATGGCGCGATCGCGTACTCCCGATTGTACGGCTGCATTCTTCATTAAAACTCAATTGTCGGCATAGCTTGAGTCAAGTATCTCTCCAATCAACCCCCTCTCCCCAATTAATCAATCCAGCCGAAAGCCAGAAACCTGCTCAGGCAGTGCCTTCATTTTTAGTAGTTAATTTCGAGAATCACTTATTTGCGTTACAAACTGATGGTTGTTGGCATGATCAAGAAGCAACATTCCATCAAATTGAAGGAGATATCATCCTGCCGCAAATTTTTCTAGGTACGGTAATTTTGGGTAGTAATCAGGCTGTTGCTTTGTTAAACCCTGCGGAATTAGTCAATCAATTTCTCCTCTCTCCTGAAGAGAATATTTTAGAAGCTCAATCAACGCATTCAGGCGTGGATAATTTGAGCAGCCTCTCTGACTTTTTTAATGTAGGAGATTCTTTGGCAGAGCTACCTCTTGGCAATCAGTTAGGAACAGTCTCTGAAAGTAGTTTAGACCGATCGCCTAAGACGGAAAACTTAGAAAGTTCGGGGCTATTTACTAGTGAGCTAGTGAGCCATCAAGTTAGGCGATCGCATCAACCAAGAATATTAATTGTTGACTCCTCAGCCAATGTGCGGCGTTATCTGGCGATGACACTCACTAAGTCAGGATTTTTGACTGAGCAGGTTCAAGATGGCAAAGAGGCGATCGCTTTTCTCAAAGATTGCTTAGGGATGAGATTAAATGTTGACGTGGTGATCACTGATTTGGAAATGCCTCACATGGATGGATTTAAGCTTTTATCGAATATTCGTGCTGATGCTGATTTCCAACATTTACCAATCATTGTACTTACTACCAAAAACAATGAAAATGATCAAAAGTTGGCTTTAGATCTGGGGGCAAATGCCTATTTCAGTAAGCCATATCGAGAGCAAGAACTAGTTAAAAAATTACATCAACTTATTTCAGGATAGTTTTTCTACTAAAATAAAAGTGACGGAGCGAAGCTCCGTCACTTTTATTTTAGTAAGTATGGCTTCATGTTTTTTCAGTAAAATAGAGAGTCAGATTTTTGATTAGACAACGAAGTTGTCTAATCAAAAATCTGGTTCTTGATTGAATTGTGGAACCCTTAGAACATAAAATCTAAAATGATGTAGCGATTTTGGATTTTGGTATGAAGTGTTGATAGTAGGGGCTAGTATATGTAGTGTAAACTACAACATAGTTCCGCTTATTTTACTTATGGTAATCATAATAATGACTAAAATATAGAATTCGAGACACATACTCTAAGTATTTATACTCGGGGATTTAGGTTCCATTTACATGGAACTGTTAGTTCTGACTGGTAATTCAGTTAAATTTAGTACTCCAATTCCATGCAAGGTAGTCTCAACAATCCCTATAAGTTATTGCAGGTTATTGCTCAAAGAGAGCTAACAGGATGTCTATCGATATCTATCCCGCAAGATGACTCAATTGGTTGGCAGTTGTATATTGGTGGCTCTCGACTATATTTTGCCACCACCATTGGTTCTAGCCCTGAGCGCTTTGGGTTACTCTGGCAACAAATACAACCAGATCTGCCATTACCCAGACTCAGTGCAGACAAATCAGAATATGAGAGTCTCTATGAATGGCAACTGGAGCATAACCTTTCCCTTACTGATTTTCGTCGATTGCTTCTCAGTTTATCTAGAGAAGCACTAATCCATGCCATTTCACATACTAAAGCCTATGTGAAATTTGAATCCAATGTTTGTATCAAGCCTGTACTAATTGCTGCACCATTATCAGATTTAATTAAACCGATTGTTGGTCATGTGCGCTTTTGGCAAAAACTCCATCCCCACATTTCCTCTCCATTTTCGCGCATCTATCTCGATCGCAGTAAAGTTAAGGACTTTAGTAATTTTTGGGAAAATGCTAACAAGGTTCCCTCAAATGCTCAAGGAGAAAATAGTTCATCTTCAAATATCAGCTTACAAAATGTAAGCTTGAAAGTTTGGTTGGATATCTTAGAGCAGAAACTAAGTATCTACGAAATTTGTCACCAGATTGGCAAAGAACCTCATGTGTTATCAGCTTGTTTGAGTCCATTGATTGTTAATAAAACTTTGGAGGTTTTCCCCGCCTCAACAGGTGCAGCGATCGCTTTTCAGGCTCCCACTGGCCCATTGATAGCCTGTATTGATGATAGCCATACAGTCCAGCGTCAAGTCAAAATGGTGTTGGAAATGTTTGGATTTCAGGTTTTGGGGATAACTGATCCAACTAGTTGTCTGACTTCATTAGTCCGCCAAAAACCAGCACTGATTTTAATGGACATTACTATGCCAGAAATTGATGGATACGAACTCTGTACAATGTTGCGCCAATCACGACATATGCGAAATGTCCCAATTGTTATGTTTACAGGAAGGGAAGGCATCATTGATCGGATGAGGGCGCAGCTTGCAGGGGCAAGTGATTATGTGACTAAACCAGTAAATGCCGACAAACTAGTTACTAAAGTTCAGCGACTCCTCCAAAACAATAAATATCTAAGCAATCAACTTAGTAGTGATGTAGATGTCACGATTGGTGGCTCTTCGAGCCGTTGATAGTTGGGTGAATTCACCCAGTTAATTTCACAAATCAAGCCCCAAAATCATTGAAGACTTTATGAAAACCGTACTTGTTGTCGAAGATGGACATGCAGAACAACAACTTATTTCCAGTTTGCTATTACGTTCTGGCTTTGATGTGATTTTGCAAGGAAATGCTGAAGATGCTTGGCAATGGTTATCAAATCATACACCACCAAATTTGATTGTTTTAGATGTGATTATGCCAGGGCAAAGTGGTTTAGATTTATGTCGCACCATTCGTAATCAGGATGAATTCAAACAGATTCCTATTATTTTTTGTACTTCTAAGGATCAAGAATTTGATAAGTTTTGGGCTTTGAGACAGGGAGGGAATGCTTATTTGACCAAGCCCTTTGCGCCAAAACAATTGTTAGACACCGTTTATCAGCATGTTAATTAGAAATTGCCGATGCATACCAAAACATAAAATGGTGTAGCCATTTTATGTTTTTAAAACCCTTGTTAGGTTTGGTTTTTAATTTTCAAAAGTGTAGTCATACTTTCGGGAATTGGGATTACTTGTTAAATCGTTTTGGTCAGTTATTTAAGAATAATTCTATGATTCAAGAATATTGCCGACTTAGGGTTTCCTCATTGTTGCGGATTGCTATCCCAGTGGAGCATGTGGATGAGGTTGTCCAGTTGCAATCTCAAGATATTAGTCCTATTCCAGGCGTTCATCCCTGTTTGTTGGGTATTACGAATCAACGAGGTAGTTTGTTATGGGTTTTGCACTTGGAGAAGTTCTTTGGGATTCAGCCAATGCCTTTGGCAAAAACAATGAAAGCGATCGCCCTACGTTTGGTTCTGTCCGATGGCGAGATCCGTCGTCTTGCTTGTGTAGTGATGGGGTTGGAAGAAATTATTACCCTTGATACGCAAAAGCTTTTTCCTGTGCCAGATAAGTTACCACTACGTTCTAAATCTTTATTGTTAGGGTTAGCGAAGATCGAGGGCAATACCTATGGAATCGTCAATATTAATGAGGTGTTTCGGATTTTAAATCCTGATGTGGGGATTAGTGAAGAGGGCTCTAAATTAGTTGGTATTTCGACTGCATAGGGATTTTTTAGGAGAATGATGCAACGCATCATTCTCCTAAATTTAATTTGTTTAATCACTTCTAATAATTTCTAATAATTTTTAATAACCTCTATGACACCAAATAACGATACGTTAGCTTCAACGGTTATGTCTGCTAATGGCAATGGCAATGGTACAGGACATGCTAATGGCAATTCACCGCAGGCAAGTGATCCAATGACTCAGATTCTCTCAGCCTATGACTTAGAGAGTCAGGGAGATCTAACAGCAGCTAGAGAGATTTATCAACGAATTATTGAGCAGGATCAGGATGGTACATATGCCGCGATCGCGAGTAAGGCGATCGAAGCGATGGGTGAAGGAAGAAGTGGTGCAGATTTAATATCAATTAATGAAGATTACGAGAAGCGATCGCTAGCGCTATCTTCTCCAAGCAATTCACAGGCTAATTCACAAGTTTCCTCCTCATCACCAGCCTCATTACCAGTAGCTCAATCATCACCTCTCCGCAAAGATGGCCCAAAGGCTAAAAAGGCTACCAAATCTTCAAAAGTTAAAGCTGAATCGAAACCGAAATCATCTTCTCTAAGTTGGTTCTATGATTTACCCGTTGGACGGAAGCAATTTACGGCTTTACTAGTTTCTGAATTTCTCTCTTTGTCCTTAGTTGGTTTTGGTGCATTCTTGATTGGGAGGTCTTTGCAGGATCAATTGTTCAAACAGGCGCAGTCAGAAGTGTCGGTTATGGAGATCAACTACAACATCAAAATTAACCAGATGGGATTTGGTTTTCGAGGTCAATCAGATAATGCTGCGGTAATTAGTGCTGCAAGTACCTATGCTAGTAAGCAGCCGATTCCCGCACCATTAAAAGAACAGGTGAAAAAGATTCTTGAGAATGAGATTAAGGCAAGAAAGATTGAATATGCAACTCTAGTGGGGGCGGATGCCAAGGTAATTATTAGTGCCAATAGCGATCGCGCGGGGCAAGACTTCGATCCCAATAACCTAGTCAGCGATATTCTCAAAGATCCCAATCAAATCAAAGCGACCGCCATTGTCAGTGCTGATGATCTGCAAAAGGAAGCACCTCCACTACCTAATGGATTTACGCCGACGGATTCGCTGATTCGCTATACAGCCACTGCGGTTAAAGATCCTGCTACCCAGAAAATTATTGGTGTCCTGATCTCAGGAGATATTGTCAATCAAAAAGCACCAATTGTGGAGAATACCGTCAAAGCTCTAGCCTCAACCATCCAGCCAACAGGCAAAAAGGGATTAGGTGGCTATAGCGCTGTCTATTATCGCAAACCTTCAGGAGAATTTGCGATCGCTACTTCCGTCGAAAAACTTAGCTCTGAGACAAGTAATGTCAACTTGCCGATGTCAGGTGATGCGGCGGATGATTTACTCAAACGAGCAACTGCTGTGGGCAATGGACAAACAGTGACAGGTCGAGTTTTAGTGGGCAATACCTACTACACAATGGCTGCTAGAGCCGTTCCCAATCGAATTGTCGAAACAGATACAGGAAGCTCACCAATGTACGGCAATGAGCCTATCGGTATTCTAGTCCGTGGTACACCTGAAACCGAAATGAATGATTTGCTGAAAAACACTTGGATTTCCCTAAGTATTTCGGCGGCGATTGTTATTCTATTGGATATTTTGTTGGCAAGATTTTTAGATCGGGTTGTTGCTAAGCCTGTGCAGGCACTTACCCCGATCGCTAAACGATTTACGTTAGGCGATCGCAAGGCGCGGGCGGAGATATTTGCCAATGATGAAATCGGGGAATTGACCCAATCATTTAACAGTATGGCTGATAGTATCGAACTGTCTGAGCAGACCCTAGCCCAACAGTCTCTGCTGAAAGAACAAGAAGCAGAACTTCAACGCAAAGAGAAAGAATTACTTCAAAGGGAAGTTATCAATCTGCTCTTAGAAATTGAAGGTGCACAAAAAGGTGACTTAACGGCTGAAGCCAAGGTAACTGATGGCGTGGTGGGATCGATCGCTGATGCTTTTAACGCCACGATTCGTAAATTACGGAAATTGGTAGAAGAAGTCAAATCTACAGCAATCCATGCTGAATCTCTGGCGAAGGAAAGTGAAAACTCGGTGCAGAAATTTTCCAGTGCATCCTTAGCCCAGTCTGATGGGATTGCTCAAGCCCTAGAAGCGGTAGAACAAAATACCCAATCGATCGCTCAGGTGGCTCAATCGGCTCAAGATGCGGCGAATGTGGCAAGACGAGCTGCAATTGCCGCCCGTGAAGGTGATGCAAAAATGGATCGCACTGTCGTTAGTATTAAAGCCATTCGGTCTACAGTTGCCGCTACAGCGAAGAAGATGAAGCAACTAGCGGAGTCATCGCAAGAGGTTTCGCAAATCGTATCGATTATTTCTAGCATTTCCGAAAAGACCAATTTACTTGCTTTCAATGCCTCGATTGAAGCGGCAAGGGCTGGCGAAAATGGACAGGGGTTTCGCGTAGTTGCCGATGAGGTGCGGCGACTAGCTGACCGAGTTACTGATGCAACCAGAGAAATTCAATTGCTGGTTACCAACATTCAGCATGAGACCACAGAAGTTTTGAAAGCGATGGAAGTGGGTACAGCGGAAGTAGTTGTAGGTACACAGTCGGTTGAAGAAACTAAGGATACCCTCAAGGACTTAGCTGAGTTGAGCCAGACTATTGATAACTATTTACAGACGATTTCTAGTAGTACGATTTCGCAAACACAAGTCTCTCAGAAGGTGAATGGTATTATGGAAAATGCTAATGCGATCGCGCAATCCACCGCAACAGATACGCAGACGGTAGTTTCTTCACTTCAAGTATTGGTGGGTGTGGTTGATGAGCTACAGACATCTGTGCGTCAGTTCCGCCTAGAAAAATCTGAGTAATTGCAATTTGCCATATTATGCCAATGAGAACTTTAAATCCAGAGGTTTTACATGAGATTGCGATTGAAACTCGTCAATGCTTTCTTAGCGAAGATGCACCTGTCTATTTAGCTAATCTCCAGAAAGGGCTAGCCCAAATCCAAGCGGGACAACCTGATTATATTTTCCTGATGCACGCGGCGCACTCTCTCAAAGGTGGCTCAGCGATCGCTGAATTGAGCAGTCTTAGCGAACTCGCCCATAAATTAGAAGATATATTGGAGATATTGCAACATCATGAATTTTGCGATCGCACTACGATTGCTGAAGTTTTGAGTAATGGTATTGATGAAGTAGCGGCGGTACTTGCTCAAGCGAGTAGTTTACCCACTAATACTTTGGCTGACATTAAGATTGATCAAGAACTTTTGCTCAGGTTAGATACGTTATTGGCGATCGTCGCGGATCAGCAAAAAGAACCATTAAGGATTCCAGAAAGAAACTATGGAGAATCTGAAAACTTACCTTCTAAAAACCTAATAAATAAACCTCAAAGTTTATTACAAGTCACATCTCAAATTGCCGCATCTCACAATAAATCAGTTGCGAATAATCTCAATACTCTAAATGAAGATATAAATAATCCCCAACCAACGATTAGTTCTATTGTTATATCTTCTTTAGAAAAAGATTTGGAATCCTGTATTCAGAAAGTAGAAACTCAATTATTATCTAGCTCTACCTTATCCGAAACGACAATTAGAGAGGAGCTACAATATTTTTGTGATGAATGTCTTCTCCTTGGCGATACCTTAAGACTTGATTGGCTTGTTAAGATAGTAGAACCTTTTGAAGCGAATCTTCAGCAAGAACCATCGATCGCTAGTCTCTTGTCCGAAGTGCAAGTCGTGATCAGCAGCTTGCGATCGCAACGCTTGCAATATCTATATCCATCGGTACAAGTCCCAGAAGCAGTCTTGGAATTAGCCCCGCAGTCAATTCCTTTATCACCAACAGAAAAAGCGATCGCTACGCCTCAAACGGTAACTGAATCCTCCGCGATCGCCGCCTCGGCAACTGAAGCCATTTCCTACTTGCGGATTCCCTCGGCTCAAATTGAAAGTATGACCAACACAGTTGCAGAGATGATTTTGCGTCATGAGCGGCTGTTGCGACAACAGCAACAATTAGGTCAAACCAATAAAAACTTACAGGCTCTGGTATTGCAGATGATTCCTTTACAGGAGCAAGTGCAAACTGTTTATGATCAACTGGCGATCGCTACCCCAACTAACAATTCTCAAAGTGATGCTAAATCAGAGGATTTGGCAACTCATGCATCAGAAACAAAAGTAATAGATGAAGATTTTGATCAATTAGAACTTGACAAATATTCTTCTTCCCATAGTACTCTCCAAAATCTGCAAGAGGTTTTGCTCAGAGTGCGAGAAAGTCGTGCTGATATAGATCTTAGCTATCGAGATTTGGGTGAAGAAATTGAATACTTACGCCAAGATTTAGATCGCCTTTATGCTCAACTTACCCAATCACGTCTAGTCCCTTTTAAAGCCCTTGCTAGTCGGTTTTTGCCACAACTAAAGCGGCTCTGTCAACGCTATAACAAACAAGTTGAATTAGTCATTCGCGGAGAAGATGTTCTCATTGACCAAGTTCTTCTAGAGCAGTTACAGACACCGCTTAATCATCTATTAATCAATGCTTTTGATCATGGTGTGGAACCCCCTGAAATCAGATTGTCCTTGGGCAAATCAGAAGTGGCGGTGCTTACTCTAAGGGCAACGATTGCTGGAAACCAAGTGGTCATTTCTCTTCAAGATGATGGTGATGGGATTAATCTTCATAGCGTCTATAAAAAAGCTGTCGAAAAGAATATTTGTCCAGCCGAAATCCCGATTGGTAAAATTCCGCGTCAGGAAATTCTCAATTTTATATTCCAGCCCCATTTTTCGACCCGCAATATTGTGAGTGATATCTCTGGAAGGGGGATGGGATTAGATATTGTGCGATCTCTGATCAATCGGTTGCGGGGCAGTATTCAAGTTGAGACATTGCAAGGTCAAGGAACTACTTTCACGATTCGATTGCCGCTTGGGTTGAGTCTGATTACCCTATTAATCTGTGCGAGCGGTGAAAACCTGATTGCCATTCCTGCCAATGATGTATTAGATATTTTCCCCTATGCGGAAGCCCACATTTTCCATACAAATAATTCGCAGGAAATAGCTTGGCGGAAAAAGTTCATCCCATTGATTCATCTCAAACAAGCTCTACCCTATAGCTATCAAAGTAGTGATTCTTTAAATTCTAAAGTTTGTTTAATCCTCAATCGTAGTGATCTGCCGATCGCCGTGGCGATCGATGCGCTTATTGAAGAGCGGCAACTAATTCTGAAACCCTTTGATCGTAGTGTGGTAACTCCTAATTATCTAGCTGGCTGCACCGTTTTAGGGACAGGACAAGTAGTACCCGTTTTAATTCCTGATAATTTGTATGTATTTGTCCAAAAGAACAACGCAAAAAATAGCCGTCAAATCAAAAATGAAGCCTCTAAGCAGATATCTAATCAGGTCAATCAAAATATTCGTCCAGAGGCAAATCAAACAGTAAGCAAAACAATTGTGATTGCCGAAGATTCGATCGCTACTCGCAATATGTTGGAGCGGGTATTAAAACAATTAGATTTTGAAGTGATTGCCTGTCGTGATGGTCAAGAAGCGATCGATGTACTGAGTCGCCTTGAAGGTAAGGTGACGATGGTGATTTCTGATGTGGAAATGCCAAGAGTGAATGGATTTAATCTGCTCCAAACTATTCGTACCCATGACCTCTGGTATACGATCCCTGTGGTGATGTTGACTTCGCGCACAGGCGATCGCCATCGCCAGAAAGCCATCAGCCTCGGTGCAAATGGATATCTGAGCAAACCAATTATTGTGGGCGAGTTGATTGATTGCTTAGGTGAATTGGTGCAATAAAGCAAAAGATGCGTAGGGGTAATTCATGAATTACCCCTACGCATCTTTTTAGATCGTTCCTTTAAATAATCCTTGCGGTTTGAAGAGCAATACCAAAATCATAATTACTAAACCTACGCCTAGTTTATATTCTGTGCCAATACAGTATTTCTGTAGTTCGCCCAAAGCCGCAGGACAAGTGGTCGCAACTTCTTGAGAAATACCGACAATTAACGCCCCTGCGATCGCGCCATAGGGATTACCAATCCCGCCCAAAATAACCGCCGCAAACATGGGCAAAATCAAGAACCAGCCCATATTCGGGCGCAAATTAGTAATCAATCCGTACATGCTGCCACCAAAGGCAGTCATGCCTCCTGCGATTACCCATGTCCAGATAATCACCGCATTGACATTGATCCCCGCTACTTTTGCTAGTTCGGGATTGTCGGCAACTGCTCGCATCGCCTTACCGATCTTGGTGTTTTGCAATAGATAGTAAAGTCCTGCGATGATCGCGATCGCGGCGACAATTACCACCATTTTATTGCGCGTGATTGCTAACCCAAACACATCGATCGCAGGGAAAGTTGGCAGATTATACTTCTGCGGTTTTGCGCCCCATACGAGGATGATCGCATTACGAATCACCAATGCTAAACCAATCGAGACGATCATCATCGTGGTTGAGGTGGCGCGTTTGGCGCGTAACGGTTGCCAGAGGATTTTTTCGCAAATTAGGACGAGAACGATGGAGATAATGCTGCCAAAGGCGATCGATAACCAAATGTCAAGTTTGAGGGTGGTATTGGCAAGAAAGGCAAGGTAAGCGCCGAGGGTGAGGATGTCCCCGTGGGCAAAGTTGGCAAGGCGGAGAATGCCATAGGTAAGCGTTAAACCGACTGCGGCAAGCGCAATAATGCTGCCGACAGCGATACCATCAATGGTTGATTGCAGGACTGATTGCAGAACTTCAGGCATTGAAAGAATTTAATAGAACTTTATTGTTACTCATAGTAACGTTTTCCAGTTCGTGTAAGTTATTAACTGATGTTACGTGGAAGGAATTCTTGCGATGGCGTAAGTCTAGGGCTGGCACAGGGGCGCAGCCCCTACAAGATCTAAAATTTACAGGTAGGGGCAATCCCCCCGTGGTTGCCCTGTTATGCTAGCAGCAAGAGGTTCATCATCTGAGTTCCACGTAACATCAGTTATTAAATTTATTTTGTAGTTTGGATGGATGAAATTAATCAAATTTCACGCGCTTATACAAATCTTTTAACCTGATTTCTAAATGCATGGATGTTAATTTAATCACAGATTCTTCTCCCTTATGGGTCATCAATACCCATCTATCCTCTGACTCCTTGACGTAGTGATCAACTTCATAGCCATGTTGATAAACTAAAATATATTCTTGAAAAGTAGGAATAGAGCGATATTGACGAAATTTACTATCATGATCATAGGTTTGGGTGGAGTTTGATAGAATTTCCACAATCAAACAGGGATTAGTAACTTCCATCTGTTTTTGATCAACAAAAACTGGTTCACCTGCGACAACCATCACATCAGGATAGGTATAACGATTATATTCAGGCATCCATAGCCGCATATCGCTCATGAAGACTGAATATTCTAGATCTTCCAAAGCTAACAAAAGAAGAGCGTGAAACTTACCTGTCAGAATATTGTGATTTGCAGAAGCACCTGCCATCGGAATAATTTCTCCATTAATATATTCACTCTTAAATTCCGCTTTTTCTTCTAAGGCTAAATATTCTGCTGTGGTATATCGCTTTGTAGCTGCTAAAACCATATGCGATCGCCTCCTAAAAATTGACCATTGGCAAGATTATAACTAATCGCGATCTCCCGCATTGTAAAATAGGTACAGCTCAATACCTGATGCAAACCCAAGCCTGTAAACGTTCAACAGTTACTTAACTCCAAAATCCTGAAAACTGCGCGTTATCGGGGTAACAAGTTTGATGTGGTGCTTAAACTTTGAGATTAAGCGATCGCTATTAAAATCAAGAAATATTCTTGTCATTTACTCTTATTTCTAAGTATTTTCAAGTTATAGTCATATATAATTCTCAAAACATCAACATACAAGGGGTGATCAATTTATGTCTAATGACGCTCTAAAGCCTGATATCCATGCAATTCAGCAAGCTGTGGTTGATGTTTTGTCTCAAGTTCGAGATTTGATGAACTATGCAAGCAAAAAATTAGAATCATCAGATGGCAAAGAGCGCCGCTATGCGGAACACGCTAAAAGTATCGAAAATGAGATTACTAAGGTCAAAAATTTAGAGCTACGCATGGCGATCGCTGCTCCGATGAAGGCAGGTAAGTCAACGATTATTAATGCGATCGTGGGGCAAGATATTTTGCCGAGCCGTAACGCCGCAATGACGACATTGCCGACTGAGATTGTTTTCTCAAAAGACGTTACAGAGCCAAAGCTCAAATTACGTTACCAACTAGATCCTGAAAGTGATGATTTTGTTGATATCTATTCCGTTCTTAGAAAATCATGGCGAAAACTACAAGAGCAAATTAACACAATCGGCATAACTCAAGCATCTGAAGATATTGCCGAATATCCACATTTACAAGATTTGCTAGTAGATGTAAGTGAAAGTCCAGAAATTCCTTTTTTATCAGAGGTTTCAGGCACAGAAGCAATTCAAAAATCATTAACTGATCTCAATGATTTAGTCCGTCTATGTGGCGTTTTAGTCCCTTCAGACAACCCATTAATGTCTTTAGTATCTGTACCTCGTATTGAAGTCCCTTTTTTAGATGAAAGTTCTGGATTAAAGTTGGATAGTGTTGGTAAGTTAGTAATTGTCGATACTCCCGGTCCGAATGAAGCTGGTGATTTAAATCTGGGGAATGTGGTTAAACTTCAACTTGAAGCCAGTTCTATCATTTTGCTTGTGTTAGATTACACTCAGTTGAATGCAGAAGCTGCTGAGAATGTAAGAAGTGACGTTGATAAAGTGTCTGAGATCAAGGGCAAAGACAGTATCTATATCCTAGTTAATAAGATTGATCTGCGTAAAGGTAAAAAGGATATGACCAAAGAACAAGTCCTAGAATTTGTACAAAACAAGTTTGATATTCAAGGCAGTTCAGATCGTGTTTTTGAAATTTCTGCTAGTCGTGCCGCCTATGCTTCTAATTTTCGCAGTGAATATCGCATGAATCCAGACATAGATGAACCTCAATCAATGGAAACTGCGGAGATGTTAGCACGGCAAGCTTTTGGTGATATGTGGGAAGATGAATTTCCAGAAGCTTCAATGGGGCGTATGCTCAAGGCTGCTGACAGGATTTGGAGCAAATCTGGGTTTGCTGATTTTCTGGAAAGAGCGATCGCAGTTTTGATAGCACAGGCAGCACCTCGGACATTGAGTAGCGCTCTTAACGATGCAAGTGGTCGGTTAACGGATCTACAAAATAACACTAATATCCAAAAAGGATCTTTTGGACAAGATGTAGCCAAGTTAAAAGCAGCAATTGATGCTCTGGAAAATGATCTGCGTAAACTAAATGATTGTCGCGATAATCTCAAAGTAGAAGTTGTAGATCTTCGTAGATCATTGGAGCGAAAATTAAGCTCTAACCTAGTTGATATGCAAGCTCAAAGTCGTGAGCAATTAAAGAGGATTTTTGGAAGAAAGGAATATAAGGAAGCAGGACTAGTTAAGAAAGCTGGCTTAGGACTTACAAAGCTTGTAGGGCTACTTGTTGGTCAAGATTATCAAGGTACAGGAGAGATTAAATTTAAGTCTGCAAATGAGGCAAATAGATTTGTTGAAACTGCAACTGCTTCTGTCAAGATGATTGTCAATGATTTAATGTCTATTGCTAGAGAAAATGCTTGGCGTGAAGTTAAAGGTTTGCGTAATAGAATTGAAAAATTGCTTAGAACAAAGACTAAACCAATCATCGAACAAGCACAGCGTAGGTTGTCCAAACAGTTTAATGTAACCCTTGAATTACCTGATATGTTTGACGAACTATATCTAGAAGATGTTAACTTGGATATTCAAGCAAAATCTCGTTCTAGGGAATATACAGAATATAAGACAGTAAAAGAACGCCGTTGGTATACTCTCTGGCTTTACGAACATAAAAAACAAGTTCCAGTGAGTAGAACTGAGCGTTTCTTTGTTGTCTCTGTTGATGAAGTTAATCAAAATGTTGATGAGTCTATTGAAGCAGCAGTTACAAAGGTTAAGCAGCAAGTATTTGAATATTTAGAAGAAGATTTTCAGGCTGTACTTGACAAATCCTTTTCTGAGCTTGATCAATTTCTCAAAGGATATGAGGAGTCATTGCAAGAATCTATAAGCATCAATAAACAAGACGCTGAAAAGCAAGCAGAGCGTAAAGCTGCACTCGATAAAATTTCTAATGATAGTGCAAAATTGAAGGAGTCTGTTGAAAAGCAAAAAAAGCACGTCGGAGAAATCCTAAAAAGTAAACAATAACTATACAGTTTAATTAATTTCTTTATGTCTAGACGCGACACTCTCCATTTTGCACTACGCCGCACCCTCGAAAAAGATGGGTGGACAATTACTAATGATCCTTTGATACTGGAACTAGAGCAAACAATTTTAAAGGCTGATTTAGGAGCAGAAAAGCTCTTCACAGCCGAAAAAGAAGGGCGTAAAATAGCTATTGAAGTTAAAGATTTCGATTCATCTTCAGCAATCAGTGAGCTTGAGAAAACAATGGGACAACTTCAGCTTTACCAATGGGCTTTGGAAACCCAAGAACCATCTCGAATATTGTTCTTAGCCATAAGTGAAGCTGTATACGTTTCCCAGTTTCAAAGACTGATTTTCAAATTTGCGATCCAGCGAAGTAGAATCAACTTATTGATTTTTGAACCAGATCAGGAGGTAATTATCAAATGGATAACTCACTAAGATATGCAGAAATTCTCAAGAGAATAGTACAAGATGCGGCAAGTGAAGAGCCTAGCTTACAACCAATTAAACTCTACCCAGTTTGTGATGCTGAATCTGGACATTTTTTAGTTCTTGCTACAAGTCGGAATAAAAAAAGTTGGTTCGATAGTATTTTGTTTCATGCTCGTCTAGTCACGGAAGATAATAGTGATCGCCAAGTCATCATCGAAGAAGATAACTTTGAGGAAGGATTAGTTAATGCGCTCATCGAAGCGGGAATCAAAAAAGAAGATATCGTCACCAGTTGGCAACAAGCGATCGCAGTGAATAAATAACCCAATGTCAAACTTTGCAACTCAATCATTACAAGACTTACAGCAACAAGTCCCCATTATCAGCGATAAGGTGTTGGTGGATTTAGTTAATGGGATTCAAGTAAATGATGACCTCATCCGCTTTCGTCAAAATCGTGGTTTTATTGGACGCTTGTTTGATGGAATTACAGGCAGCGATCGAGATCGGCAAATCTTGATTGCCAGTAACCTCAATGTCGGCATTAAATCCCTGCATCAATGGATATTAGCTCTAGCCGACAATTTGCGAATCAGTAACGTTGCTCTAGAAATTACGCAAACAAAGCTATTAGAAACCCGTAACGCCCTTCGCAATCATCGTCAAGAAATTGATATTCTCAAACAAATTACTGAACATTTACAAATCCAGTTAAATGATCATGAGCAACGGATTCACAATCTAGAACAGCGAGTTTACCGAATCGAAACCATCCAAAAAATTGATGCAATCATTGCTGCTTGGCAATCTGGACGTACCTATCAAGGTTTTCATTGGGCAGTTCAGATAGCCTTTGTGATTCGGGAAATAGTTGACTTTGCAATCTCCGATTATGAAAATATGACAAGCGATCTCCAACTACGTCCCAAAATCATCGATCAACTAATCACCGCTAGTAAGCAAATACCAGATAATTGCTTCTCTTTAACCACTTTACTCAATCTCGCTCATCAAGAAACCGCAAGCGATCGCCTAGAATTAGCACAAGCATTACTAGAAGTGCGATCGCTACCACCCGCCCGACTTGCCAAAATTCCCTATCTATTCACTCTTGGCACAACTTTAGAATTAGCTACATTGCCCGAAGAAGCCCGTCCAAAAGATCCCGCTAAAATTGCCTTTGAGCTATGTCGCCGCGATTACGATCTCATTTTTCCTGCGACAGATAAAAATGAATTTATTGAGCGCATTGTCCACGAAACTGCCAGCGATCGCCTTGTGTTTAGAAATTCTCTAGGAAAATAAATCATGACTCCCAAAATTGGCTTAGTCCTTGCTGGTGGTGGCGCAAAAGGTGCATACCAAGCAGGAGCAATCAAATATCTTGCTGAAATTGATTTTGTACCACACATCATCGCAGGAACTAGTATTGGAGCGCTCAATGGTGCTGTGCTTGCAGCTAACTTAAACTTTCAGAATGCGGCAAATCAGCTTGATTTGATGTGGACAGATTTAGGTACAGCCAATGTCATTCAACCTGATCGCGGAGCGATCGCTCAACTAGCCAGTTACATCATCCAAACCTCTCTCCCCACCTTTGGCGCATGGGCGACAAAACTACTTGAATCAGTTGGCATATTCTCCAATTCAAAATCAGTATTTGACCCTGCACCGATTGAAAATTTTTTACGTCGGGCTGTCAATCCGCAACAATTACGCAATGGTATCGAGCTATGGGTTGCGGTGTTCCCTTCCCTAAATATCCCTAGATTCCGTTACGATCCAGCAATGCTATTAATCGACATGATCCGCGCCAAAATGGGACAAGATGCTCATTGGTTGCACGTTCAATCTGCTAACAGCGATCGCCAAATTTACGATATTTTGTTAGCCAGCGCAGCAATTCCCCTTGCTTTTCCTCAACGCGAGATCAACGGGAATATTTATGTTGATGGCGGCTTTGCGGATAATGTGCCACTGGGAGCTTTAGCCGCTCAGGGATGCACTCACGCGATTGTAATTCATCTAGAGAATGGTGCAATCTGGAACCGTTATCAATTCCCCAATCAGGCAGTGATTGAAATTCGTCCACATGAAACAATCAATAAATCTGATATTCCCCTTTATGGCGATGCGATTACTTTTCTTGATTTCAGTAGTGATCGCATTGAGCTATTAAAACAACGTGGTTATGCTGATGCAAAAACTTGTTTAGAACCTATCTTAAAAACCTTGGTAATAGAGCGAGATCGGCAAAAGAGTCTTGATCTACTGCAATGCAAAACGAAAGAACTCTGTGAGGATCTTCTAATTTACTAACCAATTATCTCTAAAGATATTTCTGTACATACTGCTGCTCAGAAATATCTTTAGTAGCTGTATCTATTAACGATCGCTAATTGGCTTGTAAGTTACATCATGCAATCCTGTATAAACTTGCGTTGGACGGAAAAGACGATTATCGGAAAGCTGTTCCTTCCAATGCGCTAGCCAACCAGGGACACGGGCGATCGCAAAAATAGTCGTAAACAAATTGCTAGGAATACCCAACTTTTTGTAAACCAATCCTGAATAGAAATCCACATTCGGATGAATTCCCTTACTAGCTAGCTTCTCAAAGGCTTGTTTTTCTAATTCTAGGGCAATGTCATAGTAAGGATCATGACCGAACTCGTCGAACATTTTATGTACTAAGTCCTGTAAAACGATCGCACGCGGATCTTTGACTTTGTAAATCCGATGTCCAAAGCCCATTAACTTCTCCTTACGCTCAATTTTGCGCTCAAGGTAAGGTGTCACATTTTCAACTGAGCCAATTTCTTCGAGCATCATCATTACTTGCTCATTTGCACCGCCATGCAAAGGACCCGCCAAAGTCCCGATCGCCGAAGTCATCACCGCATAGGGATCGGTCAGCGTCGAAGCGGTTACCAAAGCTGCAAAGGTAGATGCATTAACTGTATGCTCGGCGTGAAGAGTGAGACACACATCGAAAATACGAGCAGCGAGAGGATCAGGAACCTGCTCATTTAACATGTAGAGAAAATTAGAAGCATAGTCCAAATCATCACGGGGCATCACAGGATCATTACCCTGACGCATCATATGAAAAGCCGCTACCATCGTTGGTACTTTTGCTAGCAGTCTTACTGTCGCTTGATAAATGTAGTCTGCATCATGAAAATTACCCAGAGGATAGAACATCCCTAATGCGGCGACACTTGTTTGGAGTGCATCCATCGGATGAGCATTATCGGGAAATGACTTAATCATGTCGCGAATGCGATACTTAATTCTTCTTCTATGGGTAAGATCATGCTCAAATTCTTCTAGTTCCGTAGCTTTTGGCAGTTCACCGAAGATTAGTAAGTAGCTGGTTTCTAGAAAATGACTATGCTTGCAAAGATCCTCAATGCGGATACCTCGATATTCAAGCAAACCTGCTTTCCCATCAACATAACTTATATTTGACTGGGTTGCAGGAACCCCTTCTAAACCAGGCTTATATTCTCCGATCGCCATATTTCAGCTACCTTACAAGATTAGTTTTGTTTATTTCTTAGCTTATTTTATCGCTATGTATGCTTATGACTGTGCATACCTAACAATAAACCCAAATATTAAGAGAGGACGCATTGCGTCCTCTCTTAATATTTGGGTTTTACGCCGAAATTATTGAAATGGGTTGTTGCCTTGCTTACCAAATAGGGAAGCTTCACCCTTGATTACGGCTCTGCCGAGGTTAAAAGCAGCCCAAGCAGCTACTAGAACAATAGGTCCTAATACGACTAATACTCTCCAATCCATATATTTATACCAGTTTAAATAGAAATTGCTTTTAGACTTTATTATGACAGCAAAGCAGAAAATTGAAACCTCAAAAGTAGATGTGTCAGCAATTCTCATTATAAAAATCAGTTTTGAAGAAAGTCACCCGTCGGGTGACTTTCTTCAAAACTGATTTTGGTGTTTTCAGGGGCTTTGATGCTGGAAACACCAAAATCGGTTTTTGAGGTTTTAGCAGTTTGTGATATAGCAATGTAAGAGATAGCTCGGACAAAAATCAAAACCCAAAAGATGAGTGGCGGCGCTTCGCGCCGCCACTCATCTTTTGGGTTTAATGTCCTAAGCAAAACTTACATTGCTATATTTGAGGTTTTAGCAGCTTGTGATATTTGAGGTTTTAGCAGTTTGTGATATATGTCGTTGGTCTAAATTTTAATTTTTATGGAATACTGGCAAGCTTTTATTTTGGGGATCGTGCAGGGACTGACTGAGTTTCTACCGATTAGTAGTACGGCTCATTTGAAGGTAGTTCCTGCAATTTTTGGCTGGCAAGATTCGGGGATATCCTTTGATGCGGTGATTCAGCTTGGTAGTATTGCGGCGGTGGTTGGCTATTTCTGGAAAGATCTCAGTAATATTACGTTAGGTAGTATCAAGGCTGTCCGATCGCAAAATTACAAGTCCCAAGAATTTAAATTAGCCGTGGCGATCGCCTTAGGGACATTGCCAATATTGCTAGTCGGATTGCTGATTAAAATTTTAGTCCCAGATTATGACAATTCACCTTTGCGGAGTTTGACAGCGATCGCGATCGCCTCAATTGTGATGTCGAGCTTACTGGCTCTCGCGGAGATATTGGGACAACGCGAAACCAAAGCAAAGCGTCATTTTCAAAGAGTGCGGGTAATTGATGGGATTGTAATGGGTTTAGCGCAGGCTATGGCGATTATTCCGGGGGTGTCGCGATCTGGCTCGACCTTAACCGCAGGTTTGTTTTTAGGTTTAGATCGGGTTGCGGCAACCCGATTTTCGTTTTTGCTAGGTATTCCCGCGATTACGATTGGCGGAGTCGTGGAATTTATCAGTATTGCCAAGAAAGGTTTTGGAGGAGATATCGGGGCGGGACAACTGGCGATCGGGCTATTCTCGTCGGTTATTTTTTCGTACTTAGCGATCGCATGGTTGCTTAAGTTTTTCCAAACCCATACGACTTGGGTGTTTGTAGGCTATCGCTTGGTTTTTGGGGCTTTATTACTCACTGCTATAGGCGTGGGTTGGCTCAAATAAAACCCAAATTATTGATAAGTGACACGAAGTGTCAATTTATCAATAATTCTCTTTATAAAAGTCGGTTTTTTGAAAGTCCGCCGTTGGAGGACTTTCAAAAAACCGATTTTGGTGTTACCAGCGCCGAAGGCGCTGGTAACACCAAAATCGGTTTCATAATGAGAATTGCAAATAAATTTTCGCGCCGCGAAAATTTATTTGGTTCTTTCATGTATAGTTATAGATCGCACGATCTTTCATGCTCGGATCGGGTTATTTAGAAAATTGGTGAAACTAGTTCCAACTAATTTCCCAATACCTGTACGGCATCTACTGAATACTTAAAAACCATGAGTTACGCAATCATTGAAACAGGCGGTAAGCAATATCGCGTCGAAGTCGGCAGATTTTATGACGTTGAGCTACTAGAAGCCGAAGAAGACAGTAAATTGACCATTGATAAAGTTTTGTTTGTCAATATGGATGGCGATATTTCCATCGGTCAGCCCATCGTTGATAGCGCTAGCGTAGAAGTTACCGTAATGCGCCATCACAAGGCGAAAAAAGTAATCGTTTACAAAATGCGTCCTAAAAAGAAAACCCGCAGAAAGAATGGTCACCGTCAGCCATTGACTAGAATTATGGTTGAGGCAATCAATCTTAGTGGTACAGCCGCTTAAACACAAATAAACGGAGCTTTGCTTCGTTTATTTGGGCATCTTTTAAATATTAAGAGGATACAAAACAAATGGCACATAAGAAGGGTACAGGTAGTACAAGAAACGGTCGTGACTCTAATGCTAAGCGCCTTGGTGTAAAGCGTTACGGTGGTCAAGTCGTTAAGGCTGGTAGCATCCTAGTCCGTCAACGCGGCACTAAGTTTCACCCAGGCAACAACGTTGGTCGTGGTAGCGATGACACATTGTACGCAACCGTTGATGGTGTTGTGACTTTTGAGCGCTTTGGCAAAACCCGCAAGAAAATTAGCGTTTATGCACCTGTAGCTGTAGAAGTTGCAGAAGCAGAAGTTGCTTAATACCCCAAAAAATTAGCGCGTCGCGCTAACTTTTTTAGAAAAATAGAGTCTGTGCTTTGCACAGGCTCTATTTTTGTGTTTTTAAGGATTCGTATTGCTGCAAAAGGTTTTTGAGCTTTTCGATTTGAATTGGTTTGCTAATGTAGCCACTCATCCCTGCATCACGACAGAGATGTTGATCATCATCGGTCGCATTTGCGGTCATCGCCACGATCGCCACTGGCGGCAATTGTCGTTCTGATTCCTGCTTACGAATATATTTGGTTGCCTCTAATCCGTCCATTTCAGGCATTTGAATATCCATCAAGATCAGATCGTAGGATTTATCAGCGATCGCCCTAATTGCTTCTTCACCGTTATTAACTACGTCCGCTTGGTACCCTAAGTGAGTTAGTACCCGTTTAGCAACTTTCTGATTGACAGGGTTATCTTCGGCTAACAATATGTTGAAACTAGATGAAGATGAGTCGAGATTTCCTGAAGTATCCATAGTTGTATGGTGTTAATATTTCCTGTCTGAAATCGTCGGTGCGATCGCTAGGTTTGTTTAACCCATAATCTGCGGTACGCGGAAAAAGTCTTCTTCGCGATCGGGGGCGCAATTGAGTAAGGTCTCGCGATCGGTAAAGGGTTGCAATAGATCGGGGCGAGTAATATTGACGGTATTAACAGCTCTAGTTGTGGGTTCTACTCCTTCTAGTAAAGGATCGAGTTCATTTAGCTGTTGGAAATAGTCGAGAATGCTATCCAGTTGCTTAGTAAAAGAAATTTCTTCAGCTTCAGTTAATTGCAACCGTCCTAAATGGGCAACGTGCCGAACTTGTTCTCTATCGATCATGATTTTTATATATGTGTGGGGAATATTATCAGAACAAGGGGCTTAAGCCCCTTGTCTTAAGATTTTGATAAAAGAACTATGCAAATCTTCTGTGACTGTCTTCTGAGTGAATAATTAGTGATGCGTGGCTTTGCCGCGCATCACTAATTATTCGCTTTATAATACCTATTCTTGGGAAGGCAAGAGTATAACTCTAGAAGAATAGGTTAATGTCGGCTCTACCAGTAGTTTTTAGCCAATTTTGGGCTTCGATATAGTTGTTAGGGGCTAGACGAATCGCTCTTACCCAATGGTCAGCAGCAGTGTTGAAATATTCTTCGGCTTGTTCTTCGTCTTGAGCATTTTCGCCTTTGTGATGATAAATCACGGCTACGTTGTTGAGAGCTTGGGGCATTCGCGGATTGAGGTCGATCGCCTGTTCATAAAACTCTAGAGCCTTGTCATGATCGCCATTGCTAGCATGAATCAAGCCCATGTTGTAATACACGTAGCTGCGATCGTAGGAATTTTCTTCAAGCTTGAGCGCTTCTTCATAGTTAGCTAATGCTTCGGCATATTCGCCATCACCTTGAGCCGACATACCATCACGGTAGTAAGCAAATGCTTCTTTTTCTTTCTGACTAGCAGGAAAGAGTTTTAAAATCGTGTCGGCAATAACGGTAAAGGTTTGATCGACGAAGTTGTCATTACGTTGCGATCTAGGCATAGTTCTTTATAAATTTGCAGTCAGTGTTAATTAGCATATCAAAAGCTTGATAAATTAAAACTCATAAAGATTAGGAGGCAGCTATTCTCATTATAAAAAACGGTTTTTTGAAAGCCCGCCGAAGGCTAGCTTTCAAAAAACCAATTTTGGTGTTTCCAGCGCCTTCGGCGCTGGAAACACCAAAATCGGTTTCATAATGAGAATTGCTGATTAGGAGGCTCGCGAAGCGAGCCTCCTAATCTTAGCTAGATGCGCTAGTGTAAAAACGTAGGGCAAAGCGCCAAAAACGATTTGAAATAAAGAGTAAGCCGATCGCCAAAAACATCGAACCCATAATCCACATTGGTTCTCCTCGCCCTAAAAGGGTTTCGGCGGGAACAGTGGTCAAAAAGGCGATCGGTACAACAAAAGTAAAAAAGAAGCGATAGGAGGCGGGATAGGCTGCCATCGGATATCGACCCGCTTCCATTAAGCCGCGTAAAACTTCGGTAACGTTATAAATTTTTACAAACCAGATGCTAGTTGCACCGAGGATGAACCAAATACTGTAGAGACTAAGGCAACCAAAAGTTAGCGGAATTAAGCCCCAGAGATAATTGCTCAGACTTAATCCTAGTTTGTTACCTGCATAGAGCAAAATGCCACAACCAAAGATTAAATTCGGGAATCCCCAAGGGGATATAGCTCTTGCCGATAGCCAGAACTGACTGCTAATCGGTTTTAAAAGGACAAAATCTAATGTCCCACTCTGAACATGATCAACAATTTTGCTTAAGTTCGGCGCAAGAAAAGTACTCGAGAACCCTTCTAAGATTGTGAATATACCCAGCACCACGATCGCTTCTTCCCATCGCCATCCTGCAAAAGTATAACCAGTGCGATAAAACAAAAACAGCCCAAACAAACTTCCCGCCAAATTGCCAATACTGCTCAGAGCCGCGATCGCAAAGTTAATCCGATATTCGAGCTCGGCGGCGATCGCCGTTGACCAGAATAGTTTTAATGCGTGGAGATATTTACCCATAATTATCTTCAACACAAATTACAAACATTGATTAGAGCCTAGCAGTTTTATGAGGTCGGCTTAGCCGACCTCATAAAACTGCTTTTATCTCCAAGTCCAATGTTTGTAATTTGCTATTTTTGCAATTAATTTAGGCTTAGGCGTAACCACGACCTCTAGGGCGATCGTTACTACGCTCAGCACGAGGCTTAGCCTTATTAACGCGAAGGGTTCGTCCCATCCATTCAGCTTCGTTTAGCGCCGCGATCGCCGCTTCTTCCTGAGCATCGTCCTCCATGTCCACGAAGGCGAAGCCCCGAACCCGACCTGTTTCTTGGTCGGTGGGCAATTGCACACGCTTTACAGTGCCGTAGTCTGAAAAGACGCTTGTTAAGTCGTCCTTAGCAGCTTGATAAGACAAATTTCCAACGTAAATAGTCACAGTCAGTTCGCTCCAAAAAGAGATCGATACAATAATTTAGCCAGTCTTCGGAAAAGACTCGCTCGATCCGAGATCTCACAAATCCAACCTAAATTTCAGCTTTGATATAGTTTACCTTTTACCCGCAACAATTTGCGTAGGCTGTATTACAAAGCTTTGTACAACTAATGGTAAAGAAATCGAAAAATATTTAAAAGGCTGAATAACTTTCTTGCTGGAAGCGGTATTTATGGGGATTGATAATTGCCTTGAACCTAATCTTCCAAAACTGTGATCAAAATTTCCTTCTAAAGAAATAGGTGCAATTACTTAGATTAGTCATAGCTTCTTTGCTGTTCTATAGCTGTCGCCATTCTTGTTAGGACATAAAACCCAAGTAGTGTGAGGCGGCGCGAAGCGCTGCCTCACACTACTTGGGTTTTGATTAGTCTTGATACAGGGGCTATAGCTGTCATGAGAATGTGCCGCCAAATAACATAGAGTAGAGCGCTAGCAATTCTCATTATAAAAATTAGTTTTTTGAAAGCCCGCCTTTGGCGGGCTTTCAAAAAACAATTTTGGTGTTTCCAGTGGCGAAAGTGCTGGAAATACCAAAATTGTTTTCTTAATGAGAATTGCTGGTAGAGCGCTCCCTTGCTTAGAATCACAACTACAGTGGGGTATGATGACAGATGTCTTAATATGTTCTCTGTTCATGCTGGCTCTGAGTAAAGCTTTATATAGCTTTACAAAAAAAGCGATCGCAAAAGCTATAAAAAAATATGGGTAAACAAAGTCGCCTGCTTGCCTTTGTAATGGCAATTTTAATAGGGGCTGTGTATCTAATCATCAGCAATCCGCCGAAGCTAGGCTTGGATTTACGAGGTGGCGCACAGCTTACACTCCAAGCTAAAGTCAATCCTGAACAAGGGATTAATGAACTTACGCCGCGCATCATGGAAACTGCCAAGTTTGTGGTGGAACAGCGCATTAATGGCTTAGGAGTTTCTGAAGCAACGATTTTGCTGTCAGGTAATAATCAACTGGTGGTGCAACTTCCAGGGGTGAATAATCCTGCTCAAGCCGAGCGCGTCATTGGTACAACAGCTCAACTTGATTTTCGTAAGCAAAAGAAAGGTACGGAAAGTGAGCTGGGTGTAAGATTGCAAATTCAGCAGGCGGCGACAATTCAGCGTGAAGTCCTGAAAAATTCTACTGATCAAAAGGCGATCGCGGAGAATGAAGCAGCCTATAAGAAAAGTATTGAAGACTTAAAAGGGATTTTTGAGCGAACAGGCTTGACGGGTAATATGCTCAAAGATGCAGTTGCTTCACCAACGGGAAATGGTCCTGATTCTTGGCAAGTAGCACTGACCTTTGATGATAAAGGCGGTGAGTTATTTGCTAAAACCACTGGCGAAATCGGTGGGACTGGTCGCGTTTTAGGAATTTTTCTAGACGATAAATTAATTAGCTCTCCGTCAGTTGGTCCCGAATTTCAAGGTAAAGGTATTACTGGTGGTCGAGCAGTTATCACAGGTAACTTCACCTTAGACAGTGCCAATGAACTAGCACTGCAATTAAGGGCTGGAGCCTTGCCAGTCCCTGTGGAAATTGTGGAAAATCGTACAGTTGGCGCGACTTTAGGTGCAGATAGTATCCTCAGCAGTATTTATGCAGGTGTTGCTGGATTATTGCTGGTATTAATCTTTATGGTGATTTATTACCGCATTTTGGGTGTAGTTGCGGATATTGCGCTGATTACCTATGCGGTGATTACGTTTGCCTCATTTAGCGTGCTGGGTGTGGTGCTGACCTTACCAGGGATTGCAGGTTTTATCCTGAGTATCGGTATGGCTGTAGATGCAAACGTACTAATTTTTGAGCGCACTAGAGAAGAACTAAAAGCGGGACGTACACTTTATAAGTCCGTTGAAGCAGGTTTTTATCGCGCTTGGTCAAGCATTCTTGATAGTAATGTGACCACTTTGATTGCTTGTGGGACTTTGTTCTGGCTGGGTTCGGGCTTTGTAAAGGGATTTGCGGTAACTCTTGGGGTTGGCGTACTGACTAGTATGTTTACCGCAGTTACTTTAAGCCGATCGCTAATGCTCGCTATGATTAGTAATCCTAATCTCCGCAAGCCTGAATACTATGGCATGAAAGCTTTTGGCAAAATCTCCACAACTGCTGATCTAGATGCGATTGCTGAAGAAAAAGCACGCGATAAGAAAAACGACAATACTACAGGTGCGGTGTTATGAGATTAGACGTAATTAAGAATGCTCGCCTTTATGTTTCCATTTCCTCTGTCGTAATTTTGGCAGGGCTGGCGGCGATGGTGATTTCTTTTCAGCAGCTAGGATCGCCCTTAAGATTGGGCATCGACTTTACTGGTGGTTCGAGTATTACCCTTGGCTTAGCCTGTGATAGTACCAATACCTGCGGTAAGAAAATAGATATTGCTGTAGTGCGGCAAGCGATCGAGAGTAAAGGCTTTGCTAATAGTGTAATCCAATCAGTTGAAGGCAAAGATCTCCAAGGTGTATCGGTACGAACAGCAAGACTATCGACGGAACAACGTGACAAGTTGATCTTAGCGATGACTGATTCCCTAAAACAATATGGTGAGGTTGATGCTAAAAAGTCACAAATTGACGAAGTTGGTCCTGCGATCGGTCAGCAAGCTCTAAATAACGGATTGTTGGCTTTGGCTCTCTCCTTCGTGGGTATTGGAATTTACTTAACATTTCGGTTCCAATCTGATTATGCTAGTTTCGCGCTTATTGCGCTGCTCCATGATGTTTTGGTTACCGCAGGTATATTTTCGATTTTTGGGTTGACGCTAGGCGTGGAAATCGACAGCTTATTTATTGTGGCTTTGTTAACTATTTGCGGATTCTCAGTTAATGACACTGTCGTAATTTACGATCGCATCCGCGAAAATGTGAAGATCGATGCAGGTGCTACCAAGTTCAATGATCTAATCAATGCTTCGGTTAATCAAACTTTAGGGCGATCGATTAACACTACCCTAACTTCTACATTGCCCTTGATTGCCATCTTCTTATTTGGTGGTACAACATTGAGGTTTTTCTCTCTAGCTTTGATTATTGGATTTTTATCTGGAGTTTATTCCAGCATTTTCAATGCCAGTATTTTTCTGGCTTGGTGGCGTAGTCGCCAGACTCCAAAAATTAGTCAACAGCCACTAGAGTCAAACTAAATGATAAGGGCGGTGCATCGCACCGCCCTTATCATTAGAGCTATTATGTGAGTAAGTATTGGGTCTATAATACCAAAACACAAAATGGCGTAGCCATTTTGTGTTTTTAAAACCCTTACAGGGTTTGGCTTTTAATTCACAGAAGTGTAGTCACACTTTTGTGAATTGGTATAACTATGACCTAAGTACAGGACAAAAATTTAATGGAGTTGAAGAAAGCCTCGGAATTGAGATGAAGGTCAAAGATGAAGTGACGCAGGAAATCAAAACCACGACGAAAAA
>NZ_JACJQY010000089.1:2500-5379 GCF_014696925.1 Phormidium tenue FACHB-1050 | reverse complement strand
AAAACTTTATTCAAGAAAACGCTTGACAAAGTTAATTAAGCTTGCTAACTTAATAAAGCGCTGAAGGGAGAGACGAGCGAAAGCGAAGCGAACCCGACACAAGAAAAGCGCTAAGAACCTAGACAACCAAATAGTTTGAAAGCTTTAAGAAACCAATAAACCTCGTCAAGAAATAAAGAAAGACTAGATTATTGAAAGATAACTAGCTATCCGACAGGATAAGCGAAAAGCTTAAAAAAGTCAAACCCATCCGAAAGGAAAAAAGCTTTAGAAAAGTAGGAAGAAATTCTGAAAGTATAAAGACACCATGGAGAGTTTGATCCTGGCTCAGGATGAACGCTGGCGGTATGCTTAACACATGCAAGTCGAACGAAGTCTTCGGACTTAGTGGCGGACGGGTGAGTAACGCGTAAGAATCTACCTATAGGTTCGGGACAACAGTTAGAAATGACTGCTAATACCGGATATGCCCTCGGGTGAAAGTTTTAATGCCTGTAGATGAGCTTGCGTTCGATTAGCTAGATGGTGGGGTAATGGCCTACCATGGCGACGATCGATAACTGGTCTGAGAGGATGACCAGTCACACTGGGACTGAGACACGGCCCAGACTCCTACGGGAGGCAGCAGTGGGGAATTTTCCGCAATGGGCGAAAGCCTGACGGAGCAATACCGCGTGAGGGACGAAGGCCTGTGGGTTGTAAACCTCTTTTGTTAGGGAAGATAATGACGGTACCTAACGAATAAGCATCGGCTAACTCCGTGCCAGCAGCCGCGGTAAGACGGAGGATGCAAGCGTTATCCGGAATTATTGGGCGTAAAGCGTACGTAGGCTGTTTAATAAGTCTGTTGTCAAAGCCCGAGGCTCAACCTTGGATCGGCAATGGAAACTGTTAGACTAGAGAGAGATAGGGGCAGGAGGAATTCCAGGTGTAGCGGTGAAATGCGTAGATATCTGGAAGAACACCAGTGGCGAAAGCGTCCTGCTGGATCTCAACTGACGCTGAAGTACGAAAGCTAGGGGAGCGAATGGGATTAGATACCCCAGTAGTCCTAGCCGTAAACGATGGACACTAGGTGTTGGCCGTATCGACCCGGTCAGTGCCGTAGCTAACGCGTTAAGTGTCCCGCCTGGGGAGTACGGTCGCAAGATTGAAACTCAAAGGAATTGACGGGGGCCCGCACAAGCGGTGGAGTATGTGGTTTAATTCGATGCAACGCGAAGAACCTTACCAAGGCTTGACATGTCGTGAATCCTCTTGAAAGGGAGGAGTGCCTTCGGGAGCACGAACACAGGTGGTGCATGGCTGTCGTCAGCTCGTGTCGTGAGATGTTGGGTTAAGTCCCGCAACGAGCGCAACCCTCGTTTTTAGTTGCCATCATTAAGTTGGGCACTCTAGAGAGACTGCCGGTGACAAACCGGAGGAAGGTGGGGATGACGTCAAGTCATCATGCCCCTTACGCCTTGGGCTACACACGTACTACAATGGCCGGGACAAAGAGTCGCAAGCATGCGAATGCAAGCTAATCTCATAAACCCGGTCTTAGTTCAGATTGCAGGCTGCAACTCGCCTGCATGAAGGCGGAATCGCTAGTAATCGCAGGTCAGCATACTGCGGTGAATACGTTCCCGGGCCTTGTACACACCGCCCGTCACACCATGGAAGCTGGTCACGCCCGAAGTCGTTATCTCAACCCGCAAGGGAGGGAGGCGCCTAAGGCAGGGCTGGTGACTGGGGTGAAGTCGTAACAAGGTAGCCGTACCGGAAGGTGCGGCTGGATCACCTCCTTATAGGGAGACCTATTTATGTCTAGACTGAACCAACACAGAATTAGGTCAGACATAAGTCATCCCAAGGTCGTTCGAGATTTATTGGAAAGCTTTCAAACTAAGTCAGGTTCTAAATTTGGCTAACATAAAGGGCCATTAGCTCAGTTGGTTAGAGCGCACCCCTGATAAGGGTGAGGTCACTGGTTCGTGTCCAGTATGGCCCACTTGAGAATCTAACAGCTAGAAGCCAAAAGCTGAAAGTGATAGACAACTCTGGGGATATAGCTCAGTTGGTAGAGCGCCTGCTTTGCACGCAGGAAGTCAGGAGTTCGAATCTCCTTATCTCCACCAAACTACTAAAACCAACAAAAGCAAAAGCAAGAGTTTAGCAACTCATCTAGTTAGGTAAAACCTAAACAACTAGAGAGACTGCTAAATTCTAGCGAGAGCGAGAATTTAGAAAGAACCTTGAAAACTGCATAGTAATAGTAATAAGAAGCAAGTAGATCCAAAGTGGAAACACAGAGGTCAAGCTACAAAGGGCTCACGGTGGATACCTAGGCACAAGAAGGCGATGAAGGACGTGGTTACCTACGATAAGCTGCGGGGAGCTGGAAGCAAGCCCTGATCCGCAGGTTTCCGAATGGGGCAACCCTATATACTGCCCGTTGAATAAAATAGACGGGAAAGAGCGAACTCAGCGAATTGAAACATCTTAGTAGCTGAAGGAAGAGAAAATAAATAATGATTTCCTAAGTAGCGGCGAGCGAACGGGAACCAGCCCAAACCAGTTGGCATGACCGACTGGGGTTATAGGACAGCAACACTGTACAACAGAGACTAGATGAAGTGTTTGGAATGACACGCCAAAGAGAGTGAAAGCCTCGTAATTAAAAATCAAAGTTGGCAAGCTGAATCCTGAGTAGCACGGTACACGAGAAATTCCGTGTGAATTCGCGAGGACCACCTCGTAAGGCTAAATACTCACTTGTGACCGATAGTGAACCAGTACCGCGAGGGAAAGGTGAAAAGAACCCCGGAAGGGGAGTGAAATAGAACATGAAACCGTGAGCTTACAAGCAATGGGAGGACGATTTAACGTCTGACCGT
>NZ_JACJQY010000088.1 GCF_014696925.1 Phormidium tenue FACHB-1050 | reverse complement strand
GCTGAAATTGCGAAAACTCTAATTGAATCTGTCGGTGCTAAGGTTAAGTTCCTACCTCCTTATTCCCCTGATTTATCGCCAATCGAGTTATGTTGGTCAAAATTGAAAGAAATTATTCGCTCTGCTAAAGCTCGTACAATTGAGGCTCTTGATTCAGCTATCACTATGGCTATTAATTCTATTACTGATGAGGATGCTCTTAATTGGTTTCATCATTGTGGCATCTGCTTTGAGCCTTTTCGGTAGGTTGTTTTGTGGCGGGTTTGATAGGTATTTGCTGTAATAGTTTTATTGTCCCAACGCGAGCTGAAACCTTTAAAGCAATTACTATGATTTCTTTGCAGAACTTTAGTGTGAGTAAAACCTACATTATCACAGTTACATTAATAAAATAGAAAAACTAATAGAGTTTGCTTATGCAATAATGTAAATTTTGCTTGCTTGGATGTGGCAATAACAAAAAAAACACCCTAGGGTGTTTTTTTTGATTCAAATTAAATCCTCTATTCGCTGAATAGTTTGACCAACTTCTTGACAGTAAGGTTCTTCCATTAACTCAAGATGATCGCATTTAATCTTAGCTAGATGAACTTTACCCTGAAAGAAATTACCCCAACCAAAGTAAGGAAATAACCAAGAAAGATCAAAATGCTTAATATCTTTTTGCCCATGAACAACCTGCTCACTTCCAATAATCAATAAAATGTTCCCACGGTATGGTTTAGGAACGTAGTCTCTACTAGCTTTTCCAAGAACATCAAAAGCCTCTTGATCAAACTCATATTCCCCTCTATTTGTTTCAGATTTTAATTTGTCAGGATCAGACTGTGAACGCTTGAACCTCTCTCTGATGTAATGCCACTTATCCTTAAGAGATAGCTTAGAGAGCCGAAACAAATGAAATCTAAGCGTACCTACATAAGAGTTTGCTCTATGGGCAAATCTAAAAACCTTTGATTTACCTGAGGTGTCAATAAGTGTTACTAAATCTACTGTTTTGCCCATATTTTGTAACTGTTGAGCCATTTCTAAGGCAACCAGACCGTTGTAACACCAACCCCCTAAAGAATAAGAACCATCAGGCTGTGCACTCAACAACTCATCCACCAACAAAGTTGAAATCGTAGAGATGTAGTTATCATGAGAATTCATTGATACTGAAAGACTAGCACCAGGCATTACATAGACAGGGCGAGTAAGTTTAAGCTTTTTGCTAGTTCTACCCTCCCCAATCCACACAAACGGTTTTATCGAAGTGGGAGAGTCGGGCAAAGTATTGATAATTAATCCACGCTTACCCAAGCGCAAGCCTGTTTTACCTGCACTATGAGATAGTAAAGCTCTATAATCATCGAGATTTAAACCTAGAGAACTGTCTTCGTTTGAGTTATTTCCCTGTGTCTGTTCGCTAATCAACTCCGCAATTTCGGCGATAGTACTGATTTTGAATAATGAGGATAAAGGGATCTGGAAATTAAAGGCTTTTTCTATTTCTGCTACTAGCCTTACAGACAATAAGGAATGTCCGCCCAAAGCAAAGAAATTATCATGGATGCCTACTCGCTCTACTCTCAGTATATTAGTCCATATCTTGGCTAGTAGTTCTTCTGTAGCATTACTGGGTAGAACAAATTCAGAGCCTAACTGGACAATAGATGTATCTGGTGCTGGTAAACTGCGATAATCAATTTTGCCGTTTGGGGTGATGGGCATTGCTTCTAAGAAGACAAACGCACTTGGTATCATGTAGTTGGGCAGACGATCTTGCAGAAAAGTTTTGAGATCTATGACTGTTGTTTTTTGTGCTACAACATAGGCGACAAGTCGCTTATCGCTGGGGTTGTCTTCTCTGACTGTGACAATTGTTGTTTGGACTTTGGGATGTTGAGATAGTACAGATTCTATCTCTCCTATCTCGATACGGAATCCACGAATTTTGACTTGGTTATCTATTCGTCCTATATATTCGATATTGCCATCTTGTCTGTATCGAGCTATATCTCCTGATTTGTATAGTTTTCCTGAACCAAATGGATTTGGAATAAATTTCTCTTCAGTTAACTCTAAGCGATTTAGATAACCTCTAGCTAATCCATCTCCACCAATATATATTTCACCTGAAATGCCGATTGGTAAAGGTTGTAGAAAACTATCGAGAATATAAATTTGCGTATTACCAATTGGCTTTCCAATGGGAATTGACTGAATAGAATTATCTAGTTGTGGAGGAATTTGATAACAACAAGCAAAAGTCGTGCTTTCTGTTGGACCATATCCATTGATAATCTGTGTGGAAGGTAAAGCTTTAATAGCTCTTTCAATATGATTAACAGAAAGAGCTTCTCCACCTGTGAGTAATTGGCAAACGCCCTCCAATGCTTTTGGATCTGTATCAATAACTGAGTTAAAAAGTGCAGATGTTAACCACATCGTAGTAATCCGATATTTCTGAATTGCTTCTTTTAAATCTCTAGCTGTAGGTACTTTTGAAGGAAAAAGTACGCACTGGGCTCCAAATAATAAAGCTCCCCAAATTTCTAAAGTGGCTGCATCAAAAGAAATTGGAGCCATTTGCATGAATCTATTTTCAGAATTAAAGTTAATGTAATTCACCCCGAACAATAGCCTACTAATGCCACGATGAGGAGTTTCAACGCCTTTAGGCTTACCTGTTGACCCTGATGTATAATTTATATAAGCTATGCTTGCAGCACTCGCATCATAAATTAGTATTTCTTGTGATTCTTTACTGATTTGAGTCCAGTCAGTATCAACACAAATAACAACTAGCTCCTTGGTGGGTAACTTCTGTATTAACTCCTGTTGTGTTAATAAGACTTTAACCTGAGAATCATTCAACATGTACTCAATTCTATCTTGAGGATAGCTAGGATCTAAAGGTACATAAGCACTACCTACTTTAAGAATACCTAATAAGCCGACAATCATTTCTAGAGAACGTTCTATGCAAATGCCAACTAGCTCCCCTGTTTTTACACCTTGTTTTTGCAAGTAATGAGCAAGTTGATTGGCGCGACTATTTAGTTCTCGATAAGTTAGTTGTTGTTCTTGAAAAACCACAGCGATCGCATCAGGTGTTCGTTCTACCTGTTCCTCAAATAGCTGGTGTATACATTTATCTTGGGGATAATCTGTGTTTGTGTCATTCCATTCAACCAATAGCTGCTGTCGTTCTTTTTCAGTCAGTATTAACAGCTCAGCAATTGATTTATTAGGATTAGCAACAATACTTTCTAACAAGATTTGGAAATGACTAATCAATCGTTGGATGGTTAGTCGATCAAATAGTCCGCTGTTGTATTCAAAATGACCACTCAACCCAATTTCCGTCTCCTCCATCATCAGAGTGAGATCATATTGTGCTGTTCCTGTCTCTGAATTTAGAGGAATTAGCTTTAAATCTACAGGCTCTGAGATTTCTACAGGAGCATTTTGCAATACAAACATTACTTGGAATATTGGCGAATAGCTAAAACTACGACTAGGGCATAGCTTTTCTACTAATTTATCGAATGGAAGTTCTTGGTGTGCATAAGCACCGAGCGAGACATCCCTGACTCGCTGCATTAATTCTATAAAGTTGGGTTCGCCTGTCAAATCAATTCGTAAAGCTAGAATATTAATGAAGCAGCCAATCAAAGATTCTAGTTCCTTTCGGTTGCGGTTAGCAATAGGAGCGCCAATCACCAAATCCTGCTGCCTACTATATCGTGAGAGCAAAGTTGCAAACGCCGACACTAGAAACATAAACAGGGTTACACCTATACGTTGGCTAAGGATTTTGATTTGACGTGTAAGTTCTACATCAAGTGTAAAGAACTCAGTCTCACCCCGATATGTTTGAGCTACTGGACGAGGATGATCGGTTGGGAAGTCTAATATCGGTGGTGCATAGGCTAATTGTTTTTTCCAATAGACTAATTGCTGATCAAGAAATTCCTCGTTCAGACGATTCTTCTGCCAATGGACATAGTCAATGTACTGGATTTCTAGTACTTTTAGTGGAGAGACTCGCCCTTGCCGAAAAGCTGTGTAGATGACAGTTAGCTCTTTCTGTAATATCTTGAGTGACCAATCATCCGCAATAATATGGTGTACTGTTAACAGCAGAACGTTTGAGGTTTCTCCTAATTGCAGTAAAGTTGAACGGATAAGCAAATCTTTTGTCAGATCAAAAGGTCGTTGTGCTTCTTCCCTTGCTAATTGATAAGTTTTTTCTGTTTGATCATTTTCCGTTAGAGTCAGGAGATTTACAGTTCTTAAAGGTAAGAATTGTAATGGCAAAATCTGCTGAACTGGTAAACCGTCGATTACTGGAAAGATCGATCTTAGAGAATCATGTCGCTGCAAAATTT
>NZ_JACJQY010000087.1 GCF_014696925.1 Phormidium tenue FACHB-1050 | reverse complement strand
TCTCTGTCTCAAGTTCTTCGCTGTAATAACCCAAAATTATTCCTTTTCTTTCTTTGTCTGAGATTATCCTAATTTGCACAAGTTATTTGTTTTTCATTCCTAAGTATATTTTTCTTCAAAAGCGGTCATAGCATCTAATTGCGAATCCATCAACAAACATTGTTCTAAATGTTCAATATCTAAATCAGGTAACCAGACACTAGTTTTAACTTCCACATATCCGCTATTCTCCAAGCGATAAATACTAATCTCACCATTCTGCCAGAACCAAACTTCTGGTACTCCTAGCAATTGATATTTTCTCAACTTTTTTGTGCTGCCGCTTGTGACAACAATCTCGATACATAGATCGGAAATATCTTTTTCGATATCAAAATTGTAAGAAAGATCGGCTTGAAATTCTGTAGCATCTTGCAACTCTTGGGTATAGGCTCCTGTCGCCACAAACCTTATGCGTTTTAGCATAAAGTACCGTCCTAGCAACAGTCCAAGCAACGCGCAAATCATTTCATGTAGCCGCCCTATGCCCATAATTTCTAGTTCTCCCTCACAATAAATCATCCGCGTACCACCAATTTCTTCAAAGGCGGATTGCAAGGTTTTAAATTGCTCCCAAGTTACAGCCCGTTTAATGAGATATTGATTTTCTGCCTTAGCTAAAGTTTGGATCATCGCTTTACCTTTGCTGCTAGTTATTGACAGTATAGTGGGTGATTGGTTATAGGGCTTGTAAACCAATTTCCAATCACCTCATTATGAAAATTTCAATCTTTCAAGGATTATACTAACTCTTTTGGCATGATACCTAGTCTCTCAAACATTGCAGCATCATTTTGCCAGTCTGGATTTGCTGTCGTGAGCAATTTCTCACTAGAGAAGATGGAATTTGCCCCTGCGAGGAAGCATAAAGCTTGATCGGAGACACTGAGCCGATCGCGTCCTGCGGAAAGTCTTACCACGGCTTTGGGCATCAGGATTCTGGCGGTGGCGACCATCCGCACTAATATTAGCGGATCGATCGCTGGTAGATCGCCAAAGGGAGTTCCTTCTACCGCCGATAGAGCATTAATTGGTACTGACTCTGGTTGAGGAGAGAGATTAGCGAGAGTATGCAAAAGATCAATGCGATCGCTATCAGTCTCACCCATGCCGACAATGCCACCACAACAAACTTGAATGCCTGCTTCTGAAACATGCTGGATCGTTTCGAGGCGATCGCGGTAGGTTCGAGTTGTAATAATTTCAGGATAGAAGCTTTCAGAAGTATCAAGATTATGGTTATAGGCAGTTAATCCAGCTTTGGCTAGACGTTGAGCCTGTTCTGGGCGCAACATCCCCATAGTTACACAGGCTTCCATTCCCATTCCTGCGACGGCTTCGACCATTTGTAACACACGCTCAAACTCTTCCCCTTCAGGAGCATTGCGCCAAGCCGCCCCCATACAAAATCTGGTCGCACCATGCTGTTTTGCCTCTTCTGCTTGACTGATCACTTCTGCCAATGGTAGTAGAGGATAAGTCTCTACTCCTGTGGGATAGCGAGCGCTTTGAGGACAATATTTGCAATCTTCAGGACAACGACCTGACTTAATGTTTGAGAGCGTACACATCTGGACAGCATCGGTTTGGTGGTACTGGCGATGGATCGTCTGAGCCTCAAAAACTAGAGAAAGTAAAGGGCGATGGTAAATTTCGGTAGCAAGTTCAAGGGAAATCAAGAGAGTATTTATACTTACGACATAATGGTGGCGATCGCCATTGTACTGCGAAGGAATACCGCTTTAGGACGCGATCGCAATACTTCTTTAAAAACAAACCCAAAAATTGTTAAGGCGGGCTACGCCCGCCTTAACAATTTTTGAGGGAGTATGCCATTAATTAATTAAAACGGGTTTGCAAGCTGCGATCGTCTGTTCATAATAGTTTTGTAACTGTCGCGTCGCTGCATCCCAACCCCATTTTTCAGCTTCTAGACGTGCTTCGATGCACATATACTCATTGCGATTTTGCAAAAGATTTTGGGCTGCCAGAGTCAAACCATTGCTGTCATTCGTCTCGAACAAATAACCATTGATCCCATTGGTGACAATATCAGGAATACCACCTGAATTTGCGGCAACCACAGGACAACCTGCTGCCATCGCTTCAAGCAAGACTAAGCCGAGAGTTTCTGTACGCGATGGGAATAAAAACGCATCACTAGAGGCAAACGCAGAGGCAAGATCGTCACCATGCAAATAACCCACAAAATTGGTGTTTGTCCCAGCAAAAATTTTCTCTAACTCTTGGCGATAGGGCCCATTGCCAACTAAGGCAAGGCGACTATTGGGGATGGCATTGAGTACTGGCAAAATTTGCTGAATTTCCTTTTCTGCTGAAAGCCTACCCACGTAGAGAAATAAGGTATCCTCAGGATGTCCTCGGGTAAGGCGCGATCGCATTTCCGCACTTTTAAACTTGGGGTGAAACTGCACTGTATCCACACCGCGTTGCCACAGATCAAGGCGTTCGACACCATGCGATCGCAGTTCTTCAATCATCGCTGTCGAAGTACAAAGATTTAGAGCTGCTTGATTGTGGGTGTTTTTGACTAGTTCCCACATCAATCCCTCCAGAAACCCTAAACCGTAATGCTGTAAATATTGGGGTAAATGCGTGTGATAGGAAGCCATCAGTGGATAGTTCATCGATTTGGCATAGTAAAGTCCTGCCATTCCCAAAATTGCAGGATTAACGATATGCACAATATCGGGTTTGAACTGTTCTAGCGCATGACCTATTGAAGGGCGTGGCAGGGCTAGTTTTAGTTCTGGATATAGTGGGAAGTCAAAGGCTGATACTCCATAAATCTCTGCACCACAATATTCTTTAAGTCCACCGTCGGGCGAAAACACCAATACTTGATTTCCGAGTTTGACTAGATATTCGACGGTGTATTTGAGGCGAGTAACGATGCCATCAACTTTTGGCAGGAATGTCTCGGTAAATATGGCGATACGCATAGTTATAGCTGTATGGGATCGTTCGCTGTGGATTGAGAGGATCATACTATAGCGGTCATCTCTTAATACAAAAAAAGCATAATTCTAAAGAGTGCTTTTCTCAGTCAAACTAATTAATAGCGATCGCCTTCACGACATTTTTACTGATCGCTTTATGTAAGAAGTCTTAGAACAGCTAATGATGAACATTCTCTGTCAATGTTACAGAAAATTGCTGGCATTCTCAATCAGAAGGTTGAGATTAAGTTTTCAGCGATCGCTTCTTGAGACGAGTTTGGTGTAGGCGATGTTTTAGTTTTTGGGAAATTAACGCCTTTTACTAGTCAAGCTTAAAATGCTAATCTAATAGCAGTTTTGCAAATTAAGATTTAGGCAAATCTCGTTATGACTATGCTCTACAAAATCCCGTTATTATTAACTCCACAGCCTGAGGGTGGTTTTACGGTGACTTCGCCGCTTTTGCCAGAGTTAGTTACTGAGGGTGAATCTATTGATGAGGTGTTAGTCAATGTGCGCGATGCGTTTGAGGCTATTCGGGAGCTTTATGATGATCTAGGTAAAAAATTACCTCATAATCTGCTATTTGCCGATCAAGCTTCTCCAGCCCTGATAGAAACTGTTATTTCAGCATAATGAATTATAGAGAAGTTGCGAAAAAGCTATCTAAACTGGGATGTGAGGAGCTTTCTAGGCGTGGTGGTGGTTCCCATCGTAAGTGGTTTAATCCTGTTACGCAAAAAGCGACTGTTATTCCTGATTGGAGTGGTCGAGATTTAAAGTTGGGAACTTTACGAGCGGCGATTAAACAGTTGGGGATTGAGTGGTCTGATTTTGAGGATGTGTAGTGATATCGCCTAAATCAACAGTCTCTAACCGCTCTGCAAAACTTGACGGTTGATTAAAACAAAAAACCTTGATCCTCCCGTGAATTAATTACAGAAAATTTACTTATGAATACGGAGGATTAAATCTCTCAGAACTTTCTCTTCTCTTTTGTGTCTGATCAAATGTTGGACTTGGCATACCAACATCTTTTGTGTAAGGAACATAGTGATTATTGTCTATCCTAAACATTGTTAAAGTCGAATTTGGATAGATATTATGCTTACTTAGCCAACGTTCACAGTAATATTGCCAAAAATAAGCATGATCATGAATTTTTCCACCCAAATGTCGAATATCACTAATAGATAATGAATTACTAGAAAATAATCTATCCCTAATAGTTACATCTTCTAGACAAGAGAATAATCTGATTTCACTTGATTTACCTCTAAAAAATTCTACAATGATATGTGTGTCAAAATCGAAAACACATATTTCTGTTGGTTCGCTATGATAACCGTAGAGAATCGTATATTCATTTAAGAAATTACTACTGATAATTCGTTCAGAGGATGTAGGTATAAAAATACGCACTTGACTAAAATTATCACTATAGTTTCCCCAAAAATAGCTGCGTTTTAATAATTGATTTTTTTGCTTGTTTTTTCTGTTATTCTCGAAATCTGGCAAACTGTCGGCGACAAGTCTTATTAATTTAGCAAAGTCTGCGAAGTTAACTGCACCAATCCATTCTCTTAACTTACGTTTTGCATTTTCACTGAGATATTTTGCCTGATCGCCTTTTTGATAATTTTGTTTTAGCCAATCGACAAGCTCTGGATATTGCCCTCCATCTTCTTTCCTAACTCCAGTTAGAATTTTTTCAATTGCCTTTATTTGTCTACCAATCAAATCTGTTTCTTGATTTAGGCATTTTATTAGCCATCTGCTTATCCGATCATTATCATCATTTGTCTGAATCCTAGCATTTTGTGAGGAGAAGTATTCTGCAACTTCTAGTGTAAACTCTGACAAATCAATTGTGACTAAACCAGTATGTTCTTGGATAAATTTTAGAATTTCATGCTTCCCCCATTGAGCTTTTACTGAATTAGATACAACTGAGTAAATGCCCATCATAGGTATTAATGCAATTGCTTTAATAATGACATCATTTTCGGTCAAAGTATTTTCAAAACTGTAGAAAGTTTCTTTAAGAGATGAAGAAAAGGGTTGATTTTCTAGATAAAAACGTAAATAACCTCTCAACAAATAATATTTAAGTAATTTATTCTGTGTTGCTGCAACCCATAATTGCTTGGATGAATTAATTGCTTCTTGTGGCGATCTCTCATTGTCCCAAGCAGTTTTTTTGAGAACGCACCAAAAACAGTCAACAGCCGACAAAGTACTAGATTTCCCGTTGTTGATTTTTTCGAGAATTTGGTCAATATCTGGGATATTTTGAGAACTCGGTGGGATGCCCTCAGCTAATTTAGCCAACTCGGTAGGAGAAGATTGAGGAATTGATTGCAAACGTAAATTCATAGTTTTTCAGACTCTAAGAAATTTGGACGGCGCACTTGAAAGCGAAAGGTAACACGGCGATCCTTAGGATCAACTGTAGTTTGATTAGAATCTAATGCACCTCTACCTGCAACAAGCATTTTTTCTCGTAAGCGATCTTTTGTTTCAAATCTTGGAAAACTAGCATCATTAAAAATATATTGATACACTGCCGAAGCGCGGCGTAAGCTCAAATCCATATTCTCTCGATCGCTTCCCGAAGAACTGGTCGAACCTTCTACCGAAATTCGTGTAACTTGGCTTTCTAATTCTGGTGGTAATGTAAAAATAATTTTGCTATAGGCAGGAATAAACTGTTTCAGAAATATTTTGCCATTTGCATTTAGTGTTGCGCTATCTTCATCAAAAAGAATGCGATCGCCAATTTGCAAATCGCCTGTTTTTGGATCGACCGCAAAAGAACCCTTACCAATAGCGTCTTCTAATCGGCTGCGAACTAACTCAGGCAAGTTTTTAAATGCTTCTTCATATTTTTGAATTTTTCTTTCGAGTTCCTTAGATTTTTCTAGAGCCACTTGATACTGCACAAACACGATGATAAACAACAGGGCAAATACCATCAGTAATCCAGACATCAAATCACCGATAGATAGCATGACGCTATTTTCTTCTTCCTCTTGCGGAAGTTCTAACTGCAATTTGCGATCGTCCATAATTTATTTCCCCCTAGATTCTCGGTTTACTTCTACTAAAATATTGGCAGCCTCTAGCAAACCACCAGACACTTTTGCCATTGCCGAATCTGCATCCCTAAAGAAATTCTGTTCGCCATCAATCATCTGTTGTAACATTTGCTCTAAAGATTGCATTGACACTTGGTAGTTATCAGTTAGCTGACGATTGCCTTTCTCTAGGCGATCAATTTGATCACCAACACTACGAGAAATTTCTGTTAGCTGCTCGATCCTTGCTGCGTGAGAACTTTCAACAGCACTACCAAGCTGAGCGATCGATGTTGCCGCATTATGAACATATTCTGTAACTTCTTGTATTTCTTTGACTCTTGATGTGATGTCATTAGTAAGGAATGAAAAACAAATAACTTGTGCAAATTAGGATAATCTCAGACAAAGAAAGAAAAGGAATAATTTTGGGTTATTACAGCGAAGAACTTGAGACAGAGA
>NZ_JACJQY010000086.1 GCF_014696925.1 Phormidium tenue FACHB-1050 | reverse complement strand
TAATTTGGTCATGGCTTAATTCGCCATCTAGTAACTCTGATAGTCCTGTTGCGGTCACCTTTCCGAAACTACTGATTAGGTAATCTGAGTATAGGTCTAAGAACTTTCTGTCCATACCTTTTAGCCTCTTTTTGAGCCTATCTTTACTCTACTCTGTTTTCCTTCCACGTAACATCAGTTATAAAATCGATAATTTCTTGATTCAGCTCTTCGCGTTTGAGTTTGACAGTGCGGCGGATTGGTGGTGTTTTCGCAGTAATCAAGATTAATTCAAGACGATCTACAAGAACAAGTGGATAGAGCATCACTGCATTGGGACTCTGGGCAAGAATGTCTTTTCGCAGATTATGGAGATTTTCAGGATCGATGGTTTGTTTTTCATTACGACGTAGTTCTTCTATGAGCTTTTGCACTTCAGAACTATTGAGAAAAGCATTAAATTGTTTCTTTTGATTTTGTTCTGATTGTACGAGTTGGCTCAGGCGCTGTTGTTCTGAAGCTGATAATTTATTGTCGCGAGCTTTTTGTTGGAGATTATTGAGTTCGATCGCTAAAGCGATGATAGTTTGTTCAGGAGTTTGGAGGCTTAAGCCTTTTTCGGTTTTATCATTACCACGCACAGTGCGAAGATAGTCACTGAGTTCTTGGACTTTGAGCAGATCTAAAACCTCCTGAGCTTCAAAAATCCGATCTTGCTTGAGCAGTAAGTCAGCAAGTTGACGATAACTACCCTCGATAGTGGCAAGATATGACTTTTGCACTTCCTTAGGTAATTGGCGAATGTCTTTACGAATTGATTCATGAACGTTGATAGCCTGTTTATAAAAGAGAATCGCAAGTTCAGTTTGATTAAGGTTGCTAAAGGCTAGTCCCAAATGTTCGAGCGAATATCCTTCGCTGTAGCGATCGCCAATTTGCTTAGATGCTGTCAAAGATTGCTGCAATAAATCTATGGCTTCTGCATATTGCTCAAGACCACCATTGGCATAGCCCAACCCATTGAGAGCGTATACTACGCCGTTGAGATCGCCAATTTTTTTGAAGATTTCTAAAGACTGTTCATAGAAACCTATGGCTTTTTGATATTGCTCTAAACTGCTGTACGTGCTGCCTAGAGTGTAGAACGAATTTCCCTGCCCCTTAAGATCACCAATTTGTTTTCTGATTACTAAAGATTGCTCGTGCAGTTCAATTGATTTGGGATACTGTCCTAAACTGTCATAAATATATCCCAATCCATTCAGCGAGTAGGCTTCTCCAACGCGATCGCCAGTTTGTTTTCTGATTACTAGAGACTGCTCATAGAAACCAAGCGCTTTTTGGTACAGCCCCAAGCTTTCGTGGACATCAGCAAGTCCATTGAGCGAATCTGCTTCTCCATCGCGATCGCCAATTTGCTTGAAAATAGACAAGGATTGTTGGTGCAAGTCTATTGCTTTCTGATATTGTCCAAGATTGTCGTAAGCTTCTCCCAATCCATTTAAAGAGCTTGCTTCAACATGACTCTCGCTGGTTTCCTTGGCAATTTCTAGAGCTTGCTGATAAAAACTAATGGCTTTTTGATATTGTCCAAAACTATTATGGTTTCTACCTAGACCGCTCAATGCAAAGGCTACCCCCTCTCGATCATTTATAGCTTGATAGATATCCAATGCTTTTTGAAATGACTGTGAAGCTTCACGGTATTGACCTTTGTCAATTTGCTGATGTCCTAATTCGATCAGCTTGTTTGCTTCTGTCTCAGTGTTTTTGGTTGTCTGTGCTAGCCCAATCATCTTTGGAAAATCAGGTGGCATCACCAAACCAAAAATTACAAATGTCATAACCAACACTAGAGAGGAAGCCTTTGTAGCCATAACCTTACTTTAGACAATTAGAATTTAGAATGTTGCCTCATAATTGTACATTTAAAAAGAGTAAGGGGTTTAAAACACACGATGGTTTCTTTCTCCTGCTTTACCACCAAATGCACCTGCTAAAATATTTGGCTGAAGTTTGGGCTTGGGCGAGAAGTCTGAGAGTGTGTAAGCAATCAGATTGCTAATGCGGTATTTTTCACTAAGCCATTGTTTGCCATCATTTAGCGCTGCAAGGGGAACATAACGGAGGATGCCATCAGGTGCATAGAGAATCGTTTGCGTTTTGGCTTGGATGAGTTCGGCTTCGATAGGTTTAATAAGGAGATTATAGAGAGAGGTAGCCACTTCTTTGTAATCTTCGGAACCTACATCAATAAGTCCAGCTTTAAATTCTCGGACTAATTCTTCTAGCTTTTCTTTGGAGATATTGACGGTACGACTAATTGGTAAACTATTGGGCGAAAAGAGAATGACTTCGAGGCGATCGCCTAAAATCAAGGGATAAAGTAGAACTGTTCCTTGAGGAATCTGTTGAAGATAGTCTGGAACTTTGTTGATTTCTGAGGCTGGTAGTTGCTTGATCTGGTCTGCAAGTTGACGATTAATCTCTCCGCCTTTCTCAACGCTAATCCCTGAAAGCTGACTGCTAATGGCTCTCTCGGCCGCTAAAAATTTAACCCCTTGAACTGTGCGATCGCTGCCTTTGATATTTTTGAGATAGTCTTCCAGTTCCTGAACTTTGAGCAAATCGAGAACTTGCAAAGCTTCCATGATTCTTCCCCGCTTAAGGAGAAGGTCGGCAAGATCTTTATAGCTCGAAGCAACAGTTCCTAGATAGGATGCTTGAGTTTCCTTGCTGAGTCCTCTAATATCTTTGCGAATCGATTCACGTACATTGATTGATTGTTTATAAAGGAGAATTGCTACTTCGGGTTGATTGAGTTGAGAAAAAGCATATCCTAAATTGCTATAGGAGAGACTTTCTTTACTGCGATCGCCAAGTTGTTGAAAAATTGATAGAGCCTGTTGGTAAAAAGTTACTGCTTGTGGATATTGCTTGAGGCTAATGTAGGTGTTCCCCAAATTGCCTAACGAAATTCCTTCGCCATTGCGATCGCCGTTAGTTTTATTAATTGCTAGGGATTGCTGATATAACTCGATCGCCTTCTGGATTTGCCCTAAACCTCGATATATATTTCCCAAGTTATTGAATGACGTAGCCTCGCCACTAGGATACCTAAGCTGCTTGGAGATGGCTAAAGACTGCTCATGGAAAGCAATGGCTTTGGAGTAGTTACCCAAACTATTGTAGGCACTACCCAAGTTGTTTAAGGATTTACCAAGCCCTTCAAGATCGTTTGTTTTTCTAAAAATATCAACAGATTGCTGGTTAAAACCGATCGCTTTTTGATAATCGCCCAAATAGTCGTACGTATTAGCCAAATTTCCTAACAACTTAGCTTCACTTTGACGATCTCCGTCTTGCTTTTTAAGCACTAAAGCTTGTTGATAAAATTCCAAGGCTCTTTGATACTGACCAATACTGTTGTAGCGATTGCCAATAGCGATTAGGGAATTCCCCTCTCCACTAATATCTTTAGTTTGTTTGGCAATTTCTAAGGAGCGATTATAAAAGTTAATTGCTTTCTGAGCCTCTCCTACAATCATGTATGCAGTTCCCAAATCATTGAGTAGATCTTTCTCGCTATGGCGATCGCCCATCTTCACAAAAAATGCTAAGGACTGAGCATAAGCATCAGTCGATTTTTGGTACTGTCCTAAACTGCGGTAAGCATCACCAATATACTTAAACGAGTCACCCTCAATATGGCGATCGCTAACTTTTTCTTGTCTAAAGAGTGCTATGGCTTTCTGATAAAAATCGATGGCTTCTTGGTATTTGCCAAGCTTTCTATAGGCATTGCCAAGATTAAAAAGAGACTTCCCTTCGCCATTGCGATCGCCAATTTTTTTAAATATTTCCAAAGATTGCTGATTAAAATCCAGCACTTTCTGATACTGTTCTAGCTCGAAGTAGATACTGCCCAAATTGTTGATTGCGGCGGCTTCACCATAGCGATCGCCAATTTTTTTAAATATCTCTAAAGATTGCTGATTAAAGTCAATTGCCTTTTGCGCCTGTCCGAGACGGTTATAGGCATTGCCTAGACTTCTGAGAGTATTCCCTTCACCCTTAAGATCGCCAATTTGCCGTTTGACAGCTAAAGATTGCTGATAGAAATCAATGGCTTGCTGATACTGCTTGAGACTGTCATAGGCAAGCCCCAGATTATTAAGTGCTGATCCTTCCGCTTTGAGATTACCTGTCTGCTTAAAGATAGCTAAAGATCGCTGATGGTAATCAATTGCTTGTTGGTATTGTCCAAGGCGATCGTGGGAAATTCCCAATCCATTAAGGGCAAAACTTTCACATTGAATATCTTTGATCTCACGACAAATACTCAGAGCTTTCAAATCGAACTGAATTGCATTTTGATAGTCTTTAATTTGCCTCTGATCAATGGCTTGGTCTAATAGATTATCAGCTTCAGCCTTACGTGATTGGAGCGATTGCTGCGATCGAGCTTCTTCACTTATCACTATCTGCAAAGGCAAACCAAGCAATACCGTCAAAATAGTGGCACTCCAAATCTTACGCATAAAAACCTCAAAATAACTTAGCTTCAACTCAATGCATTTCCAGTAAATTCTGTTGTTACGTAGAATGAAGATTGCCCTCACCCCCCAGTTCCCTCTCCCAGAGAGGAGAGGAGCAAAACCTAGAAAATTCTTGTTCCCCTCGCCCTTTGGGAGAGGGGCTAGGGGTGAGGGTCTTAAAAACTTTCACGTAACATCAGTAAATTGTCTCTTGAGTTCAGAAGAGATCAATGTCTCCCGCAATATTCATCGCTTCATATTCATCGGTATAATGTCGATAGTTGTTACCATAATCACTTTTTTCTATTACGGTCGTAATCGTACTTCATGTTCGTCGGCATAATGTCGATAGTTGTCACCGTATAGGGTTGTCCATTCACACACCTACGCAGTTCTCTACTTGCAGCTAGCCCGCTATGCCAATTGATCTTCGCAACGGGTTTGCCATTCATCTCTACCTTAAAAACTTGAACATCTTTCATGTTAGACAAAGCCGCATCTATAGTCGGAACCGCAAAAACAATCGCCCCAAATGGCATATTAGGAGGAGAGTAATTGAATGCGTGCGTCGTTACGGAAGGTTCATCATCTTGAGTGAGGGTGACTTTTACCGTTTCCATCTTGTCAGGCTTGGGAATATCTGTTGACATAAAAGTGAGGAGCGCCCCTTTATAATCCCCACCGGGTCCAGACAAAGTGAGCATTACCCCGTTTCTTGAGAAGAAAGCACTACAAAACTCGCCCGATTTTTGACCTTGAGGAGTTGGATATAGCCTCCAGTGCCCCGATAGATACAGAATATACTCAGGATTATTGAGCAGTTCTATTTGCTGTTGCACAATCGATGTGGCTGAGAGAAGGCTTGCCTCTAGTCTCTGTGCATCTCGGTCAACATAGCCCTCACCCAGAAGTTTACTAGGTCTAGCCCTAATCTCCTGAACCTTCTGGGCATCGTTCCTCCAACCTTGCCATGTGTTATAGGCTTGCCCAAAAAGAACATCCATCCCTTGAGCATTAACCGATTTAGCGCCAGATAGCGCGATCGCTACCGTTGCACCACACAATAAAAAGCGTCTCAAGTTAATTCTCTGCATTTAAAACCTCACAAGCTCAAAATATCTGTTCAAATTTGTGTTTTCAATCTACATCCCTGACTTTTATCATAAAATTATGTTCCTGAATAATTCCTAGATCAATCAGACGCTTGAAAAACCTTACTTGTACAATTTTCTTGCTTTTTCAGCAAGCCCTAAGTATAAAACACCCCATAAACAAACAAGTCATGGTTGCACATTTGGAAACGGCGCAATAAAAAACAAAAAAGCTGTAGCGCACGCCCAGCGTGCGCCTCAGCCTTCCTATCTAGGGGGTGAAAATTTGCTGAATGACCATTGGGTTACGTACCATTTTCTCCCATAGGTTGTGATTGATATTTTTAAGCCAGCGGCTTCATGGACAAAGTACATCAGGCAATACCCATCGCCACTACAAGATTCCACTTCAGGGCTACTATCACAGACAGTAGCAGTTCCGCCAACATTGGTCTTGCATTGGGGACTGACTAAGGGAACCCAACCATTTTTGAGTAAGATATTTCGCAAATCTGCGTAATCCATATTTTTTCTGACAACAGCTTCGATAACGGCTTGGCTGTCTGTTGTAGGTTCAATGTGCGATCGCGCGATCGATTGTAATTTCTGTGTCAGATTCCAGCACCCATTACGATGCTCAAAGATATAGGCATTCGGTTCTCCATAGGTTTTAATAAGGCTCTCATCTTGATTAGTACCAGTACCTGAATATTGATATTGAGCTTTGATGTAGTCCACCCGAAATGTTTTGTCATCAACTTTTTGGATATCCAGTTTTAGTCGAGTATAGGGACTATTATCAACTCGTGAAGGAACTAGTTGCACCCATCGATAATCTCTAAGATCAATACTGAATTCATCATCGTTTCTACTCAAAGTCTCTAATAATTTGCTAGGGGTTTGATAATCTCTAACTTGTATATAAGCAGCAGTAAAGGTATGGCGTATTTCATTACCTTGATCATCTTGACCGCGTACAAATTGTTCAAAAAAGCTTTTATATTCATCTTTGGTGCATGAAATAGGAAGGCTAGCGTTACTCTGTTTTGCAGCTTCTAGGTTCTGATTATCTATACTTGGATTTCCATTAGAACTAATATTACTTTGCTTGTTATCGAGATTAGTTGCTATCTGATTATTCCCTTCAGACGATCCTACTATCTGTCGTTGTAATGTCTGCTGATTATCTATATTTGTTGTCGGTGGTGATGCACAAGCCTGTACTAAGGTCGCTATGGTCATTATTACGATTTTGCAGTAGTTCATTCAAATATCCTTCAAGTTAATATTGTCTCAAACTCAATCAATAGTCGCAAAATGGACTTTTTTGTTCCATTTTGCGACTATTGATTTACAGTCCATTGCCGATCGCAAAAAATGCTGACCAATAATTAGGATGATTATATTGGGGGGATTTAATCAAAGCAACTTGCGCTCTATGTAAAGCCTCTGTGGATGTGACATCATCTTTTTTGAGTTCACTATAAAATGCTTCCATTAAAGCTTGAGTCCCTTCGTCATCAACTTTCCAGAGGGAGGCGATCGCATTTTTTGCTCCTGCTTTCTGAACTTGATAACCAAAACCTAAGATTTCCACACCATCACCGAGCTTACCAACTCCAGTCTGACAAGCACTTAGCACAATCAAATCAATGTTTGGGATTAGCCAATCAGTGATTTCATTGAGGCGGATTTTGTCACCGTTGCCGAAAATGATGAAGGAGTTATCTGGAACGCCTATGTTAAATTCGGCATGGGTGGCAAGATGGAGAATATTATGATTTTTGAATTTTGATTCGATCGCTTGGCGGCTAAAGTTCTCTTCGGTTAAAGTAACTGAGTTTTGAAATGAATTTGCGATCGCTTGAACTTCCTTAAGGGTTGCAGGTAAGGCTGTTTGTCCAAACTTCTTCTCTCCTGCTTTACCGCCAAAAGCTCCTGCGAGGATTTTGGGTGAGTTTTTAGGTTGTGCAAAAAAGTCGAAGAGGCTGTAGGCGATTAAATTATTAATGCGATATTTCTCTGCTAGCCATTGTTTGCCGTCATAGAGTGCAGCTATGGGAATATATCGCAAGATGCCATCGGGTGCATAGAGGATTGTGGTGGCTTTGGCTTGTATTAGTTCGGCTTCGATGGGTTTAATCAGTAATTGGTAGAGTTGTGCCGCAGGTTCTTTGACATCTTCAGAGCCAGCATCAAGAAGTCCCGCTCTAAAATCAATCACTAGGGTTTCTAGTTCTTTTTGAGAGATTTTGACGGTGCGGCTGATGGGGAAGGTGTTGGGTGAGAAGAGGCTGATTTCGAGTCTGTCACCTAAAATCAAGGGATAAAGTAAAGCTGTGCCTTGAGGGATCTTTTGGAGATATAGCAATCCTAAATGAGTTGTGATAAAAAGCCATAGGTAAAAAGCTTTGGGAAATTAAAGATTTGACGATTAGTAAAAAACTCAAAAAAGAACTTAACT
>NZ_JACJQY010000085.1 GCF_014696925.1 Phormidium tenue FACHB-1050 | reverse complement strand
ATTGTCAATACTGGAAAAAGAAAAGGCTTTTCCGCTTTTGAGTCCATTCTTATCGCTTTGAATCCTCTCAAATCATTGTTTGCTATAGGTTGAGCAATTACAATTCTTTATACTCAACAATCATCAAAAAAAATCAGTGCAACCAATTCGTTTAATGGGTTTGTTTACCAATTCACAAAAGTGCTGCCACACTTTCGTGAATTGGTATGATTTCATTACACTAATGAGTGCCACCAGAAGCATCTGAGACTCTAACCTTCTTAAAAAATAACACCGCTACACCACTCAACAACAACGCAAAACCGACAAAATAGAAACAGTCATTAAAAGCCATCACATAGGACTCACGACTCACTGTACTGGCGATCGCTTGAAAAGCCTGAGACTGCGCTGTATTAAAATCCGCACCTTTACTTACAAACAACTGCGTCAAAGTATCTACTCGTTGCTGCGTTTCAGGATTAAATAAAGAGATCGCATCACCTAGACGATTGGAATGGAACTTTTCGCGCTGAGTTAACAAAGTTGCCAAAGCTGCAATCCCAAAGGAGCCACCTAAATTACGCATCATGTTAAATAAACCACTAGCAGAACCAGCTTGAGATTTTGCTAAACCAGCAGTAGCGACAGCCGACAGAGGAACCATAATTAGTGGCTGACCCATCGCTTTAACTAATTGTGACCAGCGTAACTGATCGATACCACTGAGATTGGTGAGATCGGAGTTCATAAAACAGCTAGTGGAGAACACAATTACACCCACACCAATGACCAAACGGCTATCTACTAGCTGAATTAACTTTGGTACAAACGGAATCAGAAATAATTGTGGTAGCCCCGCCCACATCAATACTTCACCAATTTGCAAGGCATTATATTTCTGGATTTGGACTAGATATAGAGGCAAAAGATAAATGGAACCATATAGCCCTACTCCCAATGAGATGTTGACGATACTTGCTAGTCCAAAATTGCGATCGCGTAGTAGCCGTAAATTAATGAATGGCTGTTTGCGCGTTAATTCAATCCAGAAAAATAGGGCTAGGAATGTAGCGGCGATCGCGCCGAGAGTGATAATCAATGATGAGCTAAACCAATCCTTGCGCGAACCTTCTTCTAAAACCACTTGCAAAGAAGCTAAACCGATTGCCATCGCCATAATTCCCCACCAGTCTCCTTGCTTAAGCAATTCTGGTTTTGGTGCTTGCTGTTTGATGCCATACCAAACACCTGCAAGAAGTAATAATCCAGGGATAACATTCAAATAGAAGATATAGTGCCAGCTATAATTATTAGTCAGCCATCCGCCCAAGGTGGGACCAATCGAAGGAGCAAATGTGGCGGTAATGCCGAATAATGCCATGCCTATGGGCTGTTTGGACGGTGGCAAGGTTACTAACATATTCGTAAATGCCATTGGGATTAAAATCCCTCCTGTTGCTCCTTGAAGGGCGCGAAAGACAATCATCGATGACAAGTCCCAAGCAGAAGCACAGCAGATCGAAAAGAAGATGAATAAGGCGGCATTAACTAAGATGTAACGTCGGATCGAGAATACCTGCGATAACCAACCTGTTAAGGGAATTACCACAATCTCAGCGACGAGATAGGCGGTGGAAATCCAAGAACCTTCTTCTAGGGTTGCACCTAAGGCGGCTTGGATATCTTGGAGCGAGGAGTTGGTAATTTGAATATCTAGTACTGCCATGAATGCGCCCAGCATACTTGCCGCAACTCCAATCCAGATTCTAATCGGCACATAATCTGGGGGGAGTGTAGAATTTGGGCGTTGATTGGTAATTGCGTTGATGTTCGACACGGCTTTGACTGTATGTGGATTTAATTAAGATTTAATACGCTCATAGATTTTGTGGAATTATTTGATTTCGACGGTAACTTCCGCAGACATTCCTGCGGTAATCCGCGATTCATAGCCCTTCAGACTTTGGGGATCTAGGGTGATTTTCACGGAAATACGCTGGACGATTTTGGTGAAGTTGCCTGTCGCGTTATCTGGTGGCAATAGAGAAAATTGAGAGCCAGAGGCGGGAGCAATACTATCAACACGACCAGTAAATGTGTGATCGGGAAAGGCATCAAGCTTAACTTCTACTGATTGCCCAGTTTTGATTCTATTAAGCTGAGTCTCTTTGAAGTTTGCCACGATCCAGTAATTATTCTCAACGATCGCCATTAATGGCGCACCAACTTGGATGCGATTACCAACTTCTACATTTTTCTTGCCAATCCGTCCTGTACTAGTAGCGAATACATCAATATAGGAAAGCTGTAATTGGGCATCTTTGAGCATTGCTGCTGATTGGGCGATCGCTGATTGAGCCGCCTCGTATTCACTCCGATTTACCGTTGTTTGCTGTCCGCTAGCTTCTGCCTGTTCCAATTCACCACCAGTTGCCGCTAGTCGAGATTGAGCGCTGACAATTCCTTCTTGGGTTTGAGCAAGTCTTGATTTAGCCTGTTGCACAATCTGAAGTGCCGAATTTTTCTGGGCTTGGGCAACATCATAGGCAGCTTTTGCCGTATCCAACTCTTGCTTCGCGATCGCCCCTTGTTTAAATAAGCTGTTATAGCGATCGTAATCAGTTTGCGCTTTTTGGAAGTTCGCATTCGCCTCTGCTACCTGCGCTTCCGCGAGAGGAATCCCCGCTTGAGCTTCTTGCATAATGGCTTGAGCATTAGCGATCGCCGCTTGGGCGGTACTAATATTTCCTTGGGCTTGAGTTGTCTTGCCACTCGTGGTTTCCGATGCTAGGTCAATATTAGCTTGAGCTGCATTTGCTGTTCGTTTTGAGGATTCCAAAACAGCTTGGGCTTGTTGGACTTTATTCTCATAGTCCTTAGGATCGAGCTTTATGAGTAGTTGTCCAGCCTGCACCTGTTGATTATCTCCGACTAGGACATAGGTGACTGTTCCCGCGATTTTGCTACTAACTTGGTGAATATGCCCGACTACGGTGGCATTATCCGTTGATTGGTGAGTGGAGGCATATTGCCAATAGCGATATCCAAAAATACCCGCAACGACTGCGCCAAGCCCTAATCCTGCTAAAACAAATGCGATCGGTTTGATGCGTTTTGGTTCTGGCTTTTCTGGTTGCTCTGACAAAAGTACGATTGCTTCTTTTTTTCCATCTGCTGCTAATGGATGTGATGCGTTCGATAGATTGTTAATATGCTCTTCAAATTTATCCTTGTCCGTAATCACATCTACACTCCATAGGCGCATAATTAGAAAGCCTTAATTATTTGGAGGATGTGTTAGTGCAAAGTAACTCATCTATTGTGCAAATTAGGCTTCCATCATTAAGCTGACACATAGCTGTCTTGTTTGCTGCATGAATTGATTGACTACGATACAATTTGCAATTTTCGATTGAAAATCAAGATTTAAGTTTAGGTTAGTGAATATTAGCGATCGCATCAACAATCCATCTCCTAAAGGCGATCGCTATTACTGTAAGTCGTGATTTCTAGGCGATCGCATCAACAATCCATCTCCTAAAGGCGATCACCTCAATTATCTATCAAATAAAGGTTTGCTGAAGGCGATCGCTCTAACATTTGTATTAAGAATTACGTCCCGCCATCACGCCTCCATCAACATTCCACACGGCTCCTGTGACCCAAGACGCTTGATTAGAGAGCAAAAATACCACAGTTTCGGCGACATCAATTGGCAATCCCACTCGACCAATGGGATGAAAACTATTGAAGCCTTGTAAGGTTGTATGAATCTCATCAGGCTTAATAAATGCGCCATAGATAGGCGTTTCTACCACGGCAGGGGCGACAGCATTTACTCGGATATTATACTGCGCTAGTTCCATTGCTAAATGTTGCGTAAGAGAATGTAATCCCGCCTTTGCCATCGAATAAGCCGAAGATGGAGTAGCTGCGATCGCCTGATGTGCCCACATCGATCCAATATTGACAATAGCTCCACCCTTCGATTTAGTCATGTTTCCTGCCACTTGCTGCGTTGCAAAAAATGTACCGCGATTTAGATCTAGATAGCGATCGTAATCTTCACCATCATGATCTAAGAATGATTTTGGTGAAAACACTCCTGCCGAATTGACGAGATAGCGAACTTCAGGCAACTCATCAGCAATGCGTTCTGTAAGTTGATTAACTTGTTTTCGATCGCTAAGATCGGATTGCCAAGTTTTAAGATCACCAAATTGGCTGAGAAAAGATGACGCTTCTTCAAGCTTAGAAACATTGCGTCCCACGATGGTTACGATTGCCCCTTGATTGAGAAGGATTTTGGCAACTTCTAGACCGATGCCGCTATTTCCACCGATTACTAATGCTTGCTGATTCTTAAATTCCAAATACATAATAATTTCCGTTTGAGTTATTGAGAGCATAATAGAGATAATCAATAAAGATGAAAAGTAAGCACTTTCGGGAAAGGTACGTACTTTTTGGTACAAATTGAGTAGCAGCATCACTAATTTTTTAACTACGCTTGATATGCCAACCACTCAAACTTCAGTTTCGGAAATGCTCGAATATATTATTGGCTGCAAGTGGTCAATGCGGATACTAGGCTTAATTCAAGAAGGTGTCGATCGCCCTGGTGCTATTACGCGATCGCTAGATGGACTCACTACTAAGGTATTGAATGCTTGTTTACACAAAATGGTGGATTTTGACATTCTAGAGCGCATAGCATTCCCAGAAGTGCCTCCAAGAGTAGAGTACAAGTTTACGCAGTTTGGATTACTATTCCTTGAAATCTTGGATAAAGTAAGAGAACTTGAGAAAAAACGACATATATCTTCATGAAAGTGATCGCTATAACTGTGAGTCGTTATTTTTAGGCGATCGCTTCAACGTTCTCAATAGGTTACTGTTGAGGATCATGGGCAGGCGGATGCCAGCCGCCACGAATCCAGAAACGACGCGCACGCTGAATAGCGCCATCATCATGACGCTCATCGTTCATATCGAGACGTTCAATTGTGGCGCGTCCTATGGCTGTAATGCCGACAATTTTTTGTCCATTGTCAGACCAGATGAAATGTTCAGACCACTTGTTCTGTCTAGGATTGAAGATTGAAACGATTGTTTGGGTTTCAGGATCAATACCCTCTGTGAAGTTGTAACGACGACCATTACAGCGATGACACGCAAGGGCAAGATTATCTTCAGTATCGTCTCCACCAAGGGATTGTGGAATAAGATGATCGAGTGTAAATAGTGAGCTACTAGCTTCTTCAAAAGAATGGCAGTATTCACATAGAAAATTAGCTCGATCGCGGATGCGTTGACGACTGGCGAAACTGATGGTCATGACTCGGCAATAATGCGAGCATTTATAAGTGTGAAAATACGATCAAGTTCAGTAATTCCAGCAAGTTCAGCACTTTCTTCTACAGTGAGCATGTTATTTTTTTTTCGTTCGATGAGGATTTCGAGGCGCAATTGAAGATCATCATTGAACTTAAAAAGGTTAAGTCCTCTTACCTTTTGGATTTGAATACCAACCTCTATCCAGAAAGAAGGTTGAACCATTGTTTGAGTAATCATGTTTGCTACCCTTATGTATATTCTTGATTGTTACAATTAGATGCTTTCAAAGTTTGAAGACTCTATTGGAGAAGCAACTAAATCGTATGAGCTATGCTTTAATGACAGCAATTGTATTATAGCGTTAGACATCAGATCGCTAATACTGTGAGTCGTAATTTTTAGGCGATCGCATTAACAATTTAGTATTTTGAACTTATTTTTTGTTCAAATTGGTATAAAAGAAACCTACAATTGATTCTAAAAATAATCTTTCTCTTGCTTCAATGTCAGTCTTTACCCAATCAGCACTTTGGTGTTTTGTAAGATCTTTTACATCAGCAATGGATGAGCCTTCATATATTTTTTTCTTTTTACCGAAATACCCATTACCAGCTTGGATGTTTATTTTTTTCCCTATAGCCACTTTGTTTCCATATCGCTCCAAATAGACTTTTGCATCTTTGTGATTCCATCCGTTGTAATTAGTTTCTTGCCAAACACGAGGGAAAATATGTTCAATCTCAAAATTTGAATCAATTATGTCTCTTTGATTAGGATTTAGATAAGCATGAAGCAAAATCATGGCGCGAGCAATTTTATAATTAGATGTTTGAGAAAGAGTGGTCGAAAATTCTGAAGAAATTGAAGAAGTTATTGTAAGCGGCTTTCCTTCAAAAATATCAATGCAAAATTGGAAACATGGCTCCTTTATTGCATTTACGGTTGGTTTTAGAACAAACTCGGAAAATAGAAATGAAATCAAAGTTGCGAGATATTCCGAAAAATTTGCATAAAATGAATCTGAATTTTTATTTTTTAGAAAATATGCGCTCGTAACATATTTCCAGTATTCGTTTGGGTAATGGTTAAGGCAATGAAGATATTTGAAAGATTGGTGAGAAATAAACTCTCGCTCCTGAAATTTCAAGTTGCCTTTTTTTACGGCTAGCCAAAATTCTGCAAGCTCTTGCAATTCTCTCATCAAATCAGGTTGCTTTAATTTTTTAAATTTATTGTCATTGCCAGCATAAAATTTTCTTAGCCCGATTTCTTTTGTCCTGTCACCGTTTCTGCCACGAATAACGTGCGAATAATTTCGGAAGAGAGCATCCAAGCTAATCCCTGCGTCATCGACTGTTTCGGTAAGCTCTCTCCATGAATTAGTGAATTCTGATTTTTCCTGAGCAGTAGTCTTAGTACGATAAATTTGGGCTTTAAAAATGTCGGAATCCGAAAGTGGCATTCCTCGGTCGTTTAGGGTCGAAAATATGGTCAATGCTGTGTCTAGTTTTTCGCAATCAATTGGAAGTATAATGCAATTCCTTAAAATGGAAACACAAAATGCCTGCCAATGAATTGGATTTCGCATTGCGTATTCTTCACACATCGAAAAGAAATAATTATAATTCTTTGAATAAAGGTCGTTAGCGTTTGGTGCTGATTTTCCTGTGCGAAGAATCTCATGAAATACTTCATTGTCAGATTCAGTTGCAACCCGTGATTCAATATGGATTAAACTAGTGTCAGTGACTCTTCCCGAAATAGGATTAACGTCCCATATGCAGGGTGCAATTTGATTTTTGAGACCAGCAATATTATCGTCTACAATTGCACTGTTTTCCAATTTTGAATAGAACGCTCTAAGGAGAAGCAAGAGTGAAGTGATGCGCTGTTGCCCATCGATAACTTCAATTTCAATCTTTCCAGATTCATCATTTTTACAAGTGACAACCGTGCCTAAGTAATACTCCTCACTTCCCTTTCTTTCCTCAAAGAAGCCAGTAAGATCCTGCCATAGAATTTCGCATTTTTCTAAATCCCATTTATATGGTCGTTGATAATCAGGAATAATAAATTTTGTTCCCTGCATTTCAGAAAACAGGCTAATTATACTTTTTTTCGTGACGTTAAGCTCTGCCATATTTTAATCCTTAAAAAATATTTTTTTCTGAACTACGATAAGATATTACCCTATTGTGAGTCGTGATTTTTGAGCGATTCCATCAACAATCTATCTCTTAAAGGCAATCGCTATTGCTGTAAGCTGCTATTTCTAGGCGATCGCCTCAATTATCTATCTTCTAAAGGCGATCGCTATTACTGTGAGTCGTGATTTCTAGGCGATCGCTATTGCGTCCAAAAATAAACGGGGAGTCAATATTTGAGTGCCATGATAGTACTTAGTTTCTTCAGGCACTCCAAGCTGCAATAGTTTTAATACGAGTTCTTCAAGTAGCTGAGGAGCCATAACCAAGGTAAACTTGCCTTGCTGCCAAGCCTGTAAAACTAGATACGGTGAGCTTACTTGAGATTTAGATAGTAGAGCAGAAACAAATACAGATGTATCAATAACAACTTTTAACATCTTGTTTACAAATTCTGCTCGATTGTTGCAACACTTTCAGAAATTCTATTGCGAATAGATGCAAATTCTGCCCAGATTTCCGATGACGATCGCTTTGGCTTGGATAGCGCAGAATTTAATCCCTTTTGAATGATCGCTTCCACCTTGTTTAACTGCTCAACATCACGAGTCAATGGAGTTTCTAAAGAATACAAAAAAACAAGCACCTTCTCTAGATAAGACTCAGGAATGCGGTCAAGTTCTTGAATAATTTGTTCTTTAATAGTCATAGCTATAGGCTGTAGCACTAAATCCTAGATTCAGCAGGTTAAATTTGAAATAAGGTATTTTTAATAAAGAGCAATCAAAATAGCCAAATGCCAGAGATAGACGTACAAGACATAGACCATCTGG
>NZ_JACJQY010000084.1 GCF_014696925.1 Phormidium tenue FACHB-1050 | reverse complement strand
AGTTAAGTTCTTTTTTGAGTTTTTTACTAATCGTCAAATCTTTAATTTCCCAAAGCTTTTTACCTATGGCTTTTTATCACAACTCATTTAGGATTGCTATATTCACGGCTTACTTCTGTGGATTTGAGGTACACACTTGCCCTTTGCCACAGTTGTTGAGCGTAGCGTCTTTCGCCATCGGTAAACCATCGGATGTATTGACTCATTTTTGCCCATTGCCATGCTGTTTCTGTTGCTTTTGCAAATAGTTCAGTATTTTTGAGTCCTGCCATGGCAACAATCCAATAGCGACTCTTACGTTCAATGAATGTCACTGTCCAGCCTTTTGACTCCGAGGGGGGAAAGGTTCTCGCCTACGCGAGTATAAACTTCATCGCCTTCGATGGTGATATCTGCTGCTGGGGCATATGGACTCCATTGCTGTGAATGCTCTGCCAATTTTTGCTCCCATCTCATGATGCTGACATGGGATTTTTCTAGTACTCTGCCACTGGCTCTGATTCCCATCCCTTCACTCCTCATCTTCATTGCTAGGGACACTACACTTGCTGGTGTTCTCAGTCTTGACATTGGCGTTCCTGTCCTTTCACTAAATCTCTTGCCACATCTTTTACACAAATAGTTCTGGACAGCTTTGCCATCTTGGTGGTGATGTTTGCCATTTTTGATGATCTTTTGGCTTTGGCAGTGGGGGCATTCCATGACTTTCTCCTTGGCTCTGCTTCTATTTTCTCATGCCACTAATTCAATGACCAGTGCCCTATCAACTATTCAACACCTTTCACACCCTGCTGTTTGAGCTAATCGAACGCCCGATTGCTGAAGCAGAAGGCTATGAATTTAGTTCAGTAGAAGTGAAAGAAAAAGCCTTTCGGTTTGATGGCATATTTAGCCCCAAAGCCAAAGACAAACCGATATATTTACTTGAAGTACAATTTCAGCAAAAAGAAGACTTTTACTGGGAGTACTTATCAGAAATATATCTATACCTGAACCAATATCGTCCTCAACAGGAATGGCAAGCGATCGCTATCTTTGCGAGGCGCAGTTATGAGCCAGAGCCAAGAAGCCATGTGCAGGAAATGCTCGACTGTCAAAGGATACAGCGAGTTTACCTAGAAGACCTGCTAGAGCGAGAGACAGACTCTTTTGCGATCGGGATTATTCAGCTAATTTTATCCAGTGAAAGTCAAGCAGCAATCAAGGCAAGACAACTAGGTGAAAAAATTGAGCAGGAAAGGGATACCGAAATCCAAGAGCAGGTACTAGAATTAATAGAGACAGTATTGGTATATAAATTTCCCAAGTTAACTCGTCAGGAGATTGAAGCAATGTTTACATACAGCGATTTAAAGCAAACGCGAGTATATCAAGAGGCAAGAGAAGAAGGCGAGCAACGTGGTGAGCAGCGAGGCTTACAACTAGGTGAACAAAAAGGCTTGAAATTAGGCGAGCAGAGCGGTCTAGTGAAAGGGCAAGCCACAATGCTGCTACGGATGCTTAATCGAAAATTCGGTCAAATTACCCCAAGTTTGAGGGGCAAGGTCAACAAACTATCAGCAAAGCAGTTAGAAAATTTAGCCGAGGTCTTATTTGACCTAGAGACGATCGCTGACTTAAACAACTGGCTAAAAACCAAAGGCAAAATCAACTAAACGAGTTTTAAACCAATATCTGAGGAGTGACATGACAAGTTATGTCACTTTTTTATGGCTAGCGCTTGTTCGCAAACAGCGATCGCTTTTTTATTGATTAAAATTTATCTGGAGATTGACTCGCTAAGGCTAAAATTTTGAAGTAGCCTCAGAGGTGGTGTTATGGCTTCGCGGTTTTACTCGGTACATTGTCGTTAGTTCCATGTTTGCATAGATAAGCGTGGAAAATGAGGATAGCTTAAGGTAAAGGTATGGCAACGAGTTTGTATGAGTCAGATTTTTATCGCTGGACAGTAGAGCAGTCGGAAAAGTTACGATCCTGTGAAGTTGAAGGGCTGGACTCAAAAAATCTAGCTGAAGAGATTGAATCCTTAGGCAGACAAGAAAGGAGAGAGCTAAGGACTCATTTCAATGTTTTGCTCGGTCATTTGCTAAAGTGGCATTTACTCCCAGACGAGCGCAGTAAACTTTGGCAAGTGACAATTGACAGCGAACGTCGAGAAATTCATTGGATATTGAGAGATAGCCCTAGTCTCAAAGATAAGCTCAGTGAAATCATCAAAGATAGTTATGAGGCGGCTTTATATCTAGTGAGGCTTGAAACTTCTCTCGATGTTAAAGATTTACCAAAAGACTGTCCTTATCCTGTTGAGCAAATTTTGGACTTAGGTTTTCCTACTGGTATTGATAAGGAGTGGGACTAGAAACCTATGAAATGGATAGCGATCGCAGGAAGTTGGCGATAATGCGATCGCTGCTTGCCATTGGAAACTTGCTTTGCTATAGCATCAGCTACACTATTGGTAAACCTAGCTAGAACTGATTTTATGTCATCCAATAGTTCAAGTATGCAAGCTAAGATCACGAATGGAGCTTTGCGGCGAGTGCATCACATTGCTTTGAATGTGCGAGATATGCAGGTTTCTTGTGATTTTTATGGCAACATTTTGGGACTGCATCAACTCATGGGTGAAGAGGTTCCCAGTACTCTAATTGATTTAGTGGCTGCGGGAAAAGTAGCAAATTTTAGAACTCCCGATGGCACAATTCTCGATTTGTTTTGGGAACCAGAGCTTACGCCGCCCGATCTCGATCCGCAGCGACAATTTACCCGTGCTAATCATCTAGCCTTTGATATTGCTCCTGAATTGTTTGAGCAAGCAGTGGTGGTATTGCGATCGCAGCAAATTCAAATTGAGGGTGAGCCTGTTACTCGTCCCACTGGTAGAGGTATTTATTTTTATGATCCCGATGGATTTCTGATTGAAATACGGTGCGATCCTACTTGACACAAAACTGACGAAGTATAGCTACCGTCGCCAAGTGTATGAGGACAAAATCACTCACCTAGACAAGAATGGCGGCGCTTCGCGCCGCCATTCTTGTCTAGGTGAGTGATGGCGGAATTTTTGCGGCTATTTGCCAAAGTAGATAAGCGATCGCAAGACCGATCGCGGGTATGCCAATGATCCAACGTTGGCGATCGCGGGCTTTATCTCTCATGGTTTTTTGGACAAACTGTTCACCTTTATCCATTTCTTGAAAAGATAAAGTATAAGAAGCAAGGGTTCGCAATTCTTCGTCGGTCAGCCCTTCGCCTAACCATCGACTTTCCTGCTCTTTTTGATCAAGACTTGCCATTTGTGATCGCAAATATTCTGAACTAATGCTTGCATCAGTCAGAATATTTTTTTCTTCCTGATTCAAAAACAAATTTCTGATCTGAGGTTGAAAAATTTCTATGCCATCAAGAAGTGGCTGATCGGCATGGGGATTTATTACTAGCCACAGTCCAGACACTAATATTAAGGAAATCAAAGCCGTACTTAATAGAGAAAGCGATCGCTTTAATAATGCTTGGTAATCTTGAGTGTGATTTAGAAAAAAAGGTCTTACTAAAGCTGACAGAGCCAGCGTAAAGCCAAACGCACAAACCATAGCTGCGCCCGTTGGCAAGTCCCAGACATAGGATGCTCCCAGTCCTAAGCTACTGGCGATCAGCCCTGCTCCCCAACCAATGAGCAGCTTTGATAGTAATTTGGTACTGTAAAGAGTTCCAATTGTGGCGGGAACGATCAGAATTGAGAAAACAAGCAGTACACCTGCGATCGCTACGGAACTAGTTACGACGACTCCAAAGGTCACATAAAATAGAAAGTCCCAAAACCATAGACGTATTCCAATTTTCTCAGCTTCTTCGGGTTGGAAAGAAGCAATGAAGAAGTATTTTCTTAACAGCCAATGGAGTAAGCCAATAGCGCTGTAGAGAACGACAACTTTAAATAAGTCTTCATTTGTTGCCGTCAGAATGCTGCCCACCAAAATTTGCTTGATATATTCCGCACCTTGCGGCGATCGATCCACTAAAAGAAATGCGGTCGCTGCTGAGACTACATAGATAATTCCAATAAAAGTCTCTTGGGAGACTCTTCCAGTCCATTTGCGTGTAAATGAAAGTAACGCTGCCCCGATAATCGTAAAGGTGAGCGAGTATGCATAAGCAGATAATGATTGGGGTTGATAGCCCAACATATAGGCGACAGTCGCGCCTAGAGCAGAAATTTGCGCTAAAGCCAAATCCACAAAAATGATATTGCGGCTAAGAACATGGATTCCTAAATAAGCGTGAATGCCTACTAATGCGATCGCTACAAAAAAGGGAATAGTCAGAAATTCTAAAATCAACGTCATACTAAACTATTTACTAAATCCTTCTATTAATTGCTCCACATTGTAGTCAAACAAAGAAAAATAATCTTTTGCTTCAGGAACTGCGCCGACGGAAGCCGCTAGAGTCAAGGTTTTCGACCCAGTAGTACGATTGAGATATCGGGTAATATTATCTGATTCGTAGGGTTCCTTGATCACGACGGCAACTTTTTGTTCTCTAATTAGGCGTACTAGTTCCGATAAATGGGTGGGACTTGGTGGTACACCTGTTTTTGGCTCAATGTAGCCGATAGTTTTCAGTCGAAAGCGCCGAGCGAGATAGGGCCAACTGTTGTGATACACCACAATTGGGTTACTACGATAGGGTGCTAGGCGATCGCTCCAGATCTTGACCCGATTTTTGAGTTCAACCATAAAGCGATCGCGATTGAGCGCATAGTCTTCGGCATGGCTAGTATCAAGCCGAATCAATCCCTCTTCAATTGCGCCTGTAATCGATTCGGCATTTAAAGGATCGAGCCAGTAGTGAGGATTACCAGCACCGTGATCGTGACCAGTCGCAGGAGCTAAGGAAAGAGACTTTGCTTCCAGTACCGCTATTCCCACGGAAGTATCGACATATCCATTTCCCCCCCGTTGCAAATCTGGATTTTTGACATCTTTTAAAATATTGTCTAACCAAATATCGTGATCTAAGCCAACTCTGACGACAAGTTGGGCCTTTTGAATAGCTTGGCGATCGGACAGTTTCGGCTCAAAAGCATGGGGATCTTGATTGGGAGGGAGAAGGCTGGTCACATGAACCAGTTCTCCTCCCACGACTTCCACCAAACTTTTTAAATCGGCTGTAGTTGTAACTATCTCTAGAGGTGATTGAGCATAAGCGATCGGGCTATTACCCAACCACATCAAGAGCGTCAAAACTAAGCCGAATAAAAGTTGATATCTCATTAGGCTCGCTTACTCAACCATAGACTTTTGGGAATCAAACAATGGACACTCTTTTCAGATTCATCCATTTTCCCAATTCGACAATCCATCGCAATACTCGCTAAACCGTAGGCATCAAGGCGAGTCATTTTTTCTTTGTCTTGCAGCAACTCAATCATGGCATAGGATGCTTCATTCATCGCTTTGTTAAGATCGGCATTCTTCACGGAAGTAACAAATGCAGTAGAAGTTTCGGCTGTAGGATACTCTACATTCTTAGTTGCCTTGATATTTTTAGGATTGAGGCAGTGAATTCCCTTGTTGATATTGACAACTTGAGAAATTCGACAATCAGAAACTTCAGCCATCAAATTCCCTGCATCAGCGACACTGACTTGACGTTGATCAGCGAGAAACTTTGCAGTTTCCACTTTGGCATTAGCAAGGGCTTTATTCAAATCCTTATCAATACCAACCGTGATAATTTGCGTAGGAGTCTCAATTCTTGGCCAGTCTAGTTTTTGTCCTTTAACCACAGACACATTCAGAACAATCTCTTTAAAAGCCGATTCCATTGCTGTGAGGTTGATTTCACCATTCCCCTGTCCTGCGTGGGAATCACCAGTCCAGAGCAAAGCTCCTTTGACAAAAACTGGTACATATAAAGTCGCCCCAGCCTTAAAGTCTCTAATATCAAGGTTCCCAGCGTAAGGACCTGGAGGAACCGAGCTATATTGACCCGCTTCGGCACGAGCAACGCCCAATGTGCCAGGGAAAGGACTTATGGGTACTTGAATACCAGGGCTAAAGGTGGTTACCTTTTTGTCCATGTCCAGATATAAGTATTTGACTTGACCTTCAGGAAATTTATCGGGAAACTGTCCAAACATCCCAGGAATATTGAAGTTCGCCGCATAGGAACGAGGTTCTATTTTCAGGATTTTGACCTTCAGTACATCTCCAGGTTCTGCGCCTTTGACAAATATTGGTCCTGTAAGGGTGTGGGGCCCGCGACCAGGATTGTCGGTACGTAGCTTTTTAAGCTCTTCGATTGATTTACCAGGAACAACTTGATTATGGGAATGCATCATTGTTTCCATAACCACTGTGTCACCTGAACTAATCTCTAGAACTGGAGTTTGAGCGTTATTAAACCAGCCCCATTGAGTAGTTTCTAGAGTAGCTGGAAGAAGATGTGTTGTGCCAGGATAGGGAGCTAAGGTTTTCCGCATCTGAGCAACTTTGTCCTGTGCAGCGCGATCGCTAGACATTTGAGCAAAGGCTACAGAACCAAACGTTAAGCTAAATAAGATAATTCCTAAAACAAACCACCGCATTCGCTGGAGGTTAAAAAACTGAAGACTTTTGAACACTTTTATTACTTGATTTCCATGTAATTCTCAGGAAATATTTTATTTGTTTAAATAACTAACTTTTGTCTCGATTTTTACATATAGCAGTCCTAAATCATTTGTAGATTTTGGGGGTTTGTGGAAGCGCACCCCGAAGGGGTGCGCTTCCACAAACCATTTAGGATTGCTATATAGCGCTTTGTGCTTTCTAAAAACCCAAGAAAAATTTTGAAATGATTGTAAAGCAAGCCTTTCAAAATTTTTCTTGTACTCCAAAAAGTATCAAAAGACTGTATAGCGATCAGCCATGATTGATAACCCTAAAAATTGCATTTTGTAAAGATCAAATGGGTAGTGTTTCAAATTTTTTAGAATCCAAATACAAAGATCTCAATTTGCTGTTAGTGTCAGATCTTTCAGTTAAGTTTTATATGGTATTCAATCAAATCATTCAGAACATCAAGCGATCGCTAGTCATAGTAATTACAGAAATCTAATTTTGGATAAAGAGAGAATTGATGACTAAAAATGTAGGGCTATGGATTGACCATAAGAAAGCGATGGTTGTGACTATGTTAGGGAAAGGAGAAGACATAAAAGAGATTAAATCGGAAGTAGAACAAGAGCTGGAAACATCTACAGATGATCATCGTCAGAGCGCAGCTCCAGGACATCTTAATATTTACTATGATGCTGTGATTGATTGTCTGCGCGATGCTGACTCTATCCTAATATTTGGGTCAGGTGAAGCAAAGCAGGAATTTAGGAAACGTCTAGAAAAAGATAAAAAATTAGGCGATCGCATTGTGGATGTTTTAACTACTGACAAAATGACTGATCCTCAGATTGCTGCTAAGGTTCGAGAATATTTTCATGACAATCCCAAACATACCAAGGAACGAAATTGAGAATATAGCAAAACTTGCTTTGCTATATGTTACTCTCCCAAGTATCTAAAGTTGAAACTCTGACAAAGCTCAATTTAGAAAGCGAACCTGCGACAATTTCTGATCAGGAGATTGAGGAATTGTGTGATTGGCTCTGGAACGAATTTCAGACTACGCCGCTAAACTTAGAATTTTCATGGTACGAACTTTATCATAATGTCAGTTATTAACTGATGTTACGTGGAACCCTCATCCCCCAACCCCCTCTCCCGCAGGAGAAGGGGAGCAAAACCCATATTATTTTCTTGTTCCCCTCTTCTGCGGGAGAGGGGCTAGGGGTGAGGGCTTTACAGACTTCCACGTAACACCAGTTATTAAGTTTTATGGACGAATAGAGTAATTGATCTGGAGTTTCATCCTGAGTTCATTTTTTTAAACTAGCCTAGATATATAAGCTCTCGCTAGTCTTGGTTAGGATACAAAACCAGAAGACGAGTGGCGGCGAGAAGCGCCACTCGCTTCTTGGATTTTGAGTTAAGTGGCTACAGCTAAATGAGTTCAGGAGAACAGTTATGAAATCAACAGAACCTAGAGACTCTAATCTAGAATCCCCCCATGCCAGCGATCGCAAGAGCTACAAATTACGATCGCTAGGAATTACAAGTATGGTCATTGGTGGTGCGATCGCAATTACTAGTGCAATGACAAGCTAAGGAATGAAAAATAAATAACTTATGCATTTCAGTTATTTTGAGGAATAGCTCTATAATTCCATTTAGGAAGATATTCATCAAAAATGATAGGTAGATTTTC
>NZ_JACJQY010000083.1 GCF_014696925.1 Phormidium tenue FACHB-1050 | reverse complement strand
GAAAATCTACCTATCATTTTTGATGAATATCTTCCTAAATGGAATTATAGAGCTATTCCTCAAAATAACTGAAATGCATAAGTTATTTATTTTTCATTCCTTAGTAGATTAAACAAAAAACAGAGGAGACGCAAAACGTCTCCTCTGTTTTTTGAGTTAAGTCGTTACATATCTGTAAAAGGTTTCACAATTTTCCAGAATGTGTAAGGGACACCAAGACTCAAAACAAAACAAACTGCGAGTTCTGCCATAGGTCAAGAGACAAGTTTTGTATAGCGAAGTTTTTGATCTGTAGCAGATGCCACTAGATAGATCTTTAACCATACAACCTTATTTGCATTTTTGCTATCTCCAGTCAGGCGATATTTTAACCATTTTTCCGACAAACTAAGTGGAGCGTTTTGATCTCCACTTAGTTTGTCGGAATTTATCGTAAATTCTTTCGCCAAACTCCCCAACTTGTGATAGTCTGTCTCCCTGACGGGGTTACTCCGAAAACTAAAGCCGTTTACAAGCGATTACTGACTCATTTGTAAACAAAAATTCAAAATCAGTAAAAAAACTAAGTAAATCGTTTCTCACACAAGGAAGTGATATCTGTGAAAAATCTAATTAACCTAAATAAAATTTTGCTTGGCTTGACTGCCGTGGGTTGCTTGACAGCGATCTCGGCTCCTTCAGCTCAAGCCCAGCCTGCTTATGGTAGCTACGTAGGTGCAGGTGCTAGCTTTGGCTTTACCAGTGGCAATAGTAGTGCTGGTGAAAGCTCTCGCACCTCTGGGCTAATCGCGGCTCGTTATAAGTTTCTTGAATTCCCTGTTTCCGTCAGAACCCAAATTTTGATTGGTAATAGCACCGCAGTTGTACCAACAGTTTCCTTTGATGTGCCATTAAACTTTGATACTGATGTTTATATTGGTGCAGGTGTAGCGCTTTCTAATACCGTTGATACAACTCCTGTAGGTAACAGAAATAGCTTTGTGATCCAACCTGGTATTGATTACACAGTACCTAATAGTAATCTTGTCCTATTTGGTAATGTGATCTTCGCTTTTGATGCCTATCGCAATTCTCCAGGGACATCGGCAACTTCTTTACAAACTGGTTTGGGCTTACGATTCTAGTAAAGGCAGTCCCTATCATGTCCCAACAAAATAGTGTAAAGGCAGCCCCACGGGCTGCTTTTATTTTTAAGGATTAGCGACATTGCTTAGCCTTTTCTCTAAAGAACCCATTTTTTGTAGCGCGGCGTAGCCGCGCCACAAAAAATGGTTCTTTATTTTGCGTAAGTCCTACAAATTAAAATGATAATATTCGTAAAACTGTCCTAGGTAAGACGATGAGCGCACCAACAGCAACTAAGATCGGACTCAATACCGCTTTGCCCAGTATTCGTCGCATTCATGCCATTATTCGCGACAAAAACGAAGTGGAAATTAAACTGGTTACAGGCGATCAACTACGCGGCAAAATTGTCTGGATTGATGATCAATGCCTTTGCATGGATGCATCGGGACATAAGATCGTGATTTGGCAACATGCGATCGCCTTTATCAAAGGCTAATTAATACCAATTCACGAAAGTGTGGCAACACTTTTGTGAATTGAAAACCAAACCCAGTAAGAGTTTTAAAAACACAAAATGGCTACGCCATTTTGTGTTTTGGTATAACTTTTGTAATCTCTGCGATGGTTCTATTGGCTAACCAGTTAGTACACACGCGCCGCGTGTGTACTAACTGACTAGAGTTTTTGGAGGATATATGGTTGCGACACCGTCTTCTATTGTCAAATCTCCCCTCGTGATTAAGTGGGAAAAATTGCCAGATGATCTGCCTTTAGAGGAAGAACCTGTGGAAAATGAAGGGCAGCCACTTTTGGCAGGTGCATTGCGCGAAAGCCTAGAACTGGTAGGTTTTATTCAACCTGAGATGTTGATTTCGTCTAATTTTGGGCTATGCGCTACGGTCAACGATACGATCGCGATCAAGGCTCCTGATTGGTTGTATGTCGCGGATGTTCAAAAGTATGAGGTGATTCGCGATCGCCGTAGCTATACACCCACACTTGAAGGGGCGACACCGACTGTGGTTATGGAATTTTTGTCCCATAGCGATGGCGGCGAATATTCAGTCAAACGGACTTTCCCCCTTGGCAAATGGTTTTTTTACGAGCAGATTTTACATGTGCCTGTATATGTGATTTTTGAGCCAGTTACAGGTGCACTAGAGGTCTACTATCTACAGGGCGATCGCTATGAACTCGCCCAACCAAATGCGGAAGGGCATTTCTGGATCGAGGCGATGAAGTTGTATTTGGGTGTATGGCAGGGGGCTAAAGAACAACGTGATGGCTATTGGTTGCGTTGGTGGGATGAGTTAGGTAACATTTTGCCTTGGGCTGTGGAGATAGTTGCACAGGAGCGACAAATTGCCGAGCAGGAGCGTTTACGTGCTGAGCAGGCAAATGAACGGGCTGAAAAGTTAGCCAATTATCTGCGATCGCAAGGAATCAACCCCGATGAATTGCCCTAAGTGGAAATCTACAGCAATTACCGCTCAAACGAACCTCAAGAGATTTTTTAAAAGTGTTGCAAAGCAACACTTTTAAAAAATCTCTTGAGGTTCGTTTGAGCGCAAAGCGCCACCTTTTTGAATCAGCAATCTAAATAATCATGAAAGCGGAATTTTATTACAGTCAGCGTAAGTATGAATGCATGGTTGTGATGCTTTCCGATGAGCGAGGGGAGAGTAAAGAATTACGTATCCGCAATCATGAAGGCGAAATCTTAGCTGTCAGGCAAGGGCAGAAAACAGCTTTGCGTGGTAAAAGTCGGGCGACTTCGCAGGAAGTCGATATTTTAAAAAACAACTATTACAACCTCATCAAAGCTGCTGTAAATGCGCTCGATCTTGCTGAAAAATACAAGCTGCTTAAGGATAAAGACGAAGAAATTCGTCTGCTTAATGCAGAGATTGCCATTTTTAAAGAAAAAGCTAATCTGTCGGACGAAGAACGAGGTGAAATCTTACAACTCCGAGATCAAATCAAAACTTTATCTGATCACCAACATATTCCCGCCTTTAATTATGATGAGCGCGAGACTGAGGCAAAACTAATTAAAAGGCTGGGATCAAAGGCTTGGCAAGAGTTAGAAATATCTAGCAAAAACGATCTATTTAGTGCCTATAAACATAAGTATTTGGTTGAGTCAGATATTTTTACAGAGGATTTTTCGGACTATAAACCCTCATGTTTATATATTGCTAGTGTGGTCGAGAGGGAAATTGTGCATTCTTTTTATAAGAGTTTCTATCACTTTCTTTGCCAGCAAAATCCCATGCAAAGAGATTTTGTAATCGCGGGAGTAATTCTCAAAAACAGAGGCAGATATACTATCGGCAGTTTGCCCTATCTGATTGCTAAGGAATGGGATACTTTTAGTGATGAGATTTTAAATAGGGACAGTTTATCTAATGCCGATCGCGATCGCCTTTACTATCACAAAATTAACGATCAGAAAATATCAACTAGCGATCGCCAAGTAGTAAATGAATTTTTAGAACAGTGGGATCACCCTGTTTCTAGTTGGCTCCTAGGCAATCAAAAAGCAGCTAGTAAAATTGACCAAATTGCTAAATTACGAAATTTGACGGCACATCCTATGCCAATATACAAATGGCAGTTTACAGAATTGTGGCTTCTCGTGATCGGTGGCAAAACTAAAAGCGGTCGTAACCAAAAAGGTTTACTCAAAGAGATCTATGAAAAACCAAATGGAATCCATTGAAAAATATCAATTAAATAAAGAACCTATTTTTTTGTGGGGAGTCAAAGCGCCCCACAAAAAAATAGGTTCTTTATTTAATTCTTAAGTTAATGCTTGATTTTTAAGTACAAGTCCTAGTAATCAAAAATAATTAACCATTAGTGAGAGTAATTCTTGTATGGCAACATCCTTTCCTCCTTCGCAAGCTTCTAGCCTCTGGCAACTATGGGAACAAGGCGCAAAAAATCATCCCGATACGATCGCCCTCCATGATCCCCATGCAAAACCACCTGTCAGAGTCTCCTATAAAGATACATTTGAGCAAATTAATGCTTTTGGGGCAGGCTTGCGATCGCTAGGCATCCAATTTGGAGAAAAGGTAGCCCTAATTGCTGATAACTCGCCACGATGGTTAATTGCTGACCAAGGGATTTTGGCGATCGGTGCGGCAAATGCCACCCGTAGCTCACAAGCTGAACGTAGCGAATTGCTCTACATCATCGAGCATAGTGATAGCGTGGCGATCGTCGTCGAAAATCTTGCCACTCTCAAAAAACTAGAACCTGAACTGCATACTTTACCCGTCAAGCAAATTATCTTGCTATCGGACGAAACCCCACCTGAAGGAGCCTACAACTTTCAGCAATTACTCGAAAAGGGCAGCAGCAAAGATTTAGGCAATCCCCCCATTCAACGCGATACCCTTGCCACACTGATCTATACATCAGGTACAACGGCTCGTCCCAAGGGCGTAATGCTTACCCATGGAAACTTCCTATATGAAGTCCAAGGGGCGCAATCAGTTTTGCAACTGCAAGTAGGCGAAAAAGTTCTGAGCATTTTGCCAACATGGCATTCCTACGAGCGCACCTTTGAATATTTCATCTTTTCCCAAGGTTGCACTCAGATTTACACCAATCTCCGCACGATCAAAAAAGATCTCAAGGAACACAAACCTGACTACATGGTCGCCGTGCCGCGCCTATGGGAGTCCATCTATGAAGGTGTGCAGAAAAACTTTCGCGAACAACCTGCAAATAAGCAGGGGCTGGTCAAATTTTTCTTCAATGCTAGTCAGAAATATATTGTCGCTAAGCGCATTTTCCAAGGATTAAATGTAGAAAATCTCTATCCTTCCCTAGTCGAGAAATTGCTTGCCTTGCCTTCGGTGATTGGACTATGGGCTGTTCACAAGCTTGGAGATAAATTGGTTTATCAAAAAGTCCGTGAAGCAACGGGTGGCAATTTCAAATATATCGTCAGTGGTGGTGGCTCGATCGCCGAACACCTCGAAGACTTCTATGAAATTGTCGGCATCGAGATTTTAGGTGGCTATGGCTTGACTGAAACCTCCCCCATTACCCATGTGCGCCGCCCAAACCGTAATATTCGTGGTGGTGATGGACAGCCATTTCCTAATACGGAAACTCGAATTGTTGATATGTCTACCAGAGCTGATGTACCAGTGGGACAACAGGGATTAGTCCTAATTCGCGGTCCTCAAGTAATGCAAGGCTATTATAAAAACCCTGAAGCCACGGCTAAGGCGATCGATCCTCAGGGCTGGTTTGACACAGGCGATTTAGGCTATATCAGCAAATGGGATGACTTGGTAATCACAGGTCGGGCAAAAGATACGATCGTCTTGACCAATGGCGAAAACATTGAACCACAGCCCATTGAAGATGCTTGTATTCGTAGTCCCTATATCGATCAGGTAGTACTAGTGGGACAAGACCAAAAGCAGCTAGGAGTTTTGATCGTTCCCAATCTCTCAGCTCTAGAAGCCGCAGGATTGATTCCTGCTGACTCAACTCTTGCTGATATTTTGCCTGAGTTGAATCATGCAAAAATTCGGAATCTTTACCGTGAAGAACTCAACCGCGAAGTCCAAAACCGTCCAGGCTATAGCATTAACGATCGCATCGGCGTTTTTGAGTTTTTACCTGAACCCTTTACCATCGATAATGGGTTCCTAACGCAAACATTCAAGATCCGACGTAACATCGTATTTGAGCGTTATCAAGATATTATTGTCAAAATGTTTACTTCATAATGTGAAAGCGGCTGCGCCGCTTTCACATTAAAAACTATTTCATGATGTGAGAGCGGCTTCGCTGCTTTCACATTAAAAACTACTTCATAATGTGAGAGCGGCTTTGCCGCTCTCACATTAAACACTACTAAATTTGGAGATAAGTGTGAATTCGATGGATTTTTCTAATCAGCTCTTATTGCGTCGTACCGCCAATATTCAAGTCATTGTGACGCAGCGCTGGAAAGAGGAAATGCAGCAACAACTGCAACAACAAATTGCTCAACTTGATGCTCAAGTACAGCAAGTCGATGCTCAAGGCTCACGCCAAATCAATGAAATTGAGCGTCAAAGCATCAAACCATTTTCTGCCGAAGTTTCCAATGCGATCGAAGGTATTCGTGCAGAAATGAATCGGGTTAAAGCCGAATTACTAGACCAAAAGAATCAATTACTCACGCAATTAACCCAAGTTCAAAATCTGGAACTTGAACAAGAAGTTTCCCAAGGGCAACTTGACAGCTACTTCCCTGCTGGCAAGGGTGACAATTTAATTGCTCAGATGCGTGTAGAAATTGTTCTCCGTGATGGCATCATCGAAGATATCCGTACTGGTTTCCCTGCTGTCTAAATTTTAATCGCAACCCCCATTGGGGGTTGCGATTAAAATTATCCGCCCACTTACAAAAAAAGCATGAACGTTCTACTGGTTTACCCACTTTTTCCAAAAACATTTTGGTCTTATGAAAAAATCCTAGAGCTAGTAAATCGTAAAGTGTTACTACCGCCTCTAGGCTTGATTACAGTTGCGGCGATCTTGCCCCAAGAATGGAATTTTAAGCTGGTCGATCGCAATGTGCGCTCAATTACCGAGGCTGAGTGGCAATGGGCGGATATGGTGATTTTGTCAGCGATGATTGTTCAGAAAGATGATTTGTTATCTCTGATTAAAGAAGCGAAACAACGCGGTAAAAAAGTTGCCTGCGGTGGTCCCTATCCCACCTCAATGCCCGAAGATCCTCAAGCGGCGGGTGTGGATTATCTAATTTTGGATGAAGGCGAAATTACTTTGCCCATGTTTGTCGAGGCGATCGCCAAGGGTGAAACCAGTGGCATTTTCAGAACCAGTGAAAAGCCTGATGTCACTAGTACGCCCGTACCACGCTTTGATTTATTAGAATTTGATGCTTACGACTCGATGTCGGTACAGTTCTCTCGCGGTTGCCCCTTCCAATGCGAATTTTGCGACATTATTGTACTTTACGGACGCAAGCCCCGTACTAAGACTCCTGCCCAACTATTAGCCGAACTTGATTATTTATATAGCCTCGGTTGGCGGCGTGGCGTGTTTATGGTAGATGACAACTTTATCGGCAATAAACGCAATGTACGCTTGCTCTTGCTTGAACTGAAGGAATGGCAAAAAGAACATGGCTATCCCTTCCGTTTTAATACTGAAGCTTCCATCGATTTAGCCGCCGATCAAGAACTCATGGATCTGATGGTGGAATGTTATTTTGATGCGGTGTTCCTCGGCATTGAAACCCCTGATGAAGATAGCTTGCAGATGACCAAGAAGTTTCAAAATACCAGATCATCCTTACTGGATTCCGTTGAAGCCATCACCAAAACAGGGATTCGCGTCATGGCAGGATTCATCATCGGTTTTGATGGGGAGAAAAAAGGAGCAGGCGATCGCATTGTCCGATTTGCCGAACTAACAGGTATTCCTACAACCACATTTGCGATGTTGCAAGCATTGCCCCATACTGCTCTCTGGTATCGTCTCGAAAAAGAAGGAAGATTAAGAACTCAAAATGGGAATTTAAATCAAACTACTTTGATGAATTTCGAGCCAACCCGCCCCGTCGAAGAGATTGCTCGCGAATATGTGGAAGCCTTCTGTGCTTTATATGAGCCTCATGCTTACCTCGATCGCGTTTATAGCTATTTCTTAAAGTTGGGTGCACCGAGAATCAAAGCTGAAGCAAAATTGCCTACACTTACCGATCTCAAGGCTCTAGCGATTATCGTTTGGCGGCAAGGGATTAAACGCAATACCCGTTGGAAGTTCTGGCATCATCTATTTAGCATGATCAAGCGAAATCCTGCGGTATGGGAACATTACCTAATCGTTTGCGCTCACAATGAACACTTCATGGAGTATCGCGACATCGTGCGTCGTGAAATTGAATCGCAGCTAGCTGCTTATTGGAAAGAAGAAGAACGCATTCAGAAATCAGAACAGAAATCAGCGATCGCTGCTTAATTTAGTATTCAAAGGCTGGCTTTGTCAGCCTTTGAAAAAATTTCTTAGGTTTAGTTTTAAGAAAGTTCAGTATTTAGTCACTAGGTAATTAAAAGAGAAATTTTGAAAGCATCACGAAACTGTGGCTTAAAAAACTTCTCTATGATAATTGAATCCTCTATCAGTTTCACATATTTAATTCGCTCATGTAGGGAAATAGGTGGAAGGAGGAAAAAGAAGACGACGCAGAAAGTCAAAATCAATCCAACGCAGATTGTATGACCACTCAAACATGGCTACATACAGATACA
>NZ_JACJQY010000082.1 GCF_014696925.1 Phormidium tenue FACHB-1050 | reverse complement strand
TCTCTGTCTCAAGTTCTTCGCTGTAATAACCCAAAATTATTCCTTTTCTTTCTTTGTCTGAGATTATCCTAATTTGCACAAGTTATTTGTTTTTCATTCCTAAGTTGCCAAATACAGTCCTCCATCTCGATTTTCATGTGCTACAACATTAATAAAATCGCTAATATATCTTTTCCCAACACGCTGTCCTGAACGCCAGTGTTTAATTTCTACCACATAACTTTGTTTATCACCTTGAACAATGCATTCTAAGATTAAATCTTTCCCCCCATCTTTGCTTGACGGTGTAAGAGTTACATCGAAACCTAAACCTTGAAATACTTCTGCAAGCATTCTTTCCATGTCCCGCCACTCCAGATCTGCTAACCCTCTTGGATCACTTGCAATGAGTCGAGCAAGCTGCTTAGACAAGTTGGTAATTGCCGCAATGATCTGAGAATGAATACGTTCATTGTCCTGTTCAGAATCAGGAATCGTTACATCTATCCAATCCCAAAGCTCTTGATAAGTTACCTTGGGATAGGCTTTGTGAATTGATGTAAGAAGTTTTCTTTTTAGGTTGAGTCTCGCTTCTGATGCTCCTGTGCGCCCTTCTACCTGTGACAAATGATACTCATAATCAGAAAGAGCATGAAGTAATGCATTGATAGTGATTCGATGTAAAAATTCAGGATCAAGCTGCCTAAAATCCTGATGAATTAGCTTCTCAAATTCTCCTCGTTCTGACCAAAGGTTATTATAGTTTAGAATAGCAAATTGAAAGAGTTTATCCTCTGAGTATTTCGGAACTTTAATTGCTAATGAATCAACCCATTCCATAAGCAATGATCGCCTTTGTTTGTGCTGCTCAATCGCTCGTTTCTTAAAGCCTTCACGATGACAGTCATGTTTTGTTTTCCAAGCTATAAATTCTGGGTTTTGCTCAGCTTTAAAAACTGTTTCAACTCGCCATAATTGCATTGAAGCACCTGAGCGATAATGAGGGTTTTTTCGAGTGTCTTCAGGTGTACCTAAAAACTGCTTAATTGCACCTTCTGTCCAACCACGCTCCTTGACAGCAGCTTTAGTCAACCACTCGTCACTCATTCTTCAACTCACAAAGAAACACTTTAATATTTTAGTATATACATTTTCTGACAGACATATTTTTACTACTATTTAGAATAAGCAATCACAAAAACAACTACTAAGAAACCTCACTCAAAGCCTCACGAATTATCTCATCACTTACTCCAAGACGCTTCAGACTCTCGATAAACATAGAAACAGTATCTCCATCCAATCTCTCAAGATCAGCACGAAGTCCCTGACCAATATAAGCCCGAACCAAAGGTTGATATCCTGAAAAACCTAATAATGGCGAGACTTTTTTCAAATCTTCAATTACATCCTCAGGAATACGGATTGTCACCGTCGTCATTGGACGGTTTCGATCTAACCGTTTTTTTTTAGCTTCAGTTTTCATAATATTCACGCTCCTTGCGCGTTGCCTTTCTTGCTTCGTTTGATTGGCAATTGCTTTAGCCATACTTTATGCTAAATGATAGAATAGCCCATCAAAAGTTGCGCGTCATGTAATGAACCAAAAATTTTTTATCGCGTTGTTGCCACCTGATTCTATTCAAGATGAAGTTAGACAAATTCAATATGATTTTCGCGATCGCTACAGCACTCAATCCACTCTCAAATCCCCACCTCACATCACCCTAATTCCTCCATTTGAATTATCAAGCGATCGCCTAGAACCATTACAAATAGAACTAGAGAAATTTGCTAAAACGCGATCGCCTTTTACGATCAACCTATCAGGATTTGCCGCTTTCCCACCTCGCGTTATTTATCTCAATGTTGTACCCAATCTAATCCTGCCAAACCTCTATGTAGATATTGCGGCTACCCTTGCCAACAATCTCGACATTCATGATCCCTATGCTTCTAGAACCTTTGTGCCACATATGACCGTTGCTTTTCGCGACTTAACCCCTGAAAACTTTGAACAGGCTTGGGCAGAATTTTGCGATCGCAAAATTAGTTTTGAGTTTGACTCAATTAATCTGACACTGTTGAAACATGAAGCCCAAAAATGGAATGTTCTCTCTACTTTTCCTTGGCAATCATCAATTTAAAAATATAGCCAAACAAGTTTTGCCTAGGATCTGATGTTACGTGGAATTCAGATAATGAACCTCTTGCTGCTAGCATAACAGGGCAACCACGGGGGGATTGCCCCTACCTGTAAATTTCAGATCTTCTAGGGGCTGCGCCTCCGTGCCAGCCCTAGACTTACGCCATTGCTTGGCAAGTCCTAATTGACTTTTAAGCAATCAAAAAGCTCACCGAGACTAAGTTGTAAAGCATTTGCCCAACTAGGAACAATTAGTATTTGAGAAGGAAGAGCGATCGCGATCGGTTGTTGATTGGGCTGATAGATGATCACTAGACGTTCCGCAGGATCAATTAACCATCCCATTTGTGAGCCATGATCGAGACAATGCAAAATATTGACAACCACCCGATTAACTGATTGATTCGGACTCAAAATCTCGATCACCCAATCTGGCGGCTGATTAAAAGTATTAGCGATCGTGCCATCTGGATTAGTGGGAATATGCTCCCAAGTAAAAACAGCAATATCCGCTACGATGGAGCGATCGCCAAAAGTACACCGTAGTTCTGGAAAAGCCCATGCAATACGTGCTTTTTTAAAAACTCCATTCACAGTACTGGTCAATTCACCTTGGATCGAGCTATGTTCACCTTGCTGCCTTGTTTTTTGGGTGATAATTCCATTGATAAATTCTCTAGCAGGCTTGGTTTCTGGCTGTAGTAGAAACTGCTCTAAAGTAATTGGTGGCGAAATTGGCTGAGTAAGTGTGTCTAACATCATTTTGTTCTGGATAGACAACATAAGAAAAGCTTTGATGACTATATCAATTATTCTATAGCAACAAATCAAAACCCAAAAGATAAGTGGGGGTGCTTTGCGCCGCCACTTATCTTTTGGGTTTTAATCAGATTTGAACTTATTCCTTAATTGACTGCTAATGACATCGATACTAGTCACAACTACCAGCAACACCAACATCATTGTCATGGCTTTATTGTATTCAAACCCGCGAATATAACTCACTAACTCGAAACCAATTCCCCCTGCGCCGACTACACCTAAAACCGAGGCAGCACGGATATTGTACTCAAACATATAGAACGTATAGCCGAGACATAGTGGCAATACCTGCGGCATAATCCCATATTGAGCAATCTGCCACCAAGAGGCGCGACCAACTTGCAAAGACTCCAGCGATCGCTTATCTACAGACTCGATCGCTTCTTGATAGAACTTAGCTAAATAACCAATTGTATAAATTCCTAAAGCCAAAGTTCCCGCAGGCGCACCTAAACCCGTCGCCGCCACAAAAAACAAACCTAAGATAATTGATGGAACTGAACGTACAGTATTTTGGAGAAGATTCGCGATCCAGCGTAACCACAATGGCGAAAGATTTTGTGCTGACAATAGGGCAAGTGGAATTGAGAGGATCGCCCCAATCGTCGTTCCCCAAAGGGACATCTGCACAGTCTCAATCAGAGCTTTAATCGCCACATCCAAAATGCTCAAATCAGGCGGCCAAAGTCGCGACAGAAAATCTGTCATGTAAGGCAGACTAGTTTGGATTAGTTTGGGATCAATTTTTAAACCTTGTAATGACCAAATATACGCCCAACCTAGACCGATGATAACTAAACCTCTGAATGCCCAGACATTGTAGCGGTTAGAGGTATAGGGACGAATTCGATCAAGAAATTTCATTATGCGGCGTTAACGGACTGAACTAGGGAGAGATTTTGCAACTGAGCAAACTGTCTGTCCATATTTTGACAGTCCCCATCATACCAGACCTGCCCTTCTTGCAGAACGATCGCTCGCTGTGCGTACTGAGCAGCAAGGGCGAGATCATGCAGCACGACCACAACCGTTAAGCCTTTGCGATTCATTTCCTGTAGGCTACTCATCACTTGATTAATACCTGACACATCCAAGCCTGTAGTGGGTTCATCAGCCAACAAAATATGAGGCGACTGAATCAAAGTGCGGGCGATCGCTACCCGTTGACGTTGACCACCACTGAGTTGTCTTGCCTTCTGATAAATCTGTTCTTGCAAACCCATTTTTTGGAGTAACTGCATTGCTACACGGCGATCGCGTTTAGGAAATCCCCACAAGCTTTGCCATGTATTCAGTTCTCCTAGACATCCACACAGGACATTATCTAAGCAGGAAAGTTGATCGACTAAGCCGCCCCCTTGTACGAGAAAACCCACATTTTTACGAACTTCGTCAACCAGTTTGGGCTGAACAGTCGTGCCACAGATCTGAATTTCGCCTTGACTGACAGGCACTAATCCCACCAGCGATCGCAAAAGTGTTGATTTGCCTGCGCCGTTCAGTCCCAGCAGCGCCACAAACTCGCCGTGATTAATTTTCAAATCAATTCCATTCAAGATGGGACGTTTTAAAGTTGATTGATAAGCAGTGCGAAGATTTTGGCAGGCGATCGCAGGTGATGTGTTATCTGATAGAGGTTCCATGATTTTAAAATTTTAATTATTGAAGTCAAAGAGAAGTCAAAGATCTATTGGTTGCCTAGCTCTGCTAGGCAACCAATAGGTTATGGTTTCAGACCAGCCCTTTCAATGGCAGTCCGCATCGTCGCCAAATGTTGCTCGTGATCAACTTTGACTAACTCGGTTGAGTTGTAAAGACTGCGGAATAGATCTTTGTTCTCTGACTCATTCAGCTTCAAGAAAGCATTAATCAACTTTTCCCGTTGATCAGCAGGCACACTATCATCAATGGAAATGCCATGAGCTGGCACATTAGGAACTGGGTGCAGCACCCGTAATTTTTTGCCCTCTTCCTCGGTAATCCAAGGCGGCAGTAACGCATATTCCGAAACTACAGCCACATCGGCTTGCTCACGCAGTACTGCTTGTAAGGCACTGCTATAGCCGTCCCCATAGGTAACTTTGCCGAAAAACTGCTCTAAGCGATCGGGGCCATCCACAAACTTCAGCCCCACTAGTTCGCTAACAGGGAAGATAAATCCAGAACCAGAGGAACGTGATGTAAATGCCATGCGTTTACCGCGCAACTGCTCAAGAGTTTGGGTAGGATCTGCCAAGGTTTTTAACGGACTATCCACTGGTACGACAAAGATCGAGTTATAGGTCTTACCACCTGAATAGTCAGGACGCACCTCAGCTAAGTACATTTTTGCGCCCGATAGTAGTTCTGCTTTGAGGGCAGCGCGACCACTGACGAAGGCAACATTGGCTCGATTAGCCTTGAGTGCTTCTACGGAGGCAGTTTCATCAGCGATGATCCCCTTCACTGGGATACCCATCTCTTTGGATAAAATTGCCGATACCTTATCAACCTTGGTCTGTAAATCTGTAGTGTCACGACGAGTTGCAAAGGCGATCGTTAGTTCCTTAAGCGGAGCCTGTGCAGCTTCAGTGGGAGTAGGTTTAGTTTCTTTGGCTGGTTCTGTAGTTGCAGCAGGTGTCTGAGCCGCATTAGGCTGAGATGGAGGCGTGGGGCTATTTCCTGTACAAGCAGTTAAGCCGATTAAAGATATTAACCCTGCGACTACCGCAAAATTAACTGGTAAACACGAAATTTTTTTCATTGATTTTTGAAAAGCGGTCAATACACTAAGAAGAATTACTTGCAATAACTAATAAAAGTAGCTTAAACCTATTTGAGAATTAAAGTCAATAACTTACAGGTAATTTCTAGTCTTTGTTATTCTGCCGATCGCCTAAGAGTGCCAATTATAGCTGTCGCCATTATAAAACCCAGATAGTGTGAGGCGGCGCGAAGTAACGCCTCACACTATCTGGGTTTTGATTTGTCCTGATACAGGTGGCTATAGCTATAAATAACTTATAAGAGGAGATTAGGTTTAGTCGATGCTTTGACCAAGCAGCGTAAGATTATCAGTAAAACCTGCCCAGCAGATCAGAAGATGATTTTATTAAAGTCCCAAGCTTGAGTGACCAATTTCAAAAAAGGCTCTATGAATTAGCCTCAGCGTCAAGCCCCTTCTCCAGTTGCGATAAAATGAAAACTATAGCTATCGCCATTCTCCAAATATTATGAGGCGGCGCTTTGCGCCGCCTCATAATATTTGGGTTTTGATTTGTCCTGATACAGGTGGCTATTCTATAAAAATGCTAAAAAGATCGCTAATGTAGGCTTGTCTAAATTGCCATGACCGAAAATCAAATTCCTGAAGGTGTAGAACGCGAAGTAACAACGATGGGTGGAGCTGCCATCGACGGCGCTCCGATCGCCTATATTATTGTCCTCGCGGCAGTGGTCACTGTCTTAGCATTTATTCCTTTTTCAATCGTACTTGGCTCAGGCAAAGGCATTCCCCTCAGTCAAAGCATTTATCCGCTACTCGGTTGGCTGCTTGGCCCCTTAGCAGGAGCCTTAGCCAGTGGCATTGGGACACTAATCGGGGTATTTCTCGCGCCCTATACCGCAGGAGTTCCTGCGATCGCCATTTGGGGAGCCGTGATCGCTAGCTTTGCGGCGGGAGCGATGGTGATTGGACAAAAGCGTAGATATTGGTATTTGGGCTTAACGGTTTTGTTTGTGAGCGAACTTGCCGTTTATGCTTATTTAGCGATCGCTCGTAATGGTATTCCTTTAGATACTTTTATCGCAGGAGCCTTTATTGACTGGTCAGCCATATTGCTTTTTTTATTGCCAACCCGAATATTATTCACAAAATTAATTAGCAGTAATAATTTTGTGAAAGTAGCGATCGGTATTTTTGGTGGTACTTGGACAATTTGTGGATTGGCGCACCTAAGTCAAGTTCCATTTACTTACTATCTATTTAACTGGCCAGAACCAATTTGGAAGATGTTAATTCCGATCATTCCTGTCGAAAATGCTATGCGTGGGCTATCTGGAGCAGTAATTGGTACGGGGGTAATTTCGGGCTTAAGAGCAATTAATTTGGTAAAGCCGAAGGAATCAATTTATTAAGTACTTGTGCAAAATAAATTACCCGAACCCGTAAAGTAGCGCCCCGCAGGGGCGCTACTTTACGGGTTCGGGTTTGTAATTAATATTGGTATTACCTGATCAATTTTGATCAGGCTGCTCCTGCGTTAAAATACAACAAAAACCATATGTCAAATAGCCAAAGCGATCGCCAACAGCGTAGTTCTAAACCGAAAAAAATATCTAAGATTAAACGCTTTTTTAAATGGTTAGAATGGCGATTTGCGACACCAGAGTTTATTGGGGGAATGTTTACCGCTTTAACAGTATTCTTCTTTATGGCGGCGACCAATACCCTTTCGGGTTGGCTCTATGTAATTAGTGGCGTAAGTTTTGCCCTATTAATCGTAGGGGCGGTTATGCCCAAGCGCCTATTAGCAGAAATGGTAGTGAAGCGATCGCCGATTGATCCAGTCAGTGTGGATGATGATCTATGGGTGGATTTGACCATTCAAAATACGGGGCGAACTGAAAAAAGATTGCTAGAAGTGCGGGATATTTTGCCAGAAAATCTCTCAAATATTTTGCAACAAGAAGTAGTAATTGAGTTAATTGCACCGCTTCAGGAATATCACTGGAACTATGAAGTAAAAACTACTAAGCGCGGCGTATTTTGGTTCCGAGCTACAGAAATTGCCACCTCTAGCCCATTAGGACTTTTCCGTAGTCGTCGCGCTTGCCCCTCGGGAAACAAGGCGATCGTTTATCCAACAGTGCTACCCCTCGATCGCTGTCCCTTAGTTGATCAATTGGGAAGTGATACGAATCCGCGCCAATATAGCGATGACCATAATTACAGCAATGCCACTGAGGGTTTAACGAAGACTTTGCGTCCCTATCGTTGGGGTGATCCAACCCGATTAATCCATTGGCGCACTAGTGCTAAGTTTGGCGAATTGCGGGTGCGAGAATTGGAAGTCACCATTGGTGGGCAAGAAGTGGCGATCGCCCTCGATAATTCTGTAGGATGGGAGCCTCAAGCCTTTGAAGAAGCAGTAGTAGCGGCGGCTTCACTCTATTTCTATGCTCAAAAATCGAAGCTAAGTGTCAGACTCTGGACAAATGATACAGGTATTGTCGAGAGCGATCGCGCTGTGTTGGAGACTTTAGCTGCCGTAAATATGACAACGAGTTCCACCGATCTGCTCAAAGACTTGCCTGATTTACCAGTGGTCTGGATATCCCATCGTAGCGATAGCATCGGCTATTTGCCCCTTGGCAGCCGTTGGTTGCTGTGGCAAGCGTCAGGACAATCATCAAAAGTATCAGTTCCAAATCAGCGATCGCTTGGTTTAACGATTGAAACAATGCTAGATGCTGAAGATACAAGTTACAAATCTTTGCGATCGCAACTTCAAGGTTATTTAACGCTTTAAGTAGCTAGATCCAAAAGCCTGAGGTGCACGCTGCACGTGCACCTCAGGCTTTTGGATTGTATATTTTTGTGCCTAGCTACTTATCAATACTGCGGACAGAATTAGGAGTTATAGATAAAAAAGCCATTCATCGTATAAGGTGCGGATATTGAACACCAGCACCAAAAATGAATAGCATAAATTTC
>NZ_JACJQY010000081.1 GCF_014696925.1 Phormidium tenue FACHB-1050 | reverse complement strand
ATTGAGAAGGTGATCAATGCGTTGACTTCTAAGCATTTCAGCCGCGCTCATTTTTTGAGTAGTTTGGATCGGTTTTATGGGGCGATCGAGGAGACGGCGGCGACGATTGATGATTTTTCGCAAAAGCAGGATTTTTTGAATACGGTCTATGAGAAGTTCTTTCAGGGCTTTTCGACTAAGGTGGCGGATACGCATGGGATTGTGTATACACCGCAGCCGATTGTAAATTTCATGGTGAAGAGTGTGGAGGAGATTTTGCAACGGGAGTTTGGCAAGTCTCTAGTGGATAAGGGTGTGCATATTCTCGATCCGTTTGTGGGTACAGGAAATTTCATCATACGGGTAATGCGTGAGATTGCGGAAATCCAGAAGTCGGCTTTGCCTCACAAGTATGAGCATGAGTTGCATTGCAATGAGGTGATGTTGTTGCCCTATTACATTGCTTCGATGAATATTGAGCATGAGTATTTTGAGCAGACTGGGAAGTATGAGGCGTTTGAGGGGATTTGTTTGGTGGATACGTTTGAGGATCTGCGTATTGAGCAGTTAGGTTTATTTACGCCTGAGAATATGAAACGGGTAGAGAGACAAAGGGAATCAGATTTATTTGTGGTGATTGGGAACCCTCCATACAATGTGGGACAGTTGAATGAGAATGATAACAATAAGAATCGCAAGTATACGACTAAAAACAAGACTGGGATTGACGATCGCGTAGCGGCTACCTATGCCAAAGCTTCAAAGGCGACTTTGAAAAACTCTCTTTCCGATCCTTATGTAAAAGCAATTCGTTGGGCTTCTGACAGAATCGGCGATGAAGGAGTGGTTGCTTTTGTGACTAATAACAGTTTCATTGATGGGATTGCGTTTGATGGGATGCGTCAGTATTTAGAGCAAGAATTTGATCAAATTTATGTGTTTGATTTAGGCGGCAATATTCGTAAAAATCCCAAGCTATCAGGCACAACTCATAATGTTTTTGGCATTCAGGTGGGGGTAAGTGTTAATATATTTGTGAGACACTCACGATAGTTGTACAAATTTTCTGAGGAGTAAACTACAATGCAGATTGCCTTAAGACCAGAACAAGAAATGTTTGTTTTAGAAAAAGTCAATCAGGGAGTTTATGGGAGTCCTGAAGAACTCTTTGCTTTGGCATTCCAACTTTTGGAAGAGCATGAATTAAAAAGAAAAGAATATGAAAGAAAGCAACAAAAAATAATTGAGGTTCGTCAAAAAATCCTTGAAGGGATGGAAGATATTCGTCAAGGAAGAGTTGTTGATGGGGAAGCTGTGTTTCAACAATTGGAAAATAAATTAGAAGCTGTGAGACAGAAACAAGCATGAAAACTTTTTCTTTCTCTAATGCGTCAGTTCGAGATATAAATGAAATCTGTGAATTTTATGGACAGGAAAATGTTGATGTAGCTAGTAAATTATTTGATAACATTCGCAAAAAATGCAAGTTATATGCCGAATTTCCGAACATGGGGAAGAAATATAGTCATTTCATACCAAATAGAGAAGAATACTATCAATCTTTTATCTCTAATCTTCGCGGGTTTGTCGTTGATGATTATGTTGTGTTTTATTATCCACGACAAGATGGAATTGATGTTTTTCGGATCTTGTCTGGGAAACAAGACTTGATAAGCATTTTGGAAAATTTAGATTACGATCTATGAAAAAGGCTAAGATTTATTATGCGCGGATGGATGAGTTTTGGCGCAAGGAACAGAAGTTAAGTTGTTTGGAAAAGTTTGAAAGTCTGCAAGATGTTGATTGGCAAGAGATTCAACCAAACACAAAATATGTTTGGCTAACAAAAGGATTTGAGGATGATTTTGATAGCTTTATTGCATTGGGAAGCAAAGAAGCTAAAGCGTCAAAGGTAGATGTAACTGATTGTATTTTTAAAATTTTTAGCAATGGTGTCAAAACTAATCGCGATTCTTGGGTTTATAATTTTAATTATAGAGATTTAGAAATAAATATCCAAAGAACAATTGATACTTATAATGATCAATTAATTAGCTGGAAGCAAAAAGGTAACAAATCTCTTAATATTGACGAATTTGTTACCTGTGATGACACTAAAATAAGTTGGAGTAGTACTCTTAAAAACTACTTAAATGCAGGTATTAAAACAGATTATTTTTTAGAAAGAATTAGGTGTTCACTCTACCGACCTTTCTGCCTACAGTTTCTCTATTTTGATGAGATATTAAATGATCGACGTGGACAATTTCCATTAATATTTACAACAGTTAAGGAGGAAGAGGAAAATCGAATAATTTGTGTTAGTGGTCTTGGTAGCAATAAAGAGTTTTAATCTTTAGTTACTAAACTAATTCCTTGCTTTGATATGTTAGAAAAAACTCCGTGTTTCCCTTTCTATATCTATGATGAAGATGGAAATAATCGCCAAGAAAACATTACAGATTGGGCGTTAGAACAATTCCAAATCCATTATCAAGATCCCAAAATTACCAAATGGGACATCTTCCATTACACCTACGCCCTACTCCATCATCCCCACTATCGCCAACGTTACGCCGCCAACCTCAAACGCGAACTACCGCGCATCCCCTTCGCACCAGAATTTCATCCCTTCGCCATCTCTGGAAAACGCCTCACCGAAATCCATATCAACTACGAACAACAACCCGAATATCGCCTCAAACATATCGAAAATAAAGACCTCCCAATCGATTGGCGAGTCGAAAAAATGCGTCTCAGCAAAGACAAAACTCAAATCAAATATAACGACTTCTTAACACTCACAGGTATTCCCCCAGAAACCTTTGAATACAAACTAGGCAACCGTTCCGCTCTAGACTGGATCATCGATCAATACCAAGTCAGCACCGACAAGCGAAGCGCGATCGCCAACGATCCTAATCGTCTTGATGACGAAGAATACATCGTGAGATTGATTAAACAAGTAATAACCGTTAGTTTGGAAACCGTTAAAATTGTCAAAGGTCTACCAGATTTAGGACTGCCAAAAGATTAGTGATGAAATCATGAACGAATTGCGCGATCGCCCAACGCGATGAATATACCAGCAAGATTAGAGAAGCAATGAAACTATCAAGCGATCGCGAATCCCGCAAGAAAATCCTCAGAGCTACTGTAAACTAACTGTTCATGAAGACAGACACGATATTCTATCAACTATTCAACACCTTTCACACTCTGCTGTTTGAGCTAATCGAACGCCCGATTGCTGAAGCAGAAGGTTATGAATTTAGCTCAGTAGAAGTGAAAGAAAAAGCCTTTCGGTTTGATGGCATATTTAGCCCCAAATATCAAGACAAACCGATATATTTACTTGAAGTACAATTTCAGCAAAAAGAAGACTTTTACTGGGAGTACTTATCAGAAATATATCTGTACCTGAACCAATATCGTCCTCAACAGGAATGGCAAGCGATCGCTATCTTTGCGAGGCGCAGTTATGAGCCAGAGCCAAGAAGCCATGTGCAGGAAATGCTCGACTGTCAAAGGATACAGCGAGTTTACCTAGAAGACCTGCTAGAGCGAGAGACAGACTCTTTTGCGATCAGTATTATTCAGCTTATCTTGTCTAGCGAAAGTCAAGCCGTAACTATGGTAAGACAATTAGGTGAAAAGATTGAGCGAGAAAACAATACCGAAATCCAAGAGCAGGTACTAGAATTAATAGAGACTGTGTTGGTATATAAATTTCCAAAACTTAGTCGGCAGGAGATTGAGGCAATGTTTACATACAGCGATTTAAAGCAAACGCGGGTATATCAACAGGCAAGAGAAGAGGGCGAGCAGCGTGGTGAACAACGAGGCTTAAAATTAGGCGAACAGCGTGGATTAGTAAAGGGTCAAGCTACAATGCTGCTGCGGATGCTTAGTCGTAAGTTTGGTCAGATTACCCCAAGTTTGCGGGGCAAGGTTAACAAACTATCGGCAAAGCAGCTAGAAAATTTAGCTGAAGTTGTATTTGACCTAGAGACGATCGCTGACCTCAACAACTGGCTAAAAACTAAGGGCAAAGGTAGCTAGAAGATTTTGAACCAATATCTGAAGAAAGACATGACAACGAAAGTCGTGTCCTTTTTTTATGGCTAGCGCTTGTTCGCAAGAACAAAAACTAGGAAAAAGCTAAAAATGTACCAACCAATATTTGAGATCACGCCAGAAATTGAGCAGCATTTTGATAGCCCCCTGCGAGTAAAGGCAGAAGCAACCGTCCAAGCGATCGCCCTAAGTAAATCAATATCATCAGCAACAGCAGAGCAACAAGTCTCTCTTGCCAAAGCATCAGGATGGGGAACCCTCACCGATATCTGGGTAAAGACTAATCATCAAGGAAATACATGGCAGCATCGATGCCATGAAAAACTGAGCCAACTATTGACCCAAACTGAAATCCAAGCCGCAAAATCTGCAACCGCAACCGCTTACCAAACGAGCTTTGAAGTCATCCGCGCCATGTGGGATCTTCTTAGCAAGATCGGCTTTACGGGTGGAGCGATCGTTGAGCCAGCGTGTAACACACTCTCCTTTATGGGATGTCAGCCCGCGCTGATGAGAGAGAGATCGCAATGGGTCAGCATAGAAATAGACCCAATCTTTGCCCAAATCGCGAGATTGCTATATCCAGAAGCCCTGATTTACGCACAGGGATTTGAGACAGTGAGCCTAAGTGACAACAGTTTTGACCTAGCGATCGGTAACGTTCCCTTTGGCAATTACAAACTCTACGATCCGCGCTACGCCCACCTGAACCTGAGCATTCACAATTACTTTCTAGCCAAATGTACAGATTTAGTGAGGGAAAATGGGCTGATAGCCATAATTACCAGTTGCTTCACTCTTGATGCTGCTAATACTAGTTTTCGGAGATATCTGGCGAGTAAGTTAGAACTGGTGACTGCCATTAGATTGCCAGACATCGCTTTTAAGAAATTTGCCAACACGGAAGTAGTTGCTGACATTCTAATTTTCCGCAAGCTCACAGAAACTGAACAGATGGCGATGAATCGAAAAAATTACCAATGTCCTGATTGGGTTAAGACATCCCCATCAGGCAAATACACAGTCAATCAGGAGCCAATCATGATTAACCAATGGTTTGTAGAGTCAGCCTAGCGGCTGATCTAGAGAGTAACCACACCAAAACTACCGAGCGAGTCAATCCTTAAATAGGATTGACTCGCTTTTTTAATTGAGAACAAACCCATGTCTATAAGCCCATTCAAATTCCGCAATATTCTCGGAGAACTGACTGTATCAAAACTATACGGCGGAGAGCATTTAGGAGTAACCGCTCCAGCAAACTTTGACCTGAGAGCAGAGATTAGCAAGATTGGAAAAGCGATCGCTAAATTCTATGAACCAGCAGTAACTCAAACCAAAATAATCCAGATCCCCCCACAGTTACAAAAAGTGCTGCCGAATGCCTTTTGTGAGTATGAAGGACAAATCTATCGTCGCACTGATTATCAGCTCGAACTAGTTGCAAACCAACAACAACGCATTCGAGCCGCCATGTCTGTCGCTAAGATCCTAGATCTAGTGCTGAAAATGCAACAATACGAAGACGAAAAAGAACTAGCCAAACTGCGCCAAATTCTCAATCAAAAATATGATGAGTTCGCAATTAGATTCGGGCATTTCACTAGCAAAGAGAACCTCAGCATTTTCCAAGAAGACCCCAACTACTATCGATTGAGAGCATTAGAGATTGACCGAGGCAAAGGCAAAAGCCCAGCCAAAGCCCCAATCTTTCATCAAAGAACAGTTAGAGCGACTCCAAGATATCGGGCGGATAATGCCAAAGATGCTCTAGTCCAATGTCTGGATGCCAAAAGCTTTATCGACTTGGATTGGATCGCTAACCTTATCGACCAAAGCATTAGCACCGTTATTGCAGAGCTAGAAGGCGATATTTTCTACAACGGCACAATGCCACCAGCAACAGTACAAGAAACCACCAATGCTGAATGGATTACCAGAGAAGAATTCATCAGTGGCAACGTCGTCAACCGACTCAACAAAATCATCGCATGGAAAGAAAGCGAAGTACCCAACTCGCTGAACATCGACAAATACCATCAAACCATCAGCAGCAATCAACCAGTCCCCTGTTTGCCAGAAACGACAGACGTGGACATCAAAGTACGCTGCGCTATCAAATTAAATTGGGCATCAATGTCAATGCCATGACCACAGAAGAACTAAACCTAATCCCACGCAATACCATCCGCGTCAGACTGGGAACGACATGGCTGCCCGCAGATGAGATCAAAGAATTTAGCGAACAGCTATTGAGCCATGCAGGAACTAGCACCGTCAAATTCCATCCTGACCCAGCCAACATCTGGGTAATCAAAGGCGGCAGCAAACTGACAACCTCACCAAAAAAAACGAATGGGGAACACCCAAATATACTTTATTAAAATTATAATAAAACTATAATAAAAGATTGACAAAAGTATCTTAAAAGTATATTGTCTATACAACCACTCAAAGGAAATAAATCATGGATACTAAGAACATCAGCTATATTAAAAACGTCAGTAATGACAAGGGGTGGGCATACGCAGAGCATCCAGTTTCGTCTTATTTCTTGTTGCACTTTCATCGGAGAGAAGACAGTCCAACAGTAGAGCATCACGCTTTGAGCTTGCCAAAAGGATCTGTCATCATTTTGTCTCAAAACCCACCGTTTGGCACAGTTCGTTACTTGACTCATGTAGTGGAATTAGTTAATGATGGAATTGAGGATCAACCTCAGTGGAAGAACGGTGAAGATTTCGGGATTCTTAGATGGGTTAAGGTTCTTTGGGCTGCTAACTTCAGTGACACTAGCAATATTCCTGTTGATAGCGAAGTATTGAAAGCAAATTGGGGCTGGTTCGATACTAAAGCAAAATCATTAAACAGTCCAAACTTGATGACTCAGTGGGGAGATATCAATAGTTTGAGAACACATTTGGGAAGTATTTTTGGCTAACTAGAGTTCTTATAAGATTGTTGGCTTAATAAAATGCTAACAATCTTATGAGAAATATTAGAATCTAGTACTTAATTGTAATTTCGATATTATCTGGACTAACTTCATAATGTTTAGCCAATCCTGCTTTAGCCGCAGCAATAGTTAAGGAATGAGACTGCGAGGCTGTAACCTTAGATATTTTTTCAAACTTTAAATCAGATAGATTAATTCCTAGCTCTTGCAAACTTGTATAGCGGACTGGATTGCGATAACCATTCCAAAGGTCTGGGATATTGATTTTTGCCCATTCTGAAATACCAATGATGAAACGTTTTTCGTCTTCTGGCACTGGGTTTACTGATTCGATTTTACCTACTAAAAATCCCCTACCTCTATTGATACCCACAGAACTAGAACAAACTAGATACTGTTGGGTTCTAGCTCTATCTGCATTAAGCTTCCATTGCCAATCGCCCCCTTTACTTACAATTTCATCAAGACTATTAGCCGTAAATGTCAGAATTGCAGTGTCCATGATTTGTTGCCTTACTTAAAAGTATATATAAATCATACCCATTTTAAAATACTTCTATTAAAAATTTAATATAGTTTTATTATACATTTTAGTAAATTATACTTTGATAGCAAAATTCGTCTTTGAGATACCAAGGATGAGGATTAAAATGTGATGTCCTGCAAACCACCGCCAGAGCAAATCGCCTATATGGACAAACTCTGCGATCGCGCCGAAGCAGTGGCAAAACGTAAAGTCAAACCTGAAATTGACAACATGTTAAAAATTACAGGTGATGGAGCCAAGGCATGTATGCACACCAAATTGGTATCACCCAATGCAAGTGAATGGATAAACAACAAACTCTTAGCTTGTGCATGGAATGTCTGGCAAATCTGGACGATTACGGCTATCGCCAAAGGCACTCAAGCAATCTTCTGCGATCGCAATACACCCAAAAAAGACCGATGGAACAGTTACTGCTATATCCGCGATACTCTCGTGATGCTAGGCATACCTGCCGACCAGATTGCCTTTATCCATGATTACGACACGGATACTAGGAAAGCCAAACTGTTTGAATCCATCAACGAAGGCAAAATTAGGATTGTCTTTGGCTCGACATCAAAATTGGGAACAGGCGTGAACATGCAAAGCAAACTGATTGCCTTGCACCATATCGATTGTCCGTGGCGACCATCGGATCTCGAGCAACGCGAAGGCAGAGGAGTGCGTCAGGGTAACGAATGGAGCGATGTCTTCATCTTCCGTTATGTCACTGAAGGTAGAAACAACCAAGCAGGATTTGATTCGTTCCTATGGCAAGCAATTGAGAACAAACAACGGATGATTTCACAGGTGATGTCGGGTGATCGCACCCATCGCACAATTGAAGACATTGATGAGACAGTTCTTAATGCCGCCCAAATGAAAGCGATCGCCTCAGGAGATCCTCTAATTATGGAACGGGCAACCCTCGAAGCTGAATTGCAAGGATTAGGAATGCAATTGCAAGCCTATAACGATAGGCAATTCAGAGACAAATCCAAGATTCAGTACTTAACTGACATGGTAAATACCACTCATCCTGCCAGCATTCAGCGTATTCAATCAGACCTAGCCGTAGTCGCCCAAGCAAATCTGAAGCAATTCATTAGCGATCGCGGAGTGATGCTATACTTTGACAGGGGGGAGACTTTATTTTTAAAAAGGGGAAGAATGGAAGAAAAGTTAACTTTTCTCCAAAATGATCCAAATAACATTTAGCAAAGAAGAAATAGATGCCCTACATTAGGAAAGATTCCATC
>NZ_JACJQY010000080.1 GCF_014696925.1 Phormidium tenue FACHB-1050 | reverse complement strand
GTTCTATGGATGGTTTACGCAATACCGCCGCTTTATTGACGGTTATTCAAACTTGTAAAGCTCAAGGTAAATCTGTCATTGATTTTTTTCGTCAAGCTTTAGTTGATCCTTCTTCCATCTCTCTCATCCCTATTCTTACCTGAATTCTTACTTTAGAACAATGAATCAGATTAAATTTTGGAAAACACTCGTGCAAAACAAAAAATATAAGCGGTTAGCGATTTTTTTAGTAGGAATAATAACTTTGATTGTCAGTCTACTCATTCATTTTTGGTTTGATAGTCCAGTTGAAGCTAAGCAACCAGTTAGTGTATTAATCAGTAGTAAAGCTGATAGTTATAAGGGTAGAGGTTTAAACGTTCGTAGGGGCAATAATACTCGGACAGAAAAAGTTCAAGTGGGAGCCACCCAACTTAGTAATCCAAAGGATCAATTAATCGTGGAAGGTGACAGCAAATCTTACGCATCTCTTGTCCATTTACTTGTTCGTTTATCGAAGAAAAAGCCGCCAGAGTATGGCGGGTTAATTATGAAAACCATACCTAGTAAATACTCTTCTAACTATTGGTTTTCTTGTATTATTAGTGGAAATTACTTGATGGGGTGGCGGCAGGGAGGTGAAAGTCGCTCTTGTGGAGATCGTAAGGGATTAACAATTATAAATCGTAATGGATTAACAGTTGTAAATATAAATAGTAAATCTTCTGTTAACCTTGATGTCCCAGAAATTGCTAAAGCTACTAAAATCAAAAAATTATTAGTAGCTCAAGCCTCGGATGAGATAACTATCTTGCCTTGCTTTCAACGAACAATAATTCAAACATTGAATTCTGAAATTGGTATAACAATTGACGTTATTGAGGGAGATATCCAAGTTAAATCAACTAGAATTCCAGAGGAGCAAATTATTAAAAAGGGTGAGAGATATGCTTATCCTCAAAACACCATTTCAACTTTAGATCTTGATGCTATTAATCAAAAACCTGAAGTAAAAGACTTTCTTGACCCTGCTAGTTGGTCGCCACCGAACGTTCCTTCAAATATCGCTAAAGAGATTGCAGAGCAGCTTAGTGTTATTCAGGCACCGCCACCTGAAAATACTGTTGATTCCACATTTATTAAAACAATACTGTCAAAGCATAATTATTATCGCAGTATTCATCGTAGCCCAGACCTAGTGATAGATAGAGCATTAAATGCTAAGGCGCAAGCTTGGGCAGAGCGGATTGCTTCTTCAGGTGAGCTTGCCCATAGCAATCAAGATCAGAGAAGTGGTTCTGGCGAAAACATTTACGTTAGTTACACAACGGAAAATTCTATTGCCCCCGATACACTAGCCAATAGCACGATGCAAAATTGGTATGACAATGAAGTGAGCCAGTATAATTATGATTCCCCTGGTTTTTCCCAGAGTACAGGACATTTTACGCAGGTGGTGTGGAAGAGTACCACCCAATTGGGTTGTGGTACTGCCAAGGGGAATAAAACACTTGGTGACCAGACATATAATGCCTTTTATGTAGTTTGTAACTATGCTCCTGCTGGCAATGTATCTAGTCAATTTCCTACTAATGTACTTAAGCCTTAGCCGTTATTCGTTATGGCAAACATTTAACTGCTATTCAGGAGTTAGTACACTCAGTAACACCTTCTTTCTGAGTAGGATTTAAGCACCATTCTTTAATATTGACAGGAAAAATACCATCACGAAGATTTGCACGAACTCCTAATAGTTCACTTTCTGTTGGTTTATTAGGATGATTCGGATATAGAATTACAGTTGCAAAGAATTCGCCACGTTTATATATTTTTACTTGCTTATAACCCTTAGATAATGCAGTTTCCATCTCAGGTTTTGCTTCTGCCAAAGTTGTATCACTACTAATTACAACTCCCCAAGTATCTATGTCAGTTTTGAGTTGTTCAGCTTTTTTAATTGTTGAATCATCAACTTTGAGCTTCGAGTCAACGGGCAAAGAATCATTAATTCTTTCAAAGAGTTTTTTAGCGTCTTCTGGGTAACGAAGCAAGATTAACGCAATTGCAATTTGCCTTTCTTTTTCCTTATCACTGATGATTAACTGTGCATTTTTTGTAATAAAGTCATATTTTTCTTTTTGTTGAGAGTCTTGGAACTGAAGTCTAGATAATTCAAGCTGTCCTTCTTGAACTTTTGCATTTATATCATTCAGTTTTTGATTGCCATAAAAACCAATTAAAGCAACCATAATCGTCGCAAATACTGTCAATGGCGTATTTAATTTGTCAAAATCAAATCCCTTTTTATCTTCATTGTCAGACATGTTTCTACCTACTTTAAATTGAAAGAATACAAAAGTAACGAAAACCTGAATATGATTAATAAATCATAATTGTAAAGTTAGAATAAATCTACAAACGATCGCACTTCGTAATACCAACCGATCGCACCCTTAAAGCACCCTCTCCAATCTCTTCACAAACACCGAATCCCTATCGCTCTAAAAACTCAGTAGCCCTAGTCATCGCCACGTATAACTGCCTCGCTTCATCTGCGATCGCCTGAGACTGATTTGGCATAAATCCCACACCAGGAATAAACACCACTGGAAACTCAAGCCCTTTGCTACTGTGCATTGTTAGCAGTTTCACGCTTTGCGCTTCAGGGTGGTAACGCTTGCTGTTACTGTCTTCGTTTAGCCATTCCACAGGTATACCAGCATCTTTCTTCTCTGGGTTTGCCATTCTTTACCCTTTGTACGAAGGCAAGTCTGTCCGATGACAAAGCTTTGCTTGAAATGTTTGCTCAAAACATTGATTACTTTAAATCTAAACCCGTGAATATTCCCAAGATAACTCTCATGGTTGATCATGGTTATCATCCTGATAAGTTGATCCCTGCCTTAGAAGAGCTTTATCCGCAGATTATGACCAAGATTAGGTTTAAGGTTGCTCCGAAAATGTCTAGTCAGGAGAAGAATGCTTTGGGCATATCTGGTTTTGTCGTCATTCCTATGCGTTGGATTGTCGAACGTTCCAATGCTTGGATGGATCGTTGTAAAAGTCTGGTCAAAAACTTCGACAGAACTTTAGACAACTCTAATGCGAGAATTCATCTTTGCTTTATCAGGCTTATGCTTAAGCGCCTTGCTAAAGCTTCCTAAGATACCAAATGGGTTCTATATATATGGAGGCGACGCTATCGCAAGTCCTTTTGAACAAACATAGATTTGCGATCGCGCTGCCACTCTTTGCTTGGGCTATAGCTATTTAGATACTTGAAGACTTTGAGTGATTTAACTTCCAATGAATATATTCTTCTATCCTTGGGAAATAGTCCATCACTACATCTAGACCACCTGGGCGATCGCTAAGATACGCCTCTAGATAAGCAGAGTTTTTTTTGCGTGGCAGCTTTCCTGCATCGCGATCGCGTAAGCCTTCTTGATAATGAGCTGCTCTGCTGTGACCCAACATAATAATAACTAACTCCAAACATTTAATCGCTAATGCATATGTAACATGTTCTTATTGTATACAATTTTACAAAATTGAGAATTTTTAGAATAATAACTTTACAAAAGACAAAGAAGAATCCTATATTGGCGGTGCAAAGCACCGCCAATATAGGATTCTTCTTTACAAAACTAAAATTTGCGAAACCAAGATTTATACCGCTCGCTATCACTGACTTTTTGCTCTATGGATTCGACTCTTTCCACTAGGCTAAGGTCTTTTTCATGAGTACTGTGGTTATCGCCTACTTTGGACAACGAAGATCGCCAAAAGGAATATTTTCACTACTGCCATCGGGCGCAAAAACTACAGCACAGGCTCAGACACGAAGTAACAATACATTTGAGATATTGGGCTTTAAATCGAAACTTTATACAATGCGATCTCCTTTTGGTTCTAGTGGAAATAGATTAAGGTTCCCATCCACACATCGGACAATTCCAACTTAGGCGATCGGTTAGACTAAGTTTATTGTTGTTTCACGACCATTTTTACTACCCATCAAGCATGAAGTGAGTAATATGCGCCAATCAACAAAGTCGGTCTGATTCCATCTTTGCTGAAGTAGCTAAATCTTATTTATGAATTAAGGCAGTTAAGATTAATTTATGCTAAACAATTTCTGGTATGCCGTTGAGTTTTCAGATGAAATTACATCTATCCCTAAGCGTATTAAGGTACTAGATCAAGATTTGGCAATCTATCGCACAGATTCCCAAAAGATTGTAGCTATGCAGGATTTATGCGCTCATCGTGGGGCTGCTCTATCTGGTGGACGGAGCAAAGGTGAATGTATAGTTTGTCCCTATCATGGATGGGAATATCAAGCCGATGGAATCTGTGTAAATATTCCTGCTAATTCATCCGATACACCTATCCCTAATAGAGCTAAGGTCAAGGTTTATGAAGCTCAAGAAAAGTATGGTTGGGTCTGGTTATTCATGGGTGATGTACCTGAAGCTGAGCGTATCCCAATTCCAGAATTGCCTAATTTCAATAATGCTAAACTCAAAACTCTTCATGGAGATTTTCTTTGGCATACCCACTACAGCCGTGTTATTGAAAATGCCTTAGATGTTGCACATGTACCTTTTGTTCACACTGGTGCATTTGGAGATAAAGATCGTCCAGAGATTACCGAATTTACAGTAGAAAATTACCCAACTGGTGCGGGGGCAACTGTGATGGTCAATGCGTCACCACCTAAGGGTATTTGGGGCTTTTTGGCATCAAAGCAACCTTCAACAGTTAAATCTAGAACGGCTTTCTTTATGCCCAATATTACGGTGCTAGAGGTACATTTAGTATTTGGTAGATTGCTCGTTTACAGCGCTCATGTTCCGATTGACGATCAGACAACGGTAAGTAAGTGGATTAATCAACGGAGCTTTTTTACTGGTAACTGGGCAGATGCAGATGCGCGTAAACGAGTCTTAAAGATTTTTAATCAAGATAAACCAATTGTGGAATCTCAACGCCCCCAAATTGTCCCCTATGACCTCAATGCAGAATTACACGTTCAATCAGATGCTTTACAGGTGGAGTATCGCAAAATGTGCCGTCAGTTTTTTAAGAATTAGTCGTTCTGCCATCCACAGATCGGACAATTCCAACTTAGGCGATCGCTTGAATATTGATATCGGTATTGCGGACACAAGTCCGTAAATACAGGATGCGTCATTAAAATTTGATACTGTTGCGCTCTGGTTAACCTTGGCTGATATAGCTGTTATATTGTGAATTAGTTTAGATATTGTGATGGAGATATAGATATGACTTCACCAATTGACAATTTAGAATCACTTGATCCTTTTTTCGATAATCACCCTATAAAAGAGCTTCCTATCAAGGGTTCTAAGAGAATGAAAATGGGGAATGCAGGTAATATGTATGGTCGGGCAAAAACTGAAACAAATGGTCTGGCAAAAAACGAAACAAAACCTGAGAACATTTTAAAAAATGATGATGACTTTGAGCTTGATGAATTGTGATGTGACTGCAATAAACATGATTGTGACAATCTGTTAAGACGAGACATTATTGTGATAGCGATCGCATATTCCCACCCTCAACATCACAGGAGCATAGATTCGAGATCGCAGTGCAAACCTTGATAGAACGCGATACTAACCCCATAGAGAAAAACGTTCACAAGGCAAAAGCAATGATCCTCAATTCACTAAACCAAGTTCGCTCGATTGTAATCAACACCGTTGTTGGCAATGAACAAGCGATTATCTTTCTAGGCAAAATCTTTGTAGTCGATAAAGCTTATAACTCTCTCAACGATGCGATCGCAGGATGTAGAAGAGATTTAGATTTGGGCATGGCAATATTAATCGCTCCTGAAGCAAACCAGTTCAAGGTTTGGGTTTCGATTCCTAACGAATTGATTTTGCAATCTGCTTAATTTGCTTTCACCATCAGCAACTCATCCCAACAACTCGTATATCTGGGCGATCGCAGATCGCTACGCATTCTCCACTCTTGCCTAGTCCCCTCACTGGCAAATCTAATCGTTCCAGATCCATAGCGCCTATTTAGCGAGTCAATTACTGCCATTAACTTTTCATCATGGCGATCAACTGCGGGTGATAGCAGATCCAACTGCACCGCATCAACCGAGCTTAAATCGTTCAGACTTACGCCACATTTCTTATAACTGAATCCTTCTCGAAAAATACTGGTCATACAGATCTTGGCATACCGAATCAATATTTGAGAACTGTTTGTTGCCGTCGGCAAAGAAACTGTGACCGAATTGCTATATTGCAAGTCATTGGGTTTGAATCGGTTAGTCGTTAAAAACACCCCTAGAACCGAAGCTCTTAATTTTCTATGCCTTAATTTTGCCGCTCCCCTTGCTGCATGATGGGCGAGCGCTTCGTGCATGTGTTCGAGCGTAGTCAAAGGTTGACCAAACGATCGCGAACAAATCATATGCTTTTGTGGTGGGGCGATCGCTTCCAGTGGCAAGCATGATAAACCGCGCAGCTCGTGCATAATCCTGACCCCAACAATGCCCATGATTTGCTTGATTAATGATTCATTCGCATCTCTTAACTGAGCCGCTGTCGAGATACCATGCGATCGCAAGCGCACACCCAAGCGTTGATTTATTCCCCAAATATCTTCGATTTCTAGATTGTTCAGTACGCGATCGCGCAGCTCGTCAGTCAGTAATTCTGATACACCACTGACGGATTTCTTAGCAACTCGATTAGCAACCTTTGATAAAACTTTAGTTGAGGCAATACCAATACCTGTAGGAATGCCAGTCCATCTAAGAACTTTCTCTCGCAATTTCACGCAAAGCTCTATTAGTCCATCGGTTCCCAAATGTGCGAAGCCCGTCAAATCTAAGAAGCATTCATCAATCGAATAAATCTCAACTTCTGGCACAGACGCAAAAAGCACATCGTAAAATTTATAATGAGGCGTAAACTCCAAGCTAAGCCTGTAATTTTTGTTTTAAAGCTTGATAGGCTCTATCCATTGTGGCATTGTGATTCTTTTCAGTGATGGCTTTGAACAAGGGTAGTTTGACAAAAAGAGCAAAGAAGGGATTGGCAACTGTCACATCCCAAAAATATGTGGCGGATGTACCGTGACCTTGCGTTTCCAGTACCCATTTCCCCCGACCAATCAAGTTGCCTGTTGCTTCAAGTTCTAGCAGGTGGGGCGGTGCTACTTTAACAACCCTCAAATTAAAACGAAAGGTATAAGGCAGATCACCACGATACTCAACATCAATATCGACACTAGGACGATCATTTGTTGAATTGCACGGGGAAACCTTGCGAAAATCTGTTAGCCATCCAGAAATATTTGAGGTGTCCTCAATCTCTTGCCATACACTTTCAATGGGAGCATTGAAATACCATTTAGTAATGAAGTGGTACATACAACTATATTTGTAAATCAATGGGTATCAATGAAAATGATGTTACTATTCCATCGTTTTTTGAGCAATAAGCGATCACTATCTATTTCATAATCGAAACTTTCCCCTAGAACAATTCAAACATGGAACTAAAATCAGCTACACCAAAATCTCGACTCAGATACCTACGCATATTATTTTTCATCCCTGCGATCGCCGCTTTGGCTGTGATAGCATATTGCATTTGGCAAATATTTCCTTGGTTTGTGGCAATGGCGATCGCTGGTCCGATCGCTAGTTATTCGATTTTGCAGATAATTCCACTGTTTGTTAAATAAGTAGTTAGGTGCATTAAATTACACAAAATATTGGACTGCAAATCAGCAAAAGCAACTAGACCAAAACGACAATCTATAAATAATTCTATACATCTAATTTAGAGCATATTTATCTCGTTAATTAGGATTAGCGCATTACAAATGTATCTTTGAGTTGTAGCGTGATTGCCAAAGATTGACCAAGGTAATCCTCTGCTTTCTTCTTTTGTCCTAGTTTGTCGTAAACAACCGACAGTCCAGCTAGTGCTTGACCTTCAATAGCTTGGGCTTTAATTCCCCTTGCAATGGTTAAAGATGCCTGAAAACTTTCAATAGCTTTGTCATATTTGCCACGAAAATAATATGAAAGACCTTGACAGACTAAATCTTGACCTTCACCGCGTTTATCTTTGATTTCTCGATCAATTACTAAAGCTTGCTGTGCATATTGCAAAGCTATTTCAAATTCTCTTTTGTAAGCATAAGCATTACAAAGGTTTCCAAGTACTTGCGCCTCACCCTTTCTATCTTTGATTTCCCTCATAATAGCCAAAGATTGTTGTAGGTTTTCAAAAGCTTTATCAAATTTGTTGATAGAAAAGTAACTTAACCCCATATAAAGCAGAGTTTTGCCCTCAGAGCTTTTGTCTACAATGTTTTTGTAGATCGTTAATGCTTGCTGAAATGATTGCAAAGCAGACTCAAACTGAGAGATTTTAACTTTCTCTTTCCCTTGCTCAAATAGTCGATTTGCATCATTCTTGCGGCTTTGTATTGTCTGCGCTTGGGCAGTGATTAAAGACAAATCTGATGGTAGTCCAAATCCCAAAATGCTAATTATCAAAACAAACGCAACCGAGTAAAACCGCGAAGTCATAACACTGCCTTTGAGACTACTTCAAAATTTTAGCCTTAGCGAGTCGATCTCCAGATAAATTTTAATCAATAAAAAAAGCGATCGCTGTTTGCGAACAAGCGCTAGCCTCTAAATGTGATGGGGATTCGTTAGCTTTTTACCTAATAAAGCCTCGATACCAATAACGCTTAGATTGACAGCTTGCTGACAGCTTTTTAAAACTTAAGTATCCATCCTGCGAATCAATCTTGAGATGCAAGGCTAGTACCAACCACATCACCAATCCTTTCTAGTAAGGTTACCTATCAAAAAAGTTAGTCAGTCTTATTGAAATAAGATTGACTCGCTTTTTTGATAAGTTAGATGTGGTGAATAACTCTTTAGCTTTGTCACTATGCTACAGCTAATTCCATAAACCATTGGTTAATCATGATTGGCTCCTGATTGACTGTGTATTTGCCTGATGGGGATGTCTTAACCCAATCAGGATATTGGTAATTTTTTCGATTCATCGCCATCTGTTCAGTTTCTGTGAGCTTGCGGAAAATTAGAATGTCGGCAACTACTTCCGTGTTGGCAAATCTCTTAAAAGCTATATCTGGCAATCTAATGGCAGTCACAAGCTCTAACTTACTCGCTAGATATCTCCGAAAGCTAGTATTGGCAGCATCAAGAGTGAAGCAACTGGTAATTATGGCTATCAGCCCATTTTCCCTCACTAAATCTGTACATTTGGCTAGAAAGTAATTGTGAATGCTCAGGTT
>NZ_JACJQY010000008.1 GCF_014696925.1 Phormidium tenue FACHB-1050 | reverse complement strand
GAAAATCTACCTATCATTTTTGATGAATATCTTCCTAAATGGAATTATAGAGCTATTCCTCAAAATAACTGAAATGCATAAGTTATTTATTTTTCATTCCTTAGCTTTATTTTTTCCTTTTTCTTTGCCCATGAAGCCCTATCAAAATATTGCGATCGCTGAATGTGGTGAGCCTCTAGTAGCGATCGCCTCAAACATCATAACCATCGATCCTCATCCCTATATGTCATTGGGCGCACCTTATGGCGATCGCTCTCCTTTTTGGGTGCGTCAAAGCATTTTAGAGAGATTGCAAAAATCTCAAGCCTATTTACAAACTATTCGACCCAATTATCAAATTGCAATTTTTGATGCCTATCGCCCAATTCCTGTACAGCAGTTTATGGTGGACTATAGCTTCGCTGAGTTCGCTGAAAGTAGAGGCTTGGAAGTTAATTCTCTTTCTGAAGAACAAAAAAACTCACTCATGGCAGAAGTGATGAAGTTTTGGGCAATTCCTAGCCACGATCCGAAAATGCCACCGCCTCACAGTACAGGTGCAGCGATCGATGTCACCCTATATAGAGTCCCCGCCAAAGGCGGGGACTCTATACAAGAAATAAATATGGGTTCTCCTATTGATGAGATAAGCGATCGCTCTTTACCTAATTATTTTGCAAATTCTATCGATAGTTTAGAAATGGAATTTCATTGCGATCGCAAATTATTAAATGAAGTGATGAACCATAGTGGATTTGTAAGGCATCCTAACGAGTGGTGGCATTTCTCCTATGGGGATCAACTTTGGGCATGGATTAGCAATGAAAAAGCTGCGATTTATGGAGGAGTTAGATAGTTACTGCTAAGCCTGAATATTTTATTAGAAAGAAACTTTCCGTCTAATAACAAGTTAGATTACATCTAGATTTTAGGTGTTGACATGTTAAAAAAAATGGTGATATATCTTTGTGCAACTGAGTAAGTCAGCCTAATTTTTGTTTTATCTCTAAGTTATTACCTAAAGTAAAACAAAGAACGGGGGAACCAAGTTCTCTAAGAGCATAGGGGCGTATTTTCAGAATGAATCTGAAAAAGGACATCTCTCAGTCCTAGCCCGTCAGCTAACCTCGTAGGCAGTGAGAGAAGACTGTGGAAAATGGCGATCGCTGCAAGTTAAAATTTTTTGACGAGTAGTATCAGTTTCAACAGGATTCTTGTTTGGACTCTCAGAGCACATCAGTCCATTCTGAAACAAGGTACTACAAATCATGGCTTTGATGAGTTTGGCGACTAATACCCGCACTTTTATAAATGGGTGTTTTCGCAATTTGTTTCGAGCTAATATATTGCTGCTGATCGCAGGATTTGCAGGAGTGATAGCCCTATGGTGGGCGATCGCTTTATTTCGCAGTGAAATGATGCCCACACCGCCAGAAGCATTTGTCAAGAATTTAGATTTTATTTTAAATCCGTTTTATCGTCGTGGACTTGGTGATATTGGGATTGGATGGCTACTGTTAGCAAGTTTACGTCGAGTCTGTATTGGCTTTCTCTTAGGAGCTATAGTTGCCATTCCCGTCGGGGTTTGGATTGGGTTATCACGCAATGCTTGGTTGGCAATTAACCCGATTATTCAGGTTTTTAAGCCAGTTTCTCCACTCGTTTGGTTACCGATCGCCCTTGCTATTTTTAATGCTGCCGAACCTTCAGCAATTTTCGTGATTTTCATTACTTCCCTCTGGTCTACGATTATTAACACTGCTGAAGGAGTAAGTAACGTTCCCAAAGACTATTTGGAAGTTGCTCAAGTGTTAGAAATGCCTCGTTGGAAGCAGTTAATTAAAGTAGTTCTGCCAGCGAGTTTGCCCTATATTTTTACAGGTTTACGCATTAGTCTAGGGATTGCATGGTTAGTAATTGTAGCAGTAGAAATGCTCACGGGTGGCATTGGTATTGGCTTTTTTGTTTGGGATGAATGGAATCGTTTAAATGTAAGTTCTGTATTTTTGGCAGTCTTTGTGATTGGTGTGACAGGACTGATTTTGGACTATGCCCTTGCTAAATTACAAGCAATCATGACTCGTCGCCCCGCACAATCCTAAACTTCGGAGATTCCCATGTCTACCACAAGGAGAGCATTCCTTCAGGGAATGACCGCTACTGCCTCAACGATCGCCTTTTCTGCATGTTCCCAAGAACAAGGACGAAATCCCACTGGACTATCGGAAACAGCGTTAGCGGTGGAGCCTATAATTAATCCCGCCAGTTTGGAAAAGCCAAATTTAACGGTTGGCTTTGTACCTGTTAACGATTGCGCTCCCTTTGCGATCGCTTGGGAAAAAGGTTTTTTTCGCAAGTATGGATTAAACGTTACGCTCAGTCGAGAAGCGAGTTGGGCTAATTCCCGTGACGGGATCATTTTTGGACGCTTAGATGCTTCTCCCGTTGTATCTGGTGCTGTCACCAATGCCCGTATTGGCGCAGAAGGCGCACGTCAATTTCCCCTTTGTGCTGCCATGACCATTCACCGTCATGGTAATGCCATTACCTTCAATCGTAAATTATGGGAAGCGGGTATCAGTCCCCTATCTACATATAGCGGCGATTTAGATGCCTTTGGAAGAGATTTGCAACAATATTGGCAAACTGCATCCATAGATGATCGAGTATGGGCAACGGTTCTGAGTTCTTCCATTTATGAATATTTTATTCGCTATCTGCTTTCAGCGGCTGGTATTAATCCAGTTACTGAATTGCGTTCTATTATTACACCACCACCTCAGATGGTGAGCAATATGCGGATGGATGCAATTCAAGCCTATATGGTTGCTGAACCTTGGAATACGCGAGCGATTAAGGGTAATGAGGGAGTTGGATTTACCTTTGCTCAAGGGCGAGAAATTTGGAATGGACATCCCGATCGCCTTTTAGCCGTGCGTGAATCCTTCATTCAAGACTATCCCAAAACCTACCGATCGCTAGTAAAAGCGATGATTGAAGCCTGTCGATATTGCAGTGAACCTGCGAATCGTGAAGAAGTTGCTAAAATCATCTCCCAACGTTCCTTTACAGGAGCAAATGTTAAATATACGCGACCCGCAATTGTAGGGAACTACAACTACGGAGGATTTGATAATCAACAACGCATCACTAACAGCCTAGAAACAACCATTTTCTTTGAAATGCCCACTTCTGTTTCTGATATTGCCAACGATCATTCTACGTTCCTCTGGCAATCACAGAGCCTCTGGCTAATGACCCAAGCCGCCCGTTGGGGACAAATTCCTGAGTTTCCCAAGAATGCTGAGGCGATCGCTCGTCAAGGATGGCGCACTGATTTGTATCGAGAAATTGCTGCCGAAATGGGCATTGTTTGTCCTGCTGATGACTATAAAGTAGAACCTGCCTCAGCCTTAGTTGATCGCCAATCCTTTGATCCTAGTAATCCCATCGGCTATCTCAGCAACTTTGCAATTCGAGCAAATGCTCCCAAGTCCTTTTTCTTTGCCTAAAAATTATCCTAGAAACAAAAAAACTGTATGACTACTTCCCCAACCAGTCTCACATCTAACAACCATCCACCTGACAAAACCTTTTTAGTGGTCGAAAATATTGTCAAGTCATTTCGCAAACCTGATGGAAGTCAATTTGTGGTACTAGATGGCATTAACCTTGCGATCGCTGAGCAGGAATATGTCTCTGTAATTGGTCACTCTGGCTGTGGAAAATCAACCCTAGTCAGAATTGTGGCAGGTTTAGAGAAACCGACATCAGGCTTAGTCACTCTAGAAGGTAAAGTCATTCGCAAGCCAGGGGCAGAGAGGATGATGGTATTTCAAGGCTATTCGTTACTTCCTTGGTTGACAGTCAGAGAAAACATTCGCATGGCGGTAGATGAAGTATTTAAAACCGCAAGTCGTGATGAAAAAATATCTATAGTTAACGAACATATTGAAATGGTCAATCTCACCGCTGCCGCCGATAAATATCCCCAAGAACTTTCAGGTGGTATGAAGCAAAGAGTTGGGGTTGCTCGCGCTTTAGCAACTCGTCCGAAAATGCTATTGCTAGATGAACCATTTGGAGCGCTCGATGCTCTAACTAGACCGAAGTTACAACAGCAAGTTTTAGATATTTGGGAAAACCATCGCCAAGCAGTGATGATGATTACCCATGATGTTGATGAAGCTATTTTTATGTCCGATCGCGTGGTAATGATGACCAATGGGCCAAAAGCAACGATTGGACAGGTGCTAGATATTCCGTTACCACGTCCTCGCGATCGCCACGAATTGCGAGAGTCTAGAGAATACTATGAGTTACGCAATCAAGCGTTAGATTTTCTAGAACGATATCAGTAGATCATTCTTAAAGCCCAAATAGTGTGAGGCGGCGCGAAGCGCCGCCTCACACTATTTGGGTCTTGATTTGTCTTGATACAGGTGTCTATAGCTCTATATGGAGGCATGATCTAGTTCAAACGCGAGTAAAAATGGCAAGTAAAACTGTTAGGATCGATCGCATAAGTACTTTGAATTTAGAAACTGGTTACTGTTGTGGACGAGATCGCCATTAGCTCTCTTACTCTCAATATTGTGTTGGGATTATTTATCCTGATGTATATATTTCGGATCATCATGACATGGTATCCCCAGATTCCCCTCAAGCAATTCCCCTATAGCCTAATTACTTTTCCAACTGAGCCTTTACTGTTTTTACTAAGAAAGTTAATCCCACCCATCGGCGGTATTGATATATCACCAGTGATTGGAGTGGGGATTTTTAGTCTTTTGCGCGAAATGTTGCTAGGACAGCAAGGTATTTTGACGATGATGCAATAGAAAGGCGGCGCTTCGCGCCGCCTTTCTATTTTTTGGGTTTTAGCTATAGCTAAAAAAACTTGCTATAATTAAAAATTGTGATTATTTCAAGAGCGTAAGTTTTGATAGAACGCTATACATTGCCCGAAATGGGTCGGTTATGGACGGATCGCCATAAGTACCAAACTTGGTTGCAAGTTGAAATCGCCGTTTGCGAAGCACAGGCTGAATTAGGCTATATACCTGCCGATGCTGTCGAAGAAATTAAGGCGAAAGCAAACTTTGATGCCGATCGCGTCAATGAAATTGAGTTAACGGTCAAGCACGACATGATCGCGTTTTTGACCAACGTAAATGAATATGTAGGTGATGCAGGGCGCTACATCCACCTCGGTTTGACTAGTTCCGATGTGCTAGATACTGCTCTGGCAGTGCAATTAGTTGATAGCTTAGAAATCATCCAAGCCCAGTTAGAAGAAGCCATCCAAGCGATTCGCTACCAAGCCCAACAACATCGCTACACGATTATGTCGGGTCGGACGCACGGTATCCATGCAGAGCCAATTACCTTTGGATTTAAGCTGGCTGGCTGGTTAGCGGAAATGTTGCGCCATCGAGATCGCCTATTGAACTTAAATAAGACTATCGCTGTCGGTAAAATTTCGGGCGCAGTGGGAACCTATGCCAATGTAGATCCACGTATTGAAGCGATCGCCTGTCAAAAATTGGGACTTCAGCCCGATTGTGCATCGACGCAGGTAATTTCTCGCGATCGCCATGCTGAGTTCTCGCAAGTATTAGCCCTGATCGGCGCATCAATCGAACGCTTTGCCGTCGAAATCCGTAACCTTCAGCGTACCGATGTCCTCGAAGTGGAAGAGCATTTCACCAAGGGACAAAAAGGCTCCTCCGCAATGCCTCACAAGCGCAATCCCATCCGTTCAGAGCGTTTAACCGGCATGGCGCGTTTGTTGCGTGGCTATGCGACGACGGCTCTGGAAAATGTGGCGCTATGGCATGAACGCGATATTTCCCACAGTGCGGCGGAACGGGTACTGCTACCTGATAGCTGCATTCTCACGCACTTCATGCTCCGAGAAATCACTGATTTAACCAAAAATCTGTTGGTGCATACCCACAACATGGAGCGCAATCTCTATTGTTATGGTGGTGTGGTCTTCAGTCAGCAGGTGTTGCTCGGACTAGTCACTAAGGGCTTGAGCCGTGAAGATAGCTATGCGATCGTCCAAAAAGCAGCGCACCTTGCATGGAATAAAACTGACGGTGATTTCCGTAAGTTGATCAGCGAAGATGAAACCGTCAAGAAAACTTTCTCTGAAGAAGAGTTAGCCGCTTGTTTTGATCCTAATAAGCATCTTAAAAATCTTGACCAAATCTATCAACGTTTGGGTATTTAAAAGAAAGGCAGCGCTTCGCGCTGCCTTTCTTTTTCTTTTTAGTAAACGTTTGAGTGTTTATAAAGAAAAGTGGCGCGATGCGCCACTTTTCTTTTTGGAATTAGTGTTAGTGATTCTGGTATAATACATATCTAAAAAATAAATGTTTTACTAAATGTTTTTAACGCAAATTCATTAAGAAAAGTCAAGAAACATCAATGCAACTCACACATCGTCCTCGCCGCCTCCGTCGTAACCCTTCTGTCCGTAGCCTAGTTAGAGAAAACCATCTAACTACAGATGACTTTATCTATCCCATGTTTGTGATGGAAGGAGAGAATAATCGTGTTGAAATCCCTTCAATGCCTGAAGCCTATCGCTTTACTCTCGATCTATTGGTTAAAGAAGTAGAAGAGATTTATGCATTAGGAATTAAGGCGATCGCCCTTTTCCCTGCTGTACCTGAAGAGAGAAAAGATCTCACAGGTAGTGAAAGTTTTAATCCTGAAGGACTAGCACAGCGTGCAGTTCGCGCTATTAAGGCAGCAGTTCCCGATATTATTATTTTTACCGATGTTGCCCTCGATCCTTTCACTACACATGGACATGATGGCATCATTGATGATAACGGCGTAATTCTGAATGATGAGACAGTCGAAGTTCTTGTCAAAATGTCTGTTTCCCAAGCCGCTGCTGGAACTGATTTTGTGTCACCATCTGACATGATGGATGGTCGGATTGGAGCAATTCGACAAGGGCTAGATGAAGCTGGATTTGAGAACGTGGGCATTCTCGCCTATTCTGCGAAATATGCCTCTGCTTACTATGGACCTTTCCGTGATGCTCTAGGTTCTGCACCTAAGTCTGGTGATAAAAAGACCTATCAAATGGACCCAGCCAATTCTCGTGAAGCCATTAAGGAAGTCTATCTCGACATTGCTGAAGGCGCAGATATTGTGATGGTCAAACCTGCTCTCGCCTATTTGGATATCATCGCCAAAGTAAAAGATGCAACCAATGTACCTGTAGCTGCCTATAACGTCAGTGGTGAGTATGCAATGGTTAAGGCGGCGGCGCAACTCGGCTGGATTGATGAGAAGAAGGTAATGTTTGAAACTCTGTTAAGCATGAAGCGTGCTGGTGCAGATATTATCTTGTCCTACCATGCCAAGTCGGTCGCGCAGTTGCTTGCTTCGGGTTATCGTCCCTAATCGTCTGTCAATCAATCATGAATGCAAAAGAACTTCTCGAAAGTTACGCTTTGGGCGATCGCGACTTTAGTAAGCGATCGCTCATCGGATTGATTTTGACTGGAGCCAATTTGACTGGAGCCAATTTTATTGAATCAGATCTAGAGGAAATAACTCTGGATATTGCCAATTTAGAAGATGTGGAACTAAATCTGGCAAATTTAGTAAGAGCAAATTTGAGTGGTTCCATTCTGATTCAAGCAAATCTCAATGGCACTATTCTCGAACAAGCTTCGTTAATTGGCGCAAATCTCTCCGAAGCATTTTTAATTGAAGCCGACCTCAGTGATGCGGTCTTAGTAGAAACTAATTTTAGTAATGCGTTTTTGACTAGTGCCAACCTCACGCGATCGCGCCTATGTCGGGCAAATCTATCAAACGCCTTTTTGACAGGAGCTTATCTGAATGGGGCAGATTTGCGGGGAGCAAATCTCACCGAAGCTGATCTCACAAGGGCAAATTTAACAGGTGCAAATCTCGCTGGAGCCGATCTTAGCCGCGCTAATTTGACTAATGCCAAGCTAAATTGGGCAAATTTAGCTAATGCCAAGTTAATTGGTGCAGATTTGACAGGAACCTATCTATCGACCCTTAAGAGTATTGAAGGCACAGATTTTACAGACGCACGTAATGCACCTAACTCAGTTGAGCTTGTTAATATGCTTGTTAATATGGAAGAGGTAAACTCAGAAGAATAAAATTTTTATAGTCAAGCGTTGTCTGCCTAACTATAGAAATTAATTAACGTAAATTAGAAAGCTTATGCCTTTGTTTCGTTCACTCACCAAACTGACAAATCTTGCTCTAGTAACAGCGATCGCAGGGGCGATCGCTATGCCAATTTCTGAAAGTGTCTATGCCCAAACTAAAAAAGATGCGACAGAATGGATCAGGCAAGGGCGGCAACTGTGGCAAAACAATAACATTGCAGGGGCGATCGCTGCTTATCAACAGGCTGCTAATCTAGAGCCGAAAAACTCGCGCATTTTAACTAGTCTTGGCTTTTTACTAACCCAACAGAATAATTATTCTGGGGCGATCGAGGCTCTAGATAAAGCTACTAAATTAGATGCCAATAATGCTAAAGCCTTTAATGCATTAGGTTTTGTCTATGTCCGCATTAAAGACTATCCTAGCGCGTTAACCGCCTATCGCCGTGTAATCGCCTTGGAGCGCCAAAATATAGATGCTTATAACAGTGTGGGCTTTTTATTGACTGAACAAAAACAATATGCCGAAGCCGCTAAGATTTATCGTCAAGCGATCGCGGTTGCTCCTAGAAATGCCAAGATTTATCTGAATTTGGGCTACGTTTTAAAACTCTCAGGAGATCGGAAAGGAGCTTTTGCTGCCTATAATCAAGCCGATAAGATTGCGCCTTTTGACGCTGATGTATTGGTGGCGCTTGGTGGTTTATTTGCTGAGCAAAATCAATATGAAGAGGCGATCGCTAAGTTCAAACGAGCTTTAGAAGTCGATCCTCGACACCCCCAAGCCAATCTTGCGATGTCTAAGGTCTTTCAAAGTGAAGGCAATTATGCTGAAGCGATCACCTCTCTCCGTCGCGCCGCAGGAGCAAGAAATATCCCTGTTAATAATTTGATCGAGTTACAACGGGCGATCGCTGATATCTATATTCAGCAAGGTTCGCTATCGGGGGCGATCGTCGCTTATCGCCAAATTCTTGAAGCTGAGCCAGAGGATGCACCAACTTATCTAGCTTTAGGTAAGTTATTAGCAACTCAACAACGCACGATCGAAGCTCGCAAGATGTTAGAAAGTGCTGAGCGATTCTTTAATCAACAAGGCAATATTGATGGTTTAAAGGAAGCCCGTAAAGCTTTAGCAGATCTTAAATAACAAAAAAGAGGCTGTGTGATGCACAGCCTCTTTTTTGTTAAGCACCTTCGCGCAATTTATCTAAAATCGAACGATCTTCTAGGGTGGAAGTGTCGCTGGTGATTTCTTGCCCAGAGGCTAGCGATCGCAGTAAACGTCGCATAATTTTACCCGATCGCGTTTTAGGCAAGGCTTCCGCAAAGCGAATCTCATTAGGACGGGCGATCGCCCCAATTTCACCGACAACGTGTTTTTTGAGTTCCTTAGCAAGTTCTTCACTAGGTTGGCGATCGCCTTCCAGAATCACAAAGGCAAAGATATCTTCACCTTTCAATTCATCAGGCTTACCAACTACAGCCGCTTCAGCAACCGCAGGGTGAGAAACTAGCGCCGATTCGATTTCCATGGTTCCTAAACGGTGACCAGCAACGTTAATTACATCATCGACGCGACCCATCACCCAATAGTAACCATCTTCATCCTTACGAGCGCCATCACCCGCAAAATAGACATACTTACCATCTTTGGGGGGAATATGCTCCCAATAGCTCTTACGGAAGCGCTCTGGATCACCGTAAACCGTTCGCATCATCCCTGGCCAAGGATGACGCACGATTAGATAACCGCCTTCGTTCTCATGGGCAGGATTACCTTCAAGATCGACAATATCAGGAATAATCCCTGGAAATGGAAGTGTTGCCGAACCTGGTTTTGTGGGAACCGCTCCAGGAAGCGCTGTAATCATGACTCCACCTGTTTCCGTTTGCCACCATGTATCCACAATTGGACATCGACTACCGCCAATCACGCGGTGATACCACATCCAAGCTTCAGGATTAATCGGCTCACCGACGGTTCCCAACAAACGCAGTGATGTCAAATCACGAGTATTAGGATGATGCTCACCCATTTTGATAAAGGCGCGAATTGCAGTAGGTGCAGTATAGAAAACACTCACCTGATACTTCTCAATTACATCCCAAAAACAGCCAAGATTGGAAGGGCGGGGCGCTCCTTCATACATCAGGGTGGTTGCACCATTGGATAATGGACCATACACAATATAGCTATGTCCTGTAATCCATCCCACATCAGCAGTACACCAATACACATCAGTATCTTTGAGATCAAAAATCCATTTGGTGGTCATGTGGCTATAAAGGTTGTAGCCAGCCGTAGTATGCACGACTCCCTTCGGTTTCCCCGTACTGCCAGAGGTGTAAAGAACGAATAGCATATCTTCGCTATCCATTGGCTCTGCATCACATTTAGCGGAAACGCCCTGCTGTAAGTCATGCCACCAATGATCTCGCCCTGCGGTCATATGCGTATTTTGACCTGTCCGTTTCACAACCAAAACATCGGTAACGGAAGGTGCGGCTCCATTGGCGATCGCCTTATCTACTTGCTCTTTTAATGGCACGATCACATCTTTGCGCCAACCACCATCGGCAGTGATGACAAGTTTTGCTTCGGCATCGACAAGGCGATCGCGTAAAGCTTCGGCGCTAAAACCACCAAATACGACACCATGTACTGCGCCGATTCTGGCACAGGCTAGCATGGCGATCGCGGCTTCAGGGATCATTGGCATATAAATACCAACGCGATCGCCTTTTTGGACTCCTAATTGTTTGAGGGCATTGGCAAACTGACAAACTTCGCGATGCAATTGGCTATAGGTCAGCGTACGCGAGTCGCCATTTTCCCCTTCCCAAATTAGAGCCGCTTTGTTTTTGCGCCAAGTAGTCAAGTGGCGATCGAGACAGTTATAGGAAATATTAATTTTGCCTCCGTCAAACCATTTCACCGATGGCGGTTGCCAGTCGAGAACGGTGTGCCATTTCTCAAACCAATGTAGTTCTTGATCGGCTAGCTCAGCCCAGAAGGCAGCAGGATCGGCTTTAGCGCGATCGTAAATTTGGTGATATTCCGCAAGACTTTTGATATGGGCTGCCTGAGAGAACTGTGCTGATGGTTCAAACAAGCGTTTTTCTTGTAAAACTGATTCAATCGTTGGTTGTGACATAAATTAATGTTATGGGTAGTGATAATGCACGGCGCAAAGAGCCACACATCATTACTCGTTTAAGAATACTGTTGATAGTTATGCCCCTAGTGTAAATTATCGAGAATCTATAATTTAGAAATAGTAAAATTCCGCAATGATTAGCAATGTCAGTGACTATTACAGGGTTGTTCCTAGATATAATCACGCTTCAAGATTTGCTGATAGATAGAAATGTCATCAACAATTAATAGCCACTATCAGCAACACAGATACCCTGACATTTAATGCCATTAGTAGCCGTACGCAAACAGTGATTGCAGAGAATGGGTTCTTGTTTAGTCTCAGTACAAGGTTGTTTATCAGTTTGAGGTTGAGTTGTCATAGCTTTAAGTAGTAAGAATGATCATTTTTTATCCGCAGCAGCCTTGCATTCAAGTGCGGGCTAAAAGCTTCAACCCATTGAAACGAGTTGCTTAGAATTAACCTTTAGTCTGCTTAAGAAGACTTGAGCTTTTAGACCGCACTTGAGTGCAGGGCTACTTAATATTTTAGCTACTAGCTTTGATCGTAGCAGCCTGCTCTAGCAAAGACTCAGCAAAAGCGATCGCCTGAGACACCGTACTACTAACACCCTCCTTATCAATATTTTTTCCTTTTTCCTTTTTCCTTTTTCCTTCTTTCCCCTCCTCAACATTCATTCCTGAAGCAATCTGAGCTAGCTCCTGTTTCCGTTCTTCCAATTCTAAGAGACGAATTTGTACTTGAGTCCGATCGCCGATTACCTGCTTACTAACATGGAAATGTCGATCAGCAATCGCAGCGATTAATGGTTGGTGAGTCACGCAAAGAACTTGAGAACTACGGCTCAGTTGCCAAAGTTGCGTCGCGATCGCTTGGGCAACGCGACCTGATACACCAGCATCAATTTCATCAAATACCATTGTGCCGACATTAGCATGATTAAACTCCATTGATGCTGGTTGAGATTCTTGGGTTTTCTGCTTCACAAAACAAGTTTTCAGCGCTAATAAAAATCGACTCATCTCACCACCTGAAGCAGTTTCCGCAAGAGGTTGCAAAGGCTCGCCAAGATTAGGGCTGAACTCAAAGACTATGCGATCGCCACCTAATGCATTGGGTTCACTCGGATAAATTCCGACCTGAAAGCGAACTTTTTCCATCGCCAGCATTTTCAAAGCATCGATTTGTACTTGTTCGAGAGCGATCGCCGTTTGCCGACGTAATTCAGTCAACTTTTTACAAGCCTTCAGCAAAGCCTGTAAATCAGCCGCAGCTTTACGTTCCAAATCTTCAATAGAAATACTTTGATCGGTGAGTTCAGCAAGTTCAAGTTGCAACTTTTCGGTATAGGCGATCGCTTCGGGAAGTGTGCCATATTTACGACAGATTTGCTTGATTTGATTAATTCGTTGTTCGATCGCTTCCAATTGTTCGGGGTCAGATTCCAAACGATTGGCATAATTGTTGATCTGCCGCCCTGCTTCTTCGACTTGAGCAAGTGCGCTAGAAACTAGTTCAAGAATGCCCTCAGCTTCGCGATCAAGCGTGACCATTTCCGTAAGAATCGATTCTGCTTGTCCTAACAAATCCGCGCAAGCATTACCACTGTCATTCTGATAGAGCGCTTCATACACGGCATAGCCCTGCTTTTGTAATTCCACACTATGGGCTAGCCGATTGCGATCGCTTTCGAGAGTATCTAATTCATCGGGATCATTTAAATTTGCCGCTTCCAGTTCCTTGAGCTGATAGCGCAACATGTCTAAATGCTGTAATCGATTGCGTTCATTCTGTTGGCGATCAAATAAAGCTTTGCGCGATCGCTCCTTTGTTTCAAATAGTTTTGCTACTTTTTGCCTTTGCAATAACAGCACCTGATTAAAAACTTGATCACCAAAGCTATCTAGCCATTCTCGCTGTTGAGCAGCTTGGCTTAGCAAGATCGTCTGACCTTGGGCAGTAATCTCGACAAGGCGATCGCGCAATTCTTGGATCTGTTGCTTATTTACAACTACGCCATTAATGCGGGTGCGACTGCTCTTTGCCGTGATTTCGCGGCTACAAATCAGTGTTTCGGCATCAATTGCATCTATTTCTTGAAGCTCTAGCCATTGGGCGATCGCCTGATTAGTCGAAAAAGTAGCTTCGATATTGGCGCGATCTGATCCAGTTCTTAACATTCTCGCTGATACTTTGCCCCCAAGCGCAGCATCGAGAGCGTCGAGGACAATTGATTTGCCTGCTCCTGTTTCACCTGTGAGAATATTTAGACCTGTATATAGCTCAAGCTCTAAGCGATCGATCAGGGCAAAATTTTCAATTTTAAGACTCAGCAGCATAGGTTTTCTCTTGATTCAAGAATGTGCTTTGCACATTCTTGAATATTTTAGATAGGCAGAGTTTCTCCAGCTAGTAGACGCTTCGAGGCACTCAATAATTCTTCTTCGAGGTAGGGCTTAGTGAAGTAACCCTTTGCCCCAAGCTGAATTGCTGACTGACGATGGCGATCGGCTCCGCGTGAAGTTAACATTGCCACAGGAATCTCTTTCAGTCGAGAATCCTTTTGTAATCTCGATAGTAGATCTAATCCATCCATGCGAGGCATCTCAATATCGCAGAAGATCATGTCGCAAGGCAGACCAGCGCGAAGTTTTTCCCAAGCATCCTGTCCATCCTTAGCTTGTTCCACACGATAGCCTACTTTCGCAAAGGTCAGTGATAGTAACTCACGTACTGTAATCGAGTCATCAACAATTAGTACCGTTGGATCAACAGCAACATCTTCTTCAACGGTTGGCTGAATAGTCATCCCTGATGTCGAAGGACGCAATCTGCCACTAGCAATGTCAAATAATTCCAACACGTTAGCGATCGCCATGACTCGACCATCCCCTAACACGGTTGCCCCTGCAATTCCCGCAGGTTGGGGAATTGGTCCCTCAAGTTGCTTGATTACGATTTCATATTCACCAAGGAACTGATCGACCTGTAGCGCCAGATAACTAGTGTCATTGCGGAGAATAATAATGCAAAGTTCATCGTTTTCCTGCTTCCCATAAATACTGCTGCGGCTGAGGTGGCGGCTATAGGATAGCAAGTTAGATAAATGCTGGAATGGCAAGACTGTATCGCGCCAAGGTAAGCAGGGCTGACCTTTCTCGTTAAGAACAATCTGACTCTGGGGAACTTCCACCATATCCTCGAAGCCATCAACGGGGAACGCAATCCGAGCGCGATCGCTAATACAGAACATCGCCTTAGAAATACTCAGGGTAAGCGGTAAGCGAATTGTAAAGGTCGTACCCTTGCCAACCACTGATTCCACAATAATTACGCCACGAATGTCATCAAGACAAGTTTTGACCACATCTAGTCCAACCCCACGTCCTTTAAATTCATCGGCTTGAGCCGCAGTACTAAATCCAGGCTCAAATAGCAGAGCATAAACCTCAGTATCATTGAGGCGCTCAACTTCAGCTTGCGATCGCACTCCCTTAGAAACAGCGCTTTTCTTTACTTTATCGGTACTGATGCCCGCACCATCATCACTAATGGAAATTACGGTTTGGTTACCTTGGTGATAGGCTCGTACGGTAAGTTTGCCAGTGGCAGGCTTACCCGCCGCTTGACGAGTGGCAGGATCTTCCAAACCATGATCGATCGCATTGTTGACAAGGTGCGTCAATGGATCAGTAAGAGATTCCAAAATCGCCTTATCGATTAGAGTCTCCCTTCCAAATACTTCTAGATCGGCTTGTTTGCCAGTCTTAAGTGCGCGATCGCGAATACCTCTAGGTAAGCGATCGGCAATTTGTGCGAAGGGAACCATGCGTGATTGTTTCAAATCGTCTTGAACTTGGGTGGTAATCGTGCCTAACTGGCGAGTTACCTGATCTGTCTCACCAACCACGAACTCAATGTCAGAAGCAGACTCTCGGACTCGGACAATCAACTCAATAATTTCTTGTGATAAAACGTGGAAAGTATTGTAGCGATCGAACTCAATACCTTCAAAGTCATTGCTAACCGAACTATTCGAGCTAGATCCATCACCCGAATATGATGATGTTTCAAAACTACTGAATGAACGCCCACGTCCTGCGGTTAAAGATGCTTCGAGCAAAGAGCGATCGTATTGATCACGCATCCTTTGCGATACATCACTCAACAGTTGCACTTGATGTAGTAGGTTCGTGATAAATTGCTGTAATCTTTCCTGATCCTGCTCTAAAAGGTTGCGGTTGACAACTAGTTCCCCAACAAGGTTATTAAGGCTATCAAGGTACTTGACATCAACACGCATAGTCGAGTCAGTTAACCTTGGCTTCCGAGCAGCGGCGGGTTGACGTGCGGGAGACTTAGTTTTGATAGGTCCAACATCTTTCGCAAAAGCGCTCTGGAGCATGTTCTCTAACTCATCAAAGTCATCAGCCGAACTTGCTGGGTTGCTGGGAGTAGTATTCCCTGAGCCATTGGTAGATGTAGTCTTCGTGGTGTTAGAGCTATCAAAGCTGCCAGTATCACCTAAAAGAGCTTCCAATTCATCAAAATCCATATCATCAGGAGACTCGGAACCCTGAGCATTCATGACAGTTTCTGAGATTTGGTTGTCAAATGTTAGATTACTTTGATCATTAATATCATTTGGCATATTACTAGAACTACCAATCATCGCTTCTAAATCATCGAAGTCGAAGTTGTCATCAATCCCATTTAGTTCTTCAGGTTGCAATTGATAATCAGGTGGCAGAGTGTTCATTGCAGGCTCTTGAGTAAGAGCATAATCCAAAGTTTCCGAACGCTCTTCGTTAAAGGTTTCAAATTCATTGAATTCGCCAAAACTGAGCGGTTCATCAGTTGCTAAGTTCTCACTTACAAACTCTTCTGGCATCTGTAGCGAACTTGACTCTGAATCATCATCATCACCTTGGAAAAAATCAACCAAATTGTCAATAGTTGTGTTTGCTGTAATGTCATTCTCTTCAAGAATGAAATCTTCTTGAGGGTCTGTCAATTCCGTTCCTACGGTCTGTAAAGATTGATTTTCAAAGTCTTGATCTGCTGTACTTCCAAAATCATTGATTTCCTCATTCTGAGTTAATGACTTGTCCTGATCAAAGTCAAGATCATTTTCTAGTATAGTTAAATCTTCTTCACCAGCGTCAGCAAAGAAATTTGCCAAATCAGAGTCATCAGAAGAGTCTATTTGCTCGAATAGTTCCCTTGATGAATCTTCAGAATCTGCTTCAAAAATACTTTCATTTATATCTAATGTTGACAAGAATTCAGGATTAGCATCTTGAGGAGAGTCAAAATCCATGAAGTCTTCTGTTTGCTCTTCGTATCCATCTAATGTATCAACTACATTAATAGCATCAAGCTCGTTACTATCAGTGAGCGCAATACTAAATTCATTGTTTGAAATGTCTTCTCCTAAACTCTGATGCTCATTTTCTGTTTCACCAAAGAAGTTAGTTAAATCCTCAGATTCATCTAGTGCATTATCAATACCTGATTCACTAAAGAAGTTAGTTAAATCTTCAGCATCATTAACACCCGAATATCCATCTAGTTCACTATCAATATCACTAGAGATAATTTCCGATTCTTCAGATTCTGCGAAGAAATCACCTAGATCATCAGTGCTAGTTAGTTCATCAGAAACTTCACCGCTATTGGGAGTATCGATAGAGACAATTTCAGGTTCTTCAGAATCTGCAAAGAAATCACCTAGATCATCAGTGCTAGTTAATTCACCTACAGGCTCTGTGAAGAAATCACCTAAATCATCAGTGCTAGTTAGTTCATCAGAAATTTCACCGCTATTGGGAGTATCGATAGAGACAATTTCAGGTTCTTCAGAATCTGCGAAGAAATCACCTAGATCATCAGTATTAGTTAGTTCTTGATCAAAATCATCAATGCTGCTGATATCGTTAGAAATAATTGCAGGCTCATCAGATGCGGCAAAGAAATCATTTACTTCATCAGAGTGTTCAACCTGTTCAGCGAAAACATCTAATTCATTATTCGCAGCATTAGAAACTTCAAGCTCTTCCGTAGGTACGAAGAAATCATCTAGATCATCAGTGTTAGTTAATTCTTGATCAAAACTATCACTGATATTGTTAGTGATAGTTTCGGACTCTTCAGCAGTTCCATCGGTAAAGAAATCATCTAGTTGATTGTCTTCCTCAGAAAAGCTGACTGCTTCGCGAGCTATGTTATCAATTAGTTCGGTTTCTTCAGATTCGCCAGAGGCAAAGAAATCCCCTAAAGCCCCTAAATCATCGTTGTTAGTAAATTCGTTAGTAAATCCATCAATATCATTGTCAACATCATCGATATCTGTAGCAATTACAGGTTCTTCAACTGTTGCGAAGAAATCATCCAAACCGTCAGTGTTAGTAGACTCTTCGCTAAATTCATCAGTAGCGATCGCTTCAGGAATGTCTTCTTCATTTTCAGAATCTGCAAAGAAATCAGTGAGATCATTGGGAGAGCTATTTTCTGCTAAAGCATCGAAGCTATCATCTAATTCAGCATTACTGACAGCAGAGATTGGTTCTTCTATCAACTCACTACTTTCATTAAAAAAGTCCAGATTATCGCTAACTTCGGAAGTGTCCGTTGCAACCATTAGAAAGTCATCAGGATTTTCATCAAGTGTAATATCTGGTGAGCTTGTTGATTCTTCTTGCTCTTGAGGGTTTACAACTTCATCAAACTCATCATTGTCAAAGCCCAGTTCATCAAATAAATTTAATCCTGTAGTATCAATGCTCTCAAATCTCTCAAAGTTGTTACTTTCTGATATTGATTCCGCATAATCACTAGATTCAATTGTTTCAGAATCTTCAAAGAAATTATTAATATCAGAACTAACGTCTTCCTCATTACCTATGTTCGGAGATGCATCCAAAAGGATTTCATCAAGATTCTCATCGATCGCAAAGGGATCTTCAAGCAAATTCATGCCCTCTTCCGAGAAAGTCAAAGCGAATGGTTCGCTAGGGTCATCGTTTTCATCACTATCGATCGCATTTTCGTTCAGTGCAAGCGCAGCAAAATATTCTTCACTAGACAGAGGTTGAGACTCCTCTCTATCAACCAGTCTACTATCTATGGATTGTTCAGTGGATGTTGTCTGGTCTGGTAATTCAGGGAAATTAATATCATCAATATTGAATTCACTAACATCAATATCGTCAAACTGATCATCGATCGCAATTGCTTCATCAATTTGAGAATCGGTGACTTGTTCAGCAATATCTACATATGAATCAGCATCACCTAAATCCATATCAAATTGATTTTCTAGGGACTCTTCAGGAGCAAATTCGTCTGAGAATAAAGCATCATCTAGGCTTGACTGCTCACTGTCTAGATTAATCCCAGAACTGATTTCTGAAACAATATCACTCGTTTGTTGCCATGAATCATCAAGATCGTCTGGGAATAGAGAATTACTACTCTCTTCAGCCACAGAATCTTGGGTGGAAAAATCTCCAAACAGTTTATCAATGCTAGATTTTTCACTATTTGAGTTGGGAACTATTGAATCATTATTTTCAGAATTATGATCAAGTAAATCAGCAAATTCATCCTGACTCTCTGAAGTCGTAGCTCCAAGGTTTGCTATATTCGTTTCATTGGATTCGATATCTTCCCAAGCGGCATCAAAATCAATGTCATCATTTTCAAACAAAATCGCTAAAGATTTTAATTCTGAAGCACCAACCTTAGGTCCATCAATATGTTGATTTTCAGTGATTTCATATTCACCATCCATCCAATCCATTTGGTTCTCATGGATGTCTGTCAAATCAAATGATTCTTCATTGACTTGATCGGCAAATAGATCGATATCCACATCTGGATTTATATCGATATCTCCTGTAATGGATATATCAGCACTATCAAAATCATCTACTATTGAATCTTCGCCAATATCCCCAGAGGCTGTCGTGAAGATCGTACTAACTTCATCATCCTCTGTCTCAGAAAATCGATAGGGTAATAGATTTTGGAGTTGTAAGGACACAGAAATTTCCGATTCCCGATCTGAGAGCACTAAATCTTGGGCTTCTTTCAACTCCCGAATTAAAATAGGCGCGAGGGTACGGTAAGAGTTACTAGGCTGAGCGATCGCATTTTTAATTTGCGTTACTAAATTAGTCCAGTTTCGCAAATCAAATTGGTTGCCAATCTCTTGGAAGTAATTGCAAACTGCTTGTAACTGCGATCGGCTTTCTGCATCATCTGTCGCTCGAAACAATTGCAGCATATCCCGCATTTTAGTCGTGATTTCTTTCTGAAATACCGACTGCTGAGAAACAACTACTGGCTGTGGCTGAGGAATAATTTCTGGTTCGTGACTATATGTTTCAACGGAGATTTCCCCATCAGTATCTGAGACTAACTGATTTAGATAGGACTCTAACTCAGCAAATACAGGCTTAACGCGATTATTGGTTTCAATTGTTAACTCGTCAGATATTTTGTAACCACCTTGCAACTCATCTAGAAGTTCTGACAAGGGATCAAATCCTGCTAACAACAAACTTTTTAAGCGCTCATCAACAGCTATTTGCGAATTTTCTTTGAGGATTTTGAAAAAGTCTTCTAATCGGTGAGCAACATGCTGAATACTCCCGACTCCCAACATGGCAGCGCCGCCCTTAATCGAGTGAGCAGCACGAAAAAGCTCATTAATTGATTCGGAATCATTTAAAACATCTTGCAAGTTTAATACGCCTTGCTCAATGGTCTGAAGATGTTCGCGAGCTTCTTCGATGAAGTAGCCCATGATTCGCTGCTGTTGTTGTTCCGAGTTCATGACAGAATCCTCTCAATGATTAGGGTGTGAGTAGCATAGCTAGAAGGTAATAATCCTAACGAACTCCCGTTGTTTTATCACCCGAATCAACGCGGAATCGTTCCACAGAATCTTGTAGGCTGCGGGCAACACCTACGAGATTTTGTAGTGAAGCTGACACCCTTTGAGACTCTTGCGAAGTTTCTTGAGCGGTCAACTCAACTGATTGCATAACTTGCGATACTGTCCTTGAAGTCTCGGTTTGTTTAACTGTATCTTCAGTAATGGATAGTACCAAAGTTTCAATGCGATGGGAAACTTGGATAATGTCTGTGAGTGATTGACGTGCCTGTTCAGCACGTTTTGTCCCATCGATAACCTGTTGTGTACCGACTTCCATCGCTTGTTGCACGTTACTGGTTTCACTCTGAATTTGCAATACAATTTGTTCGATTTCTTTAGATGCTTTCGCAGCGCGATCGGCAAGCTGTCGAACTTCGTCTGCAACGATCGCAAAACCACGTCCTGCATCACCCGCCCTTGCTGCTTCAATACTAGCGTTAAGCGCGAGTAAGTTCGTCCGCGAAGCAATTTGCGAAATCAAGCCAACGATCTTAGAAATTTCTTGCGAAGACTCACCAAGGCGTTTAACCTTGCGGGTAGTTTCAGCAACCGTTTCGCGAATGTCTAAAATACCTGCTACGGTACGTTCTACAGCGTCGCCACCCTTGATCGCGGTTTCGGATGCAAGTTTAGCAACTTGATCAGCTTCACGCGCACTTTCGGCTACACGTTGAATCGATTCAGTCATCATTTGCACTGAGTTTAAGGTAACGCTTAACTCTTCAGCTTGACGTAACGCATCCGATGACAAACTACGAGCAAATGCTTCATTTTCGCGAGAGCTTTCATTTACCTGACGCGCCGCAATTTTTACTTGGTTAACAATTTCGCGCAGATTTTGAATCGTGAGGTTAAAGGAGTCAGCAACCGCGCCGAGTACGTCGGCAGTCACCTCCGCCTGTACGGTTAAGTCACCTCGCGCCGCGCCTTCTACGTCATCAAGTAAGCGGATTACCTGACGTTGTAAATCTTCTTTAGCTTGTTCTTGCTCGGCGGCTTTGCGTTGGGCTTCAGTGGTATTAGAGACAATTGACTGAATCATTTGGTTAAAGCTTGCCGCAAGTCTACCAAACTCATCTTCGCTATAAACGGTTGCACGAGGACTCATATCGCCACGAATAACCGCTTCAAACTGAGATTGTAAGTTTGCGGTTGATTGATCAATCAGTCTCGAAGAGCGTTTGCCTAGTCCCCACGCGATCGCACCACTTGCCAATGCCGCTGCACCACCCATCATCCAACCTGTATTCCGTACTTGCTCGCGTGAGCCTTTATCGGCGATTGAACCTGTGGCAAAGTTGGTAACTACCCCTGCGGCAACCATAGCAACCACCCCTGCGGCGATCGCTGTAATCACATTCTTGGTTTTGAGTGGCATGTTATCAAAGGGAGAAAATAAGCCACCCTGCTCAGAGGACTCGGTGACAATATCAGCACCTGCTCTCTTTGATCCTACTGGGGTATTAATTGCTCCTAGTCCAAATAGCTCAGCCTCATTCTCTGTTTGGTTAAATCTTGCGGCGGAGATATCTTGATTAGCTAGTGATGTTGTATTTGAGCGTCCCGAAGTTGTAAAGTCTTGATTTCCAAAATCACTCATAGATCGATCAGAGACCATCTGCGTTGCTTCAGAATCACTAAATGAACTTGAAAAAGATGATTCACTAATGTCATCAAAATCATCAAATTCATCCATAAACACCACATCGGTATCCGCAGTCAGGTTCCCTGAAGAATTACTAGATTTGTATCCAGAATTATAATTTGACTCTCCTGCAAGCTGAGTTTCCGAGCCATAACTGTACTGACTAGAACCATTCATCGAAGTGTCAGAACTAAAATCTTCAAAATCAAAATCGTTAGCACGATTGGAGCCACTGCTTTGACCACCACTACTATCATCGGCAGACCAAGATCCCTGCATATAAGCCGATTGATTATAGGTATTATCTTCGTAAGCGTATTGCTGATTACTAAATTCGCTAGGTGTGCCGCCTATATCTCCTAGACCGTAGCTATCATCATTTAGATCTAGTCTTTCTTTAGCTGCTGCAATACCGCTATGGGCATATTCTAGGATTGAGTTGTCATCAGTCAAATTTAAAACAGTTTCATATTCACCAATTGAATCTTGATAACGCTCTAGGGCAAGATTGATATGGGCATGAAGTAGACGATACATGGGATCGCTAGGGCAGACTTTAACCAGTTCCTGTGTCAATTTACCGGCTTGACTGTAGTCTCCCTGCATATAGGCTAAGGAAGCCTTTTCATATTCTTTTTGATATTGTGTACTTGAGGCCATTTGCTTTCTCCTAAAATCCCTAAACTCTCTGTCATTTGCACGAAATCATCTTGAAATTACTGTATCTAGGAAGCCCACCGTGCTGATCGTAAGATATTGACTTGATCTAGCAACTTTAGGGGATCGCTGTCTTCCATCATCCACTCACCTTTGATAAACGGAGCCATACTATCAGAGCTATTTCTAGAGACATTGAGTTGTGAAGAATCAAGCCAAGCCATTACGCCAATTTGTTCTACCGCTAAACCTAACATCATGCCCTGATCTTCGATCGCAATAATCGAAATTTCTGCGCGATCAGTATTAACTGGGGGAGCCTCTCCCAAAAACTGACCGAGATCACCTACCCACACTACTCTACCCCGAATATTCACAGTACCTAGCAGTAGTGGGGAGACATTGGGCATAGGGTTGATCTTATCTGGAGCATATTCCAAAACTTGACTGACTCCAATTGCAGGTAAAGCAAACTCAATTCCAGAAGCCACAAAAAATCTTAAGTGCAGCTCACCTTCTGGAGCTTCGATGCCTTGATCAAAGTCTGTAGCCTGATCTTGTCCGATGCCAGGGAAGAATTCTTGGTTTCCTACCATAATTTGAGGATCTCTACCTTGCAAAATAGCAAATTTTAAGTGTCTTCAAGTTTTAAAAAATAAACTGAAAAATAAATAACGAGAACATTGAGAAAATATTAAAGTATTGATGTTAACTAACAGTCATTAAATAATCAAGAATTGTCTACACTTTTAGCATTTTTCATGAAATTCTTAAGCTTTCCTAAGTAACTGCTTTACAGTGCCTACTAGTTCTTGAGGCTGAAATGGCTTAGCTATATAAGCATCAGCACCTTGCTTCATTCCCCAGTAGCGATCAAATTCTTCACCTTTGGATGAACACATTACGACGGGAACGCGCTCAGTTTTGGGATCAGTTTTAATACGACGACATAGCTCGTAACCATTCATGCGGGGCATGACAATGTCCATAACTACAATGTCTGGGCAATTGCCTTGCATTTTCTCTAGTGCTTCCACACCATCACCTGCTGTCTTAACCGTTAAGCCACTACCCTTGAGTAAGTCCTCAATCATTTCTCTTTGTGTCACGCTGTCTTCAACCACCAGAACTGTACTCATACATGAATGCCCCGATAGGATTCTTCCACTAGCAACTCACCAAACAAATATATTAGGGTTAGTATGATTGGCATTGTGCTTTGCTCACTTTAATTTTAAGTTAGCGCTTAACTATTTATTAAACTGTTCATATTTTAGTCTTCTCCGATATAGAGATTAAGAGTACAGCCGAAAGACAAGACACAAAATAGCATGTATATGGCTTTGCTCTTGCATTAAAGCTAAAATAATTTTTTTAATTATTCGATAATCGGCTCTGGAATACCAAAGCACGAAATAGTGTAGCCATTTTTTGCTTTTAAAATCCTTATAGGGTTTGGTTTTTAATTCACGAAAGTGTTGTCACACTTTCGTGAATTGGTATAGCAATGTAAAAGATAGCTCGGACAAAAATCAAAACCCAAAAGATGAGTGGCGGCGCAAAGCGCCGCCACTCATCTTTTGGGTTTGCTGTCCTAAGCAAAACTTACATTGATATAACCTATTCCAGTGCTTTAGGTACAAACCAAGAAAGTGAGAAAGCGGTGCTTTCTCACTTTCTTGGTCTTTTGATTTAAGTAACACGATCAAGGGTGCGATATTGAACTGCCTCAGCTACATGGACTACTTGAATATTTTCAGCATTGGCGAGATCAGCGATCGTGCGGGATACTTTGAGTATGCGATCGGTTGCACGAGCCGATAAACCTAAGCGTTTAATGGCTGCTTCCAGTAATTCACGGGAGGGATGATCAAGTTCGCACCATTGCCGCAAATGTCTGGATTGCATCTGAGCATTACAATTTACCTTGGCTTCTTTCTGAAATCGACTTTGTTGAATTTTGCGAGAGGCTTGTACTCGCTCTTTGACGGCACTGGAGTTTTCCCCCTCTGGCGATCTCGTCATCTCTTCAGCCTTTAACCTCGCTACTGTCACCTGTAAGTCAATGCGATCCATTAAGGGACCTGATAGCTTTGCCCAATATTGTTCACGCTGACGTGGTGTACAGGTACAAGGCTGCACCGAGTCACCGTAATATCCACACTGGCAAGGGTTTGTACTCGCGACAAGTGTGAAGTATAATCCGACAGTCCACCAAAAAGCGATCGCCATGAATGACGATATCATCCAAAATCTGGGCTATGCACGGGTTTCGACTTCCGAGCAAGCAAATTCAAAGCATGGGCTAGAGACTCAACTTAACCGATTGAAAAAAGCTGGCTGCACTGAGATATATCAGGATGTCGCATCGGGGCGATCGTGGGGTGATGCCAAGCGAGAAGATTTTTCACGCATCTGTGACTTAGTTAAGAATCGTAAAGTTAAGCAAATCACTGTCACGGCTCTTGACCGATTGAGCCGTGAGTCAACAACATCCGCTAAGTTTTTGCAGACTCTGGAAGAAACTGGCGTGCTGATCTATGAGTTGGACAGCGATCGCTACATCAACTTTATCGATCCTAATGAGTGGTATGAATCGCGCCAAAAAGGGTTGCAGGCAGAATATGAATCCAGAAAAACCTCAATGCGTGTGCGTGCAGGCTACCAGAATTTGAGGGACTTGCACAAAGCTAACCCTCGGACTCCCTACGGATATAAGCGAGTAAACCAAGAATATGTTTTAAATCCTGATGAGGCGGCGATCGCAAGGGAGGCGATCGCCTTATACCTAGAATTAAAAACTTTGCCGCCTGTGACGCGATTAATCTACGAGAAATATGGCAAGAGGTTTAGTGTGTCGGGCTTGCGACAGTGGCTATTAAATCCCGTGCTAATTGGTAATACTCCCTACGATAAACGCAATCCTAAGCCCGCACATTTGCCGCAAGGTAATCAAATTATTTACGGTACGCATGTGGACCAAGCTTTAATGACTGAAGCTGAGCAAAGAGCGATCGCTGAAATACTGACAGAAAATACTAGAATTTGGGGCAAAAACAGGAAAGCATTTCAAAACCCATTATCAGGCTTGGTATTTTGTGGTGAGTGCGGGGTGAGTTGCGATCTGATGAGTAAACCATCGGGTGGTATAAAAACTGAATTTCGCAGAATTAGATCTTTTTACTGCCGAACGCGGTCTAAAAAACCCGCTGGCAAGTCATGCAGTCAACGGGGGACTTACAAAATTGAAATTGTTGAGGCGATCGCTATTCAAGCATTGACTGAAAAGGCAGGGGCGATCGCTACTATCTATGAAGCTGATGACCAAAAAGTTGAAAATCCCAAAATTAAAGAATTGCGTGGACAGATAACTATACTTGAATCAATGAACAATCCTATGCTCGCAGATGCGATCGCAAAGTTGCAGGATGAAATTGCAAACTTAGAGCGATCGCATGATGTAGACCAAGGCATTAACTTAGAATTGCGATCGCTACTTATTGAGGCGTTTAGCGATCCAGATTTCTTTGCAACTCTAGACAATGAAGAAAAGCGATCGCTGTACAAGTCTTTGATTAAAAAGATTGTTGTACGCGATCGCAAGGTGGTATCGATAGAGTTAAAGATTTAAATAGCAGCGGCTTTATTCTTTTTGATCTTAGATCTACATATGGCAGTTCTAAAAGATTTAAAGTTTGTGGATCAATCATCGTTTGGATTTTCGTAAACTTGATAGAAAGTTTTTATAGCAAAGTTGATTAGAGCAGATCGGCTTTTGAATCCGCAATTTGAGGAATTTAAAAGGTCTAATACTTCTTTCTGTGGGTTGAATGAGATGGGGCTGAGCTTTTCCTTTTTTAGCTCTTTGGGCAATGATTTACGCCCTGAACCTTTGCGATTTCCGCCTTTTGGCATGGTGGTTGGGGCAGGGTGCGACCCTGCCTTTGCGCTATTAGTATTCGATTCTGGCTTCTAAATCATCATTCATTTCTGCGATTAGCTCTAAAAGCCATTCATCAGAGTTTTCAAAGCACTGGGAATCAAACTCTGCTTTAGCTGCTTCAACTAAGGCAATAACTTCAGGATCTTCAGAATCTTTCGCCCAGTTTTCAACCTCTTCACGGTTGCCGCCCCATTCACAGCCATCTTCAAAGGCTTCAAACTTGCGAACAATCTCAGCCCATTGAGAATAATCATGCAATTCAAACTCACCGCACCAATATTGGTAGTGATCGCCAATTTTTTTGCCATTGGCAAAGAATGCAAACTCATCTAGTAATCCACCATTCTCAAATTGACGTTGACCATAACGCGCTTGTGACTGGGCGGCAAATTTGCCATCAATCAACTCAGCCCAGATCCCCCAAGAAGAATCGTATTGAATGTTAGAAGCAAGAACTTGTAGTGTAGGCATGGTGTAAAATCCTTTGTGTTACTTGGTTTAACCGAGGTTTGGGTGACCGCCCTTGCCTCATGAATACTATTAAAGCAAATCCTTTGATAAAAGTCAATAACTTTTATCAAAGGATTTGCTTTAATTTAAAAGAAATCATCGCTGGGCGGGATTGGCTGAGCTAATTGCAATTCATCTAAATAAATTTGCAACTCGACGGCGCTAAGCTTTTGCCTTGATTTGCCCCATCGCTCTAAGCAGTGTGCTTTTGGGTGCAGCTTTAATCTTTCAAATTCAACGTCAATTTTAGAAATTAAGTCGCTTAAATCGCTCGGATCTTTGGGAATATTGGGCGCAAACTTCTTTTGATATTCTGCGAGAAGATTTGCCGCTTCCTGCGCGATCGCTGGTACAGATTTAAAAACCGCCCAAACTTCATCGCTTTTGATTTTTGCGTACAATTCCTGAAACTGTACAGAATTTTGAACCAAGGCGATCTTGGCTTTGAGGGCGGCTAGATACTTTGCGGGATCTGGCGGCGCTTTGGGTGCAGGTGCAGGTGCAGTTGGTTGTTCTCCAAATTCGCAGGGCTTTTTAACCATGATGCTTAATATTGTTTCTCCAGTTACTGTCCCTCTCTCCCATGCAAAAACATCTACTAAGAAATCACCGCCTTTGCCTTGCTGTTCACAAAGTTCTAAGAGTAGCGATCGCGTGATCAGCAATTGCCCTTTTTTGGCTGGAGCATCTGGGCTATCTTTGGATTCGTTTCTCCATAGCGTCCCTTCGTTTGGTCGTTGTGTAGTCATAATGTGAGGCGGCGCTATGCGCCGCCTATAGGTTTTTTAAAAATCGATTTCGCCATTAGCGATCGCAGTGTTAATTTCTGCTTTGTATTCCGTAGCTGCGTTGTCAGCTTGTGCGGATTTTACGGGGTGAGCATTCTTAAAGCGATCGCTTAAAGACTTTAAAATCTGATTAATCTTTTCTGATTGCTCTGCACTTGGTTGAGGCTTCCTGCCTACCCATTTAATGAGTCCGTCAAGCTCGTCTGGCGAACTACATTTTTCCGCGCTCGTAGTAAAAATACTCCACAACTTATCGTCCCAAAGTGGAGCCGTCGCGATCGTCATTAACTTATCGCTTAACTCAGGTGTCCAGCAATCCATAGGTATGTCAGAAATTGACGCTTTGCGATCTTCATCTCCGATCGCATCTAGCCCAACAATTGCAAGCGTCGCTCGTCTACGGGCTTGGGTTTCTGCTCGTTTCATCGCCTTGGCTTTGCTGTCGCCATTTAAAGGTTTGCCCCAATTGTCTGTCTTGATTCCGACTTTACCAGTCGCTTGCTCGGTGCGGGTTCCCATTCTTGCCTCTACAGTGACGGAATAAATCTCACCATCTAGCATGATTTTTTCCTCAACAATTCGGGTTGAGACGTTTCTGGAATCTCGCAACTGAGAAGCGGCGATCGCGTTTGGATAGAGTGAAATCTTTTTAATTTTCCCGTCCTTATCTTTCTCTTCGATATAGTCGAAAGGTTTTGATAGGGCATTTAACCCAAGCTGGCGACAGTAGGTAAAGTAGTAGATCAGGCGATCGCTAGATGAAAGCATCGACAGATCTCCACTTTGGACAATCTTGGCTAGAAGTTCATCGCTTAGATCTTGATGTACGAGTGATTGAGTTTCAGCCTTGGCTAAATTTGTCATTTTGTTTTTACTGGGTAAATGGTTAGGAATCTATTGAGGGAATATTAGTAATTCCCCCAATAGATAGTAATAGTTAAAAAATAAGGGCTTTTGCTTGAGCCGCTTCGATGCGGATCTCTTCATCGCTCTTGGCTGCTAAAGCCGCTTGCTGCTCTTGCAGTGGCAATTGAGCAAAGAAAAGTTCAACATCTTTAAAACGATTAAGTTTGTATGGTGCGGTATTAACAAACTCCCCGCGCTTTGCCCCAATCTTTTGAAGCTTCATCCAAGGCTTACTGCCTAGCAAAATCATGCCGTGATCGGCGGCTAACTTCTCGGCGGCTTGGCGGCTAATGTCTTTGGGCTTGGCAATCCCCAAACGCTTGTTAGCCTCTTTTACCATTTCGTGAGCAGTGGCGGCTGAGTAGTTAGAAACAGAGCGGCGATTGTCATATGCTCCAACCCATTGAAAGTCAGACATTAAACACCTCTCCCGATCGCTTTACTAAGTTGTTTTGATGTGAGTTGCGCGATCGCTGCCTGACTTTTGGTAAGTGCGGCGCGATCTGCTGCCATTTCTGCAAGTTCTTTTTCGACTGCGATCCGCGTTTCTGATGACATTGGCTTGCTGTTGCGATTGTCAATCCAGAATTTTGCGGATTGGGCGCGATAGGTTTTAAAGAATGCTGCGATCTCTTCGGCTTTAAATCCCCAAGCGTGGGAATAAAACAAGAAGGTTCTTACAATTTTATTTGCCCACTCAATTTGGGGACGGGTTCCGTGAATTACGGGGCTAGGCATATTCTCAAGTGTCATGTGGTTGAGCTTGGCTGCCGCCTCTTCTTCTGGTGTGCGAAGCGCTGATACTGCGCTGGAGCCGTGACGTGTTAGAGTAAATCCCATATATCCCCTAAGTCTTCGTGTGTGAGATGGTTGTTTAACTTAAGCCCGTTGCCAGTGCCTTGGTGACGGGCTTTTGGTGTTTTAGATGATTACTGATGTACAAGTAACGTGGTGCAAATGCTCAAACGCAGATTCGTCAATGTCGATCTTCAACTCCCAGAAATCGCCATCAACATTAATAAGGTTGATCTCTTGCAAAAGGCAGTCTTGATCGTCATAGCCTTCTCTGTATGCGTCGGTAAATACTTTTTGAGCATCGGCTAATACTGCTTTAGCAGCTTTAACAGCCTTTTCTGCTTCAATCACAGCTTTAGCTGCTTCTTTGATTTGCTCTTTGGTCATCATTGGCTTTATCTCCGTTTGCTTGAGGCGTTTGTTTAACCTTTCTAAATAGTAGTACTACTCTTGTACAAAGTCAACACTTTTTTAATCCTTTTTTTGGTTGACAGTAGAGCTAGATTTGTGTAATGTGGTAGGAGTATAGTAAATAAGGAGTTCTACCAATATGACCGTGGCAACCGATAAAGTTAGAGTTTCAACCTATATAGAGGATGGACTCAAGCCCAAACTAGAGCTACTAGCTAAAGTGCGTAAGCGCTCGGTTAGTAACTTGATTGAGGTTCTCTGCCAAGAAGCTGTTGATAAGGCGGAAAAGGAAGGAGAACTTAAAAACTAACCGCGCGATCGCCTCAACATCGCCGATCATTCTCGTTTGTCTGCTGATATCTATTGAGAGAATTATTGTTTTTTTGGTGAAGTATATGAATTTGCAGCAATTCGCTTTTAATTCGCAATCGGTTCGCATCATTTCTATTAATGGCGATCCTTGGTTTGTGGCTACAGATGTTTTGAGTGCTATTAAGTCAACTACTACAGTTGGAGCCTTAAAAACGGTTGTGTCAGAAGGTTTGGGCGATGAGTATGTTAATAACACTCCCATACCTGACAACCTTGGGAGACTCCAAGACACCACAATCATTCATGAAGCTGCTGTTACCTTTCTTGTTTCGCGATCACGCACTGCAACAGGTAAAGCCTTTAATCGATTGCTTCATGCTGAAATTCTTCCAACTATCCGCAAAACTGGTAAATACGAAGTAGTTCCTTCTCATCCTGCTTTACCCACAAACTTTGTAGAAGCTTTGCGCCTTGCTGCTGATTTAGAAGATCAAAGATTAAAGCTTGTGGAACAGAACCAAGCGCTTCAAATGGAAGTTCAAATCCTAGAGCCAAAAGCAGAGCGTTACGATCTTGTAATGGATTCTGATGGATGGATGACGGGTGAAGAAATCTGTAAGCAATTGGCTGTACCTAAGTTCACTAATCGCAAGTTATACGACATTTTGCGTACAGAGAAAGTGCTGTTTAAGCGTCCTGATGGCACTAATTGCCCTTACGCGCCTTGGGTAAATGAAGGGCTTGCAAAGCTGCGTGATGGTCAATGCTTTGATGGTCGGATGCGATTCTCACCTGTGTTCTCTTGGAAGGGCTTGGATCGCATTTTGGATATTTTGCGAAAGCATCAGGTGATTCCAAAAGATAAGCAATTCAGATTTAATTTTGATTCCGACAAAATTGTTGCGATGAAGAGGGCTTAACCCAATGGCTAAACCCAAGAAGAAAGCGCCAAAATAGAAGAGGAGATCGCAGTCACTAAGAGCGATCGCTATGCTTCACGATATCCAAGCTGGGAAGCGTTCGTAATGGCGATGATTCCAGCCGACAAATATCCTTTGATGAATAAAGAGTATCTGCGATGATTTGCGTTTAAGCACTAATCGCTACATAAAACAACGCGATCGCCACTACTCCAAACCAATTAAGGTTACTTTCCCAGAGTAATAAGGCGATCGCTAAGCACAGCAATATTTTAATCAACATCTAATCGCGCCTCAATCTTGGCTATGCGTATTTCGTGAGACTCAACCTTTTCAATAAGAGTCTCTGTTTGTGCTATGCCTAAATCTTTGCGGATTAGCCCAACAATATATTCGGTTTTCTCTAGCCCTGTTTGCTTCAAATATTTTTCTAGCGCTGTTGTTAAATCCGCAGGAACTCTAAACCCTATCTGCATATTGCACCGTTAAACGTCGTAAAACAAATATACTCTCACCTATTGACAAACGGTGTTAAACGATGTTTAACTGTTAGTCATTCGCGAACTATTCGCGCTTCATTCGCCGAATAAGTAGCGAACGTTCGCGAATAGTTCGCCAACTAAAGGAAGAAAAGGAGTGCTAAAAACTGCCAATTTACCTGTCCCAAAGTTCAACATAGCTGAGCCAAAAAATATAGTCCTTACTAGATTCCCTTGGTTCTCAACATTTGATATCGCAAAACTAATAGTCGCGCAGTATCCATCGTTAAGCTTTGAAGGTCAGCGTCGATTAGTCCAATACGCGATCGCTCATCTTAGAGCTTACGACTTTGATTCTGATAATTTGACTGATACTTCTAACTCAGATTTTGAGCCAACTCGAAAATCTGGAACTGATTATTACAGTCGGCAAGCTGTAAAAGAAATTCTTGAATACATGGACTTTAAGGTAATAAACGATGACAGACCCTATTCCTAGCATTAAAGATCGCGTAAATGCAGCAGCCCCCAAAGCTCCACGCAACACCAAAAAATCAACTTCTCATGATGCTGCGGACACGGTTAGCAAGAATGCCAAAAAATCGCAGATTGCGGATATTACGTCAGCAATTACCAGTAAGGCGATCGCCGATGCTGATGTCTTTGCGGATGAGCTTTACTCTGAAGCATTCCTTAACCGTTTAGGTGTAAAACGTGAGGGCATTGAGGCTCTTAGTTTTACACAGTTGCAAGGCAAGGCAAAACTAAAGACTGCTCACGTTTTGGCTGGCGGTCAGCAGCTACAACTTGCTAGTTCTGAGCCAGAGCCTGTGAAGATCTTCGCTTGTGAAGATTGGCTTGGTGATGATGATGAATGAGAACTTCGTCAAAATTGTGGCAATGCCACTCGCGATCGCCTTGACTTTACTCTTATCCAGAGTGTTTCATACCCGTCCTGAGCTAATTACTGGATTGTTTTCGCAAATCAGTAATGCTCAAACTATAAAGACTCCGCGATCGCAACTAGAAGAGAGAGCAAAAGCTTGTAATACTCCTCTCGATATTTCAATCATGACCGACAAGCAACTTAACGACTTTGTATTTGATTGTGAGAAGCCAAAGAAATGAATGGTAGTTCTGAACTGGCGATCGTAACCGCCGAAATTGTTGATATTTTGCCGAGAGAGCATCAAACAAACGAAATGGCTAACTGGGTTGAATCTCAGCTAGCATCGGGTAACACTGCATCAGAAATGCTTGAGTATTGCAAAACTCAGTTTGGGATTGTTGTTCATAAAATTGATGCTTGCGAGCTTAAAATCCAAAATCAAGGCATAAGGCTTGATAGCTACATTCAAAAAACAGATCGCCAATTTGAGCAAGTTCATAGCAAAATTGCCAAGCTTGAAACCGATCTTGCTGTTACCACCGCTTTAAGCAATGAACGCGCTCAACAGCAACAATTCACCAATGGACAGTTAATGACTTCGATCAACAATACAAATACCAATCTAACCAATGGATTGACCAACGTATCAAAAGGAGGCGGCGAGACTAACCCAGTGGTATTGTTTTTTGGTCTAGCTTTTGGCGTTATTCTGCTCAGTTGCCTAGTTGCTCTTGGGATCAACTCTCGCTCCTCCCAAGTTATTGAATATAAAAATGTGCCTAGTAATGGGCATCCGCTTCCTGTCCCTAAAGATCTTTACGACAAACTGTAATGGCTATTCAACCTCCTCCTACTGGCGGTGCGCCGCTACAAAATAGCAACTCTCCTGATCTCATTGATCATATCTGGGGATTGCTACACCCTTTCTTGCTTTTAACCTTAATCACATCGGCGCTAAGCGCCTCTTTCGCATTTAAAGTGCCGATGGTCAAAACGGTCGGGTCGTTCGTTCTTTGCGGTATATCTCTCTTCTTCTTGTTCCAGACTTCGCGGCGTAATCGATGCTCTGCTATTAGATGGAAGTTTGAGATGAAAGACTGGGCGCAATTGGCTCTAACCGTTCATGCGATTTACTTTGGATTAATTCATGACATTGTGAGTAAGTAATGCTGACTTTCCTTTTATCTAAATTTGAACGCGCTCGCAAAAACATCGATCGCCTAAAAGCTGATTGTTTCTGGGCGTTTTCTAAGGAGTGGCAAGATGAGATTGATAAGGCGATCGCTAATGAAGATGGCGATCGCCTAAATCAACTCTATGAAGTTTTAAAGTCTGCTACTGAAGCTACTCCCGAAGAGTTTCCCCTCTTCTTCTTAGTTCCAATTCCTCGCGAAATTGAGGATCTATTTGCCAAGCAGACTACTAAGACAGATCATGTATCTCTGCACTATTCTTTGCAGTGCATGACTTCTGCTGAACAAGAGAAAGTAGTCAAGAGGTTGATTAAGTTTTGGCACAAAAGAAACCCTGATGCTGTTCCTGTGAACTTATTGCAGTGGGCATCTATTCAAGATGTTGTACCTCATGGCGCGATCGCTGATCCTGTCTTACCATTGCCAAGAGTAGAGCCAATTTTTGACAAAAACTCTTTAAATATATTGCTAGGTGTAGATACTCAAAAAAAGCCTCTCTACTGGACTCCGAACCAAGAAACGAACGGATTCACTTTAGTAATTGGTGCTTCGGGGTCTGGTAAAACTGAATCCCTAAAAGCGATCGCTAATGAAACTCATAACTATGGTATCCCTGTATTGATCATTGATTTTCATGGGGATATCGCGTTAGATTGCTGCAAAACCATCACTCTTAGTCATACGTCAGCCTGTGAATATGGCATCAATCCACTAGAACTAGACTCGCTAGATCCTGTTAATGGTGGTGTATTCCCACAATTACAGAAGTTGATTGAATCGATTTGTGCTTTTAATACGAGCATAGGGCATAAGCAAAAGCTCAATATTGAAAAGTATTTGGCAGAAGCTTATAGGGATAAAGGGATAAGCGATCGCGATCCTTCAACATGGGGCAAAACGCCGCCAACTTTCTCGGATGTAATCGAAGCGATGGAGATTGATATCGCAGATCCCGAAATACCTATGCCCATGAGAAATGACATTAGCAGCGCTTTATCTGTAGTTCGCAGTGTCTTTAAGCATCCTGTATTTTCTAAGCCTACTCGCCTTGATATTGATTCACTGTTGTCGCGATCGCATCGGATAGACTTATCGCCATTGCTAGGCAGTGAAGATATTCAATTCTTAGTAGTTGATACCTTGCTTCGTAAGATTGGCTGTGCGCTTAGTGCTAAAGGACATATACCCGTCAGATGTAGCGATCGCGAAAGATATCGCTTTGCAGTATTCATGGACGAAGCTCACAAATTCACAAGTAAGTCAACAAATCGCAAAGGGATTATTGATGTATACGCCTGTGAGCTTCGTAAATACGGGTTAATGATGTGCCTTGGCTCTCAAAATCTTGACCATTTCAGCCCTGATACTATCTCTCAAGTTGCGACTAAGATCCTTCTTAAGTTGCAATCAGCCGAAAGTGCAAGATTCCCTGCTAATGAGTTTGGGCTTACAGTTGATGCGATTACTAAAGGCTTGCGCGGAAAAGGTCACGGCTATCTAAAGCGCGGATCTGCTGACGCGATCGAGTTTCAATTTACACCAATGCATAAAAGATAAAAGCAATGCTTAAAGTAGGCGATCTTGTTCAATACAAAGGCAGAGAGTATGTCATTAGAGAGATCCAAAACTCTAACCCCGACAATGCAAAACATCTTCTGCAAGCGGTATTAGATGATTACGTTACTGTCGAGAAGAATCAATTATAGGGAACCCGCAAAGAAAATGTCACTCAACTGGATCGCAATAACTGATCGCTCTATGCTTTGCCTAAGATGTGGTAAAGCCTATCTGCCTAGTCAGCTAGTCTGCGATCGCGTCCATGCCGTGGTTACTCAAATCTTTCTGATTGACCATAAAGACTGTCAAGAATTATTAATAGAAGTTGAGCAAAATGAATATACCATTTGAACTCAGACAAGAACTTTTACAGCTACTCATGCAGATTCCTAATCCTGAATCAGTAGCGATCGTACCAAACGTATCAGATCCAAAATATCGCTATTATTTTAGAGAAGATGGAACTGTCCAAACAAAAGAAAGACATTACTTAACCAATGGAAAACTGGGTAACTAACACTGTGTTTTTTCTGCCAATCGCAGTAATCGCGATCGCCATTATGCTCAAATGGTTCCGAGACTTTGCGCGATTGGTGCGACCAGAATATGATCAGGCTATTGAGCGCACACATCAGCAATATCTATTAGAGTGCCGCGATATGCTGAATAGGATTTATTTTCAATCTGAAATGGAAGATAAATATCGTGAGTAAAAAACCAAAGCGAAAGCCCAAACCTACTACTATTCAGTATTTAGCTGAGTTTAAATACGAAGATGAAAACACTGAGGAAATAATTGCTGAGTTCCCGATCGCCGTTCCAAAAACTTTTGAACAATTACAAGTTGAAGAAGCCAAGAAAATTCTGCTTAGGGTTTTATCTACTCAAAAAGGCAAAATTACTTATATATCCTTATGGACTTTTACTAAAGAAAAGTCTGAAGATGGCAATATTAAATTAGAGAAAAAACGGCTTCTCATGTCGTCTTCAATTGAGCCATACAGAGAATTTGGGAAAGAGGCTGAAGCGTATGTTTCTCCAGAAGATGAAGAGGTTTTAAAATTGATTCTCGCTTGCTTTTTGAGAGCAGTTTCTAAACCTTACCCTCCTTTAGTATGCCAATGATATAATCGAAGGCAGAAACCCATTGTAACCATGCGATCGCCTATCACCTCCCCACAGATAGGCGATCTTTTTATTAACTGATTTTGCTGGTATAAAACCCAATCTGAGAATGCAGGGGAAAAACAACCGTCACGCTATCACCTATTAGCACCTGTCTTGTGCCTTGATTATAGGCTGTGCGGATGCTTCCATCTGGTAGCTGTACTTTGTTCCCATCCAATAAAGTGGCGGCAAAGGTTTGCTGATTTTCATCTTGTGTGATTCTTTTCTTAAGGGCGATCGCTGATTGGGTAAAGGTACGAGATAGGCGATCGCGCACTGAAGTTTCTGTCTGCATTACTCTCTCCTTGGGTTACTGAAAGTTACGGAATAATTCAAAGTGGCGGGGAATAGCAATGGTGATGGCTCAGGAGGTGGATTAAACCCAACAATCGCAGAGCCTGAGCCTTCAAGATCTATCTCTTGCTCTAAGAATTGAGATCCAGCTTCAATCCTTACTGTAATAAATAGTATGGTCGGATCTGTAAGTGTAAAGTTTATCTGAACAGCCCCGCTACCAAAAGACCAGATTTCTGTTGCTGTGTCTAAAGTTGTTCCTGTGAAATATCCTGTTAATCCATCTATTTGTCCAACGATTTCAAATTCGTCTAAAAGTCCTCCTGAAGTTTCTGCAAAGGCAGGCGCATCACTGCTGCCATATGCTTCTAAGGTTTCGGTTCCATATCCAATATCACCAATTTGAATACTTGCGTCTATCCTGAAAAGATAAGCAAAAATAACTTCGATTGGCTCTGGGATAGCTGCAATAGGCGCTAATCGTGGCTTATTATCAACCATAGGCAAGCCGCCTCTAACTGGTATAGGGCGCATCTCTTCGCCTATACCGTAAAAAAGATTTGTAGCGATCGCCGTCCGACTCTCACCGTGCCCTAATCGCTTAATTTTGCCATTCTCACCCATGAATGTAGGCAAGATAGAGTTGTTTTCGCGCTCGTATTTTTCAAGACGAGCGATCGCATCTTGAGCCATTTGCTTCTCAAGCTGGAGCCGCACTCTTTGATTAGGTGTGAGATTGTCATTTTGCATTAGGAGTAGCCAATCCGAAAGCTAACAACTGTTTGTATTGCACCTGAGACTACAATTAACGAGGTTTTTATCACTGGCTTGTTGCTCCCTAGGATTCCAATATCGTTATTTCCTTGGTAGATCACATTATTATCACTATCTAATAATCTGTAGGAAGCTGATGTACCTGATGCAACCGCAGCAACTGGAGTAATTGGATTAAAAACAAGTATTTTTGAATCAGGCACAACTGTAGGAGCGCACGGATCTGGCAACTCATATTCAGTTAGAAGCGTGCCAAAGTCTATCGTCCATTCTTGTAATTTACCTGGTCCACTTCCTTGATCGGCTGCGATCTGAATGTTTTGTGCTTGAGAATCGCCAAAAGCATTGCCATGTTGTCCCATTTTATTCTCCTAATCTAATATTGCAATAACTACGGCATCAATTGTGATATCAGCTTCCAATTGTCCATCCTCTGCCATTTGTGATTCAACCACAGCATCAATTGTAATTGAATAAAAATCAAGAATTTGGACAAAAGAAGCCTCAACCACGGCATCAATCCTAACCTCACCTCTTAACGAATTAACAGGCTGTATCACCTGATAAACCGTAGATGGGGTAGCCACAGGGCTAGTTGAGATCACATCGCACATAAAGCCAATCGTGCGACGGGTTAAATCTTGGCTGAACGTGATCGCATCAACCAAACAACGGTACAAAATCGAATTAAAAATAATGTCAATTCTTGCCCGTGGGCGCAATGCTAAAAGCTCATCAGTCAAAGCCGTGACCATAAATCTGCACTGTTTGCGCCCGTTCATCAGCACTATTTCTAGCTGCCCATACTCGTAAGCTTGCTCACCACTTACAAGCCAATCCACAGTTAAAGGCTGCAATTTCTCCTTACTTGGCACGCCTGCAAGAGGGATAGCATTAACAATCGATGTGATCTCAATGTTTTTGGTTTTGATTGCCTCACTGTAAGTGGTTGATGGTGGGCGCGTGCTATCGTCGTTTTTAAACTGGGATTCAGTTGTGTTTTCTGTGAATAAAGGATTAATTTCATCGGCACATCCAATAACTTGGATTAAAGTCCCATTAATATTTAAATCTCTCCTAATATTCCCTGCAAAAGATTGCCCTGTAAAGTTAGCTTCTAAAGCTGTAGCTTTATTCCAGAAAGTTCCCGATTGCTGATAAATAGTGCTAGTCCTAGTCGATGGGAATAGTAAAGCTGAAGTGCTGCCTATTTCAATTTGCCCTAAATAATTTGCAATTCTTATTTCAGAAATCGCACCTGTTACGGGATTATATTCGTAATCCTCAACCGTTCTTTTTGATTCAAGAAATGGCGTTATAGCCAATGGCTCTAATGTTTCAGGTATTAAAGAATTGAGTCGCAAATATTCTTTGTGGATTTTTCTGCTAAGTCGATTACTTGAATCAAAATAAGTAAAATCTTCTTGAACCCCAATAGTGAACCAAGAACCCTCTTGTAATTCAAAAAGACCACTTACAGGATTAACGATAATTTGGAAATAATGGATTTCTTTAAAAGATGCTCCATAGTTTTCACTCACAATTTCTTGAGTTTCCCGATTCACTAATACTCTAAATTGTTTTGAATAAAGAGCGCCTTCATAATTTATATACTTTTCAGTAATCGACAGAATTGGATAATCGCCTTGATCTGGTACTTGGCACACTCCAGATATCGTAAGCTCTGTGACTGTCGGAATAGAGGAGCCATCGACAGGATCGAAGGCACTCTCATCTTGACTAATTGTAAGTGTGGCGATCGGTGATGCATCTAAATCTATGGGCGCAGCTATTACCGTACCTGACGCATTGCAGTAAAGTACATGGCGATCGGCTCCTACTAAATCCCCTGCTAATTTGATAGGCGATCCGCCCGTTTTTTGGACTGGTGTATTAAATGGGTAGCCAAGCGACGGGATTGAGTGAGAAATAATGCCAGCGTCTTCTAAGATTTTGACCACAATTTCATCGCGATCGGTTGACGTGCCAATGGTCACACCCGAAACATCGCGATCGGGCGTGCTTTGTGATTGATATGCAAGGATGTCTCCTACCTCTAGAGATAGCGTCCCTACATCAAAACCAATATTTGGCGGTGATGGCTCTTTGAGAATATATAAAGCGCCGCCACTGAGTAGATTATTTACGAGTGTTCCAGAATCATTGGCACACTGAAAAACGATTAGCGCACCTACCGCCCAATTTGCCGCGATCGCTGGACTGCCAATAGTTATAAATTCGTTGTATCTGAGAGGGCTAAAAACTAAAGTTATTGTGCCTGTTACAGGCGCGTCGCGCCGCTCTAATGTTGAGGGTTGAGCCAAATCGATTGAGCTAAATTCTGATGTGCGATCGACCCCGTTTATAGTCAAAGAGAAATTGCGAGAGCTTAGGTTAAGCGTCATACGGCTAACCCTCCATCAAATAAAGTTAGCTGTCCTTTTGGCGCTGGTTTGGGCTTCTTGGTTTTTACAGGTGCAAACGGATCATGATTGGCTATGCGATCGCGCATCACTTCAAAATAGTGCGGGTCTTTCTCAATGCAGATATATTGTCTGTTTGTGTTGATGGCGGCGATCGCTAATGTGCCACTGCCTGCGGTGTTGTCTAGGATTAGTTCGCCTTCTTGGGTGTAGGTTTTGATTAGATATTCGATTAGGGGGACTGGTTTTTGTGTGGGGTGACTTGATTTGTTATTACCATTCCTGATTTTAATGACTGTATTCGGGAATCTTTGCCCTTCATTAATTAGAGTACAAGCTTTAATTTTGTTATATGCCGCAGCCCGATTAGGTGATTGATGTTTTATATAAGGTTCTCCCTTCCTCATTTGAGGATTATAGTTAGGAGTCTGTTTATAGAAAATTAGTATATTCTCATGAATTTTTAAAGGTTTTCTATTCGCATCCAAGAAGCCTGAAGATACGCTTTTCTCCCAAATCCACTCATACTTAAACCATTTAGGATTACTCATCACAAGCGCACTAGTGAAGGGTTGGCTCCCAAACAAGGCGATCGCGCCATTAGGTTTAATAATTCGCTTGTACTGTTCCCATAGCGGTTCAAATGGGATAACCACATCCCATTTACAGGCGGTAACCCCATAGGGTAGATCGCAGATTATGCAATCGATAGAGCGATCGGCTATATCCTTCATTACCTCAAGGCAATCACCATTAATAATGCTGTTAAGTGCGATCATATTTTGACCCTCGTATCTTGCAACACCATAGACACCGCCCTAACCTTGTTCGGCGCATATTTCGCAGATGTATACTCCTTGCCAAAATCAGGAGGTGCAACCCAATCAGCTAAGAATCTCGCAAAATAATAAACACCGCCATTAGCTTCGCGGGGCGTGGTTCCTGCTACCTCCGATCGCGTTTTGGTTAATGCTGTCGCGCCTCTCTCTGCAACTTCTTCTGATTCGTCATCGAGCCTTACAAATAGTTGAGGCTGCAATATCGAGTTACTGCCTGTCGTGGTGATATCGATCGCAGCGCCGCCAGCCGTTAACGATAATTTAAAACTATTAGTAGCTCGCTCAACTATCCAATAGTCACGGGTAGACACTAGGGGCGCGGGTAAACTTCCAGTTGTAGAGAGCGTGACCACATCACCATTTTGATAGGGATGCCCTGTGGCTGAAAATACGTTGCTGGTTACATTGACATCGATCGCGATCGCTGGTCTAGGATTGCGTCTTAGATAATCCAAGATCTCCCAAATCATTGAGAGCTTGTCAAAATCTTCTTGGTAAATATCAGCGACAATATTCCACAGGTAAGGCAACTCGAATGATGGTCCAGACTTAATCAGGTTGCCATTAGTCGAGTAACCACTCTCTGTCACAAAAGTGCGGCGCGATCGCGGTTTATCTGCCCCTTTCCAATTGCGAAAAGTGACAGAAAGATCGGCATAGGTTATCTTAATTTCATAGCAAGCCATAGCGGCTTAAAATAAAGCAAGCAAGGATTTTAGGCAAATAGTATGACCCCAATAGAAAAAGATGCGTTTCTTGCTTTTTTAGAAATCTACTATGAGGAACGTTTTGGGAAGATTGATTCAGAAGAAAACAAAGAGCGTGTAGAAAAGTTGGAACTGTTTGACAAGACCAAGGACGCTTCGATTTTGGGCGATCCAATTTTTAGCATGATTTCACATAAAGGGCTTAAGCATCATTTGATGTTAAGTAGAATCATCAAGGTGTTTCAACCAGTGGCAAACCCTACCCATAAAGTTAAACCCGAAATTAAAGCGGCAACTTTAGAAAATGGCGGAATGGCTATTTATCCATAGAGCCCCACCTATGTCCAACATGCTGTCCATTGATGGCGCTAAATAGGAAATTCCCCACGATCATTGGGGAATTTCAAAATTATAGAATTCCCCAATGATCGTGGGGAATTGCCGCTAAATAGGAAATTCCCCACGATCATTGGGGAATTTCAAAATTATAGAATTCCCCAATGATCGTGGGGAATTGCCGCTAAATAGGAAATTCGGAAATTCTGAATGATCAGCGAAATTGCCGCTACTTCCGCAAACAGAGGGAATTATGATCAACGTATTTGAAATCACAGGAGAGACAGCAATTAGGCAAGATTTAGCCGATCGCCTTTTTGCCATTTTGTATTTAGAAATTACGACTAATTACCAGGCGACGATTGTTGATTTTAGCGGCGTTGACTTTGCGCTTTGCCTATTTCTGCATGTTGCGATCGGGCGGCTTTACAATGAATTTCCTGCGATGGTTTTGGATCGTAAGCTGCGAATTGTTGGAATGAACGAGAATATTAGAGACGTTTGCGATCGCTGTAGAGAGTCATGGGTTTAAAATGTGCCAAAACCAACGAAACCGCCAAAACCAAAGCCTATAAATTGGGTAGCTGTCCGTGCCGAATATGAAGCGGGGGGCGTAACCTTACAGCAACTAGCGGACAAATTAGGGGTTAGCAAGAAAACAGTCGAAAGGCGTTCAAGTAGAGAATTTTGGCGATCTGGTGTCCGCAAGGTGTCCGCCGAAGTGTCCGCCGAAGTGTCCGCCAAAGTTAGGGACAATGTGATCGCCCAAAGGGTAGAAAAAGCGCTCTCGGATTTGGACATGATCAACAATGTTATTAAGCTTACCTATGATGCAATTATTGAGCGTCCTGATAATTTTAAAACTACAGGCGAAAACATTGCGGCATTGGATAGGATGCTAAAAACTAAGCTTGAGTACAGCGATGAACATATACAAAAATGGTTATTAGATAGAGGATATGTTGCAGTTCCAATTGCCGAATTTGCGCCATCAAGCGAAAGTGCAGAAAGCCCAGCAACAAGTCAGGGAAGCGAGAACTGATAAGACTAAAATTATTCCTTTCACTTGGAAGCCATTCCCGAATAGTCCACAGGAGTTCGCATTTCATCACCCTGCTGACATTCTTTTCTATGGCGGCAAGGCGGGGGCTGGCAAAACGGATTTACTCTTAGGAGTAGCAGGGCATAATCCAAATTCATTAATTTTGCGGCGCGAGTTCCCACGGGCTAGGGCGATCATTGAGCGATCGCGTGCCATATTTGCTAGAGGGGTAAAGCGTCATGAAAAGGATAGCTATAACGAGCAGACCCATTTATGGCGATTAGCTAATGGCAACACGATCGAGATCGGGGGATGTCAATACGAAAAGGATAAAGAAAATTATCAAGGTAGAGATCACGCGGCAAAGCTCTTTGATGAAATTACGGAGTTTAGTGAGTCGCAATTTAGGTTTATTACTATTTGGGCGCGTCATGCCGATCCAAATGTGCGATCGCGTGTAATCGCCACGGGGAACCCTCCTACTAATGTTGATGGGGAATGGGTGATGGATTTTTGGGGCGCTTTTGTTGACCCAGAGCATGAAGATCCCGCCGAAGATGGGGGAATTTGTTGGTATGCAACAATTACTGAAAATGATGAAGATAAGGACATTGAGCTTAGAGAATATCGGTTAAGCCGCGCCGAAGTTCAAGGGTACATAGATCGCAAGGAAATGCCGCCACGACCAGAGTATAAATGGGTTAAACCCGATGGCACGGTAAAGATTATTAAGGCGCGATCGCGTGCATTTGTTAGCGGCTCGGTCGAAGATAATCCCGTGATGATGCAGCGTGGTTACGATCAACAGCTTGACGCATTACCAGAATTTCTAAGAAAGCGATTTAGAGAGGGGCTATTCCAGCGAGTAACCGAATCTACCGATCTGCAAGTAATTCCCACCGCTTGGATCGTTGCTGCAATGGATCGCTGGATCGCCTACATGGGTACAAAATCGCTCGATTATGGCAACGCTCTCACCATCTACCGTACCAAGAATCAAAGCCCGAATATGTCAGCGATGGGAGTAGACCCATCGAGGGGCGGTGATGACGAAACCGCGATCGCTATTCGATTTAACGACTGGATCGCGCCTTTGCATCTAACCAAGGGTAAATATGTCGAAGATGGGGATGCAGTGCGAGACATTATCCAAAATCTGAGAATAGGCAATCCGCAAATAAATATCGATGTAGTTGGGGTTGGATCATCCCCTTACGATTCATGCAAAAAGATGGGATGGTCTGTAATGCCCATCAATGGCGGCGGCGCTGCTGTTGATCGCAACGGTAGACCAATTACTGATCGCACTGGCTTACTGCGATTTAAAGATATGAATGCGATGTTAGCATGGAAGCTTATGGAGTCTTTAGACCCTCAGTACAATCCCACGCTGATGTTACCGCCCGATCCTAAGCTCAAAGCAGAGTTATGCAGCATCCGCAGGGCTTCGATTGATGGTGGCGTGGTGACGATTGAATCGAAGAAGGAAATCAAGAAGCGATTGGGGCGATCGCCTGATCGTGCGGATGCTGTTAAATACGCATTGCTGCAATCAATTAGTATTTATGCGCCAAATCAGCGATCGCAGGCTATGGCGCTAGGTAAGGTTAGCGAGTGGGGTTAGCTCTTGGACGCTTGTAATCATAAATAAGTGTGTACCAAGAATCGTTAATCTTTTGAAGCACCAAGCCGAAAGTCTGATTCTTTACAATCTTGTAACTAAAAGCGCTAGCTGTTGTTTCTAGCTCCTTAAAGGCATTGTATAAATCAACGTTTTTAGCTCGGTTTCGGCGTTTCCATCGTTTGCTTTTTCTCATCTTTCTCCTTATTTTTCTTAGCTCGTTTCTTTTTATGAATCTCGCGATATTTCTCAGGATTATTCTCGCGATATTGCTTGTCAAATTCTGCCTGAGTCATGGCGATCGCGCCTTTGGTCGGTCTACCACGTTTGTGATCGCTGAGCGTTACTGTAGGCGTTTTACCATTCTCGTTTTTGCACCCTCGGCGGCATCGGTAAACTCGCGCCCCTGATTTCTGCGTATGGTTGAAACTCATTGGTTTCTGGCAATACTCGCAAAGGGGATTGTTGATGTTAGGTGCTGGCATTTTTGATTTTCTCTTCTAGGGATTCAATCTCAAGATCAATCCAATAGCGATCGCTGGTTGTTTCTCTTTCTGTCATCAATTCATTGAGTTTTGCTTGTAGCTTTTGCTTGTAAGTCATCTCTCTATCTCCTAAAAATAATCTGTACTATCCAATCACCTTACGCTCGATCGCCTTAGCGATCTGCTTTTGCAACAAAACTAGCTCTGGGAGATCAAGCAGTTCAGCCAGCACATCACCGTCAATATCTGAACTGTCCGTAATGTTGTTAGCTAGGACTTCAGCGATGTGTTGATAGCTCATGCGAGTTTTGATGTCTGTATTGGTTGTCATAGTCTTTTGCTCTTAGTAAATGTGTAGAGAGGGGCGGTAAAGCCCCTGATGTGCGCGGGGTGGTTAAATGCAAACGCATAGATTGTAATTACCGTCAGCAAGTTTTCTGCAACTTGCTATAGAAAGCTTTTGAAAAACCCCATTAACTAAAAAGAATGCCCATCCTGCATTGTCAACTAATTCGCCTTGATTATAAAAAACGTCAGCTTCCCAGACTCCTTTGATTGGTTGAGCAATCTTTTTGTAAGCATAATAACTACCAAGGCTATTAGAAAAATCTTTTTCGGAAAACTCAATTGATGGATAGGCGGGATAATCTACGTTTAAGTTAGCCATGTTTTTTATCTGTCCTTAATGCTTGTGTGTCTATAAATAAAATATTACGCCACTATAAAAAGATTGTCAATAGCCTATCAAAAATATTTTTGATTTGCCAAAATCATCGCTCTGCTTTATTTTCGCGAGTAAGTGAAGAAATGAAGCGAAATGGCAACAGACACGCATCAATACAAAGCAAAAAACTGTACTAAGGGCATACCGTGCGGGATTGGCTGTATTTCTGCAAGTAAGAAATGTAGGACTAAATTACCCTCTAATGTGTCAGCTAGCCTTGACGCGATCGCCGATCCTGAGAATTTAGAAGCAGGGGCGGAAAAGGCTGAGCCGTCTTTGACTGATAAGTTTCCATCGCTTAACTCGTCCGAGGGAGAACTTTGGGACAAAACGACAAAAATAGGAGATAACGAAATTTTAACTTATGTGTCGCCTAACGGGAAATTAGAACAAAAAATGGGATCTGGAGTAGAACCACCCCCGACTTTTCAAGATGTAATTATTGTGGTCAACGATAATTTAGATAAAAGCAGCTCAATAGAGGGGAAAGAAGGGCTAAAACTTGCTTTAGCAAGTCGTGAACACGTTCGCGAATATGTAAAGCAAGCACCTGAAGGAACAATATTATCCAATACTCCACATAAAGATGATGGGTTTGGGGATCAAAGAGCGAAACTCTACGAAAAGGCGGGGTTTTCGCCTCGTTCAAGCAAAGGCGAAATGTATTCAATTGTTTCAGGGGGGAAAAACATCCCTATTACCTTGGATGAGATTAAAGCACTGAAAGAAGCAGGGCATTTTACAAAATGAAAATTAAAGACGATCAAATAACACAAATTAATCAAATGATCGATAGCGGCAAAACAGAAACCCAAATTATTGATTGGGTTGATTCTCAAGAAAACTCGCAAGATATTTATGATTGGTTTAATAAGTTTATGCAAGGCTATGTAAGTTCAACCTAAATAAAATGGCTAAAAAAAAGCTAAGTGTAGAAGCTGTAAAAGCACAACTTTTAGAAAGCATTAACTTTGTTTTTACTAATAACGGCGCTAGATCTGAGCGTGCTAATGAAATTCGCAGTTATGAGATCAATGACAATAAAATCACTGGTGTTTTTGTTGGAGTTAGGCAATTCAAAGAAGAACTTTTTGAATTTGAAATGACAAAACAAAAGGATGGATGGCTGATCGATTATGGCTATCCAGATTCAGAAGTTGCAAAAAATAGCAGCCTGCATTATTTTCCAGAGAATATGAAAAAGCAGATCCATAGGTACTATCGCGAATCAAACACAGCGCTCGATGAGTGCGGCGTTTTGGTGCGTCCTGCTTTGCTATTGACTGAGGGCAAGATCACTGATAGCGAAGGCGTGACAACTACTTATACAAGGGAGTTGATAGATGCGATCGTTGAGACTTCAAATGCTTATGCTCAAACAGAAGAAATTAAGTTGTTCAATGATCATGAGTACAGCCAAAAATCTCGCATTGGATCAGTAACAGGTAAATTTACAGCCAGAGAAATTACTGACTTTGACCTCCCAGAAAATAGCGATCGCAGTTCTATCGGCAAATATGCAGTTTTTAATGATGGCATTGAAATTCGCGATGAGAAAGCGATTGAGAAATATCAATCAGGATTGCTTAAAGAGCTATCTATAGGAATTATTTTGTCAGGAAACACAGGCACGATCTATGAGGTGTCTGCTGTACCTTGGGGGGCGGTAAAAGAAGCTCATATTTATTCTGGGGAACCTATGCCTATTGATGATGACATTCACAAATATGCGTTTAGCTTTGAAGCAGAAATGCGTAAAGGCTCCATGCCATCAGAAGAACAAATGATGGCTATGGATAAGACTTGGAAAGGGTTCTACTCATTCAGTAACGTGTTGTACGAATTGCAAAATGCTACTGATTCTGAGCTACCTAAACCTCGATCCAAGATGACCAAAAAAGCTCTTGACGATCTAAACGGATATTTGTACTCAATACATTTACCCAAGCCAGATCCAGAAGAAATCCCTATCGTAATGATGGAAAAACCAATGACAGAAAAAACTAAAACCTATAGTGCTGCTGACTTTGAGGCGTTGCAATCTCAATTAGCAAAGCTTCAAAAAGACAATCAAGATACTCTCAAGTTTTCAGCACTAAAAGATAAAGCGAGTGAGTTAGTTCGCAATGGCAAGCTGTCCCCCGCAGAATACAAAACCAAATTTGAGGGCGATCAAGCTTTTGCTAATTATCAGGCGGCGATCGCTGGCGATCCTCTTGAAAGCTTCCTCAATTATCTCGATGCACACGTCACGCCCGACCCGCGCTTAGCTCCTTCAGTCTATGGCGCGACACCTTTACTCAATCAGGAAGTACCAGAGCGCCCAGAAGCTGAGCAAAAAGCCGTAAAGGATCGCGCCTCTGCAATTCCTGTAACCAAAGTTTCTTACTAAGGAGAACTTGAATAAATGCCTACAACTTTAAGAACTGATACTTTTACTGGGTTTGATGAGGATATTAATATCCTTGCAACCAATGATTATGAAGCGCCGATCTCTCGGACTCTTGATCTATCTTTTCTGCAATCTGATTCCGATGGTGCGAAATTTGTCAAAGCGGGTGCTGTAATTGCAAATATCCCTGCTTCTGATTTTGTGCGTGTATTGCCACTCACAACCGTAGCGGCGGCGCTTACTACTAGTGATAGTACTGTCACTGTAGCCGATGCGAAGATCTTTAAAAACAGTGAAGCTCTCGTAATCGCTCGACCATACGCCACTCTCACTTTTGCGGGTACTGTTGCCACTGGGAATACAATCACCCTCACTCTGCAAGGTCAAGCCCTCACTTATACCTTGGTTGGCGGTGATACCACAGCAACCCTCACCGCTACAAGCTTTGCAGCGTTCATTAATGCAGGTGCAGCTAGCGACAAGGTACTTGCGATCGCATCAGGTGCAGTTGTCTACTTCTATAGCAAAACTGGCTTGCCTTACACCTTTGCAACCAGTGTTACAGGAGGTGGTGTTACTTCTACAGCTAGCGCTGCGGTCATGCAAGAGAATGTTGCGATCGCTTCTATCCATGCCTCAACCGCTATCAATACCACTACCAATGTAATTACCCTAGCTGCTAGCAGTGCAGTAAACCAACCAATCGGAGCGCCGATCGGTGTAGCGGTTAAGCCTAGCGATATTTTGGGCTTAACTGTTCAAAAGCTGCTAGTCGCTAGCACTCAAACGCTTTTAGATTCGCTAACTAATGATGTGGCGATCTATCGCGAAGCTGATATTTACACTTCGCTAATTCCTTACTGGGATGCAGCGCTAAATACAGCCTTACCCCAAATCACCCCAGTTCAGCGAGGTTAAACCATGTCTTCAATTTATGAATTTCTAGAACGTCGCGAGAATAAGGATGTATGGCGCACGGCTGTAGATCAAACCGATTGGCGCTTGCGTAATCCTGTCGATCGCTCTCGATTAGATCGCCTTATTCCTGCTACCTCTTATCCTAGTCGCACCATCCTAATCAATCGCATGGTCGTACACCGTCCGACCTTAGCGACGATTATCGCCGAAGATGCAGAAGTACCTCCAAGCCGTCCCCAAATGGTTCTCAATGAGGAGCTATTGGGGAACTGCAAGATCGGGAAAAAATACCAGTGGAATGAACGCGATCAAAAGCAATTAATTGAATTGCAGCAAGGCGGCTTATCGACTGAACTAAAGCAAGCGATCGAAGATTACTTTTTCGGCACGATCGCCGATCTAGTCCCTTCGATTTACGATAAGTCGATGCGATTGGCTATGGACATCGCTCTTACTGGTAGTTGCACATTTACCGATCCTATCTCTAAGGGCAGTTTTTCCGTCAGCTATCCCGTAACCAGTGGACATATCCCATCTGCTCTATCGGGCGGCGCTTTATGGAGCGCTCCAACTACTTGCACACCATTGGCTAACCTAGAATCTCACGCTGAGACTGTCTACAATACCCTTGGTAAATTCCCTGATAACATCTCAATGCATCGCGCCCAATTGCGGCAAGTTGCTGCGAGTAATGAAGCAAAGATCGCTTGGCTTACTCGCACTGGTGGGAGTGGCACTACATCGCAAGATCTTACAGGTGTATTTCTAAGCGATAACATGGTCAAAGAGTTGATCGCCGAACGTGTTAACCCTAATACAGGGGCTGAAGTCATCATCAATGATGCGAAATACTCTGAAGAACAAGCTAACGCTACTATCAGTGATAAATTCTATCTCGCAGTAGGGGCTAATACTGGTTACTACTTCTTTGGATGGGATGGCTATATCGAGCGCGGGTTTGTCCCTACCATTGAGAACCGTTTAGCATCTGGTATTTACGTGGTCAATGGTCAAAAAACAGACGATGTTCCACACCGTTACTGGACTACAGCCGTCGCCAACTTTGTACCAGTAGTTCGCGATCCTCGCTATATTGCTGCCCGAAAAGTCGTTTAGAATATAGACATAGCAAGGTTAACCACTATCTTTAGCGTTGAGGCAAACCCTTGCTAAAAAGACCATATTGTTACTGGTAACAATATGGTCTTTTTGATTATTTAGGAGATAGAAAATGTCATTGCAATTTACAACACTTGAAGAAATAAATGTGGTTTTGAAACCACGTTTGCAAATGGGCGGGACGCAAACAGCTTATGGGCGCGGCGTGATTCCCTCCCCTGATGTAGAAGCGATCGCCTGTCGAGTTGAGGGCGGTATTAATATGCGCCTCAAAGAGAGGTATAAAGTCCCTCTAAATCTTACTGATGAGAACGCCAAGAAATTGCTTGCTAGTATTACGATCAACCTTACTGTGTGTGAGGTTCTTGGCATTTATTACACAGGTATGGAGCCGTCAGACGAAAGCGGGAGAATCCTTTCGCAATTCTGTACGCAAGGGCAAAAAGAACTTGATGCATTGATGGCTAGCTATATCGATGGCGAAGTGGCGATCGGTGTGAGTATCGGTGCTACTAATCGCGCCCCTGTAGTGGGGATGCGAACTGGGGGGACTAAGATTGATTTTTAATTTGACAAAATCGATCGCGTACAATATAGGGCATATCTACCAGCGATCGCCCCATGACCAGCGCTCTATTTGATTCAGTTTTCGGCACATTCCGATATAGCGATGCACCCGATCTCATGCCAATTGATGAAATTATTGGCAGCATGGATAGCATCGAACTCGCAACGCTGAAAGCCATGAACGACGCGACGCGATCGGCTGTCAAGAAGTTGAAGAAGGAAGCACAAGGAAAATCGTTAAGCGAGATTGCGAAACTCAATTGGGATCTAGCTCCTGATATCGCCAAAACGCTTAATGTGACTTGGGATAAAGGCTATAAGTCTGGGAGTAAGGACGCGATCAAAGAACTTAGGGCGGCTATCCCACAGAAATATAATTCTGCACAGTATGCGAAAGTATCAGATTTAATCAAACAGATATTTGACCTTAAACCATTTTCAGTATTTGATCGCCCCAAAGCATCGGTCAAAGCGATCCTTTCTCGCAACTTGAAGATCGCGGGTGATTACTCCAAAGAGATATTGGAACGGGTTAAGAATAATCTCTCACAGAGCATGATCACGCAACCTGATACGGGTTATCCAATGCCGCCCAAACAGGTAAATGCATTGATTCAAGATACCCTGAACGTGAGTCAGGCAAGGGCGGCTACGATATCTCGAACTGAAACTACTAATGCTTACTCTCAGTCGAGGGTTGAGACTTTTAAGCAATCATCGCTCGCAACTCACTGTAGGTTTTTAGCGATCGCAGATGATCGCGTGACGGATATTTGCAAAACTCGCAACGGGATTGTGTTCCCTATCGCAGATTCAGATAAATTTCGTCCTAGTTTACATTTTAATTGCCGCTCAACGATATCAGTTCTACTCCCTAGGATTAATCCCGCACATCAGAAGATGATTGATGACCCAAATCTTGATCCTAACAATCGCGTATTAGCGCCGCTACAAAAAGGATGGCGGTAAATATCTATTGATCAAATTATCTTTATTTTGTGCAAAAATAAAGCTAGTCGCGTCAACGACTATCTTTATTTTGTGCAAAAATAAAGCTAGTCGCGTCAACGACTAGCTCACAAAACATTCAAGGTATATACCAATGAGTCAATTATCTCAAAATCCTGATAGCTTGCAATCAACTGCTTCTAAAATTATCAGCTCAGAAGTAGTCACAGTCACGCCTTCAGTCGCTAAAACTTGGCTTGATTTGATGATTGGGAACCAAAGGAGACCGTCTGAAAAGGTGGTGAATAGATATGCTAAGGCGATGAAGTCAGGACAGTGGAGCCTTGGATCTGCAATATCATTTTGCTCAGAAGGGTTTCTGATTGACGGACAGCACAGGCTTCTAGCTGTTGCTAAGTCGGGGTGCAATATTGATTTTATAGTTATCCGAGGATTGCCTAGTAATGCGATCTATGGGATTGACATGGGAATGCCTAGATCCTCAGTCAATTTGGCAAGTCTTGAGGGTTTATCCGTAACGTCTATACATCTTTCTATTTTGAATTGCTGCTTTTTTGGATTTGATTCTGATGGGCTGCCTCCCTCTCTTTCTAAATTTGATCAAGTTGAAGCCTTGAAAAAGCATTTTGATGCTATTGAGTTTGCCTGCAAAAGGTTTAACGCTAATGGTCGAATTACTTACGCTCCTTTTTTGGCTCCTGTTGCAAAAGCTTATTACTCTGAAAATCATTTGAGGCTGGAACAGTTTTTGAAGGTTTTGCATACTGGGTTCCCTGTGTCTGCCAATGCTGAAGAGGATTCAGCCGCAATATCTCTCCGTAACTTGTATTTTAAAGAGCGAAACCTTGTCGCCATGCGTTTAAATAACGGATCAACTAAACGGATGCATGATTACCGTAAAGCAACTACGGTTTTAAAAAATTTCATTTTGAGAAAGCCTTTAAAACTCATCAAAGAAACAACAAGCAATATTTTCCCAGTTAAGGATTTTGATGCATGGTGGAAAGATAAAGCCGCCTAAGCTAAAATAAAACCAACAAAACCCGCCAAGCCTCTAAACTATGTCTCTTGAACTACCAACAGAAAGCGAGTTAATTGCTGAGCAAAAACGACTAGATGGGTTGCGAATTGACAAGGTTATAGCAGAATCATCTGAACATGCAAGAATAGAAATTGAAGGGTTGCGGTTATTATGGCGATCGCAAATGCAGTTACTAGAAGCTCAACAACAAAATAGACGGGTTAATGAGCTTTATAAAAAATTCTTTTTGTAATTTTCTGCTACCGTAATTAATTACGACACCACAAAAATATCATGAGCAAAAAAGTCATCCTCATTACCGCGATCGCATTAGCAGCCACAGGCGCGATCGCTGGAATCTACATAAGCACACGCCCCAAACCCGTATCAAGCTGCGATATCTTGCTTACTAAAATGCTAGAAGCAAAAACTCAAGATGAGCGCGATTTTGCTGAGAAGCGATGGACTGATACTTGTATTACCAAGTAATCTTAACGAGGTTTCCCCCTGCTACCCATCGAGGCGATGACTCTCTCTCATATTGCACCAATACTTGAAACTGTCCCCCGCTTGCTGGCTTTTTAATTTCTTCGCTGACAATTTCGCCGATCATCGTTGCGCGATCGCGTGTCACGTAATTTGCTTTTACCTTAGTATGTAGGGAGACATCGGAGAGCTTCATAATGTCGCGATTTATCAGTATTGATTATTCAGCAATAGATATTATTTTAACGGAATTGCAAGGCATAAGCGATCGCGCATCAGATCTAAAACCTGTAGCTAGCCTTGTCGCGCTCGTAATTAGCAGCTACACCGATGACGTTTTTGCAAATGCACCTCGCACGGAATCAGGCGGCACTGCATCCAATGGTTTTGCATGGGATAGGCTAAAAGATTCTACTCTCAATGCAAGAGGTGGAAGGCGGCGCAATGGTCAGATATTGCGAGATACAGGCGCATTACTAAACTCACTGCAATCTAGTTCAGCTACAACATTTTCGCCGCGAAGCGCCGCAAATTTTTTTCAAGCTGGTAGCGATTTTATTGAATTTGGCACAAACTTACCCCAAGGATTTAACAACAATACGCGCCCCTTTTTAGCTCACACTGATTCGCTTAGTACGTTGGTTGAGAAGGCGATTGAGAATTATATTTTGACGGGTGAGACTTAATGGCGGTGACTGGGATCGAACCAGTGATCTTGGGATTATGAGACCCACGAGGTAGCCACTCCTCCACACCGCTATGGATGCGATCGCCTATCAACTAGGTTCGGGCGTGGTTATACCCTAGATAAGCGATCGCAGAAAATCAATATATCATAAAAATAAAAATGACAGCACCAATTGACCATCACTTAGAGAACCTAGGGGAATACCTCAAAGATCGCCTCAACGAAGCAGGGGAGGCGTTAGATGCTGCGATTACTGTGGTAGAAGATGTCAGCTACTTAGGCGATTTTAACTCTACCGATAAGTTTCCCCTGCTATTGATATATCGCACAGGTGGGAAAGGCTATGGAGGCGATCGCCGTGAATTTTGGGAGATTGTATATTTGCTCTCAAATTATGGCGATGTGTACGATGTGCCAAGGGTATTAGCTTGGGTATTTGAGGAGCATAATGATTCAAATATCATCAATCTGCTCGTTAACTATTTCTCCCAAACTCAGTGCAGTGGGCTAAAGCTTGACGTAAATTCCCTTGATTGGAATTATCTATACCGCACGGCGATCGGGAATAGTGCGGGTGGACGACTTAAATTTACTCTTTCGGCTTAAAAAAATGGACTTTTTAGTATTAATTTCTCAAAATGAAGACGGTATTTTCTGCGCCTCAGTGCCTAGCCTTATCGGGTGCGTGAGTCGGGGTGAGACTAAGGATGCTGCGATCGCGAATATCAAAGAGGCGATCGCGTTGCATATTCAATCAGGACCGAAAGGTCAAATTTTAATTGAGTGGGATCATGAAGCTGAAGCTTTCTCTGCTACTTGCAACGAGTTAAATTATCTCTCTTCATTTGGAGATACTCGTCAGCAAGCGATTATCAATCTTAAAGATGCAGCACCGCTTATGTTTGAAGACTCAGACTTGATAGAGGTCGTGAGCATTGATCTAAATTTAGCTTAAAGGAAAAAGTTATATAAAAGTTATATTTCGAGGTTGTAGCAAATTTGCTACAACCTCTTTTAATTTGCCAAATCTAAACCTCTGCTTTATTTTGCAGGAAATACCCTTAGCTAAGGTTTGATTTTATGGCACTTACAGGAATTGCTAATAGCGTGACCCCTGCGATCACGATTAGTAGAACGCTGACTCCTACAGCAAGGCTTTTTGAAGATACAACGCGAAACATTATTGATTACTACGCAACGATCAATAGTGCAGTCCGATTGCTTAAACGAATTACCCATACACCAGAGTTTACAGGTGGCGTATGGAAAATTGCGGTTAGAGAGTATGAATACCCCGCAAATTACGACGACACGTATGACCCTACGAATCTAGCCAGTGCAACTACTGCACCTTTCACGATCGCTCTTGGCACTCAGATCGGACAAACAACTTACACCAACAATCAAGTCATGTTGCCAACAATCTACACGGCGGCTGGCGATACTCTTGCATCCTAATTTTTACTCAATTTATCGGAGCCTTAAACAATGGCAAAACTTATTAATAATGGCGTTCAGGGGATTACCCAAGTAATTCTGAAAACCAAAAACATTGCAAATCCCTCGCTTAACCGTCCATTGATGATCGCAGCCCCTTCCAATGGCACATATAACAGTGGCATAACTGAGACTGAAATCACATCAGTAAACTGCTTAGGTGAACAGATTGTCAGCGATAGCTATGTAAACGAACGCAAACCGACTCTTTCCTTTACCTATGGAGGTAAAACTAAGGAAGTTTTGGCGGCGTTCTTTGGTTTGGAATTAGCAAACGGTACTAAAACTACTGCTTTTGCTAAATCCATCGAAGTTACTACAGGCTCTTATGCTGCTTCTACCAGCGGCTACAGTGGATTTGGAGCGACGGCTAACAATACCAATTCTTACGCCTATTACCTGACTAATGAGGGTAGAGAGTTTGAGTTGACTAGGCAGACTTTCGGCTCGTTTAACGCTGCTACCCCTAATAGTTGGGCGCAAGGTGCGGACGGCGCGTTATTGTTTTCTACTGATGTTGTGGCGGCGCGTCGTTACGTCACTTTTTACGTCCCCTACGACTCTACAAACTCTGACTACCTAAGCACTACGCCGCAAGTGGATTACACTGCTGATATCTTCTTTGTGAATATCAATAAGGATGTTGGTCACTTTATCTTTGATAGCGTGTCTGCGAACCTTACCGAGAATGCAGAGTTTGAATTTGGTGGCGGTGAAATCAGTCTTAACTTTAGGGTCACTGGTGGATTCCAGTTGATCTATCCAAATCGCTTAGCTCGATGCTAGTATATAGATAACAAAATGTCACACAGAAATAGAACTCTTCTACCTTTTCTATTCCTGCTATTACGAATGCCGTTGAGTTCTCTCTAGGCTAAACAAAAAAGCAGTATCCTATCCTATGGATACTGCTTTTTTGTGCTTATGCTTCAAATCTACTCACACGATCGCTACATCACCACAATCGAGCCTGTAAGCTATGCGCGATCGCAAAAGTTTAAAGTATTGTTTCTACATCTGCTCGAACGATTAGAGCAACACCAATATGAAATTGGGGAATATATTGCACACGAAGGCGATCGCCTATTACAAGAAATATTAGCTCTGCATAGCTCTACGCTTAGCTTGAGGGCGATCGCTTCAGACTATGAATTGCTGCAAAATCTGTTTACCCGTGACCTGATAGAGCTTAATAAATTTGAGCCATGCGAAGAAGCGCAAAAGGATAGACCTCACCTTGATATTGATCCTGCATATAAACGACTGAAGTTTAAGACAAGTGGCGATCCGTTTATGGATAATCTTGCAGATTTAGCTGTTGATCTAGGTAGCTACGATCAAGCGATTAGCTTAGTGAATCAACTCACGCAGACACAGATCAGCCATTTCTTATATAGGTACGTCGAGAGAAGCCGCCCTATTGAGCAGCTAATTAACGAGCAAAATAAAGAGTATTTCTTTAAAGAATGGCTTGCTGATGATTGGAATAAGGATTATATGAGCAAGGTGTTTAATTCATAAACAGATCTATCGATATTTATTAATAAGCCATCCGCTAATATTTGGCTCTCCTTTATGTTTTCCTATTTGAGTAACAAATCCTTCAGACAGAGCGATCGCCTTTAATCTTTCAATTAAATCTACTGGTAGGCGTAGATTTAATTGAGCGTAGCGATCGCTGCTTCGTGGTCTACCTACAGGACGGCGTTCCTGTAGGGCTAGGGCAAAGGGATGATATCACCAACGCTTACACCTGATTTATGGGACTCAACCACGATCGCACCGCCTTGACGCGGGTCGTTAGTCGCTACCCAATGGGTAGCGTGGAAGTGGTGGATCAAAGTTCCGAACACCCATATCGGGGCGCGACCATTGAGGACTACGCCTTTGTTGCCTTTGACGGTGGGGATAGCGAGAGACTTGATGTCTGCGGGTTCGCAAGTACCTCCTTCGATGGCAATATCTACCAGAGTGTATTTGTCGTTTTCTGTTGCAGTGATGATGATTGGATTCATATTATTGTTTTTTTAGGGTGGGCTTTTTTAGGACAGGCTTTTTTAGTTGCTCAATCTTCTCAGAGTGTTTTGTTAAATACTCTCGGATTTTTTCAACAGTGTCGTATTTGTCCAAAACGTGAGTTAATGGATTGAGGTGTGGGAACTCATCGGTCAAGACTTGACGGTGCAATCTACGAATACTGTCAAGTTTTTGAGCTTCAGATCCAAGGCGATTATTCAACTCAATTGTTGCCTGAGAAGGCGGAAGAGGGGCTTTATAGGCTTCTGACCCTTTACCCAGTAATCTCATTGGTTGAAAATCATCATCATCCCACAATTCTTCTCTGCTTTGTCTGGTCATAAACTCACCTCAAAACTCGTAGCTAATGCCACGACTGCCGCCCTTGCCATGATTGATTGAATAACCAACAGCAGAGATGTGGATTAATGCGTCTTCGTCGGGATCGAATCGATCAAGAAGTTGATCGATTTTCTTTTGACTTAACGCCAAAATAGTATTTCCGTCATAGCTGCCATTCAATTGCAGCTTATCAACTAATTCTTGAGCAGTCATTTTTTTTCTCAGCCCCTCTTTAACTGAGTACCGCTATCAGGTTTAGCGGCGTTTGCGGGTGTGTTTGACCTGATGTAAACAATATTAAGCGCTTAAATACTATTTGTCAAGCACTATTTTTGTGATCAGAATTTACAGCAATAATTCTTCCAATAAAAAAGCGGCGCATAGCGCCGCCCTAGTTCTCAAAAACATCCACAATCAAAAACTGAGTCGCATTTCCACATAGTCTATTTTCAATCTCTAATAAAATATAGCATGAAAAAAGCGCTCTCAATTGTCACAGAGAGGCGCTTTAATAGACTTCACTAGCATGGAGTTTCTATACTAGCAGAAGTGATAGAATATTGTCGAAGCCGCGATGAACGCGACCCCTAATCACTCAGCTACTGTACTAGCCAGAATGACCATAGATATTGTACCTAAAACTAGATATTTCTTCCTTGATGGAAGCAAGATCGCTGATAAAGAATCGTTCTTTAAGGCGATCGCCCTTGCGATGGATTTCCCTGATTACTTTGGGCATAATTGGGACGCTCTTGCAGAATGTATTAATGATTTGAGTTGGATTGAGGAGGAGCGCAAAATACTGATATGGGTTGATCCTACTGACTTCAGAAACAATCACCCTGACGATTTTAAATTAGCTGCATCTCTAATTATTGATGCTTGCAAATCAGGCAAGTTTAAGATCCATAATTTGACTACCGCTATGATGTCCTTAATCCAATACGTCTAATGAATATACTTACAGATCTAATCCCCATCCCATGCATTGAGCATGAAAAACTAAATAGACTGCAAACGTTAATAATCGAAATACAGGCGGCTTGGTTTGCTAATTCCTTTGGCAGTGGTGAAACATTTTCTACGCCCGAAATCTGGGAGAAGATGCAAGAGGCTGTATGTCTGATGCATCGAAGTGACGACCCATCAAAAAAAGGAATTGACCTTAAGGCGATCGCTAGTAACTACGAACTACTGGAACAAATCTTCATCGCTAGGCACTGGGAAACTAGCGGCTATGTGCTAGATGACTCTAGCTTTGTTGGTTGCGACTTAATCCAAATGCATCGCTTTTCAGCTCTTGGAATTTTGAAGAAAGTTGATGCATTGCACCAAAGTATTTTGATGCAGAAATCGAAAGAGAATAGCGATCGCCCCATTGAGCAAAGGGTAGTAGAGAGCTATCCTGATGAAGATTTAGCATATGAGATTATTGGCAAAGGATTTGAAGTAAGTGAATAAACCCGTGAATATCAAAGTACAGCGCCTAACCGATGACGCGATCCTCCCTAAGTATCTGCATAAAAATGATGCTGGCATGGACATTAGCGCAATCGGAGATCGTGTGATTGAAGCAGGCGATCGCGCTCTTATCCCCACAGGACTATCTTTTGAACTGCCTGATTATTGTCAGATCGAGGTGCGCCCGCGATCGGGATTAGCTCTTAAGCATGGGATTACGGTACTGAATACTCCTGGTACTGTTGACTCAAATTACCGTGGAGAGCTTGGGGTGATTCTAATCAATCTCGGTAAAGAGGCATTTACAATCAAGAAAGGCGATCGCGTTGCCCAAATTGTCGTCACTCCTTTCTACACAGCTAACTTGATAGAAAGCGATGAACTTGAAGAAAGCGATCGCGGCTCGGCTGGTTTTGGCAGTACAGGAGTGAGCTAATGGACTTTGAACAAAAGCTAGACATGGTACTAGCAACAATTCGGGAAATGTTACTTGATAAAAATCGCAAGTATGGCAACTCAGCGCTAGAGCCTGTGAGAGTATTTAGCAAAGCTGCACCATTAGAGCAAATTGCGGTAAGGATGGATGATAAACTTTCACGCATCAAAAGCGCCCAAGGCGACGATCTAGAAGATGCAAAACTTGATTTAGTTGGTTACTTAGTATTAGAGGCGATCGCGAAATTATGAGCAGACCCAAGAAACCCGTAGTAATTCCAATCTCATCGCAATCAGACGACGATCGCTATAACAAAAGATCGGCGGCGCGAAAGTATAAGCAGATGGGTGGTAGCGACTTGATCCAACGTAAATTTTATGGAGACTGTGAAGATGACGAAGATTGATAACGCGATCGCCGATCCTCTACTTGAACTAAATCTAGCTGTAGCTGCGATCGCAGGATGGAAAAACATTCAAGAATGGAACCCAAACCCAAAAACTGAAAAGCCTAAAAAAGTATTTCAAGGCACTAACGAAAAGCATCCAGAATTAGGGATCTTTGTTCCTGACTATACGAGCGATTTGAATGCGATCGTAAAAGTTTTTGAGTATCTAGATATTGAGTTTGAATTAACTCGATTGCCAATAATGCCAAATGGGGCAAAACAATACATTGCATATTCTGGTAATACTAATAGGCAAAAGGATTTGAATAATCCCGCGATCGCCTTATGCAAACTTCTACTTGAATTAACTCCTGATCATAGCTAACATTTGTCAAAATCCATGCTCTGCATTATTTTGCAGAGCATGGCAAAAGATAAGACAGCAACGATTGTTTTCAAGGGTGAAGACCAAATTTCACCAGCGATCAAGACTGCTACTGCATCGGTAGCAGGGCTTAATCAATCGTTTGCGGGTGTGGAGAATGCATCAAATAAAACTGCGGTACAGATTAAAGCAGAGCTTACCAAGGCGATCGCAGCAGTAAATAACGAGTTAGCAAACCTCTCAAAACAAAAGCTAACTCCAGATGTCCAACTGAAGCAAAATAATGCTCTAAAGCAATTAGCGGATTTAAAAGCAAAGCTTAATGAAGTCGATAAGGTAGTAGTTAAACCACAGGTTGACCCCGAATCGCTCCTAAAATCGCAGTTGCAAGCACAGGCATTAGGGCAATTAGTAGGCAAGCTAAACGAGCTTAAGAGCGCTAGTTTAGAAGCGTTTGGGGAATTTAGAAAAGCTCAGCGTAACGCGGCGGCGCAGGCGACAGATATCACAGGGCTAAGCGCTGCGGTCAAAACTTTAGGCGGCGAACTTAAGAACCAAGTATCAGCTACGGAATTACTTGATAATGCTGCGAGAGTTGCTCAAAAGGGCTATCGAGATACCGCAGATAATATCAATGTTTTACGCGCTACCCAGAAACTCGCGATCGCCACAAATACCGATTTCAACACGGCTTTAGAAGCGACTACCGATATTCTCAAGGCTTACAATCTGCCATCAAAAGAAGCGGATAATGTGACGGCTCAACTAGCCGCTACAGCTAGGGTAGCTGGTACAAGCGTAGGAGAATTAGCGCCGCAAATTGGGCGGATCGCGGTCACTGCTTCGAGCGCTGGTGTCGGAATCAATGACCTATTAGGATTTCTTGGTAATGCAGCTAAGCAGGGTGCAGATTCTAGAACCTCATTAACTGCTCTCAACAAGGTAATCAACGATTTATCCACAGGCGATCTCGTTCGCAAGGGTCAAGAGATCGGGATAAGTTTTGATGAAGCGGCGATCAAAACAGGCGGCTTGAATGCCCTATTTAAACAATTGCAATCGCAAGGTATAAGCACGGCTGAAGGACTCCAAAGACTTGGATTTAATGCCAAGGAAGCGGCGGCGATCACTCCTTCTCTTGCTAGTGGCATCACTCAAGTTAAGGATGCTCAAGCAGGGCTAAATAAACAATTTGAAACTCAAATCGATCCTAAAAAATCTGCTGAGAACCAATTAAAAGACAGCCTAGTAGATTTGGGTAAAACTGTTGCTCCTATTGCGAATCAAGTTGTATTAGCAACCCGATCGATGATCGCTGCTTTCACTCAATTACCAGCGCCTATACAGCAAACCCTAGGCGTATTTATTGGGCTTGTAGGTTTAAGTACAAGCGTAGCATTAGCTTTTGGAGCTATTGGTCAGGCTGTAGGGATTGCATCGGCTATAGTCCCAGCATTAGTAGGATCATTTACTAGCTTGAGTGGAGCTATTGCTCTTGCTAATGGTGTTCTCACTACAGAAGTTACTCTCACTAAAGTAGCAACCGTAGCTAAAGGAGCATATGCAACAGCAACAGCTACAGCATCGGCAGCTTTGGGAGGGTTTGCGGCTTCTGCCACTGCTGCTTTAATTCCCCTTGGAGCATTAGTTGCTGTTATTGGGGCGATCGCGGCTGCGAAATTCCTTAGTGATAAGACAGTTGAGCTAAAAGAATATAATGCAGCAGTTGAAGAAAATGTAGCGACAGGTCAACAGCTATCAAATCAGACCTCTGGACTAATTTCTAAGATCCAATCATTGCAAGCTGTCAGAGCGAAAGGCGGCGCGATTACTGATGAACAAATTCGGAAAGAAAAAGGGACACTCAAACTTACTGAAGACCAAATTAATGCTGAGAAAGAAAAGCTAGCGCAAATCGAAGCCCAAAAAGCCCCTAATGCTGAGTTAGAAGCATCGCGTCAAGTTGAAATTGCATCTCGTAAAAAGACGATCGCATTAGCTGAAAAAGAGAAGAAAGAACTTGAGGATCTAATTGCCACAGGCAAAACTAAAGCCACTGCCAATGTAGCGATCGCGCGTTCTGAGAAAGATGTTGAAGTGGCGGTAAAATCTCGGATTGATGCTGAAAAACGAGCTAACGATAATCAAGCAAAGTTGCGATCGCGTGATTTTGAGAGCCAATCCAAAAATCAAAGTCGCGATTTTGAGAGGCAATCCCAAACTGAAAAACAAGCTTTTGAAAAGTCACTCAACAATGAGAAGCGCGATTTTGAAGCAAGCCAAAAAGCTGATAAAGAGCGCTTTGAAAAAGGCTTGCTGGCAGAGCAACGCACCTTTAATGATGACGAAAAATCCAAGGATGCGACGTATCAAAAATCTAAGCAGGATGCTGAACGCGCTTTCAATGCCGAACAGCAAGCGCAAAAAGCCGCCTTTGATAAGCAACAGCAAGACGCATCAAGGGCTTTTGATGCTCAACAAAATAAAGAAAAGTTAGCTGCTGAGTCCCAATTCTCGCAACGTCGCCTTGAGATTGAGCGACAGCTACAACTTGACGCGGCTAAAACCCCAGAAGATCGCGCCAAATTAGAAGCCGAATTTAAAATTGCTGATGAGAAAGCGGCTAGGGAGAAGGCGGCTTTTGCTCAGTTAAAAGCTGATGAAGAGGCGTTTGCACTCAAACAACAGCAAGCCAAAATCGCCTTTGAAGAGAGCCAAAAATTAGCGGCGCAAACTTTCGAGGCAAATCAACAGGCGGCGAAGCTCGCCTTTGATGACGCTCTGAAACTCAAGGATCAGGAATACGAAACGCAGAAAGAGGCGGCTAAACTTGCATTTGAAGATACTCTCAAAGCCAAGCGCGACGCGCTCGAAGCAGGGCAAAATGAGACTAAATTAGCCTTTGAAGAGCAGTTAGCACTCAAAAAACAAGAGTTTGAAGATGCTGAACGGGTCAAAAAAGATGCGTTTGAGTTGTCCCAAAACGAGAAAAAAGCAGCTTTTGAAGAGTCTGAAAGGGTTAAGAGGCAAGCATTTGAAGACAATCTCAAGGCGTTAGAAGCCAAGTTTAAAGCTGATGAACGAGCGAAAGACCTAGCCAATGCTCAACAAGTGGCGGCGATTAAAAATGCTACCCCTGCCAGTGCGATCGCTAGCAAAGTACCAGCACTCGCAGGAATCGGAGTTAAACCACTTGCCACGGGTGGACGGTTTAATGCTGGTGAGCAACTATTAGTAGGTGAACGGGGCGCTGAGTTGGTCAAATTCAATAACGGCGGCTTTGTAAATAATGCCTCGGATACCAAACAGATTTTGCAATCAAGTGGCCCTGCTTCTAATATGTCCACCGCCAAGATTGAGGGGCTGTTGCTTCAATTAGTAGGCAAGCTTGATCGCCCAAATATTGCAGTTACCACGGCTGAGAGTCCCTCGGATACTTTGATCAAGATTCAGAGAGAGATCGGGCGATCGCTTGCTGTTGGGCTTTAGCCCCCTTTTTGCCTCATCTCTAATTCTTTCGCTCTTGCCGCAATCACACTGGGAGCGTCAAACCGTACATCACAGCGATCGCCTACTTCTGGCAACATGCAAAGCCCAAAATACTGAACATTACCAAAGCAATTATCTAAAACCGCGTCAACAAACATCTCAGGAATTGCGTATTTTTTGCGTAATCGTTCCATCATTTTTCTAATCCTTTCTCGTTGCTTACGCTCTAAGCTCCAAGGGTTATAAGGCTTGGCTATTCTGTTATGGGATGGGGCACGAATTACTTCAATTCTCACAATATTGTTGCACCTGTGATATTCATCCACTGCGATCCTAAGCTCATTATTCGGGATCCCCTTCATCTCTGAGTAGTTGCCGCCGCTAGCATTGGCGATCGCAATAATATCTTTTGCTTCTTGCCTTAACCCTAAAAGAAACTTCTCAAAATCTGGGTTAGCATGGCGAACTCTTTCAGGTGTCACCGCCACATCAAAAACTAAGGTAAGTTGATTATCTTCGCCTTGGCTTGATTGGATAAACTCACTGTTATCTGTGTCTCTCATCTGTTGCTAAAGACCTCCTGCCCATCAAATTTGAGCTGTCGGGATGTAATCAAAAACGATAATAAGAATTTTCTTATTATCGTTTTGCGGTGTTTTCGATATTAAGCAGTAGATTAGGCAGATACTATCTCCCAATCTTCACCGAAATGAAATAACAACTCTTGAGCTTTATCCCAGTGCATCGCTACAGCCTTGCTGATGTCGTCTAGCCATACACAGCCGATCGCATTAGCTACAGCTTGACCAGTAACCGAAACCACCTTGTACTGATGATTTTCGTTGTGGCACTCTTCAAAGTACTCACCAAACCGTTGGGCAAATGCTTTGGCTTCATACAAACTCTTAAACCCGTTTTCTGGTTGCCCGTCAATATCTTCTGGGTTGTGATCTTCGGCGAAAACATACCAGCGATTATCTTCTTTGGTGATGCTAATAATGTAGGAACGGTCGTCACTTACTTCTGAGAATGCATTCATTTCATAATACGCGCCGTTCTTAACCCAGTTGTAGCGTCCGCTAGAGATCTTGTATGTAGCAGTCATCGCTTTATCCGTCTATTGCTTGTGTGTCTATAAATATAATATTACTACCACTATAAAAAGATTGTCAATAGGGTAAACAAACTATTTTCTTGATTTGCCAAAACTCAAGCTCTGCATTATTTTGCAAAGCTATGGCAGATAGATCGCAGCAAATGCAACCCAAAAAAGGGACGCTCTCAAAAGAAGTTGAGCGCCTCACTAATTCGCTTATCAATGAGTTGTCAAATCTCGACACCGTAGGGATTGATGAGTATTTGTTGATGGCGACAACCGATCCTATTGTTGGGGCTGGCATTGAAACCCCAATGCTGATGGGTGCGAAAAAATTGGGAGAATTTACGCACTCCGAGCCTGAGATCCAAGACTGGACTAGGCAAAACTTTGTAAATATGCACGGCTCTCTGATGCTTAGTTTTGCCGAAATGTGGCAAGCTAAGCCATTTGGACATAGTTGGTCTGAGATATCTGTAGAGCCTAAAAATGGTCAATGGATGCTTGCCTCAATCATGGCTGTTGATCCGCGCTATTTTCGCTACGCTGGATCAATTGGCAAAATCGACACTATCCGTTATCGCACCGTACCAGAGGGACTAATCGATATCCCCTACCAGAAGGGGATTCACATCGTCAATGGTCGCCATCTGAATATAGGGCGCGATCCTTATGGCTTTGCTGAGTGCAAGAAAGCTTACCCATATTGGAAGGCGAAAAAATTAATTTTGGCGGCTATGGTAATTGCCGCCCAAAGACAGGCTACCCCGTTGCTAGTTGGCAAAACAGACTTAGAGAGCAGCTTTGAGTTAGTCGATAATCTTGGCAATATTTTGCTGAATGAAAACGGCTTGCCAATCAAGGGGCGTGCTGGCGATCGCATGAAGTCAGCACTAGAGCAGGTTGAAAATCAATCCGTAATTGTGATTGACAAAGCTATTGATGAAATTGTGGCGATCGCACAACAGACCGATGGGGCATTTTTCCTTAATGTTTTGCGGTTCCTAAATAGTCAAATTTTGATGGCGTTTCTCATGCCAGAAACCGTCGTTACCACAGGATCGCAAGGCGCATCAGGTGACAGCAATCTAAATCAAGGGCATGGCGCGATCCTTGATTTAGTCGTGAGCAGCTTTACTCAACAAATCAAAGAGCGACTAATCGAAGATGTTTGCAGATTTCTAATTTTTAATCAATTCGGAGAGCAGGAAACCTATGGAGAATTTAAAGAACCAGAACAAGATAAAACGGATTCGGTTGCTCTATTGGGTGCGATATCTAACGCAGCTTATACGGGCGTTTTGGGCGGTACTGACATCGAAGTGATCAACCGATCGCGCGATCTTGCGGGTATTCCACCGATTGACCAAATTCTGATCCAGCAAGCCTCTAGATATACGGAGGACTTAGCAGCATGACACAGCCTATAGAGATTCAAAAAGAAGCGACTTTTCTGTACACAGGTAGAGCAAAGGCAACTACTTGCCCTGTGAGTTATTTTGATTTCACTGATTGCACAATTTCGGGCTATATCACCAAGGACTTGAAATCAGGAGCGCGAATCCCTCTAACTGCTAGTTTTACTGATGCAGCTAATGGAGTTTTAGAATATTCGCTTACCGATAATCAAGTGGCGGCGCTTGAGTTTGCGGCTTATAAATTGAGATTAATTATCACTTTCCCATCTGGTAATACTCATGTTGTAACTGAAGATGCGAGGGTACTACCATGACGGAAGCTATTGCAGTTATTGAGTTTTTTAAGGGTTCTTTTGGTGAGATTGGATCTGAAGTTTTTAACGGATCGCCGATCTCATTGATTGAGGTTAACAAATCTGTTGTTAATCGCGAAGCAGATCCTCAATCAGTAATAGATAAATTTGTTTTTGGGGAAGTCCCTACGGGGTTAATCAATGGAAGTAACGCCACTTTTACGGCAACCGATCAGTTTATCCCTGAATCTTTAGTCGTAAAGGTTAACGGGATAACCCAAAAGCTTACCAACGATTACACGGTATCAGGGGGGCTAACTATTAGCCTTCTTGTATCGCCTGTAGTTGGTGATTCAATTCTCATAGATTATATAAAGGTGTAAATATATGGCTGCAACAGATATTGCTTCTAGACAGATTAGAGATGGCGCTATTACCGACGCGAAAGTGGCGGCGGGTGCAAATATCGCAACCAGCAAATTAGCAGACGGCGCGGATTTTGTTCAAAGAGATGGAACCGTTGCTTTTACTGCTAATCAGTCTATGGGCGGGTTTAAGCTGACAAGCTTAGGCGCTCCGACCCCAGCTTCTAGTGATGCGGCTCGGATTTCTGATGTTGAGGCGGCGATCGCTGGCTTAAATTCAGCGTACAAATATCGCACCGTGCGAGTAGCGAGTACTGGTAACGTCACTATCTCGAACCCTGCGACAAGTACTTTTGACGGCGTGACCTTAACCAGTGGCGATCCTCTACTTGGTTCCATCCTTTTAAAGAATCAAAGCACAGCTTCAGAAAATGGGCTTTATTTATTTAATGGCAGTGGGTCGGCTTTAACTAGGCTTAGTAACTCGGATGCTTGGAATGAGTTTCCTGGTTCTTTGGTGTTTGTCAATGAAGGAACTGTCAATGCCAATACTAGATGGCAATGCACCTCAGACGATGGCGGTACGCTTGGCTCAACTGCGATCGCTTATACCCAAGATGTTTCTGGGGGATTATCAAGCTCTAATTTTGTTGATAAGGAAACTCCAAGCGGATCGATCAACGGCTCAAATACAACTTTCACTCTTGCCAATACTCCAACAACAGGTAGTGAGCATGTATATCTAAATGGGCTTTTGCAAGAGTCAGGGGCTGGCAACGATTACACAATATCCACTAATACAATCACAATGCTGACAGCTCCTATCTCTGGAGATAAAATTCGTGTTTCTTATCGGAGATAACCTAAATGCCAGTAACAAGGATTAGAGCTAGTAGCCAGTCCACAAAGGTTGTTACCCTATCCAGTAGTAGCAACGCAACCGCGATCAACTCCGATATTACCGATATCGGAGTAATCACACTAACTGAAAGTACAACATTCTCAATTAGTGGAACGCCATTTGATCAGCAAATACTGATACTTAAAATCAAATCTGCTAGCTCTTTAGCGATCGCCTTTAGCTCCGATTTTGAAGCGGCTAGCTCTCTAACTTTGCCATCTGCTACCACTGGAAGTAACAAGATTGATGCGATCGTTTTTCGTTGGAGTACGGCGCAAAGCAAATGGGTTTTTGATGGTACGACAATCGGGACTATCCCGACGGCTGCTGATGGAAGTATTGAAGAAGTAAAACTTGCAACCGCTTTCAGGGTGAAGCTTTACAACAAAAACTACTTTAAAAATCCAAACTTTAAAGTAATCCAAGGCACTGCATCAGGCACTTTGGCTAACTCTTTAGCATTGCCTACAGCATCCCTAGGATACTTAGGCGAAACGGAATGGATAGTAGCTGCTAGTGGTGGTACTCCTGCCTATACATTTAGTGCCGCAAATGAGAGCGTGACTTTCACAGGCGCGGCTTCGACTACCGCGATCTATCTAGCTCAGCGATTAGAAAGCAGGGATGTAACTACTCTTGCGAACAAACTAGCCAATATCACTATCAGCGCTGAAATATCTAATTCGTTACTCACGTCGGTGACTTGGGAGATATTTCGGGCGACAACTACAAACGATACTCACGGCACAATCGCTAGCCCAACCCAGACTTCTTTGGGTAGTGGCACTTGGACTGTAACTAGTACACTTACCCGCTATTCAGCCACTATTACCTTACCCGCATTAGCGGCTAGAGGTTTAGAAGTTCGGTTAAGGGTAGGAGCGCAAACTTCTGGTACATGGGTAGTTGCCCGATTGCAATTAGAAGAAGGAAGTTTAGCCACTAATTTTAATTGTGATGATTTTGGTGAGGAACTTAGAAAATGCCAAAGGCACTACCAAAAGCAAGCGCCACAAGGTATAAGCCCTGTAGCCACTTTTAGCGCTGGTAGTAGCGGTACTAATGCTTATATTATCGGTTCGGGCGGCTCTGCTGTAATCGCAGCTATACCGTTGCTAGTACCTATGTTTACTGCGCCATCAATGGTTTTTAGCGATGCAACAGGCGCAATTGGAGTTGTTACGGCGTTTACTAGTGGAAGTTGGTTTAATGGTCAAGGCGCAACACTTTGGGCATCATCTGATAATTCCATCTCTCTTCTGTCAGGCACTTCTACCTATATTCATTGTCGATACCAAGCATCCGCACACATCCCTTAAATGACATGGATCTTACTTACAAACTCACTCAATCCGAATCTCAGGTTTTACGCTCTGATGGATATTTAATTCAAGAGGGCAATAACAGTGACTGGAAACTTTATCAAGATTGGCTAGCTGCTGATAATACACCCGATCCCGCAGACCTAATGCCTATTGTTCGCTCGATAGATGCAAGGCGGCTAAGGCTTGCATTGCTGCAATTAGATTTATTGGATATTGTTGAAGCTGCGATCGCGACATTAGGCAAAGCAGCGCAAATCGAATGGGAATTCGCGATAGATATCAAAGAGAATTACTCATTGGTCGAGGCTTTATCAACAAATCTAAATCTAGATACCGATGCAATATTCACCCTAGCTAGTTCTTTGGAGTAATTTTATGGGGCAATTAATTCCTTATTCTTTAGAGTCACTTCTACCAGATGCAGCCACAAACTTCCCTCAGTATTTAGCGCAAATGCCTGCGGGTACTTTTAGATCAGCACTGGCATTCTCTCAATCTGTTTCCCAGAAATGCCGATCGCCTCAGTACCATATGCCCTCATTCACAGGAGCATTGTCGATTAGGCTTACTTTTGCGATTACCGCTACTACAAATAATGTGGCTTTTCGCGTAGCTTGTGAAGCGATCGCCCCTGCGGATGCGATAAACGTAAATACAACCAGAAGCTTTGATACTGCCAATACTAGCGGCTCTATCTCTGTCCCTACCTCTACGTATAATACAAAAGACATCGTAATCACCCTCACAAATAATGACAGTGTAACGGCTGGCAAATTATTTACATTCACCCTAGATCGCGACGTATCCATCGGTAGCAATGCCACTGATATTTGCTATGTGCTAGCTGTATCTCTGGAGGATGAGAGCTAATGGCTGTTGCTTTCCCCTCAGAAACAGGTTTAAGCCGAACTACCGATTTAATCAATTACAATTCGGCATATACAATCATGTGCTGGATGAAGACTGACACAACAACCGCTAATAATGGCTCTCTCTCTATTCTGAGAAGAACGACAAATACTAGAGGTGATGCGCTGTTTTTTGGGGCTACCAGCAACACTGTTAGACTTGATGCTTTTGATCCTGATACTACAAACGGTTCAACATCTGATTACAGTATTGGCAATTTGGCGCACGTCTGTATGAGACGTAGAGCCATTAACGCCCTAGACCTGATCATCAATGGGGAATTAAAACAGACAATTACGGCTGATTTTAGTGGTAGATCGGAGCCAACTAACGAGCAAAGTATAGGCCTTTACCGATTAGGAAGTCGATTGAGTATGGGTGCTAACAATTCCATCTCTCATTACTATGCTTATCAAGAGGCGCTGTCCTTAGAGCAAATATTGGATCAAATGTATTTTGCCTTCCCACGGCGCACAGCTAATTTACATTCTTGGCTACCGATGGAATCGGGATCAGCAAGAAATATAGATTTTAGTGGCAATACAAGGGATTTTACAGAGCTAAATACACCAACTAATGCAGATGGTTTGCTATTAGCACGCCCATCGCTGCTAATCCATCGCAGGGTAGCAGCGCCGCCTCCTTATTTTGCGTCGCCTTTGGGGATGCTAATGACAAATTTTTAAGAGAAAAACTATGCCTAATAACACTACACAGCAACCAGCAAGCCAAATAACCTTTGATCAGGTTGTAGTATTTATCTCTCAAAATAGTGGGTTGAGCGTGCCTATTATTTTGATGGCGATCATATTCTGGAAAAAGATTGGGGAACCTTGGTTTGACACGTATATCAAACCAAATATCTCTAACCTCACACGCTCCTATAGGGTAGTTAATAAGATTAGCGATCGCGTGCAAACTATCCGCAACATGACCGCTTCACATAGAGCTTTATTGATGGAAATTGACCGCAAAAATAACTCTATTGTTCTAATTTCTCAAGAGTTAATGGACGGGGGGATCGCTCTAATAGATGGCTCTTATAAACAGAAAGAATCGGAATGTGTGCAGAATATTTGTAAGAGATTTGATGATCACGCCTTTATCTGTCGCGAAGTTGCCTTAATCAACAGCCCTTTGTACCGAGGTTACCTACAAGAATCAGGAATATATTTTGTAATATATCAAAAAGTTCTTGAATCAAAAGATAAAACTTGGATTCTCGCCTTGCATTATCGTGAAGAGTTTCACGTCAATTACATCACGGCTCAAAGTCTAGAATCTCAAATCAAAGAGCAATGCGACGCGATCGCATCTCTCCTTCAACAAAATAGCGTTATTGATGGATTTATAAAAAATGCCTAGCCGTGTCAGAAATGGGTTAAAAAATAACGAGTTTGTGATGCACTATCAACCCATTGTCAATTTAAAAACAATGGACATAGCTGGCTATGAAGCCTTGATCCGATGGAATCACCCGACAAAAGGTTTACTCTATCCTGATAGTTTTATTGAGCAAGCCGAACGCGATCAAGATACGATTTTTGGCGTTTTTAAGTTCGCTTTATCCAGTGCGATCGCTGTAAATGTTCAAGGATTCAGAGCAGTAAATTTAAGCTCAGTATCTTTGATGCACCCTGATTTTTTGGGGCTTCTCAATGGGCTTAAAAATCGCAATATTGTACTAGAAATCACTGAGAGGGTGTCTCTGGAGAATGCTGATATTGAGAGGCTTGAGAGAATAACTGCGATCGGCGGCTTGGGAATACTTTTGGCGATCGATGATTTTACGGCGGCTAGCTTAAATCACATGCGCCGAATCATCTCAGCATATCAGCGTAGCGATTTACTCAAAGTAAAGCTTGATATACCGATAATCCAAAGCCTCGATGAGTATCTGGGTCCTGAAATGATTGGATCAATTATCTACGCTTGCCACAGGTTGGGTATAAAAGTAGTTTGCGAGGGCGTAGAAACAGAACGCCAGCACCAATTTTTAATTAGTGCTGACTGTGATTTTGGGCAAGGGTGGTTTTATGGGAAACCTAAAGCGATCGCTCAATAAAACACGCTCTTAGCAATTTTCTCCATCATTAGCGGCGGTACAGAGTTACCAATACCTTTCCCATCTAGCGACTTTTTGCCACTCCATTGATAATCATCAGGGAATGACTGTAAACGAGCTAAGCAGGCAATATCTAGCGCTACGGTGCGAGTATTTTCTAGTAATGCATTAGCACGGTGGTAATGCCCATCTTGACCCATTGCTCTTAATGTCCAACATGGCTCTATTGCTTCTCGCGTTTGAAGTTCGCGATCGCTTCTTGCTCCTGTGTTTTCGATTAGGATAGCTTTGTAACTTCTAATCCCATTCTCGCTACAGCAATCAGATAACAATGTATTTGCGGGTTTATTTTTTGGCTGTATTGTTCCGCCAAAATTAATATTTTGAGAGCCATAGGAATAAAATAAATGTTCTCTAATCTCATTTGGCAACGCTTTTAGTTGCCAATCTGCTAGTTGACTATTAGGCAAATCATGCACTAAATCAGCGATCGCTTCATACCATCCGATATGCTTCTCTTTTGCTGGCAACGGTGGGATAAACTCGTTTTTATTGGCAATGAGAATTAATCGACGGCGCGATTGTGGTACTCCAAAATCAGCAGCATTAAGAACTTGCCATTGCACCCAATAGCCTTGAGAGTAAAGCATTTCAATAATCAAATTAAAGCTTTTTGATTTGCGGTAAGCCTCAACATTCTCAAGGGTAAAATATTGAGGCTGTAGTACTTGAATAAACTCAGCGACTTTACGGGCGCAATCAAGGTCTAGTTGACGCTCTCTTTTGTTGGGATTGGCTATGCTGTATGACTTACACACAGGTGATGCATGTAAAACATCAACCTTCTCAAACTTAAACGGATCGGCATCCAAGATATTCATACATCGCACCGAACCGCCAAAATTAGCATTGGCAACTTCGCAGATTTTAGGATCGTATTCCAAGCCCCAAGCATGTTCTAATCCTGCTTTTTTGTAGCCTAGATCAACGCCGCCAAATCCTGTAAAAAGCGATCCTTCAGTTAGTTGTCTCATGACGCAACCTCAAATAATGGAAGCTGTTCTATCGCCTCTTGCTTTGCCCCAAACACATCCTTAATCGCCAAATTCACGCACTTGCACCAAATTTTGTAAGGGTGGTTTGTCCTTTGCCCGAAAGGGTATTTTTTAGATAAAATCCTTCGTAAATCTTTCTCTGTGATAGTCCCATTCTCGCAATCGCTACGCAATATATTTATAGTCGGGTTAATGATTGCGAGTGATTTTTGTTCCCATGACTTCATGATGCGATCGCTCCTTCTAAATGCTTTTTAACAACTTCTCTAACAACTTGAATGCAAGTTTCAGGATCTTTGTCAGTCCAAACCCCTAACAGGCTTGTGCTGTCGATGTTTTTGATTCCGACGGCTTTACACCATTGGGGGACAGAATCAGGATCGCTGATAGCAAATTGAGTGCTGCTAATTGAATGCAAGTTTCAGGATCTTTGTCAGTCCAAACCCCTAACAGGCTTGTGCTGTCGATGTTTTTGATTCCGACGGCTTTACACCATTGGGGGACAGAATCAGGATCGCTGATAGCAAATTGAGTGCTGCTAACTCCAATGGCTTTAAGGGCTTCGTAAATCCTGTTTGATAGAATCATGTCTGTATCTGGCAAAGGATCTATCACAATTCCAAACCTGTAGCGGACTCTATTTTCTGATGGTTTAGGGTAAAAACTTCTAATGCTAGTCATGCGATCGCCTCCGATATGCTCACTTTCTTCTCTGTCCAATCTTCGCAATCGTTAGGAGCCATAAGCTCCCTCTTCAACATCTCTATCGGATGGATGGCGCATAGTTGCCCAGATCGTGAGGCGCATGTCCAGCAATTGTGTATGGTCATGGTGGCTCCTAAATAGTTACAGATACATTGCCAAGATGCTTGCAGCAAGCCTTAATTTGCTGCGGTGTAAAGTCGTTGCCTAAATAAAATAATGTTTGGGAATGCCTGTTACCTGATTGTTTCTTCTTCCCATCGTTTTTAGGGTTTGTGAACTCAATGCGATGGTTAAAGGTTAAATGACACACAGAATAATTTTGAGCGTCTAAGAACCAATCGCTAGAAGTGTTTGAGTTGCACAATAAAAAGCTGTTGCCTATGTGTGCATAGCTCAATATTTTCTCTACAGCTTTATCCATTTCGGAAAATGGTGGGTTTCCCCATTTGTTGTAGTAATCCGTCAAATCCTGATTTAAAGCATCGTCTGCTTTTGTGAAATAATGCTTTGCTTGGATGATTTGATTAGCTCTAGGGCAAGAGAATATATCAAGGTCAAAGCCGCCAACTAAGTCGCGAAACGGCTTTACGATATAGTCAGGAGTGTAATTTTCGTCATTATCTTTATCGTCATCGGTGACGACTAAATGCATTGAGAAAAGATTAGGTTGCGTCGCTTGCATTCCACTTCTCCCATAAATTGCAATTTGTTCCCGAATATCGCCATGATTCTAAAATCGCCTCATACTCGCACTTACCTCGATATTTACAGGTTGAGCAATCCGAGGCTTTAATCATTGCGGATTGTGCGCGATCGATTCTTGATGTGGTCATTGCACTCTCTCCAATTCTTCTAGCTCTGGGAACTCTTCGTTTAAAAGTTCCAAAATCTCGCAGATTGTGTTTGTAATTTCTGCCATGCGTTTTGGACTGATGGCGTTAGGGATAAAGCAGCGATCGCTAAACTCTGGAATGTTCGCAATACATAGATCGCAATAGGCGATCGCCCTTTCCAAAGAGTAAGTCTCCGATCTAGGCATACACCAACCTGCGCGATCAATGATTGTGTAGGGATAAACACAGATAGAAGATGCGGGTTGTTGAACAACTTTTAAACCTTGGTTGGCGTGAAAGCATTGCCATACTTCGGCTGTTTTGATGCGTTGTACTGGTTGAAATAAATTGAATCTATCAAAATCATCAGGCAGTTTCTCGACTAAAACTACTGCGGTTTGTCTGGCTAAAGTGCTAATCATTTTAATTCTCCATGATTGAGTAAATAGATAAAGTGTTGGAAAGCTGCGGCGCGATCGCTGCCATAACAGCAATCAATATCAAGGTTTCCGCCAAGCCCGAAAACTAGCCAGCCGTGCGGAGTGTGCGCGATTTGAATAGTCATTTATTACAAGGTGGATTTGGTGTTGGATGAGGCGATCGCGGATCGTTGCAAGTGCGCGGATCTTGGGAATAGGCGATCGCCGCCATAGGTAGGACTAAAATCAAAATTGCGATTAGAGATATTACAAATTTCATGGCGCATTTCCTTCCATTCTTTAATGAGTAACCGAACGATCGCCACATACTGATTAATGAGAGTGTCAATAAGTGGATCTTCTTTAGCTTGCAAAGTTAGATCCGCGATCGCTTGAGTGTAGGCGCTGATTGCCTTTTCATGCCCTGCGATTTGGTCGGTAATAACCATCATGCGGATTGTGGGCATAGCTTTAATCCTCTGATTCCGTCAAGCATTCTTTGATGATCGCCACTGGGTAAGAACTTCCAGTCTTGATAGATAATTCGATCCCGATCGCTACACATCTGCACAGTTTTTTGAATCTTGGTAGAGAGATTCGCGCCTTGGCTTTCTGCTTCCGCGATCGCTTGCTGAATTTCAAGGATTCGGCGATCGCGATCTTCAACTTTTTGAGAGTACTGAGAAGCGATCGCAATGGCTGGGGGCTTTCGTAAACTCTCAACCCAATCGTCATAACTGCGATCGTGTAGCCAATCGCAACAAGCTTGGTTAAGGTTTGTCGAGAAATTGGCTTGATATTCTCTTGCTCGCATAGGTCGGGGTAAGCCGTCTGTATCTTTACCGTTGCGAAGCTGAGTGTTGTAATAAGCATCACGCTCTTGATCGCTCATTTCGTAAGCCTTGAGATAAGCCTGACCATTTGCACAGTTTTCACGCTGGCAGATGTAAGGCAAAATGTCACCGCGATCGGGGATTTCAACAAATTCAGTGATGTAAATATTGCTTACTAATCCTGAATCTTGGCAACAAAAACACTTAACGGGCGGCGAAATTTGCTTGTCAGTAACTCGCGTAGATTGCCTCGGCGTTGCCTGAATTTTGCTCATTTAGAAATTTCTCCCATTGTTCATAAGTCCAGTTGTGCTGCTCAGCAGTCCATGTCATCGGGTTCGGTTTTCGCAATCGGGGGCGATCGCTTTGCGCTTCGTTTTTCGCGCTAGAAGCCTTTGAATTTTTCGACTTGATGTATTCCTCATAAAGGATCTTGATCTCGCCTCTGCGCTTCAAATCCCATTGCCCTGAAGAGATATTTTTTGCTGCATCTGCCATATCTGGTTCCCACTCGCCTTTTTTTGCAGACGGTAGTTTTTGCAGACGGTTAAGCACAAATTCTCTAAAATCAATGTCTTGAGCCAATTTGCCGCAGTCAATGTCTTGAGGTTTCCATCGCTGCTCAAATTTTGAAATATTTGAAATTTGCGAATCCACACGCACACACGAATTATTTATGTGTGGATCTTGTTTGATCTGATCTCTTCTGATCTCTTCTGATCTGATCTGATCTAGTCTTATCTGTGGCGATACATCTGCGTTACTTTCGCTTTGTAACGCTATGTATCGCGTTACATCATCCTGAGATCGGCTTGCAGACTCGCTTTTCTTTTTTGCTCTTGACTTCGCAACTCGCTCTTTAATTCGGGCTGGATCGTCGCTAGGTTTTTTGGATTGGCGATCGTCCCAGTGGACAATTTTCAGGCAGCCTGTGACGCTAATCTCAAGCATCCCTTTGGTAATTAGCTTGTCTCGGTAGTAAAGCCAATCTTGAGTAGAGTTAAACTCGCAGTAGTCTGCAAGGTCGTCATTGTCTGCGGTGACTGTGCCGCGATCGCTAGACTTGCTGGCAAGACATAGCAGTACAATCCATGCCCATTTTTCTTGTGAAGAGAATCGCCTGATTTTGATATCATCAACAATCTCGTGGTGCAGTTTGAACCAAGTCATGCTCATGATCGCCTCCCAATAATCTTAAGGAGCGATACCACTGGCACATCTCGATAATTCTCAGTGAATCGCAGACAGTTGTTTTTTATCTCAACTTCTTCAAGATGGGCGACCTTGTTCCTTGTCAGTGGGGTTAATATCCCCATTTGGTCTAAAACGTATTTAGCCATGGAACTACATATCTCAAGCTGCTGAGATTTTAGTGTTTGAGACATTTGGAACCGGAGCCAACTCATGTAACCTCCGTGCTTCTCGCTTGTTGATTGCAAAGGCGATCGCCTTTGCTTTGATCGATTCTTTGATATTCATGGGGGCAAAAATAATAAATTACAAAATAGATAATTTACTGCAAAAAAATTAGGCGGCTAATTCTTCCTTCAAGCCTTTTCTAAGTACTCGGATAATTACCTGCCTTAGTTTTAGCCCTTCTTCTTTTTTACGGAGGTTGTCTAGGCTTTCCCTTAAATCTTCGGGTAGCTCAACGTAGGTTGGAATTGTTTTCATCGTTTTTTAAACTCGACTATATAGAAGTATATAAAAGTATATGCATTATGTCAATACAAAAATAAAAATCTATTACGTTAATAATAGATTTTTATTTAAAGTGCTTATTTAGTAAGGCTTACATCTTCAGAGATTAGGAATTGCGCGATCGCCTCGTTAGCCAAGTCTTCTAAACTGCGATCGCATTCTAGAGCTAGCTTGGCTAACTCCTTATGCAGACTCGCATTTACATTCAGGGATTTGCGTTTGATGTTGCCTTTAAGCCTAAGTATTTTTGCCATGATTAAAATAATATTCATGTATGACGGAATAGATTATAACTTGAATTAATAATATCCTAAAGATTAATTGATTGCATTATTTATATGTTATGTTGTAATTAATTATCCGTTTGTTGTCTATGCCATTAAGGTGTATATGAATATTGAAAAAAAGCGAAGGTTAGCCGATCTACTGCGATCGCTTATGGGCGATCAATCTCAAAGTGCATTTTCTAAAGTAATTGGGATTCATCAGTCGGCTTTGTCTGGTTACTTAAACCCTAAAGATGATTCCAGAACTCCCGCAAAAGCTACTGATGATTTGATTGTTAAGTATTTGCAAAAGACATACGATCCTAAGTGGTCGCTCCAAGAACTTCAAAACTATTTAGACTCTACTGATTCATTCAAAACGTTCTCTGCTAAGTTGACTAGGCGATCTAAGCCAGTTGATAAGATGAGTGTGGAAACATTCGTGGAGAACTTAAGCGATGAAGAGATGCTTGATGCTGTTTCCTTTATTGCCGATCGCCTAAAAAAAAATTGTTATCTCACTTCCTCGTGTGCGTGATCTTAGTAGTGACGATTAATCTATGTAGCTCTGTTGCTGCCAAGCTGGTTAAAAAGAAGGGGAGGGGATACCCCAAACATTCAATACATATATATTTCTTGAGTCAGAAAAATATTTTTAAGAACTTGTGAGGCGATCGCCTCTATTTTTTTACCTAAAAACAACCGTCATAAAATCTTCAGTATGTCGCATGACAGTTCACAAGTGTAAATTGGGCAGGGAAAGTTACCGATTGGCGAGTGCGTGAAATACTTACAAAGCCATCTTCTAAGGGTTGGCGCAAAAACTCTAATACGTCCCGCTTAAACTCTGTTAATTCGTCTAGAAATAAGATCCCATTTGTCGCCAAGGTGATCTCTCCAGGGCGGGGAAAGCTGCCGCCACCAACTAGTGAGGGACCAGAAGCGGAATGATGGGGACTACGAAATGGGCGATCGCTTACCAGTCCTTTCCCCTTTAATAAGCCCGCCACAGAATGAATCCTAGTCACTTCTAGGGCTTCGTCAAAATTCATATTGGGCAAAATGCTGGGTAGCCGCCTTGCTAATAGGGTTTTTCCTGAACCAGGAGGACCAACAAAAATCAAATTATGTCCACCTGCGGCGGCGATTTCCAGAGCGCGACGAGCATGTTGCTGTCCCTTTACATCTTTAAGATCTAGCTTAAATTCGCTTTCATGCCATTTCAGATCAGGATTGGCAACTACTGGTGGATATTTTTCGGGGTGCGCTAGGAAGTCTCCTACCTCGGTAATACTTTGTAAGCCATACACCGCTAAGCCTTTGACTAGAGCTGCTTCTTGAGCATTTTCCTTGGGGACAATAATCCCGATCATGCCTAGCCGTTGAGCCGCCGCTGCGATCGGTAATACGCCTGAAACAGGGCGCAGCGAACCATCAAGAGAAACTTCACCCAAGAATAAGTGATCACCTAATAATTGTGGATCAACCTGTTCAGAGGCAGCCAAAATGCCTATGCTAATTGGTAAATCAAAGATAGGTCCTTCTTTACGCAGATCGGCAGGAGTAAGATTAATCACGATCTTTCGCATGGGGAAAGCATAGCCCGCGTTTTTGATCGCAGCTTTAACCCGTTCTCGACTTTCTTGCACTGCTGTGTCAGGTAATCCCACTAAGGTAATTCCTGGTAATCCTCCCGACACATCGACTTCTACCCCCACTTGGATGGCATCGATGCCTAAAATTGCTGCACTCCAAACCCTTGCTAGCACTTGTTACCTATCACAGTAAGACTTAACAAAACCTCAATTAATCAAGACTATCATATGTAAATTTACGATGGCTTGGCTATTGTTATGATTTCTAAGCCTAGATTCGTCAATCACTGACTTTACTAAAAGCCAAATATTGAAATTCAATTAACAATTTATTATTCAGATTAGTATTCAGAGAAACTAAGCGATCGCATATTAACCTCTTGTAGCTCTGTGGTGTTCTCATGCACTAAGGGGATTGAGTCATGAAAGGATTCATATAAGAAGGAATTGAAATCATCTGTAGGTTGCCAAGATGTCTCAAAAGGGTGGGCTGCTAGACTACATGCGTTCCATGCAGGACTGACAGGAACATCTAACTTTCCACAAAAACCACCCCTTCTTCCTTCAGGATTGTAGTGCTGACACAATCGGCAAGCTGTAACTGAGTTACCTGAAGAGTTCATATATCTTAAATTTGGCTTTGCCAAATTTACTAAAAAATTTTATTAATTAATATAATTATGTAGGGTGAGAATTGTAGATAAATCAGGCTCTAACCTTTACTTAGAGTTAGATTCAGCGATCCCGAACAAAGCATAAATTTAACAATGTCTTAACTGATTCCTGTAATGCTTTGATGACAATCTTTTGGGGTATTCCTAAGATAAAAATAGGCGGTTGCAATAGTTAAGAAAATATATAGATGTTTTTTATTTGTATTTAATATAAGTGTTTATACTTAGAACGAACTTACTTACTTGCTTCCCACCTAATAATTAGTAGTGTGGCGCGAAGCGCCGCATTACTAATTAACGTGAGTTCGGGATAAGCTACAAAATTTTAAAAGACAAAACAGTAAAAGCCTCGCTTCGCGAGGCTTTTACTGTTTTGTCTCCTAGAGAGGATTCGCGCCGCAAACCCTCTCTAGGAGGCAGTTTGCAATTAACCCGAACTGAGGTTAATTATGAATGTCTACATTTATAGCTATAGCAAAGCAAGTTTTGCTTAGGACATAAAACCCCAGAATCGAGTGGCGGCGCGAAGCGCCGCCACTCGATTCTGGGGTTTTGGTTTGTACTGGCTAACTCTTTTTTTGCTATATAGCAATGTAAGTTTTGCTCAGGACATAAACCCAAAAAGATGAGTGGCGGCGCGAAGCGCCGCCACTCATCTTTTTGGGTTTGATTTGCTTATTTTAAGGCAATCTTTTTAGGTGTTATTGCATCTTTGGGTTTGCAAAGGTGATCGGGGAGCGCAGAGCCTGATGGATCAAGTTTGTCGGCTAAATTTGGATATTTAATCCTGCCGTGGTTACGCTCTTTCCAGATTTTGATAAATACAGGGGCAATTCGATCTAAATCTTCCCAAGTCAATGAGCAATCTTTTAATTGCCCATCATCCCATCGAGCTTGGAAAATTCTCATGAGTAAGGTCTTAGCAGCTTCAAGGGTTGTATCTGTGCCAAGCGATCGCAGGGCGGCTTCACAGGCATCTGCTAGCATCACAATCCCTGTTTCACGAGATTGAGGAATTGGTCCAACATAGCGAAAATCTGACTCAACAATATGCTGCGATCGCTTTTGGGCTTGGCAATAAAAATAGGTAATTGTAATCGTGCCTTGATGCTCTGGAATAAATGCTTGCAGCATTTCAGGCAGATGATATTTCTGAGCTAGTTTAAGCCCGCCTGAAACATGTTCTTTGACAATTTGAGCGCTTTCCCAAGGATCATTAAGAATATCGTGAGGATTAGGCTGCCCCATTTGATTTTCGATGAAATATTCAGGGCGGAGCGTTTTGCCAATATCGTGATAGAGAGTTCCTGTTCTTACTAAGGCTGTATCGGCTCCTAGTTCACGAGCAGCGGCTTCGGCGAGATTTGCCACAAACAAAGTGTGCTGAAAAGTTCCAGGGGTTTCTGTAACTAGGCGGCGCAGTAAAGGGCGATCAAGATTAGCTAGCTCCGCTAGACGAAATGGGGTTAACGCATAGGAAATATGCTCTAGATAAGGAATCGCGCCAAGGGCTACGATCGCGGAAATTAGTCCTCCCGATGCATACTGAAGGGCTGTGATGGCGATTATTACTGGCGGTGTGGAGCCAGCAATAATGGCGATCGCAATATATACAGCCGCTTGCAGAAAACCAACTAATAATCCTGTAGCCGCTAGATGCGATCGCGTGAGGGGGCGGTTAGTAATCACCGCAGCCACAATTGAGCCAATGATGATTGGGGCAAGTGCTAGTAAGTCAGAGCTAATTGCGATCGCCAGTAAGATTGAGGTGAGACAGGTGACGAGAATTGCAAGGCGAGAACTGTAAAAACTACCAATGATTAAACTCATACTTGCTAGGGGCAAAAATACAAGCATTTTCGGAGCCATCATCACAGTTGCTAAAGCACTACCTGTGCAGATAATGCCAAGCACTAAAAGATCTTTGATATGTAATTTGACTTTAAGTAAATATTGCCATCGTCGGTTGGCATAGCCGAATACGGCAAAGCAGAGCGCTGTGGTGACAACCATCAAGCCCAATCCCTTGAGATTGACCTGTCTTTGAGTCATTTTAAGTTCATCTAAAATAACAAATTGCCGCTCAGTAATTTTCTCCCCACCTTTTACGATTAAATCACCTGCTTTCAAGGACAGCATTTGAGTCTGAACCGATTCAGATGCTTTGATCGCTCTTTCGGTTGTACCTAAATAGTCAATGGTCATATTTGGCTTGACTGTGGCTCCGAGCAAAGCGATCGCCATAGATCGATGTTCTTCATTGGTTGGCAAATTGCTCAGGCTTGTTAACCGTTTTTGCAGCATATCATCGGGCAGTCCAGCCACAATCCCAGTGGACTGGACATCGTTCAATGCTTGCCGCGTCAATTTTTTGCTGGTTTCCCATTCTTCATTGGTCATCTCCAAAAGGCGATCGCGAAACATATCAGGACCTTTTGTTGCTTTCTCCTGAGTCATGGCATAGGCTTTGCGAATCTCAGTTACAGTATCGATCAGCTTTTGATAATCTTGGGGAAGAGCATTAACTTTGTATAGAGTTAGCTCAGCCAATGCTACAGATGGAGACTCTTTATCTCTGTTAATAAAACCTGATATAGCTGTCTGACTATTGACATTAGCGGCTACTCGATTAGCCCTGTCTTGTAACTGCGTCCACTCAAAATCTGAGATTCGCCTCAAATATCGCTGCACGTCATCACTCAAAATTTGGCGATCGACATAAGGTAAGTTCCCAGACGATATCCGCAGGTTATCACCCACTTGCAGGAGTGCTTCTAAATGCTTGATCGCATTAGCATCAACATCAGGATTACTACGATAGATGGGTATTACTTGTTGTTTAGCTAGTTCTTTAGCCTGTTTAGTTGCCTCAATATCAGTAGCCTCTATCGTTCTAGGCGATCTCAAGTCTTGATCAACAAATGTACCGATTCCTAAGCGTGGCTCAGAATAAAATCTAATGCTAAGGGTTGAGATCAGGCAAACAAAGGTAATTCCTATGACTGCTCTACCAGACCACTTGCGAGATATGTGGTGGGTTGTTGCTGGGAGCAAAGATGAATGGTTGGGAGCAATTCCCATAGTTTAATTACTCTAGTTAAAATGTTTCGTAAAAACAAACGCAGTTTAAGATTGCAATCCAAGAGATCTCATGTAGATTCTAGATGTACCAGATATCTAAGGTGAATATCAATCAAAAAACTTAAAATCTGCCTTGTGTTTTTTGAAAACCAGTGACACAAAACTGAAAAATAATCTCAGTCTAAAAGCTAGGAATTATGCAACTTCACTCTGTCAATCCTGCAATTTAGTTGTATTGTGGGCTTTTTATGCGCGTAATACAACTACTAAAAAAGTTACTTTGCACAACTATCGAATTTTTAATATAGCGATCCTAAATGATTTGTAAGATTTTGATGGTTGTGAGAGTGCGCCCCAAAGTGGCGCACTCTCACAACCTTTTTAGGATTGCTATAGGAAGAGTAAGACATAAGCCGGGTTCTGTTTTAGGAGTTGTAGCAACTACCCTAGCGGTTATCTATCTGGGATATTTGTTACCAAATACCTCATGCGGCACACACTTAGCTGCGATCGCCTAGCTTTCACTAAGCAACCCCATTAAGCAACGGACACAAGATCAATTGAAGATCGCAACACTTGTATCCTCTCGCCTTGCTTCCAACTGGGGTTTACCGAGCCAGAGCCTCACGACTCTGCTGGTGCGCTCTTAACGCACCTTTGCACCCTTACCTATAGAGAGATAGCGCGAAGCGCTATCTCTCTATAGGCGGTATTTTTCTGTGGCACTATCCTCACGATCGCTCGCACTGGGAGTTATCCAGCAGCCTGATCTTCATGGAAGCCCGGACTTTCCTCAAAACTTGTTCTCGCGATCTCCTTTCGTTAATTTTGAGACAAATTTCGCAACCGCACGCTTACTCTCCCTTATTACCATTATGTACTAAGTGGCTAGGCTCAATTAAATATAAAACCAAAAAACGTTTCGGCAGGTTTCGCTCGCCGAAACGTTTTTTGGTTTTATTAAATTACCTCGGTAAAATTCAGGCAAAAGCTGCTATAAGTATGCAGAAATAATGTTTATCAAAATTAGATTGTTTTGCTAAACTATCTGGTTATCTGAGGCAAAACTAAAATGCCTCAAATCTTACTAAAAAATTTATTACATTCTTTGCTTACAGGTGTGAGTGACTAACTAAATGATGAAACACTTCTCCAAAGGGATGTACACGCTAATTTTGTCCTTAATGCTGGTAATAGTAGCGGGAGTTTCTCAGGCTGCTGCTGCTAATCTATTGAGGGTTTTGGTAAGAGAAGAAAATGGCTCCAAAATGTCTGTAGCTGTGACTCAACCATCAACTCTCCAAGCTTCAGGACAGGCAAGTCGCCGTCTCGATCCTGGTAAGTGGTACACATTACCCCTTACTTCTGCATATCGAATTACCCCTAGCAATAATGGATTGGTGCAGGTCGGCAGCAATCTTTATCCAGGCGAGATCGAATTGCGAGCTTGGAATAACAAGGCGATCGCGGTTAACGTGTTATCCCTTGAAGAATATCTTCGTAGCGTTGTACCTAGCGAAATGCCTGCTAGTTGGCATATGGATGCATTAATGGCGCAAGCAGTAGCGGCTCGTAGCTATGCGGTCAATACTCAACGTCAACGTAAATGGGGTGAAGCTCCCTATGATCTAGTGAGTGATACTCGCGATCAGGTATATAAAGGCTTCTATCGCTTTGACCCCAAAACTGGTCAAGCGATCGCCCTAATCCATAGTCGTAGCGATCAGGCGGTTGCCTCAACCGCAGGCTATATGCTCAGACCTGGTTTTAAAGGTTATTATCGCGCCCGTTTGCCTCGCAACTGGATTAGCTGGGGTGGCGGATATATGCCCGTTTCTGATGGTCAACACCTCGATCAAGAAATGACCCAACAAATGGCTCAAAATGGCTGGAACTGGGTACAAATCCTATCTTGGTGGTATCGAGATCAACCCATTAAAAACTAAAAAAAGAAGGTTGCACCTGTGCAGCCTTCTTTTTTTAGTTTTGTGTGAATATAGGGTTAATCCTATATTTTGTGAAAGTTATGGCTATTAAAAAATTATCTGAAGTAGAAATTTCATCGGCGATCGCACAGTTAGCTGGTTGGGCGGTTGTTGATCATAAGTTGCAAAAAAACTTTAAGTTTCGGGATTTTGTCGAAGCTTTTGGTTTTATCAGTAAAGTGGCGATCGTTGCTGACAAAATGGGGCATCATCCTGAACTTTTTAATGTCTATAACAAAGTCAAGATCGACCTCACAACCCATGATGCTGATGGTATCAGCGCCCTTGACTTTGAGCTAGCTCAAAAAATTGACAAGCTGCTATAGCACTTTTAAAGCAAGCGAAGTACAAAGGTTTGTTTCCCCGCCTTCGGCAGGGAAACAAACCTGTAGTTCATAGCATTTAGCCTTTGGAATTAACAAAAAGGGACGCGAAGCGTCCCTTTTTTATTAAGCATGTCGTTTTTGATGCCATTGCCATGCATGTTGCAAGATCAAGTTTAAATCAGCATATTTAGGCTGCCAGTTCAAGATAGTTCTGGCTTTCTCACTGCTACCTACTAAAGCTGGTGGATCTCCTGCACGGCGATCGCCCATCACAACATTAATCGGTTTACACGTAATTTGCTTGGCAGCATCAATTACCTCTTTGACCGAAAACCCATTACCATTACCAAGATTAAAAATTTCACTCTTGTTGCCTTTGAGTAAATATTCCAACCCCAATACATGCGCTTCAGCTAGATCGGTTACATGGATATAGTCACGGATACAAGTTCCGTCTGCGGTTGGATAATCAGACCCATAAACTGTAATTGCTTCGCGGATACCCATAGCCGTCTGCAAAACTAACGGAATCAAATGTGTCTCAGGATCATGATCTTCGCCGATCTCCCCATCAGGATCAGCCCCTGCGGCATTAAAATATCGAAAAATTACTGATTTCAGTCCATAGGCGACATCAAAATCTTGCAAAATCCGTTCAACCATTAGCTTAGTCGCCCCATAGGGATTGATCGGCGCTTGCGGATGATCTTCGGTGATCGGGATTTGCTGCGGTACGCCATAACTGGCACAGGTGGAAGAAAAAACAAAGGATTTAATGTTTGCAGCAACCATCGCCTCTAGCAATGTCAAAGTCCCAACCACATTGTTGCGATAGTATTTGTCAGGATGTGTCACCGACTCGCCCACATAGGCATAGGCGGCAAAATGCATGACAGCACTAATTTGCCGATCGCTAAATAGGCGATCGAGCAAGGCTCGATCATTTGTGTCACCTATAATCAATTCTGCGCCTAGGGTTTCTGCGATATCTTGATGACCATAGACGAGATTGTCTAAAAGCACCACTTTATAACCAACCTTTTGCAATGCTTTGACTGCATGAGAGCCAATATAGCCTGCGCCGCCCGTAACCAAAATTGTTTGTTTATTCATAACGTTTCATCATTTTTTGCACTAATTTATAACGCTTTTTGTACTCTACTTTAGAACCCATAAATCGTGAGTTCGTTTTGCAATCTCGCGATTTATGGGTTCTAAAGACGTGATTTGAGAATGTCAAAAATTTCAGGTGGTATATGGGTGCGGAGCGATCGCCCTAAACGATTTTTCTTTTGAGCTATTTGTATACAATCTAGCTTCTGGCAAATATAGGCTGATCGCCCCATGCCTTGATCAAGTTGAATTTGATGTTGAACTTGATTATGGTTGGGCTTATCTTCTTTGGGATGCTGATCGGTGATCGGCACACGTACCACCCTCCAGAAAGTATCGCGCATGGCGATACATTGGCAACTAACACAACGACGATGTAGCTTCAGAGCCAAACTACTTTACTCCTCAGTACCTAGTCTAAAGTTGCAAAGTTGCACCCCTACGGAGCGCAACTTTGCAACTTTAGATTTGTAATTAATTGTGTTCATCTACTTAGGGTGCAGCAATTCAATAAGGAACTAATTTTTGATAGTGCGGTTTTACCGTACTATCAAAAATTAGTTCCTTATTTTACGGCGAAGCCCTTAATTAAATTAATTAAACTGGAGATTTTTAATCTTCACTGTTGTCATAGTCATTATCATCATCTTCATGAGATTCTTCAAGTATTGCTGCTGACCTTGCAATGCTTTCTTGAGCTTTTCGCTCTTCTTCTTCATAGTCGTACTTTGACAAATTTTTGATATCAATTTTCCAACCAGTCAACCTCGCCGCCAAACGCACATTTTGTCCTTCCTTACCAATCGCTAGACTGAGCTGATCTTCAGGGACAATCACATGGGCAATTCTTTCATTAGCATTAATCAAACGCACTTCATGAATTCTTGCTGGGCTTAAGGAGTTGGCAATATAGGTCGAAGGATCGGGCGACCAACGAATCACATCAATCTTTTCGCCGCGTAGCTCAGCAACTACCGCCTGAATCCGTGCCCCTCTAGCACCAATACAAGCACCTACAGGATCAACATCCCGCTCAAGGGTGTCTACAGCAATCTTAGTGCGAGGACCAACCGCAGGGGAAGGGGGATTTGCTTCTCTTGCCACAGCCACGATGCGGACAATTTCTTCCTCAATTTCAGGTACTTCATTGGCAAACAAATACACAACTAAACCTGCATCTGCTCGCGAAACTAATAACTGAGGACCACGGCGTGAGCCTTCAAAGACCTTCTTGAGGTATACCTTCAGGGTCATATTAGGGCGATAGGGTCTTTCACCTGCTAGTTGTTCGCGTTTGGGAAGTTCGGCTTCAACTTCAGGTTGTCCAAATCCACTACTAACTGCCACGATTACTGAGGTTGTTTCAAAACGTAGTACTCGACCTTGCAGAACCGTCCCTTCAATGTCTTGGAACTCTTCTTGAATGATTTTGCGCTGTTGATCTCTTAGCTTTTGAGCTAGTACTTGTTTGGTCTGGATTGCAGCCATACGTCCAAAATCACCCTGCTCTGGAGTCACATCAACCACTACTGTTCCGCCAGCTTGAGCTTCAGGAGCAACTTCACGCACTTCAAACAAGCCAATTTCATGATCAGCGTCACCCACTTCATCAACAATTGTTTTTGTCGCGAGAACCCGAAATCCTTCGCCTTCGAGATCTAGTTCTACATCAAAATTATTAAAATGTTCTTCTTCAAAGTTAATGCCATCGGAGCGATAGGTTTTGCGAAAGCGCTCATATCCCTTGAGTAGAGCTTCACGTAAAGCGTTCTGGACAGCATGTTTGGGGAGATTACGCTCTTTGCTAATCACCTCCACCATTTGTCCTAATCCAGGTAAATTCAATAATGACATAAGGTTTTCTCGCTTCTATAAAAATCAATAACTGTAATTCTTTAAACCAATTCACAAAAGTGTGGCGACACTTTTGTGAATTGAAAGCCAAACCCAGTAAAGGTTTTAAAAACATAAAATGGCTACGCCATTTTATGTTTTGTTATTAGGGTTAGCTATTCGTAAGTTCTGTTTATTCCATTTTGGTTAACTCGACGCGCTCAATCAGTTCACGGGGAATATTGACAATTCGCCCCTTGATGCTAATTGTCACTTGCGTCTCGTTGCGTGATATGAGGTGTCCACTCCAAATTTGTTTGCCATCATGAGGTGTGGTTGTACTGACATTGACCATAAAGCCTCGAAAAGCCACAAACTCGCGATCGCCTTGTAACTGACGTTCAGCTCCTGGGCTAGAAATTTCTAACACATAGGCATGGGGAATCAAATCGATCGCATCCAGAGTTGGCTCTAGCGCTCGACTCATGCGTTCACAATCATCCAAACCTGTATTTTGATCAGGGTTGCGAATATCAACCCGCAATACCACAGGGTTTTTATTGGTATGCAACACCACATCGACAACCTCTAACCCAAGGGGCGAGGCAACTTCTTCAGCAATTTGAAAAATTTGCGGAATTAGAGGATGACTCATAGAATTTACGATTTGAGCTTACAGTGTGAGCTTTTCTTTGTTTTTTGACGTAAGAGTTTTTGATTCAAGCTATAAAAAGCTACTTTAAAAACAAAAAAGTGGGACGATCGCCCACTCTTTGAGTGCTTTTATCTTTAACCGATCACAGCAAAAAACATCACAGATGCGATCCTTTTGCTGCTGTAGATCTAGCTGCTACTTGCAAAACATACAACAAGTAATAGTCAGATACATTTCTTCGGAGCTTGTGTACTACAGGGAAAACATAGCTATCTTAGTGTGTTTACTCTTGACTACTTGCCTGCTGGTACTGAAGTTTATACTATCACGCCAATTACAGATCAATCTGACTTTCATCTAAAAACCAATTTTGATGATTGCAGTGGCGAAGCCACTGCAATCATCAAAATTGGTTTTTAAATTACTAATTCTGGTCTCTCTTCTGGCAAAATAGCCCCCTGCACAGGGCATACCTGTAAGCAAACACCGCAGTCAATACAAATTGAAGCATCGATCTTAAACCAAATCGTCCCTTTAATATTTGCCCCCTCCCCCTGTTCGATACAGGCGACAGGGCAAGCGGGTACACAGTCTGCTATGCCTTCACAGATATTTGAGGCGATCGTATAAGCCATGTAGGGTGATATCCAAATTGGAGCAATGATGATGACAATTTTTAATTATGAAACTAAATTGTTTTTTATATATTAGAACTTATGCAAATCAGCAATGCTCATTAGAAAAAATCAGTTTTTTGAAAGCCCGCCGTTGGCGGGCTTTCAAAAAACCGATTTTGTTGTTTCCAACGCCGAAGGCGTTGGAAACAACAAAATCGGTTTCATAATGAGCATTGCTGTACGCAAATAAACCAAGAACTCAAGTTCTTGGCTAAAAGCTTAAGTCCACTGAAGTAGACTACAAAACATCTCTAAGCAGACCATTTCAATAGTTTTGAGCTTTGAGAATTGCACTTAAGTGTAGGGACAAAAGCAGTGCTTCGCGCTGCTTTTTTAATACAAGTGGCTATAGCTATGAAGTCAAGGCTAGCATTATGCTATCTTCGGCTTCTATGTAGAGATGTCAATATTTAATAAAGTTTTATGAAAACATTACAGCTAGGTACGAGCTGGTTTTTAGAAGAAGCAGGTGGATTGGCTCGTGTTTATTACGGTTGTGTCAATTATTTACCCAAAGTTGGTGTTGAAGTAAGTGGTTTAGTGGCTGGCTCCGATCGCGTTTTTCAAAGTTCTGGCGGACAAGTAACAACATTTGCTCCAGCAAATAGTTCGACATGGCAGCGATCGCTAGGCATGAGAAAAGCATTCAATCAGGCGATCGCGAACTCAGAATTTGATTTGGTAGCCTCACATTTTGCCTTGTATACATTGCCTATACTTGATCGCTTGGGGAAAGTCCCGTTAGTGATGCATTTTCATGGACCTTGGGCGTTGGAGAGTCAAGCAGAGGGAGCAGGACGCTTATCGACTTGGGGGAAATGGGTGGTCGAGAAATTGGTTTATCGCAGAGCTAATGGCTTTATTGTTTTGTCTGAGGCTTTTCGACAAACTTTGCATAAAACCTATAATGTGCCGTTAGAAAAGATTTTTATCGTCGGTGGGGGCATTGATACAACAGAATTTGATTTGGACTTAACGGTTGCCAAAGCAAGAGAAAAACTAGGATGGCAAAAGGATCGGCGCATTATTCTCTGTGTGCGGCGACTAGTTCAGCGTATGGGTTTAGAGAATTTGATTGCCTCGATCGCCTTGGTTAGGAAACAACATCCTGATGTATTGCTACTGATTGCTGGTAAAGGAGCGATCGCGGGAGCCTTGCGATCGCAAATTCAAGAATTACAACTGGAAAATCATGTGCAGTTATTGGGGTTTGTGCCAGATCAAGACTTGGCGATCGCCTATCGAGCAGCAGAGCTATCAATTGTGCCGACAGTCTCACTGGAAGGATTTGGATTGATTGTGATTGAGTCTTTAGCCGCAGGTACACCTGTATTGGGGACACCAATTGGCGGTATTCCTGAAATTTTACTACCTTTTTCTCCTGAGCTTGTCTTGCAAGGTAATACAACCGAGCAACTAGCACAAGGCATGATCGAAGCTTTATCTGGGCAAAGACACATTCCCAGTGCTAGAGCTTGTCAAACCTATGTCAAGCAAAATTACGACTGGCAGGTAATTGCTAATCAAATGAAATCTGTTTATGAGCAAGTTATCAAATAATAGATAGCCTTGCTTTGCGAGGCTATCTATGAGCCATCGATCGCGCCAAGGGCGATGAGCTTCGCTTTTTGAGCAGATGTTAAACCTGTCGCTCCATGAATATTCAGTCCTTCATAGGGACGAGGTTCGCGGTAGGTTTTGATGCATTCACCTGTCAGTACATCCCATAGTTTGACGGTTTCATCACGACTACTACTAGCGATCAGAGTGCCATCCGCAGAAAATGACACTGAATATATCGTGCCAATATGTCCAACTAAAGATCTGATCACTTCACCAGTTTGCCAATTCCAAATATTAATTTGAGCATTTTCACCAGCACTTGCCATTAAGATTCCTTTGGGATCAGCCGCAATTGTCAGAACATTGCCATCGTTACATTGGTGTTCCGAGATAAATTCACCGCTTTTGATATTCCATCGATAGATCAATTGATCCCCGCAGCCAAAAGCTATATCGGGGTGCATTGGCATAAATTTGATGTTAGAAGTAATCGAGGTAAGTGTATCTAGCGTTTGTAGACAATCTCCTGTTTTGGTGTCCCAAATTTTTACAGTTTTATCTCGACTGCTGCTAATGATATACCGATCATCGGCACTAAAGGCGATCGCTAAGATTGCTGACGCATGTCCTTGGAGAATCCGCAAACACTCACCAGTAACAATATCTCTGAGCTTAATCACTCGACTAGTTTCACCAGTCGCCAGCAATTTACCATCATGGCTAAACACAAGAGTTCGAGCTAAATCAGGGTGTTCGGTGATGGTAGTTAAACAATTGCCACTGCTGACATCCCATAGTTTAATTGTGCAGTCCTCAGCACAACTAGCTAGTAGGGTTCCAAGCGGACTAAAGGCGACTTGCCAAACATGCCCTGCGTGACCATGCAAAGCTCGAATACATTCACCTGATTGAACATCCCAGAGACGAATAATCGAGTCATCACCACCGCTAGCTATGAGGCTCTGCTCTAGGTTAAAAACAACTGATCGCACGGCATTGGTATAGCCTTGCAAAATCCGAAACTGTTGACCTGATGTGACTTCCCAGAGATTAAGGAGATGTTCATTGGAGATATTGCCTGATATTTGGCTATCACTCTGATTATCATTTTTGGCTGTCCACGATCGCCCCGTATGCCCTTGAAAAGTTCGCATACAGAAACCTGTATCGATTTCCCAAAGTTTCACCATTTCATCGCCACTACTGCTTGCTAGCACTAAGCGATCAGGATGAAAAGCAATGGAGCGTACCCAATGGTTATGCCCAGTTAAGGTTTTAGAGCATTGAGCTGTCTTGAGATCCCAAAGACGAATTGTGCGATCGCCGCTTCCTGTCGCAAGGGTTGAACCATCATGGCTAAAGCTAACGGCAAAGACAGTATGGGTATGCCCTAACAAGGTTTTGATGCAAGTACCTTTGTCCGTATTCCATAGTCTGATGGTTTTATCTTCACTGCCACTGGCTAAAACATTGCCATTATGACTAAAGGCGATCGACCAAATGATATCTTCATGCCCTTCAAATATTTGCGAACATTCACCAGTATCGATATCCCATAGCCTCACAGTGCAATCGTCGCTGCTACTTGCGAGTAAGTTACCCTTTGAGCTAAAGGCTACAGCTTCAACAATATCTTCATGACCATGCAAAATTTTGAGGCATTGTCCCGATTTCCAGAGCCTCACCGTGCGATCGGCATGACCACTAGCCAAAATTGTGCCGTCGGGACTGAAAGCGACTGACATCACAGCACCGATATATCCTTGGAGAGTATTTAAGCAATCTCCTGTGGAGACATCCCACAACTTAATGGATTGATCAACACTACTACTAGCTAAAACCGTTCCTTCAGGATTGAAAGCTACAGAAACCACCCATCCTTTATGCCCACGATAAGTGAGTATTGGCTTACCGTCACTGACTTGCCAAAGATGAATATCACCTTTAGTATCACCGATCGCTAATAACTTGCCATTAGCACTAAAAGCTACTGATAAGACTCCGCCAATTACCTCCGCAAACACCGATTTAATTACTGCCGTCTGAGCAAAGTTAACTCGATGTAATTTGACTTCAGACAAATAAGCTTGGCGGATAGCAAGATAGGAGAAGTCCCTCGCTGTCAAATCAATACCGAGATTGCATAACAAATTGATGATATTGCCGCCCCCATAGCCAAAGGTTGATTTCAGTTCTCCTTCGGGGCGTAATTCGCGTCTTCGTAATTCCTCAAGCGTTTGAAATAGCTCTTTAGCAACCATTTGCTTACTACCCAAACGTCCTAAAAGTTTGGTAACCAGAGGTTCTAAAATCAGGCGGATCTGACTTTGGCGAATATAGTCTTTGGCAGTTGCTTTGATCAGAGCGTAGTGACGTAAGTAGAAAAGCTGGCGATTCAGTTTTAATTGAATACTTGGTAAAGCCCCGAGAGGATGCTCTTGGGTAATTTCTTGATAAATTTGCTCAATCAATAAATTGGTGACAAACTCCATGACCACAGGTTGCTGCGTAAAACCTGCGGCTGTATGCTCAACTAGCGATCGCCGTTTTAGCGATCGCAGCGACATCATTAGATGATTCTGCTCGATCTTTGGCACAATATCGGAGTGCAGTTCATTAGGCTGAACTGGCTCACGGTTAATTGCTAACCAAATCATGATTTGTTTTTCGTGCGCCGTTAATCTCTGATATTGCTGCTCAATCAGATTACTAATGCCACTAAAAATGATCGTTTTTTGTTCTAAAAAGCGGTTAATACTACCTGAATAAAGATCTTTAATCGAAGCTGCGGCAATTTTCAGTGCTAAAGGATTACCACGATACCAATCTACGAGACGATGCAAATCATTGCTCATGGCTTTGATCCCCTTAGCTTCGAGGACTCGCTCGGCAGCAGGCTCATCTAACCCAGTTAGTTGCAAGGCTCGCACAGGCAAAATGTCCCCCTCCAAGGTGGCGACTTCTTCGGGCATTTCGCGGCTAGTAATCACAACGCAACTACGATGGGAAACTTCACCAACCCTTCTTAGCAGTGAGCCATAGCCCTCAAAATCTTTACGATACGCCCCTGCTTGAGCTTCGTCTTTCAAAACTGATTCAAAATTGTCCAATACCAATAAACAGCGATAACGCTGTAAATATTCCATTAATCTCGAAATTAAGGCGTTGGTATCAGTGGTATCAGGAGTTTCTTTCTGCTGTGACAGGAAATGGATCACAGCCGTCAACATTTCACTTGGGGTTTTAGCATTATTTAGCGATCGCCATACCACAAAATCAAATTTATCTTGTAGCTGTTGAGCCAGCTTGACCGATAGAGCAGTTTTACCCAAGCCACCCATTCCCAGAAGAGCCACTAACCGACAACGATCATGGTCTATCCATTTTTCAAGGATATCCAGATCATTTTGGCGACCATAGAAAAAAGTGACATCGATTACCTCGCACCAGTCTTGATGACTGTTTTCCTCAAACTGTAAATTGGGGATAGTTGGGGGAGACTCAACTAACTTCTTTTGGATTTGACGACGAATTAGATTTTGTACCGTACTTTTAGTTACTTTTTCGCCAAAAGTCTCGGTTAATAAATGCCAAAGCTTATGGCTGACTAACTTAATGTAGCCAGCATCATAGCCAGTCTGCTTCGCAATCTCAGAATAAGACAAGCCCTGCCACACTCCAAGAAAGACAGACTGCTCAACACGAGACAGACTGCGCTCTTTTAACGACAACTCTACAAATGTCACCGCCTCATCAGCCGTCATAGATGCGCCTTAAATATATAAATATAACTTTTATATAACTTCACTCTTGTCATTCTAAGACGTTTTATGCTTTGTTGTATTTTGTCATGAATATTGATAGCTATTCTAATTATGAAACTAATTATGAGATATTCACTCCATGTGACGTTGAATATCCCCAAATTGGTTTTGATGACAGTCAAACTACAGCATTCTTTCATCAAAAATGATTTTATAATGAGAGTTGTTGGAATATTGATCCTTGTTAATTAGTACCTCTAGACAGCTTTATAAAAATTAAATGAAAATTGCTTTGGTTCATGACTATCTTACGCAACGTGGTGGTGCTGAAAGGGTATTTGAACTTTTATGCAAACATTTCCCAGAGGCAGATATTTACACGTCTGTATGTGATCGCCAAAATACAATTGACTTAGGCGATCGCCCAGTTTACACAACGTTTTTACAAAATATTCCTGCAATTGGTAAATACTTTCGCCTATTTGCACCATTTTATTACAAGGCTTTTAGATCTTTAAATCTCCAAAAATATGATTTAATTCTTAGCAGCAGTGCTAGTTTTGCCAAAGGAGTCCAAAAGCGTTCCGATGCAGTGCATATTTGCTTTTGTCACAACGTTACTCGTTTTCTTTGGGACACCAATACCTACTTGAGAGAATATAGTGCATATAGCTTGTTTAGACCCTTAATTGAACTGCTTTTTCAAAAAATGCGTCAACAAGACATTTACTATGCACAATCTCCCGATTATTACATTGCTAATTCCACCACAGTCGCAAAGCGGATTCGAGAAATCTATAAAAAAGATGCTGTAGTTGTAAATTATCCAATCGATGATTGTCGATTTAGCTTTTCAGATCAAAAAGATGAGTACTGTCTTGTTTCTTCGAGGCATCTTGGTTATAAGAGGCTTGATATAATCGTTGACGCTTTTAATAGCTTAAACCTGCCTCTGCTGATTACAGGAGAAGGTCCCGAAACGAATCAATTGAGAACAAGAGCACGCCCCAACATTCAATTTCTTGGTCATGTTAGCGATCGCGAACGGTGCAATCTTATGGCAAAGGCAAAGTTTGTAGTTGTTGCCGCTTTAGAAGATTATGGACTTGTCCCCATTGAGGCTAATGCTAGTGGTACTCCTGTAATTGCCTATGGCGCTGGTGGCGTTTTAGATACACAAATCTCAGGGCTAACGGGAATTTTATTTGAAAACCAAACTTCGGAATCCTTAAAAAAGGCCATAATCAAGGCTCAAAAAATTGATTGGGACTATGCCAAAATTCGAGAACATGCTATCTCTAACTTTTCTGAACTAGTATTTTTCTCAAGAGTAGATCAGATCGTAGAGGAAATCTGTACGATCAGGGGAATTACAAAAAAGACTTAACTGACCAAAAGCATTTTTATAGCTGGAACTAAACAAAGGACAAATAATGAATATTAGTGCTGCAAATTCAACATCTCCAGTCCTCTCCGAGCAAGATCCAGGCTACGGGAAAATTTTTGCGGTTCTTTCCCGTAGACGACTTTGGCTTTTGGGCGGATTAAGTTTAGGGCTGGTAATTGCTGCTTTTATAAATATTAACTCTAAGCCTAAATACACTAGTAACATGCGTTTACTGGTCGAATCAACTTACAGATCCAATACAAATACAACCTCATTTGTTGACTCAAATATCCAGATTGACTATGCAACACAGCTGAATTTACTGCAAAGTTCTTCGTTGTTTCAAAAAGCTGCTGATTTGCTAAACGATCAATATCCTGGCATTACTGGCGCTGAACTTCAATCATTAAAAATTAATATGTTGGGTGATAATGCAAATCCAACCAAAATTGTTGAAGTACAGTACACAGCTTTAGATCCTGTGAAGACAAGAGCAGTTTTAAGAGCTTTTCAAAAAGTTTATACTGATTACAATCGAGAGCAGCAGGAAAAGCGTTTGCAGAAAGGCTTGGCAGGTATTGATGAGCAAGTTGCCAATGTGCGTAAAAGTATCTCAGAAACTGCTGAAGCGCTCGAAGTATTTCGTCGCAAGAATAATTTATTTGATGCTACTCAGCGAGTTACAGAAATTACAACAGCCCTGAATGGGATTGAGCAACAAAAACGCACCGCCCAATTAGAATATGATCAAGCAGTCACTCGGTTAGATTCTCTACAACAAAACCTCAACCTGTCTTCACAGGATGCTGTATTACTTACTCGATTAAATCAGTCACCTCGTTATCAAGCCTTGATTGTAGAGATGCAAAGTATAGAAGTTGCACTAAATCGCGAAAAAGCTAGATTTCAACCTACTAATCCTATTGTTGAAGCCCTTGAGTTACGTTTTAGGCAACAGCAGAGTAGTCTGGAAGAAGAGAGAAGAAGTATTTTAGGTGATGCTGATTTGACTAGCTATTCCAAATGGAATGCCGATCAGCTAAGTAATATTGATGTAACTTTAGCAAGTCAAATTGTAGAAACCCAATCTCAGATTACATTATCATTATCTCGACTTGATTCTTTGGCATCTCAAGAGCGAAATCTTCGAGCAGAAATTAATCGATTGCCCAAATTGCTCAGTGAGTACGAATCTTTAAGACCTAAACTGACAGTTCTGCAAGAAACATTACAAACATTACTTAGAAACCGCCAAGAGTTAAGTCTAGAAATTGCTCGAGGTGGCTTTGATTGGCAAGTTGTTGAGGAACCTGGGCTGGGTTCTACAGATGCAGCAGATAGTTTACGCCGAAATTTATTGTTGGGAGTAGTTGCTGGGTTGTTTATTGGTGGTATGGCGGCTTTTCTTAGGGATATGCAAGATGATACGGTGCATACCTACAGTGAGTTAGAACAGCAAATTGCTTCTATATCCTTATTGGGCATGACTCCACAATATTTGCAGACTGAAGCATCAAGCCCTAGTTTCTTACCACAGTTTCTTAAAAGTCAGCCAGTTTCACCACTTACAGTTGAGATTGTTAAGTGGTTGCCTTTCCGAGAAGGGTTGGATGTAATTTATAGAAATATTCAGATTAATAGTTTTTCTCAGGAAATAAGCGTGCGATCGCTGGTAATTACCTCGGCTCTACCTGGTGAGGGTAAATCTACGATCGCTCTTGGACTGGCTACTAGTGCGGCAAGATTACATAAACGAGTCCTACTGATAGACGCAGACATGAGATCGCCAACTTTACATAAGCAACTCAACTTACCAAATGAGAGGGGCTTATCAACATTACTGGCTAGTAATGGCAGTATAAATAGTCAAGATGTAATCCAATCGTCCAACTCAGCTATTGATATTCTTACTGCTGGACCAATTACCAGTGATTCCGTTACTTTACTAAGTTCAGAGTGGATGCAAACTTTGGTCACTAGTTTTGAGCAGGAATATGACCTTGTCATTGTTGATTCACCACCTATTCTTGGAACAGTTGACACAATTCAAATAGCTTCCTGCTGTGGTGGAGTAGTTACTGTAGCTCGGATAGATCGAATTACTCGTGTTGAATTCTCGCAGGCTATATCTATTCTCCAAAAGCTGAATTTCATTGGGGTAATTGCTAATGCAGTTAAAGATTTGCCATATACCTACAAATCCGTTGCCATTAGCGATGACGAGGAAACAGCATAAATAACCTCAGTTCGGGTTAATTGCAAACTAGCTCCTAGAGAGGGTTCGCGGTGCTAATCCTCTCTAGGAGCCAAAACAGTAAAAGCCTTGCTTTGCAAGGCTTTTACTGTTTTGGCTTTTAAAATTTTATAGCAAAAAAAGAGTTAGCTAGTGTAGCTATAGCCACCTGTATCAGGACAAATCAAAACCCAAATAGTGTGAGGCGGCGCGAAGCGCCGCCACTCGATTCTGGGGTTTTATGTCCTACGCAAAACTTGCTTTGCTATAGCTTATCCCGAACTCACGTTAAGTAAAAACATGAGAAAGCAGATGCGATGCATCTGCTTTCTCATGTTTTTGGGTGGGATATGCACCTAAATTAGACACTCCAACAATCTGTAATGCCAAAATATAACTTTTATATAACTTTTAGTATGACCTTTTACTAACTTCTAGTAGTTGCTATATCGATGGAATTGATAGATAAGTATATATGGATAAATCATGTAAATCTTCAAATTTACCGAAGAAGATATGACTCTTTTTAGAATAATCATATCCATAAATGTTATAGCAACAAAAATCTTTTTGTTTTTAATTTACCTATTGGTGACTTAATCAGTAAAATATGTTTGCTATGCCAGATACATTAGATTTTCTTAACCATAAAACTTCTACGATATCTGCATCAATATTAACCAAGATTAAACTATTGAAACCTAGACTAGGTAGGCTGAAGCATCAGAGATATAAGAATATACAGAGAGGTAAAAATGACTGAGATTATTGTCAAAAAACCACAAGTAATTCAAATTGATCAACAAAAAGAGATTTCATCTATATCTAATTCAATGTTCAATACTAACCAAATTAAGATTAATACAATTCCATTAGGCTCAAGTTTTCGTAATCAATTAACTACCTTCATATCCTTGATATCAAATAACACTAAATCTGATAAACATAGTCAACCCAAACTAAATTTAGTGAAAGTTAAGCCTGAAATTGGTGAAGCTAAACTTAAAAATTTAGCTGAAGTATGCTATAGATCCGAAAAATCTGTGCTGCTAAACCTGCCTCATACAAATGAGTTACCACAAATAAATAAGCCAATCACTTGGACAATAAAACGGGCTTTGGATTGGTTGGCAGCTTTATTTATTCTCTTAATCCTTAGCCCAGTCATGTCTGCATTGGCTGTGATTATTGCTACGACTTCAAGTGGTTCAATATTTTTTCACCAATGGCGAGTCGGGGAAGGTGGCAAGTTATTTAGAATCATTAAATTTCGTACCATGATTACTGATGCTGACAAACTGCACCACCTAGTAATGACTGGTCAAACTGGATTGCATAAGTGTGAAGACGATCCAAGGATTACTAACGTAGGTCGTTGGATGCGTAAGTATAGCCTTGATGAACTTCCTCAACTTTTCAATGTTTTACGTGGTGAAATGAGTTTGGTAGGTCCTCGTCCTTGGGCTTTATATGATGCTTTGCGTATTAATGGCGATCGCAAAAGAAGATTAAATTCATTACCAGGAGTCACTGGTGCGTGGCAAGTAAGCGCTCGTTCAACGATGCTAGATCTAGATGCAGTTACTGAGTGCGATTTAAGTTATCTTCGCCATTGGACTTTGTGGTCAGACTTGAAAATTTTGTTTATGACTGTTCCAAAAGTCTTGTCTGGATTTGGAGCTTACTAGAGTTGTTTTTTTAATTATGAGTTGAGCGAAAGATATCAATTTCTTCTCAGGACTGTATCTGTCACTTAATATTCGCAAGTTTGCCCATGTTTCTACGTGGGCTTTTCTGTACCTACAGCAATTACCGATCAAACGAACCAAAAGAAAAACCCTAAAAACGTTGCTTCGCAAAGTTTTTAGGGTTTTTCTTGGTTTGGGTTTGAGCGCAAAGCGATGTAATACCAAAACACAAAGTAAAGACGACAGATGGTTATTAAAAAATGCTCGTAAACCCAAACCAATATTTAGAGTGTGAAAATCCCATCTGTCGCCCTATCTAAGTGATTTGGTATAACTCTCTTTATAGCTATAGTCACCTGTATCAGGACAAACAAAACCCAAGAATCGAGTGGCGGCGCGAAGCGCCGCCACTCGATTCTTGGGTTTTATGTTCTAAACAAAACTTGCTTTGCTATACCAATTCACTAAAGTATGGCAACACTTTAGTGAATTAAAAGCCAAACCCATCTAGTGCTTTGGAATAATTAGAGGTGAGCGGCGAAGCCGCGCACCTCTAATTATTCGGATGTAATCGAGGATGCATCATTGAGCGGATCTCTACATTGCCAATTAGATGCGTTTCAATAATTGTCTGAGCTTTTTTGGGAGTAACACGCCAGTAATAGACATTGTCTGGCAATACAACTACTATGGGGCCAGAACCACATAGCCCCAAACAGCCACAAGCTTCTACACTTACCTTGACAATTTCTTGCTGTTGTAATGTTGCCAAAACTTTAGCCGCACCATCCTTTGCACAGGTGCGATGCTGACAAACAAGAACTTGGCGGGTGGGAAGATTATCCAAAGTAGTAGCGATCGCGTTGTTATACCAAAACACAAAATGGCTACGCCATTTTGTGTTTTTAAAACCCTTACTGGGTTTGGTCTTTAATTCACAAAAGTGGAGGCAACACTTTCGTGAATTGGTATTAGATACAGTTTAGAAGTATTAACTAGCAATACTTCTAAACTGTTGAAATTTTAGCGCACGACCAGAACAGGTGAAACGCAATGGTGAACTACATAATCACTCACACTCCCCAACATCAAACGTTCAATCGAACCTAACCCGCGCGATCCCAGTATCACTAAGTCTGGAGTTTCCTCTTTTGCCACATAGCAAATTACATCACGAGGTTGACCTGTTTCCAATCTAGTACGGTTTTTCATCTGTGAAGCTTGGCAAGTATCTTGGGCTTTTTGGAGCAGGGCTTGACCTGCATTTAAGATTTTGCGCTCCAGTTCCACATCGGGCAGTCCCCGCCAACCAACCCAATCACCTGTGGGTAGCATGACCTCAGGCATATAGCTACTAAGTGGTTCAACCACAGTCAACAAGACAATTTCGGCTTCTAGAGGAACTGCAAAGCTTAAAGCTTTGGCAAGAGCATGTTCGCTAGCTTGAGAGCCATCAATAGCAACTAAGAATTTCATATGTTTACCGTAATATAGAACTTATAGTGTCTGTCATGCATCTTTAAAATGCTTGGTAAGTAATGCATTCATTCACATATAGCGATCGCCAATTTTAATTTTCAAGATTTGGTTAATTTAGCGCGATTATTAGCGATAACTAACGTCTAACTGTAATAAACCCAGAAAATTCAAATTTGCAAATATCTATATAACTAATTACAGACCCAAATATACTGAAGTTAATCAACAAGTTGTAAATCTTTGCTGTAGTTCATCTCTTGTAATATTCCATGACACGCGATATTCGTATTGGTTTTGCTAACTCTGTGGGTAATACCCCTCTAATTAAAATCGAGTCTCTTTCAGAAGCGACAGGCTGCACTATTTTAGGGAAAGCTGAATTTCTGAATCCAGGTGGTAGCGTTAAGGATCGCGCTGCTCTATTTATGGTGTTAGAAGCTGAAAAAGCTGGAACCCTCAAAGCTGGTGGCACGATTGTTGAAGGAACGGCAGGCAATACTGGCATTGGCTTAGCTCTCGTAGCTAATGCGCGTGGTTATCGGAGTGTAATTGTGATGCCGAGTAACCAGTCGCAAGAAAAAATTGATTTACTGAGGACTCTGGGTGCTGAAGTAGAACTGACTAACCCTGCGCCTTTTTCTAGTCCTGATAATTACTATCACGTTGCTCGAAAACGGTCGGAAGAAGTTACCAATTCTTTTTGGGCAAATCAGTTTGAGAACTTATCTAATTCTGACGCTCACTACTATACGACTGCACCTGAAATCTGGAAACAAACTGGCGGCGAACTGGATGGGATTGTCATGTCCTCTGGTACTGGAGGTACTATCGGCGGTGTGACGGCTTATCTTAAAGAACAAAATCCCCAAATTGCTACTTATTTAATTGATCCCACTGGTTCAGGTTTATATAGTTACGTGACTACGGGTGAATTTAAGGCTGAAGGCAACTCGATTACTGAAGGTATTGGCATCAATCGAGCCACAGCGAACTTTAATCGAGCAAGACTTAATGGGGCTTTCCAAGGTACTGATCAGCAAGTAATCGAGATGGCACAGTATTTACTAAAGCATGATGGCTTGTTTATAGGCAGTTCAGCCGCTTTAAATGCAGTTGGTGCAGTCAAACTGGCACGTAAACTAGGCAAAGGTCACACGATCGCCACAATTCTATGTGATGGTGGTGGTCGATATCAGAGCCGAATGTATAACCCAGAGTGGCTCGCGGAAAAAGGTTTAACTCCAGTGGCTACAGGGCTGGAGTTTATTGATGACTAATTTGAGGACTGATTTAACAACGAAAAAGTATCGCTGTATCGGTGTTGGTGTGGTCTGGGATCGCGATCGCCAACGTATCCTGATTGATCGACGGTTGCCTGAGGGCGAACTGGCTGGCTATTGGGAATTCCCTGGTGGCAAGATTGAGGGGCATGAGACTGCGACGGATTGCATCAAGCGCGAGTTGCAAGAAGAACTAGCGATCGATGTGGAAGTTGGCGATCATTTGATCACTGTAGATTTTGAATATGAAACACTGAGAGTAAGTTTGATTGTGCATCACTGTATGCATATTTCAGGCGAACCACAGGCGATCGCTTGTTCAGAAATCCGTTGGGTAACGGTTGATGAATTAGATACCTATCAATTGCCCGCCGCTAACTATCAAATAGTCCATGCATTAAAAGAATCAAAATCATTAAATTGCGGATAAGCGTGTCTTAGAGCTTTTCAAGCAATCTATTGTTTCCCCGCCTTTGGCGGGGAAACAATAGATTGATAAACGCTATAAAGTAACTCTTGTTCACAATTGTCTGACTAATTTTACTAATCGAGGTAAGAAATTTACTGATGGAAGAAATCAGTGCGGAACAACTAGCGTCGGAGCTATATCAAGAAGGATTGAGCAACTTTGAGGGTGGCAACTATCAACAGGCGATCGCCCTACTCGAACGCGCCCGTGCTTTAGCCATTTTAGAAACCGCTTTGGGTGGCGAAATTCTCATATGGCTAGCCAATGCCTATGATGCAATGGGTAGAACTGAAGAGGCGATCGCCCTATGCCGTAGCCTTAAAAAGCACCCAGTTAATAGTGTGCGGAAATCAGCCCGTTACATGTTAGGAATTTTGACTGCGCCACAACTGAGCAAACTTGAAGGTGTTGTATCGGAGGTTCCCATTTTACAATCACCTGATAGTTATCAATCTAAGCCTGCGCCCAGAAGTAACGTTACAACTAATAATCAAAAGCCATTTCGCGAAGTTCCCCTAGAGAAGCCAAATACTGAAAGTAACAATAACTTTTTGTGGTTTGCGATCGCCGTTTCTCTCATGCTTTTAGCATTTTGGGCAACAAAATAAGTCAATAGTGCTAATCCCTGCCTCTATTCTGTAGCTTTAAGTGCTGTAAACATCAAACTCAAAAATGAATGGTATGCTAGTTTATACTTTTGTTAAGTTAATTAAAGCAAAATTCAAACTTAATCAAGTAAATTTCAACTAATTCTGGGAGTAAATGGCGTGATGAGGAGAGCGATCCCCGCACAATGGATTAATTTAGGAATGCACCTAGTTTCAATGGTGTTTGGTCTATTTGGCTTGATTTTCGTACTGCCAAATACCGAGTTTATTGAAAGCTTATCTGAAGCTGGTTTGCAAGTCTTTTCATGGGGAATGCAAAATGGCGGTGCATCCTACATGATTTTTGGCGCGATCGCCGCTTTCCTCTATGGAAAGCAAACTATCGGGCTCAAGCGCACACTTGCATTTTGCATTCCTGCGATCGGGCTTTCCCTAAGTAGTGAATTACTTGGGACTAGTACTGGTTTTCCTTTTGGTGCTTATGCTTATCTCAGTGGTTTAGGTTACAAAATTGCAGATTTAGTACCTTTCACAATTCCCCTGTCATGGTTTTACATGGGATTTTCTGCGTTTTTAGTATCCGCAACTCTGATGCGCTTCGGTACAAGCTGGGTCTATAGAATTGTGGCGATCGCTCTTGGTTCTCTAATGCTAACCTCATGGGACTTTGTACTTGATCCCGCGATGAGCCAAACACCCTATCCTTTCTGGGAATGGCATCAAGCAGGTGAATTCTACGGAATGCCTTATCAAAACTTTTTTGGTTGGTTCGGAACTGGCTGCGTATTTATGACCGTTGCCTCACTAATTTGGGGCAAAGACAATCAACCAATTCTCAATCGTCAACAAATTATTTTCCCTACAATCATGTATGCGGGAAACTTTATGTTTGCGTTGATATTGAGCTTTAATGCAGGTTTTTACGTGCCAGCCCTGTTAGGTATTGTCGTTGGAGCCTTGCCGCTTGTGGTACTTTATTTGACTACCCCTAATGGCGAAGACGAACAAGAGATCATTGCTAACTCTTCTACAAATATCCCAGTGATAGCAGTAGATAGCGCCAAAGTAGAAACAATTGCTACTCGTTAAGTACTTGTGCAAAATAAATTACCAAACCCCTTAAAGTTCCGCCTCGCGAGGCGAAACTTTAAGGGGTCTGCTTTGTAATCAATTATGTCTAGCTATTTATAGCTGTCACCAAGTGTATGAGGAGCTATAGCCGCCTGTATCAGGACAAATCAAAACCCAAATAGTGTGAGGCGGCGCTTCGCGCCGCCTCACACTATTTGGGTTTTATGTCCTAACAAGAATGTCGACAGCTATAAAACAAATAAAAAAGGGGAGGCGCTTTGCGCCTCCCCTTTTTTATTTGTTTTGTAAAGCTTTTAGTTCTCGCAAAATCACCATCAAACCTTTATTTTGATGATCGATTTGTTCTGAGATTTTGTCCATGCGCTGAGTTAAAGAATTGATCGCCTGATCTTGATGATCGATGCGAGTATTTAACTCATTAAAACGCGCCACAACTTCACGTTGAATTAGATTTTCGATTCCTTGTACTAGCAAAGTCTCAGTCGCAGTGAGTCGATTGACGATCATTTGCAGACTTGGTTCTTCGGCACGCGGCATCTCTCTAACCGCAGCAGGTGCAGATGATCGAGCCGTAGCTGCTGAAACGGGTTGAGCAGGTTCGGTTGTTAAAAAGTTTTGAATGCGGGCTACTAACACATCCGCTTCAAAGGGCTTTTCAAGAAAATCAAACTCCGTGAATGGCTCAGGCACATGCTCAGTAACTTGTTCTTTAAGCCCTGAGATCATGATTACAGGAACTTTTTGTAATCCTTCGACGCGACGGATAGCCTGTAAGGTTTGATAGCCATTGTATTTGGGCATCACGAAATCAAGCAAAATTAGGTCAGGAAAGGCTCGGCGAGCAGCATCTAAACCTGATTTGCCATCACTTGCTTCTAAAACATCATATTTTCCCGCCAAAATGCTTTTAACCATTTTGCGGATCATGATGCTGTCGTCAATTACCAGTACTTTCTTTGCAGTCATGGATTTGAAGAATCCGCCCCAAATAGCTATGCGAGACCATCATATTACATCACAAAACTTGATTGGTTAAAATATTTTCTGTTCAGTTCAACATGAGCGCGATCGCGTTAGACTTAAAAGACCCATTTTCTTTCGGTTTTATGGCAAAACGCTACACTATTGACTCATCACAAATTATTCGTCGTGTCGAAGAATTGATAGATGCTTCTTCTAATCGTTATCGTATTACTGTGCAAGTGGCTAATCGTGCCAAGCTCAGACGGTATGAAGATGATGACTATGACGATCGCATGATGAAGCCGATCCTCCGCGCCATTATGGAAATGTCTGACGAAATTTCCCAGCCTGAAATTCTAAGCGACTGAAAGCCCTAGAATTGGCGGCGCGTAGCGCCGCCAATTTTTCCTAATTACTATGCTGAATTTCACGTCTCAAGATACATCTAAACGGCTGTTAAACGGTGAAGGTTGGCGGATCGGATTTCGCTCAGATGTAGATTTGTATAAAGGCTTGGTGGGGGCTGACAGTTGGGCGATCGAGCTAACTGAGGGTGAGTTTAAAGATTTTTGTAAATTAGCTTCGCAACTTGCAGAGACAATGCAGTTGATGGCAAGCGAGTTGTCAGATGGGGAAAAGATTTGTTGTACGTTGGAGACTGAGGAGCTTTGCCTTGAGGTGAATGGCTATCCTCATGCCTTTAATTTGCATTTTCAGTTGTTAACTGGACGACGCTCTGAAGGCTTTTGGGATGAGGGTGCTGTGCCTTTTTTGATTGAGGCGATCGCGCATTTGCTAGATTAAGACATAACTTGCCTAATTTGATTAGGAGCAAAACATGACCAGCATTGTTATTGAAAAAGAAGAAACTAACTTAGAGGTAAAGCAAACATTAACCTTAGAGGAGTTTTTGAAATTACCAGATATAGACGCAAGTTATGAGTTAGTTGAAGGAGAAGCAATAAAAAAAAAGTCACCCAAATTTTTTCATTCCTCATTAACAACTATTTTTTGGGTTGAGCTTTCATCTTGGTGTGATGGTTTTGGGCGCGTAAGAGTAGAGTGGTCAGTAGTCTTAAAACGAAGGGGAAAAGATTGGGTTCCTGTACCTGACTTACTCTATGTTTCCCATGAGCGTCTTGCCGCAGATTGGTGTGAGGATGCACCTTGCCCCGTATTGCCTGAATTAGTGATTGAGATTGTATCGCCCGATCAGACTTTCAATCAGTTAGCCCAAAAAGCGATGGATTATTTGAGTGCAGGAGTCGATCGCGTTTGGGTCGTTTATCCACCGATGCGGAGCCTGACGGTGTTTTTTGTTGATCGCCCTCCTGAAACTTATCGAGGCGATCGCCTATTAGCTGATGATTTATTTCCTAACTTGGCAGTAACTTCAGAGCAATTTTTTGTAAAAGCGGGAATTTAGATGGTATGGCATACAGTGATTTTGGTCTAGTTGAAGTTCGTGAGAGGCTATCTCTAGACTTGGTTAATAATCGACTTTTTGAGAATTCATTACCAATTCAGCCTAGTAAATGGCTCACTGAAACTCTCAATCTTAGTTTGGACTTTGCTTTGAAGTCTGGGAGTGAGAAGGCTCGTTCAGAGTTTATTGTTGCGCCAATTTTGCTGGAAATGGAAAGGATTAACGATCAAAAATTTGCTATTTATTCTGGCAAGAATCTTGATGCTGATAAAGATCGAGGCTTGACTGGGGAATGTGACTTTATTCTTAGTAAGGGGGCGATTTCCTACACTCTCGAAACACCTATTTTTGCTTTGGTTGAAGCTAAAAAAAATGACGTGGAGTCAGGTTTAGGACAATGTATTGCTCAGATGTATGGTGCACAATTAGTTAACCTTAAAAATCCTAAGCAGCAAATTGATACGATCTACGGATGTGTGACCACAGGTGAGCGTTGGCAATTTCTAAAGTTAGTCGATCAAGTTGTGAGCATTGATAGCGATCGCTACTACATAAATGAAATCGAAAGAATTATTGGCTGTCTTCAATCAATTTTAAGTTTATATCTCACTGAAACATAATCGTTTTTGTGAATTTGCTTCTACTCAATATTATTCAAATACTCTACTACTACCATCAAATCTGCTAGGTCTTGGTTTAAGCGATCGCGCATAGCATCATCAAGCTTAGGATTTTGTAAAGCAGGTACTGATCGAGGGTGATGGAGGCGCGATCGAGTTGGGGTTGAGGAAGTGGATGCGTGGTCATACTGTTGTTTTTCCAAGATATTTTAGAAAGGGCGCTAAGCGCCCCCCAATGAGCCTATTGCATAGATTTACGGGCAAGGCTGACTGCTTTAACAAAGCTATAGACACCCACGGGTAAGCTGATTAGCAAAATTGCCCAAGTCGTCGCAAAACCAAAATCTGGTGCGCCGTAGGATATTTCGTAAATGCAACCAACAAAAGCGATCGCCGCAACGATGGCAATAAGCAGAATTACTTGAGCTTTTATATAATCGGGTGACATAAATTAAGTTTGATAGGTTGGTTGAGTCTTAATATTTAGTATTATTGCTGAATGTGAGTGGTACTAAGTACTGCTCACATTCATATTCGCATATTGATTGATAAGTAATGGACAGCAGATATAATCCCCAGCAGATCGAACCCAAGTGGCAGAAAGTTTGGGCAGAGAAACAACTTGACAAGGTAAGCAACGACGCAATTGGTGCAGACAAAAAGAAATTCTATGCGCTGTCAATGTTTCCCTATCCATCGGGCGATCTGCATATGGGGCATGTCCGTAACTACACGATCACCGATGTAATTGCCCGTTACAAAAGAATGCAGGGTTATCAAGTGTTGCACCCAATGGGTTGGGATGCCTTCGGATTGCCAGCGGAAAATGCAGCGATCGATCGCAATACCCATCCTGCGAAATGGACTTATGCCAATATCGACAATATGCGATCGCAGCTTCAGCAAGTGGGCTTATCCTACGATTGGGATCGCGAGTTAGCAACCTGTTCGCCCGACTATTACAAATGGACACAATGGATCTTTTTGCAATTTTTGGAAGCAGGTTTGGCTTATCAAAAAGAAGCAAAGGTTAACTGGGACCCGATTGATCAGACTGTAATTGCCAATGAACAGGTGGATAATGAGGGGAGATCTTGGCGATCGGGTGCGATCGTAGAGAAGCGCAAATTACGTCAATGGTTCTTGAAAATCACCGACTATGCTGAGCAGCTTTTGCAAGATTTGGACAAGCTCGATGAATGGCCCTCTAATGTCAAAATCATGCAAGCCAACTGGATCGGTAAGTCCACAGGCGCAGAGCTAAGTTTTCCTATTGTCAATCCTGTAGGGGCAATTCATGAATTGCCCCTACAGGCGGACTGTGAAAAAATCACAGTTTTTACCACCCGTCCTGATACCGTTTACGGTGTGAGCTATGTCGTGCTTGCTCCTGAGCATCCTTTAGTCGAGACGTTGACCAGCGCTACTCAAAAAGAATCCGTCAGCAAATTCATCGAAGAAGTCAAAAACCTTAGCGAAATCGATCGCACCTCCGATGATCAGCCTAAACGCGGTGTAGCGATCGGCGCGAGTGTGGTTAATCCCTTCACTGGCAAAGAAGTTCCCATCTGGATTGCCGATTATGTTCTCTTTGAATATGGAACAGGCGCAGTGATGGGAGTTCCCGCCCACGATGTCCGCGATTTTGCCTTTGCGAAGCAGTACGATCTTCCGATTCAAACTGTCATTACCTCTAACTCCCCTCTCCCATCGGGAGAGGGGCTGGGGGAGAGGGAATCCGCTTACACCGAAGCAGGAATCATCATTAATTCAGGCGAATTTGATGGCTTAGATTCTGTAACCGCAAAAAATAAGATTGTGGAACTTGCGGAAAAGAATCAATGGGGAACCGCCAAAATCACCTATCGCTTGCGTGATTGGTTGATCTCGCGCCAGAGATATTGGGGCTGTCCAATTCCTGTCATCCATTGCCCAAACTGCGGCATCGTTCCTGTTCCCCATGCGGATTTACCCGTAATTTTGCCTGAAGATGTGGAACTCACAGGACGCGGAGCATCACCTCTCGCCCAAAAGGAATCTTGGATCAATGTCCCCTGTCCTAAATGTGGCACAGCCGCCAAGCGCGAAACCGACACGATGGACACCTTCATCGATTCCTCTTGGTATTTCTTGCGTTTTGCCGATGCTAAGAATGATCAAGAAATAGGCGATCGCAATGCCATTAACAACTGGATGCCCGTCGATCAATATGTGGGCGGCGTAGAACATGCGATTTTGCACTTGCTCTATTCACGCTTTGTGACTAAGGTCTTGCGCGATCGCGGTTTGCTTGATTTCGATGAACCCTTTACAAGATTGCTCACGCAGGGCATGGTGCAGGGCTTAACCTACATAAATCCTAACAAGGGTGGCAAGGACAAATGGGTTCCTTCGGCTTTAGTCGATCCTAAAGATCCTAAAGATCCAAAAACAGGCGAACCTTTGCAAGCGCTCTTTGCCACGATGTCCAAATCTAAGGGCAATGGGGTATCGCCTGTAGATGCGATCGCTAAATATGGAGCCGACACTTTGCGGATGTTCACGCTCTTTAAAGCTCCTCCTGAAAAGGATTTGGAATGGGAAGATGCCGATGTCGAAGGTCAACAACGCTTCTTAAATCGGGTATGGCGTTTGGTGTCTAGTTTTGCCGAAACTAAGCAGAATGGGATCTCTAAAAAAGTTGATAAGAATCTCCGCCGAGCGATTCACATCGCCATTAAGGAAGTTTCTGAAGATTTTGATGGAGGCTATCAATTGAATACCGCCATTTCGGAAATGATGAAGCTCAGCAATGCTTTGCAAGACACGGAAGATAAGAGTTCGGCTACTTTCTTAGAAGGTATCGAAACTCTCTTAATCTTGCTTTCTCCCTTTGCGCCACACATTGCTGATGAACTTTGGTCATTGATTGGTCACACAGATTCTATACATTTCCAAACTTGGCTTACCCACGATCCTGATGCTCTCATTGTTGATGAGATTACCCTTGTCATTCAAATCAATGGCAAGGTGCGCGGCAGTCTCCAAGTGCCATCTAGTGCCAGCAATGATAAGCAAGCATTGGAAGAATATGCTCGCAGTTCAAGTGCGGCGCAGAAGTATCTCGAAGGTAAGGAGATTAAGAAGGTAATTGCAGTTCCCGGGAAATTGGTGAATTTTGTAGTTGTCTAAGTTTGTGGGTGGTGTTTTTCGCCACCCCATCTATTTACTCAATAACGAGGCGATGTCTTTATGGAAGAATTATTGACTCTGAAGGAATTGCTGGTTTGTGGGGATATTCCTGCGGCGATGGTTTTGGTTGAGGAAATGACGGAGATGAGTAAGGATGATAAAATCAGCAAAATTTTTAGCTACAGTATTATTTTATTAGTTCATCTCATTAAGCAAAAGGTAGAAAAACGCACTAAGAGATCGTGGGATCTTTCAATTTATAACTCGACAACTCAAATTCGGCGTGCAAATCAGCGTCGTAAGGCTAAGGGAACTTATCTTAGTCAATTAGAACTTAGTGAAACTTTGGCAGAAGCTTACGATATTGCGCTTTCTAGTGCAGCGATCGAGGCTTTTGAAGGTCGCTATGAGGCGGATGAGTTAGCGGCAATGTGCGATCGCGATGAGATTTTGGCAGATGCAGTAAAATTAATTGAGCAGGAGTCAGTTAATTAAGCGGTTACAAGAAAACAACAGGAGTTTATATGCATTTACAAAGAGTTCAAGTTCCTGATTTCCGAGTTCTAAAGGATGTAGATATCACTTTCGAGAAAGATTTTAATCCTAGAGTTTTTCCACTTGGCAGTCAAAATGGTGGCGGTAAAAGTACTTTATTACAATTGATTTTTGTATTATTACATTGCTCTGCTAGTCATGACAGACATTTTGCTATAAAAAACTTGCTTAATAATTTTACTTTACGTGAAGATGAAGATAAAAGAGTATTAGCGATAATTGATGTTTGGGATGGAATAAAATCTGTAACACTGGAGTTTTTTGTTTGTAATGATTCATATATAAAAGAGACATTAAGTTTTGATTATTTAAATAAATTTAGAGGCTTAATTGATAATTCAGTAACTGCAAGTCTATCGTATTTATCAAAAATCAAAAATCGAAAATCTGAGTTATTACAATGTCAGAATGAATTACAGGATTTTGGTCAAAGTCTCAATGAAAATACTATTAGTAATTATGATGAATCTTTATATCATTTCACCCAGAATCTTCCCATCGTTTTGCATGGTTTAAATATTGGAATACCAAAATTTATTTACTCAGATCGTAGTACTTTGATACAACAGCTAAGAAAAATAAATTCAGATATTAAAGAGCAAATAGCTAGGTTAGAACAACAAATAGATGAATTGTCTTTTCAAGAAGATTCTCTCATTAAAAAGCTTAAATCAAAAAATATTGAATACATTTCTACATATTTTTCACAAGGTAATATATCTAGAGAAGTTCTGTTATGTCTTGTCGATAATATACCAATAGATACAGCCAGACAATTTTTATATATTTTATCCAATAAAATTTTTCTAGCCGCTCCCTCTACACAGGTTTTTCTTTTTTTGTCACAAAATGCTAGAAAGTCTTTGTTTGCAAAAGAAAATGATGTTTACTCAAAATCGCTTGGAGAAATAAAATCTAATTTAACTGGACTATTTACATATGACTTTTTAGCTGTAAATTATCTTATAAATCTATTTCAATCTGCTAGAGATAAAGATTTTAAAGATGTAGTAGATACGGGTGAATATGGAGATAACTATAAAAAATTATCAGAAGAACTGCATTCTATAATGATTGAAAAAAAAGCATATTTAAAACCTAATTTAGATTCGTCATTTAATCTGTCGGGAGTAAGCTTTAGGGATGAAAAATCAAATAAAAGTATTGAGCTTTATCCAGAAGATTTAAGCCACGGTGAACTAAAAAGGCTTAGTATTTATTGCTGGCTTAAATATAAAAATATTGAAGATTCAATTGTGTTAATGGATGAAATTGATATTGCTTTACATCCAGATTGGCAATATCAAATAGTTTCTGATTTGCTTGAATGGTCAGCAAAAAACCAATATATATTAGCTACTCATTCCTATGAATTATGTAATGCTCTAACTCCATCTCATGTAAAAATATTAGAACCAAAACTCACAGAAAGAAGTAGTGATTAGTTATGAGTTTTAGTGAGAAAGAATTAAAGCAGCATTGCCAAATAATTTTAAAGCAACGTAAAATCCGCAATAAGATTATTGTTTTATGCGAAGGAGTTATCCCTAAAGAACAAGGAAGACTATCTCCACAATCCTATGGAAGAATGGATGAGCTACCAGATTCAAATTTTTACAAAGCTTGTATTTCTAGCGATTGGAGAAACTCTCGACCAGAGTTTTTTAACTGTGGTGACTGTAACAATGTTGCGAATACATACTTCACCCTTTTAGAAATGCTTGAGGAAGATACAGACAATCAATATTTTCATCCTAAAAAAATATTTGCGATCGTAGATCTTGATATCCAAATAAGACCTATTTACAATTATCGATTTGTCAATACTCAGGAAATCTTTTGTAATCTTTATGACAAGCTCAAAATCAATGAGATTAATGCCAATAATGATCAAGAGACTTATGAAATATTAGTGACAGGATTGATTCATAAAGAAGCATATTTTTTAGTTCCAGCGCTGCAATCAATATTTGAGGGATATTCCATCCAGCCATTTTACAAAGATAGTGAATTATTACTTGAAGATATTTATCTCGCAATGTCTCAAGATCTGTGTTCGGATGCTGATTTAAAAACTAACTTTGCAATCGCTTGTTCTCGTATTAATCATTGTGTTGGATTAGATTTTAGTGGAATAGATAAACTCAAAGATAGCTGGATAAATGAATTTCAAAATGCTATAGATGAGAATAGAAAACACGAACTAGTTTTCAGTTTGTTAACTACCCGAAAAGCTAAAGAATATTGGCATCAAGTGAAACCAAATGATGAATGGAGTAGAGATGTTTCTGTGTATAGAGATCAACTCTCACTAGAAATCGCTAGAGAGTTCTATGCAAAACAAATTGACGACGAAGCGGCGGCGAAATATCATATTCCCTACTTTTTTAAAATGTTGCGTAAATTTGCTTGATGGGTAGGCGATCGCACTGACAAATACTTTCTCCCTATAATGTAGCTAGCTCAGAAAATAGGAGACAGCTAATAAAAGCGAAAGTGACAATTAATCCCCAAGCGCGTGAGCGAGAAGTCATCGCCATCCTGCTCAAACATGGGTGGGAATATTTACATCAGATGCTTACTCTTGGTCAGAGCGAACATCACTATGCGCCAATGCCAGAAATTTTGTGTAGCATCCTGATTGATCTGGGGCCAGTTTATATAAAATTTGGACAGCTTTTAAGTACCCGTCCAGATCTCCTCCCCGCCACCTATATTGAGTCACTGAGCCACCTCCAATCGAATGTCCCCCCAGTAGACTGGGAAGCGATCGCGCCAGTCTTACAGCAAAATTTACCAAGACCGATAGAGGATATCTTTGACAAAATTGATCCAAATGCGATCGCGGCTGGTTCCATTGCCCAAGTGCATCGTGCCACCCTCAAGGATGGACAACAAGTAGCCCTGAAGATTCAACGAGCTGGCATTGAGATTACTGTTGCGGAAGATATGGCAGTTCTCAAGCGAATTGCTGTGAGGCTTTCGGGTACAGAGATGGGGAAGCGATATAACTTGGTGTCACTAGCCGATGAGTTTGCCCAATCTTTACATAACGAACTTAATTTTGTTCAGGAAGCGAGTTTTACAGAGCGGTTACGCGAAAATCTAGCTAAAGGAAAGTGGTGTAATTCTAAGCGGATTACTGTACCGAAAGTTTACCGCGAGTTAACTAGTGCCAAGATTTTGGTACTTGAATGGTTAGATGGTACATCACTTCTCAAAGCAGAACTTAATGGCAAAAATTCTCTTGGAAATATTGAGTCAGAACGTCATGATCTCACCCGACAACTCTTTCGCGCTTTCTTACAGCAATATGTCGTGGATGGATTCTTTCATGCCGATCCCCACCCTGGGAACTTGTTCTATCTACAGGACGGTCGCGCTGCGATTCTCGACTGCGGGATGATGGGAACTCTCAACCCCAAGCTGAGGGAATCTCTGGTAGAATTGCTCCTCGCTATGCTGGACTTTGATGCTGAGCGTTGCGCTCAAGTGACACTACAACTCGCTAATCCTCTTGATTCATCAAAAGCGATCAATCTGCGGCAAATTCAGACCGATTACGATAATTTATTAAAGAAGTTCTATGGCTTAAGTTTAGTCGATTTAAAGCTAGGTTCGGCTCTACAGGATATTTTGCAAATTGCTCACAACAATAACTTGCGAATGCCTAGCAGCATTGGCTTATTGGCAAAATCAATTACAAATCTGGATGGAACAGGAAGAGAATTTGATAACTCTGTCAACATTTGGGATGAAATGAAACCCTTGATGTCAGATATGTTTCAGCAACAGCTACTTGGTCATAATCCTATGCAAGCAATGTTGAAAACTGGCTTAGAGTTGAAGCAATTATCTCTAAAAGCACCTCGCCAAGTGGAGTTTCTACTAGAGCAATTGAGCAACGAAACCTTTCGCTTGAATATCCATCTTCAGGATCTGAATGCACTACGGACAACAATAGAAGATGTCTCAAATCGCCTCACATCTGGATTAATTATTGGTTCCCTAATTATTGGTGCAGCATTTATCTCGACTAATCAATCCTCGCCGCAATTGCTAATTCTGAGTAATGGTCTTTTTGCAACTGCTAGCTTATTGGGATTGTGGTTAGTATTCACAATTTTGAGAACAAAGCGTTGATATAGCTGTCGCCAAACCCAAAAGATGAGTGGCGGCGCGAAGCGCCGCCACTCATCTTTTGGGTTTTGATTTTTCCTAGCTATCTCTTACGTTGCTATAGAACCTTAGCCAACTTTAGGAGCAGCAATTAGCAAGATCTTTTCCATTAGGGATGGAAATAGACGATGACACCACACCGCTAGATGACTTTGCCATCCAACAAGAATTTCAGGGGTTTCACGTTCTAATCCAGCGATTAGCGCTTTAGCTACTTGTTTAGGAGTCATTAGTGATACCCAGCGAAACCACTCCAAATCCTGCGCCATGTCAGTATCCGTCAGCGATGGCAGTAAAGCTGTGACTTTGATGTTGTAAGCTGCCAATTCACCGCGCAGAGCTTGAGTGAATCCTAAGATCGCAAACTTCGTTGCCGAATAAGTTGCCATCGTCGGTGCGGCAACTTTGCCCATGAGACTAGAAACATTGACTATTCTGCCATTGCGCTGAGCCGCCATCCGTCGAGCCACCATCCTTGTGATTGCATACATACCGAGTAAGTTGACTTCGATTTCGGATTGCACATCCTGTAAACGCGATCGCAAAAAGGATGATTGATGGGCCACACCTGCACAATTAACTAAGATATCAATGGGACCAAAATCCCGCCAAACTTGAGCGATCGCAATATTCACCTCGATTGTCTGCGATAGATCTAGCGGTAAACTCACTGCTTTGATGCCTAGAGCTTCTATTTCTGAAGCAACGGAATTTAAACGTTCTAGATCGCGAGCAACCAAGATCAAGCATTTAACTCCCTTTTGGGCTAGCTCTAAAGCGATCGCCCGACCAATACCCCTCGAAGCTCCAGTAATTAGAGCTGTTTTTCCACGAACAATCATAAAACCTCCAATATTGAGGTCTCACTAGTTTTACTATTTGTTATTGATGTAAGTTTGCTAGCCTATGCCGCTAACTAATAACTTACCCAAAGTAAATTTTGTGAGACGGTAAATAATCTCTTTGCCAACAACTTGTGACCAAACTTTTATATGCGTTGAGTTTTAAAAAGTTTTAGTTTAGTCACGTTGCTCACAACGAGTAAGCAGTCGATGATTAATCTTTCCAGTTCATCTCTAGTCTTGTCATGTCGTTACCTCCTTTAGGGAAACATGGTCTATGCCGTAATAAAGGAAAATTGATACAGACTTTTAACATGCATCAAACCTTACATCTGTTTTCGCAATATGTAAAGTATTGTTAAATACACTTTTGATTTGCTTTCACCACCCTATTAAGAACTTATTGAAAGTGAGAAGTTCTTACTCTATCTACTTTACAAGTTATGATTTGCTCTAAATTTATCTAGGTTCAATAGCAGATTACTTCAAATTGAGGATAAAAAATAATCCTAAAGAGTTATTCCTAAAGATATAAAAATATCAACCAATATAAATAGCAAATTTCAATCTATACTCCGCTCATTTTTTATGCTTTTACAAACTATCTGCGGAAGGTAACACAACTGTAAACTTTGTACCCATATTCACTTCGCTTTCCACTGCTATTTTGCCCGAATGAGCTTCTACAGCTTGCTTTACGATATACAATCCCATCCCTAAGCCTTTGACATTACCAACATTTTCAGCCCTTAAAAAAGGTAAAAATAGGTTGTTTAAATATTCTTTAGGTATACCAATACCATGATCACAAATACTTAGAAATAATTTCTTTGACTTACATACTACCTCCACATCAATAGAGCCTCCTTCGTAGGAATATTTAATGGCGTTAGAAATTAAATTCATAAATATGTGCCATAGTAGCTTTTTGTCAACTTTTAACTTTTGACATTGACCTTGGCTATGAAATTTGATTCGACATTTGCGTGTACTATCTTCTGTTTGAAAGCTATCAACTAGTTGTTGACAATAGATTATCGCATCCACACTCTCAGGATTAAATGGGAATTTCCCAGATTCAGAACAAGCAATAAACTTGACTTCTTCTAGTAACCAATTAATATCTTTAATTGCTGATTGAATAGAAGCAAGATTTTTAGCTCTACTTTCTTTAGTTAGTTGCTCTTCAAAGTTTTGTAATTTCCAAATTAACAATCTAATTACTGACATTGGCGTTGAAAATTCATGGGATGCCATAGCAAGTAATCGAGACTTTAAAATATGAAGCTCTTTTTCTTTGTCCAGTGCTTCTTGCAATATTTTTTCTTCGTGATGTTTCTTTAAGGCAAGCATAATTGCGACATTTACTTCCGCATATCTCAGGGGCTTCGTGAGATATCCATAGGGAGAAGTAGCGATCGCTAGTTCTAAAGTCTCAGGATCGCTAAAAGCAGTCAGATAAATTACGGGGATCGGCGCTATTTTATGAATCTCATTGGTCGCAGTGATCCCACTATCTGTACCGCGTAATTTAATATCCATCAAAATAATATCTGGCAACTTCTGATGAATTAGAGATATGGCGCTATCACTACTATCAACGATCGCCAAAACTCGATAACCCAAATCTGATAGAACATCTGAGAGCGCATTTGCAGTAACCAGTTCATCTTCGACAATCAAGACATCAGCGATCGTATTAGTTTTCACTGTCATGGTATTCACTCTATCTGTCTCTAATTGCCATTGAGCGCAAGTTGCTCAAAGAGCTACTTACTGTTTAATTATACGATTAATATATAAAATTCAGGAGGCAAAAATATTGTCTCCACAAAAAAACAAAAGTTAAGATGGCAGAGCTAATCTCCGCTATCTTACTTTTGTTTCAGCAATTCTAATTATGAAACCGATTTGGGTGTTTCCAGTACCTTCGGTACTGGAAACACCCAAATCGGTTTTTTGAAAGCCCGACAACGTAGGGCTTTCAAAAAACCGATTTTTATAATGGGAATTGCTGCTTTTGTTTTTTTTGTGTTGCTCAATTGGCTTGAAGCGATATAATAGTAAATCCTTGCTTCTAAAACTAAATTAATAGAAGCCAAATACTGACCGTAAGGAAAAAATTAAATGACTGTTAAGCGTTTGTACGAAACCATGTATATCCTGCGTCCCGATCTTCCCGATCAGGAAGCTGATGCCGCGATCGCCAAATATCAAGATTTCTTAGTACAACAAGAATCTGAAGACATCACGATTCAACATCGTGGCAGACGGAGATTAGCCTATGACATTAAAGGACATCGCGAAGGAATTTACATCCAAGTAAATTACACGGCAACTCCTAAAACCATCGAGAGCCTAGAAAAATCTATGCGTCTAGCTGACGATGTAATTCGTTATATGACTATCAAACTTGAGCCAGAGGCTGTCGAAGCCGAAGATGCTGAAGCAATTATTCCTGATGCTGAAGAACCAGTAGCCGTTGCTGCTGATGCTGCTGAATAAAATTGTACCTATCGTGTATTAGTACAAATTCAAAACCCAAGAAGACGAATAGCGGCGCGAAGCACCGCCATTCGTCTTCTTGGGTTTTATCTTATAGTTGTAAAAGCGTTATACAGCCTTAATTTTGCCAATAAAAAATCCTCGACTAGTCGAGGATTTTTTATTGGCAAAATCTTAAAAAATTATAGGATGCCCCAGAAGTGCAATACACCTTGACCGCTGATTAGCTCAATTGCTAATGCAGATACGAATCCGATCATTGCTAAGCGTCCATTCCAGTTTTCAGCACCAGAAGTGAAACCCCAGTTCCATACGTTACGGCTTTCGTCAGACATAATCGAATTACCTTTGTAATTAGTTAACTTATATTTAGTAATGTAACAGATTATTTCGATATTCACAATCTTTCTTTATATTTTCTGTCTTTAGACAGACAAACTTGATCTTCACAATAAAATCCTAAAGCCTTTGGCGCACGCGCCAAAGGTTTAGGCTCTGGGTTTAAATTATGTGAAAGCACTTATTTAGGTGCGATCGCTAACTAATTGGGTAGAATCCAAGAGATCTTCACGCAATAATCAACGCAAGGACAAAATTAACTATGCGAAAAATATGGATGCGGCTTCTAGCTGGCTGCTTAGCATTGTTAGTCAATCTGACAACAACAGGTGCAGTATGGGCAGCTAGTCCCAAAAAGGCTGGAGAACCAAAATTTCAAGGTGTGCCACTTCAGTGCTTTGTGTCATTAGCTGATGCAGGAACATCTCCCGAAGCCAAGGTTGCTGCCTACACTGAAATCGCAAGCAAATATATAGAATTGCAGCGTCCAGACCAAGCCAAAAAAGTTTTAGAAAAGAGCTTAACCACCGCAAATACAATTAATACGCCATCGCTCAAAGCTTTTGCCCTATTAGATACCGCAGGTCGCCTCACCAAAGCTTCACAGCCTAAGTTGGCGGTAGATGCTCTAAGTAATGCTTTGGCGATCGCGAAGGATTTACCTGACCCTGTTGATAGAGTTTTTGCGAATATCAAAATTGCTCAAGCCTATGGAGAAGCTGGTAAAAAGGATATTACTCAAAATTTATTAGCTGATGCCGCTAAAGCGACACCAGAAATTATTGATGCTTATGTACGATCACGAGCTTTTTCGGCGATCGCTAATGCTTATACCGAGATTGGTGATGATTTCAATTCTGAGGCATCAATTTCGGCAGCAACCGATTTGTTGCCAATGATTGAAGATCGCAATATCAAATCTAGAGCAAGAGTTGAAATTGCAGGTAGCTACGCGCAGGCTGGAAACCATGCTAAGGCGATCGCTTCCCTAAATGCGGTTTTCCAAGAATTTGATGCGATTCGTGATAATGCAATCACCTCAGCCAAGGAAGCCGCCAAGAATGCCAAAACTGCTAAAAAAACTCCCCCCAAGCTCGCCAATAAAGCTCTAAAAAATGATGGGACTAAAGAGGAAAAGGCTGTACCTGATCCTAAAGATGTTGAACAGGCTGCAATCGCTAATGCTGAACTCTTGAAAACGCGATCGCTGTTTCTAGTTGCTAGTCAATATTTAGCCTCAAAGCAGTATGAAAAGGCGCTAGAAGTAATCAGCAATCTTGATCCTACATCAATTGAGAAAAGCGTCGGCATTGCTAATGTGGCGATCGCCTATGCCAAGGATCAGAAAAATGATGAAGCAATCAAATTGTTTGATCAAAGTTTGCAAGGATTAAGTACTGTCGCTCCTTCGCTTGATGTTTTTACTTTATTAGTGGAGGTCGGTCGCCAATATCAAGCCGCCAAATCTATAGATTTGGCTAGCAAAGCTTGGGATCAATCCTTGACGATCGCCAAAAATCTCCAAACCCCAGTTGATCGTCTCTTTGCCCTCAATATTATGGCAAGCACCTATGGTGAATTTGGTCTAACCGATAAAGTGGAACCAATTCTCCAAGAGAGTCTGGCGATCGCTAAAACTGCTCCCGATCCCAACATTCGCTCCAGAGCCTACTCAGATATCAGTAGTAGCTATTGGGCGATCGGTCAACGTGCTCAAGCTAAGGAGATCGCTCAAACTATCGAAAATCCCACCGAAAAATCACAGCTAGAAAAATTATTTGCCTGTGCTGAATAACAAAAAGGGCGTGCTTCGCACGCCCTTTTTATAGCTGTCGCCATTCCTGTTAGGAAATCAAACCCAAATAGTGTGAGGCGGCGCGAAGCTCCGCCTCACACTATTTGGGTTTTGATTTGTCCTGATACAGGTGGCTATAGCTATAATTCACAAAAGTGTGACAACACTTTTGTGAATTAGTATTATTTGTCAACAGGTCTATCCCATCAGTTTACATGACGCGCTTGCTCTATCTGTCTTACTACTGTGAGCGCTGAATAACTGACCCCAGCCGTTCCTTCCCCAGGATGAGTAGAATCGCCGACTAGCCAAATATTTTTGAGTGGTGTGCGATTAGCGAAACCAAAGGGACCAAAAGTAGAAACGCGCATTCCTACGCCGCCAACGATGCCGCGATCGCGTCCTGTATATCGCTCAAAAGTTTGTGGCGTGGCAGCTTCGATGTGAATGATTATCTTTTCGTTGAGATGAAAATATCCACTTAACTGCGCGATCGCACGTTCTGTAAATCTCTTTTTGAGTTCCTGATAATCTTCGCCGCCATACCAAACAGCTGCATCTGTAAACTCAGAAGCAATAATCGTAGCTTTGCCATCGGGAGCGCGACCATCTCCTTCCTTGCTAACGGAAACAAATAGCGAATGGGGTTTATTAATTGTGGAATCTTCATAGGCTTCCAAAAACTGCAAATGTGGCGGACAGTCCTCAGGAATCGCAGCCCGATCTACTCCCAAATAAACCACAAAAGCTACTGAAGCGGGTGTGAGATTAACAACTCGTTTAGCATAACCCTTGGGCGCATCATCTCCTAAAAGCTGCACAAAATTATTCACCGTCACATTTGCCACGATGTGATCGGCGCTATCTTCAAAAATCTCTTGAGATCGTAGATTTTTTACTTTAACCTTTTTACTTTTACCTTGAGCAGCGATCGCTGTAACTTGATGCTGCATCAACACCTTTCCCCCATCGCGCTCAATGCTTTCGATGAGGCGATCGCTCAAAACTTGCATACTTCCCTTAAGGTGGAATAAACCTAACGGAGTTTGGGAAACTGCTAGAGCCGTTGCTGCATAAAGCAAAGCCGTCTCTTCGGCATTCACCTGTGAATAGAGTTTCAATTGCAAATCGAGAAAGGTGCGTAATCTTTTATCACTGGCTAATCCAAAACCGCGCAGAGCATCGCCCACAGTTGAGAAAGTATAGGGAACTGTTGCCAAGGTATCGATTCGCAAAGCTTTAACTAATTGCCATGCATCCCAAAAATTGCGTGGCGGCAAAATTGGATCGCGTGACTGAAAGCGCCAACTTCGCCAAAATAAGTCTTCCAGAAAATCCCAAAATGGTTCGCTATTAGGAAATTGTCTTTGTCGTTCGAGTTTCCACTTTTGGCGATCGCGCCAGACATTAATTGGCTCAATCTCATTTGGCAAAAATACTGCACAGGCAGGATCGCAATAGGTCGCTTCAGGAGTTTCTATTTCTATTTCTTTAAAAATGCGATCGTGAATGCCTCCAGATTCCAATCCTGCTACCTGTGTTGCACCGACATCAAAGGTAAATCCGCGTCGTTTAAATGTGGATGCACAGCCACCAGCAACTAATGCTAAGTCATAAACAATGACTTCATATCCACGCTTTGCTAACAACGCTGCCGTGGTTAAGCCGCCGATTCCCGCCCCGATCACAATAATTTTCTGTTGCACTTTCATATAATCAACCAAGCAATACTTGCTTTATTCGGCATTTTTGATTGGAGCGATATAAAAACTGCTGACGATCGCGATCGCTAGCCACCAGAGTAATTGCACTTGAGGACGATACCAAACTGTATCTACTAAGCCATGGGCAATCATGCCCACGATGGTCGCGATCGCAGCGATTATCCATAAGCCACTAGAGTCGCGATCGCTTCTCAAACGGTTGAGAGCAATCCATGCTTGGCTCAAGATCGTGAAAATTAGCCAACCATAGCAAATTACACCAATAATTCCTGTCTCGACAGTTAGTTCCAATGGCACGGAATAAGCCCCAAGAGCGCTATATCCTGAACGCTGATATTGCGGATAGACTAAGTTAAAAGCCTTATTACCAGGTCCAATCCCCAAAATTGGTTTGGCTCTGATCATGTTTAGTACAGACTGCCAAACGTTAACTCGAAAGGCGTTACTGCTATCCTCGGTTCCAAAAATACTGCCAACACGCTTTCGCAATGTGGGAACGAGAATTGTCCCTAAGGCGATCGCCCCTGCGGTTCCGCCAAAAGTGACAGGTAAAGTCCAAGTTGGTAAACGCTTGCCCCACCAATAAACCAAGAGCAACGCTAGGGTAAAACCCGTGGCAGCAAGTCCCATCAGTCCACCCCGACTTTGCGACTGGGTAATACAGAACGCTCCCATAATCGCAGTGATCGCCCCTAGAGCTTTCATACCCCAACCTTTCCAGTGGATTGCTGCAATTACACCCATCGGCAAAGCTGGCATCAAATATCCTGCAAATAAATTCGGATTGCCCAAAAAACTGTAAACGCGGGTAATTCCTGCAACCTCGGAGGTAGGATCAGTCCATGTAGCTAGTTCGGGTGCGCCAAGATACCATTGCTGCACTCCGTAGGCACTTGATATTAGGGCTGTAATTAGATAAGTGGCAATCAAAATCGATCTCCATCCCAAGCGCATCATCCGACTCATGGACACAAACGCCAACATGTAAATTGTGAGCTTGACCATGCCATCGAGCGCCGCTACGCGCACAGGCGAAATTAATGTAGCAATGAGAGCGATCGCCCAATAACTAATCAGAGGTAAATGAATCGGTGTCCAAATTGGTACTGTCTGATCCTCAGCATCACGTCGATCGCTAAGCCACAACATCAACCAAGCGATCGCTACCGCCGCACCAATTACTCCAGTTTGAGCATTTTCTAGAAAGGGTAAAGTTGCAATCAGGACGACTAACAAACCGCCCAAAAATCTTGCCCTCAACAAACGACTACCTTCGCGCCAATCCTGTAATGGGCTAATTAGCTGCAAAAATTTACTGTAGACATTGAGGAATGGTAGTTTGAGCTTGGAATTCATACAGGAAGGATCAACTTAATCAACATGGCATTAAATTTAGAATGGGTTCGCAAAGATTACCTTTCTAAATTTCTGGGTTTTATTGCTATATCTTAGAAGAAAAGCACAATCAGTAATTACTTTTTAAAGCAATGACGGACAAACTTGATTCCGCAGAAGCCTACAATGAGCGCGGTATGGAACGTGCTGAAAATGAAGATTTTGCTGGGGCGATCGCTGATTACACCGCCGCGATCGATCTTGATCCCAACTATGCTGAGGCATACTATAACCGCGCCTATGATCGCTCTGAGCTTGAAGATTATGCGGGAGCGATCGAGGACTATAACAAAGTGATCGAACTCGCGCCCGATGCTGCCCCCGCCTATTTTAATCGGGGTTTAGCTAGAGCTAAGCTTGGTGATGCTGAAGGGGCAAATGCTGACTGTGAATATGCCAAAACTTTAGGACTATAAGATGAAAGGCGGCGCGAAGCGCCGCCTTTCATCTTTTTGGGATTGGAGTGTGTAACATTTAGTTACAATAGGTTACTGACTAATTGCCAAAGCGCCACCAAATTCCTATGACCCGTGACCTGCGATCGTTTCTCAATCTGCTCGAAGAACGCAAACAACTCCATCGCGTCAAAGCCCTTGTTGATCCTGAGTTAGAAATTGCCGAGATCAGCAATCGTCTATTGCAATCAGCTGGGCCAGCACTGCTATTTGAGAATGTCAAGGGTTACAAAACACCTGTCGCTGTAAATTTGTTAGGTACAGTAGAGCGCGTCTGCTGGGCGATGGGCATGAAGGAACAGTCGGAATTAGAAGTCCTCGGTACAAAATTAGGGAAACTGCAAAGTCCAAAACCACCCAAGAAAATCTCTCAAGCGATCGAATTCGGGAAAATTCTCTTTGATGTAGTTAAGTCCCGTCCCCAAAAAGTTCTCTTTGGGAACGCTCCTTGTCAAGATGTGGTGTTAAAAGATGAGGAAGTGGATCTCGATCAAATTCCCATTCTTAAGCCCTATCCCAAAGATGGCGGACGAGCCGTGACTTTGGCGCTAGTCATCACCAAAGATGTTGAGAATGGAATTCCTAATGTGGGAGTCTATCGCTTACAGCAACAGTCCAAAAACACAATGACTGTGCAATGGCTGTCAGTGCGCGGTGGAGCCAGACATTTACGCAAAGCAACTGAAGCAGGAAAGAAACTGGAAATAGCGATCGCGATCGGTGTTGATCCCGTGCTGATCATGGCGGCGGCGACTCCAATTCCTGTCGATCTATCGGAATGGATTTTTGCAGGCCTCTATGGCAACGAAGGCGTACAACTTACCAAATGTAAAACCCTTGATTTGGAAGTTCCTGCCTGTGCCGAATATGTTTTAGAAGGAACGATTACGCCCCATGAAGTGGGAACCGATGGACCTTTTGGAGATCACATGGGCTATTACGGTGGCATTAACGAGCAAGCACCTTTGATCAGATTCCATTGCATGACCCATCGCAAAGATCCGATTTATCTGACTACCTTTAGCGGCTTACCTCCTAAGGAAGAAGCAATGATGGCGATCGCCTTAAATCGCATTTATACACCTATTCTCCGCCAACAGGTTTCTGAAATCACCGATTTCTTTTTACCGATGGAAGCACTGTCCTATAAAGCTGCAATTATTTCCATCAAAAAGGCTTACCCCGGTCAAGCCAGACGCGCCGCCCTCGCATTTTGGAGCGCCTTGCCGCAATTCACCTATACCAAATTTGTGATTGTGGTTGACCATACGATCAATATTCGCGATCCAAGGATGGTAGTTTGGGCGCTCAGCTCCAAAGTTGACCCTACTCGCGATGTGTTTATCTTGCCTGATAATCCCTTTGACAGCCTTGATTTTGCCTGTGAAAAGGAAGGGCTAGGCGGACGTATGGGCATTGATGCAACTACTAAAATCTATCCTGAAACCGATCGCGATTGGGGAGATCCCTTAGAAAGTGATCCTGATGTAGCGGATATGGTAACGCGACGCTGGGCAGAATATGGTTTGGCAGATTTAAAGCTAGACGGAGCCAATCCTAATTTGTTTGGTTACGACATTCGTTAGCTCGGCTATAAGCGTCGCAAAGCGACGCTTATATATCCTTTACGTTTGATTGCAGTCTGAGTTTTCAGCTAAACGCATTGCGCCTAATAGTGTTGAGATAATCACACATTTTTTGCGATCGCCTGATCTAGTTCCCAAAGTGATCCGCCCCATCTCTCCTAGTCCATTGGGATTGCCTTGAGATTTAAACTGGACACGATAAATATCTGGTTCTGGAACTGCTGTTAGCTTTGTAAAGGTGGTTCTAGGTTGGTCTTCCGTGTTATCTACAATTCGCACTCCTCCATCAAAATTTTGCCAAGGCAGATTGTCCCAATATTCTTTGGTCATGGATGATGGAGGAGATTGGTGTACTGCGTATTGAGAAATGTTAGGTGTATTTCTAAAAGTTGCTTGCCACATGGTTTGGGTGCGTTTGGCATTGCTTTGGGCTAAGCGCAGCGTCCTAAGCGCTTGACTTTGCGCTGAATTGAGACTTTGATTATTCACAAAACCTAACCAAGATGGCGCAGCGATCGCCGCCAAAATGCCAATGATCACCATCACAACTAGAACTTCGAGCAGTGTGAACCCACTAATTCCAGAACGGCGATCGAGCTTTTGCTTTCGTCGTTCATTCACAGTCCAAAACATAATATGTTGCGGTTTTTAAATGCAATTATTTGCTAGTTATGATTTTAGCGAATTATTTAGTTTATTTACGCTTTAAAGAGATCTGTCGCAATCAGTATCAGATTCTGATCTCATTGCTCCTAAAATCGTTGTAATAGTTGTGCAGCGTTTGCGATTAGGGCTGTCTCTAGTATTTAAAGTAATGCGGAGTGGATAATCCGTAAAACTCGTTGTCGCATTTACAGATACGGGTAACCCCTGCGAATTAAATGTGATGGTTAGTGGCAATGTCATCGCTGTTGGAGTTGGAGTAGTTGCTGCGGTGACGGATAAAATCTGTACACCTTGCTCTAAATATTGCGCTTGAGATCGATTAGTCTGCACATAAGCACCATTAGTTGCGTCATTGCCAATGGTAAAGATCGTCGCAGTTCCGCTCCTTTTCGCAGTAGATTGGGCTTCCTTTAATGTACCGAATACTCGGCTTTGCGATGAACTTAGGCGATTATTATTCACAAACCCAAGCCATCCTGGAGCGGCGATCGCGGCTAAAATGCCGATGATGATCATTGTTACCAACAGTTCGATCAAGGTAAAACCGCGATCGCGACCTGATAACTTTCTATGTGATTGTCGATTTTGCTTAAATAGCCACAGCATCTGAGATATCTCCTTAAAAATTCGCGAGTTTTAACAACACAAACAACTTACTGTTGGAAGAACAACTTACCGCGTCCATAAGCTCTCACACTGCTAGTTGATAGAAACGTATTGTTTTGATCAGTGATTGCTCTTTGAGATTGAGTTTGATTTGGTCTTAGTCTTGCCAATGCATTACCGCGCAAATAGACACGGGCAACTGTGTTAGTTGAGTTCACACATGCATAAAAACTACTCAGTCCACCCACAGTAAATGTACTAGGAATTCTTTGAGCTGCTTGGATTGAAGCACCACCAACACCAACCATTGGATCAGAGCAGCTGGCATTACTCCAGTTACCTGCAACTCCAGTATTTGGTCCGATCGCAATCCTAAATGGTGGATTTGTAGCAGTTCCATCATCTTGACCAGCTACAAAAGGCGTATCGTCAACTAAATCCAATAGAGGGGTTGGTGTAGCTGTATAGGCTGCACTAGTTTTTGTCCAACTATTCATCACCGTAGTCAGGTCTGCACCTTGAGCATCGAATGGCTTAAATCCAGCATCAGGGGCAACCCAATAGTTAACAAAGTTATTCGGGGTGACTTCAACTCGGCTAATTGGCACAGGCTCAGGACAGGTAGGCGAAATGAGAGAAGGATTACCAGCCGCGCCTAACTGACAACTTGCCCGAATACCATCTCTGACTTCCCAACGATCTAGTCTTGCTGCACTTGACCAAGCTTGATTTGCGCCATTGGCGTTATTGTAAGTTAGATAGTAAACAACGAGGGAGTAAGAATAACGTCCAGAGCCAGTTGGGTTATTCGCATCGCAAGTTAAAGCAGCTGTAGAGTTAGTAATCGATGTACCATATTCCAAACATCCAACTCTTTTGGTATTACCTCCACCTACAGGCACATTCTCATTGGGATCGTAGTAGATGCGCTTCCAGAAGGCGAGAACTGGTGTGCTGTTGGCAAAAGTGGGAATCTGGTTGCTAATCCCATTAGGACTAACTCGCTCTAGACCATCGGCATTATAGATATAAACAGCTTCTTGCAGATCGTCAGAAATATAGTCAAGAGCGGCCTGCACCTCTCCTTGTGTCTCTACCTTTGCTTGTTCGCGGCGATCAGTTTCCATGATATTGATCGTAAAGGCGAGCATGGTGCTAATGATTAAGGTCGCAATCAACATCGCAACCAAAAGCTCAATTAAAGTAAAACCACCTATTTGCAGAGCTTTGCGATCGCTGATCACAAACATCTTCGCAATTAACCGCTTCATGTCTCTAACCCAAGAAATAATCAGAGATGAGCGATTACTACGTTGCTTTTTATTAGAGCGATCAAGCTTCCAGAATTTGCGACTTGAGAAAATCATGGCATTACCAAGAATTGGGATGGAGAATGTGAAATCAAACCTTTAATTAAAACTTAGATAAATTTATAAGCGACCTCTAATCTGATCGAGAGTACTATCAGCAGGATAAATATCAACTTTCATGACTACCAAAGGACAGGTGAGTGAGCCATTTGTACTTGTAAAAACTCGACTACCATTAGGACAGTCTGCCTCATTATTCCCTGTTTGTAAGGTGACTCCTGTTCTAATCCCAGTTAGGTTGGGAGGATTTGCGGTATCTGTTAGAAATGCATCGGCTCGATATACTCGCACCGCCATATAAAATCCTTGGCTGTCTAGATTATTCCCATCAGGCGCACCACTACGCATGGGTTGAATCACTAAATCTTGAGGATCATCAGCACTAAAGCCATCACCATTAGTGTCAACTTTAATACCAGGAAGCGCGTTTAAAGCTGCCACTGTAGCGTTGGTCGGAGCAGGTACTGATTGAAAGTACTGGCTTCGAGATGTCCCGACCCAAGTTGAACCATTATCAATATAGGGAAAAGATGCCACAGGATTGACAATGTTAATCACGCCAGCGCGGACACCATCAACATAGCTACGAGCAGCCTGCGTGGCTAAGTCAACTCGCCTTGCTTGTACTCGTGAAGCAGTGGATAATACGACCATAGGCACGATCGCAGCCAGCAAAATAGCAACTACGACTACAGCTACAAGTGACTCGATCAGCGAAAAGCCTGCTTGTGTAGATAGCAAATACTTTATAAGTAACAAACGAGTATTTTGTTTTCGCATAGCGGTTCACCATAGTTGAGATTGGTTAGTACAAATCTGCAAAACTTGCTTGATTTTACTTGATTTTTTTTAGCCTTAGATTCTAAAGCAAAATGGTTTCTAGGATATTACCCAGAAACCATTTTTGAGATAGCGATCGCTAAGTAGCAGGAGAATAAGTCGTAGTTGGAACTGCGCTAGTATTACAGTCTGCGGGACGATCCCTCTGACCTAGGGCAAAGTTTGTGTAATTGGTGACTCTAGTACCCAAGCGCTGTGCAAGTCCGACATTGATACCATCAGCCGCCACGTTGTTGGTATTCAAGGCGGTTGGAGCAGGCTGCAAGGCGCAGAGCATCGTTGTTACCCAAGGATCTTCCCTACTAGATTCTCTAAAGAACTCGTTAGGGTTGGGTAATGCTTGCGAGAAGCGTTGGGCAAACAAGTCAGGCTGTTGTACGAGTAGTCCAACATCAAATCCCCACAAGCGAGTAGGCGCTGTGTAGAACGGAATCGACTGAATATTAGTTGATTGGTAATACTTAGCAAAGTTAATTAGAGGATCATTACTACCAGCACTAGGATTGGTAAACCAACTTTGAGTGTCACTACTTGTATCAATACAGGTTGCACGAGTCGCATATGTAGCAGTTGGAGAGAGACATCCAGCTAAATCTAAGCTGGTGTAAGGAGCAGTACTAGAGAACGGAGCCGTTGCAAATGTACTGCGAGTGTTTTGAATAAATCCACCTGCAATTTGTAGTGACGTGCTAGTCCAATTTTCCATAAATCGGACGAAGTTATGTAAACCACCACCAGTTTCACCTGTGTAGAGTGAAAGATTTGCATTACCAGCATTTGCAGAGGTGAGGTAAGGCACATAGGATCGGGAAGGCGTATTTCCTGCCACAAAGTAAACATTGACTGTAGTTGCGGGTGCAGCTACTCGCTGCGTCCATTGTCCAGTACCGTCGGTAGTATTGGGGATACCATTAGTGCCTTGTAGATACTTAGCAAATCCAACGGTTGGCTGTGGTAAGGTCGCCTCAGATCCTGATGCGGCAACAGTAGTGGTGACTGGTGCGTGGATTTGTAAGACTGGTACAACTACTGGCTGATTAACTGTGGTCATCGCCGTGATTTTTGCAGTCGAGTCAATCCCGATCGCCGCTGGGGTTATCGAAGCAGTAGCGGATTCTGTGGCAGCAGTTGCGACATTTACTGCTCTAAAGCCAAGGAATCTTGCACTTCTGATCGATACACCCTTACCACCGCCCGTGGAACCAATGTTTAGTCCTGTGCTGTTTGCTGCTGTGCCAGCAGTGGCAGGCATAGTACCAATAAAGTTACCCACCAATACGGTTGGTTTCGCCGCCGCACTGCTACCACCTTGGATGGTCAGAGCCTTAAGCCCAACCCTTGGGAATACCCAAAATACTTTGTTTGGATCAACTCCATTTAACTTGACATACAAGCCATCGATCGTCACGTCAGCATTAGGAGCGCGGAGCAAGAAGGTCGGGTCAGGATTGCCATTTGCACTCAAGGTGAGGGTGGCATCTTTGAGATCTGTATTGATATTGGCGGCAGTCAAATCTAAGACATTGAGCTTGGTGCTGCTCAGCGCATTTACTATGCGAGTTGTACCAGTACCACCAAGGGTTACAGTCTGTGCAGTGTTTGCTGTGGCAGGAGCCGCAGAGGAGATCGCCTTCAATCCATCCGCAAAGTTAACGATCGCACTACGAGGATCACCCAAAGTACTTGGGCAACTACTACCTGTGATATCGAATAAGAAGTTAGTACCTACTCTTTCAACCGCTTGATATCTTCTGGAATTACCTGTAACACCGCACACTGTAAACGACGATGCTGGTTGATTAGTTCCACTATTATTGGGGAATACAGGATTTGCAGGTAAATTGAGATTGAGCAATGTTGAAGCAGTACAGGTTTTGTCAATCGTGCCGTTTGTGGTAGTACCTGTCTCAATACAGACCGTTTCAGGCAAGATTAACGGTGCGGGTTGATTGACGTTGAAGGTTCCATTTGTGTTAGCAGTGGAGGAGTTGTAACTGGTGTTGTAAATAAATAAGTCACCATCATTGTCATACCATACAGTGCTGCTATCTCCAGTTTCCTCATTATTGTTATTGACAACTCGATACCACAACGATCGCGCTACTCTCTGAGGCATGGCTTTATTCATACCTGGAAGCATTGGTACTTGACCATTATCAGTAGCACCACCAGAGATTACAGGAGCACCATCAGGAGAAATATCAGGGAATTGCTCACGATCTAGAATGCCATTACCATTCAGATCTTCACCTGTATCTAACACATTGTTGTTATTAACATCTTCGCCCCATACACTATTGTTGTTGGTGTTAGGAACGAAACCATAGTTTTTATTTGTAGTTACTCCAGGGTAGGGGTAGTTGCGAGCTGCACTTGCATCTGTTGCAGGATAGGCGGCTGCAAGTGAGATGGAGTCAGAGAAAGGAGGTAAAAGCGCAGAGAATGGTAAGCGCATATTACCTTCAAAGAAGTACCTACGTGGGAATAATGTGCCTCCGGTTGGGGGTGGTGTTGGGGTTGGTGCTGGTGTTGGTGTTGGTGTAGCAGTTGGCTTCGGTGTTGGGGTTGCAGTTGGCTTCGGTGTTGGGGTTGGGGTTGGGGTTGCTGGCTTCGGTGTTGGGGTAGCAGTTGGCTTCGGGGTTGGGGTTGGGGTTGGGGTTGCTGGCTTCGGTGTTGGGGTTGGGGTTGCTGGGGGTGGGGTTGGCGTTGGCGTTGGCGTTGGGGTTGGGGTTGGTGTAGCCGTACCAAAGGATGTTGCAGAGTCGTCGTTGTCAATTCTCACCCAACGGAAGTCCCAGTTATTCCCAGTAGCTGTATCAGGAGTTACAGTTCTTAATACTGCACCAGACTCCGCAGTATTAGGGTTGTCAATCTTGACGCGGAAGCGTTCTTGTTCTTCGTTCGCATTGTCTCTAACAACGAGAACTGTGACCCATTGGAAGCAGCTATCAGTAGCGGAGGTTCCAGTGTTGATAGTTGAACATTGAGGATTGGTAGAGTCAGGGAATTTGAGAACTTGTTTACCACCCGCAGTAGGAGCGCCCACATAGTCCGCAGGAACCCAATTTGTGCCGTTCCAGCGATAAATGGTCGATAGATAGTCTACGCCAGTGCCCTCGCCTCGCCCAGCTGCTGTGGAACAGCCAGGAATCGCTTCTTCATCACCAATCGCATTGATGGGAGTGCCGCAAGTGGTGTTATTGGCATAGCGAGTGTTTCTAACCTGTGGTTGTAGCCCTGTTGGACCAGTACCAAGATAATCGCCTCTTCTGGCAATATGTGATTTGCCATTGTCAGTATTTGCTGAGCCAGGTAAGCTCGCTAAGGGTGGAACTACAGTGGATATCTCGACAGTGATCGGATCGGGAAGTGTACCAGACCCTGAGACGTTATTGGCGCTATTGGCATTATCAACAACTACTCTAAAGGTATATGCTCGATAAACCGCATTATTGTTTAGAGTTAAGGCAGTCGCTGGTGGATTGGCAACTGTATTTCCATCCCCTTCATTGGTAACTAAAGTAGTACTTTGTAAAGGTGAAGTTGTGCGAGGATAATTGCGAACCACATTACGTCTTGTATGACCAGCCCAAGGAGTTGGTGGGTTGTCGGCAACTCCATTGGTCAGAGGGGCAACAAAGTTAGGTGCTAGGAGTTCACCAGCAGGTGCGATCGCGATCGGTGAATATAAAGCCGCTGTCTTAACGTAGTCTGATGCAAGCGAAGTTGAAGTAGCCGTAGCAGGGTAAACAGTGGGTAGATTGTCACCGATTCTCAATGGTGGATGTTGAGGATCAGGATCATTAGTGATTGGTGCTGAGACGATCACAGGATCAGTTGCATCCTTAAAGCCAAACTGAGGCAGTTTGTAAATTCTCCGCCCTTCATTTCCTGAGATGTCATTGTTATTGTCAAATCTCACCACTGGTTTAGTAGCAGGACAGCCGACATTGCCATAAGCCGTGCTTGCCGAGCCAGATGCATTAAAAGGTGTGTCGCGATCGCCCAACACTTTGGGATAGGTGTATCCAGGATTTGTGGTTATTGTTGATGAGTTGTTGCCATAGGCGACTCCAATTGGCATCGGCCACCAGTTGTCGAGTTGAGGGCAATTACCCGCCGCCATGATTAGCGCTTTGTTGCCATCCTTATAGATGTCGTCATAGCGCAAGAATGAAACTCGACGGGGGAAGCGCTCATCAGCAGGATCAATATAACGCGGCGCATCCGTTGGAGTGATAATGCCAGCAGCACCAGTACGACTAGGCAGAGCTGTCGTCCCTGCTCCAGCCATCACCCAATCACTAAAAGTACATTCTGATGTGGGAACCTTGCGGCAAATCTCCATGCCATATTCCCCAAAGATCACCCGACGCTGTACAGGCGTGACTCCATTAGAGAAGTAGCTATTGCTATTAGCAGTAGTCAGTCCTGGCCAGAGATTAGTGGCATTATTGGAAGCAGTACTTGCCACCCCTGTAGCCCCACCAGAGATCGAATCAGCAGCCGAGGCACTAGGCAACCAGTTGTAACTAGTGACAAAGTTATTATTTAAGAAGCCCATGCTGAGGCGTTTGATCGAAGGCAAATCTTGGAGTACAGAGATATCACTACTAGTCTGTCCAACTGATTGACTGATCAACTTAGTAGCGACACTGCGACTCTGCCAATTCGTGGCTGTTGATGTATTGCGGTTATTTCGCAAGTCATAGTCACCCTGATTGCGAAATCCTGCATTAAAGCTAGCCGACTGCACCGTGATACTATCTGCAATTACTGTTGCAGGTCGCCATTGATCACCACCAGCAGGACTTGCTGCTGCATTTGCTTGGCTAGGACGGTAGGCAAAGTTGGGGTTAAGATTCGCAGCTGTACGAGTATAGAAATTACTCCAGTTACTAGTTAGCGCCGTTGTAAATTCTTCGGCTGTATGTAAGTTAAACCCAATGTCACCAGTAGCATTAGCCGCACTGATATAAACAGGGTTATTAGAAACTAAAATCAGTCCTTTTTCACCTTGTGTTGCTTGAGTGAAGTTTGGCTGGTCAGTTCCTGTACCACGCCAGAGCCTAGCTCCATTAATCAAACGGATACCATTAGCGCGACGAGATGCATCTAAGCGAAAATCGGTAGAACTGAGAGCTTTGCGTTTACTTAGGTTTGTCGCCTCAGAAGCCCCAGTTAAGTTATTAGTGTCAAAGTAGCTCAGATCGGGCAGGGCATCATCACGAGTTGCATAGACAACACCACTGTAGGGAAGTAAAAAGTCTGTATTTAAACTAGCGGCATTATTGCCACCAGAGATCGTAGCTCCCCGCAAAATATTCATATCTAGATCAGTCACCCTAATCTCTAAGGGCTGACGCTGCTCTATTTCAAGATCATATAGATCAGAACGATTGGCGTTATTTGTAATTTGCGAAGTTAACGATTCGTCTTTATTCAGCGCTTTAACTTCACGTCCATCTAAGAAAGATGACTCTTTGACAGCATTGTTAGGGAAATTTGCCGCATTTCTAGTAATCGTTCCATCAAGAATTTGTAAAGCACAAAGTGTAGAATCCACTGCGGACTGATCAGGCAGAGTCAATCTCTGGGTTGCCGCGATTTTGATCAGAGCATTTCTTAATGGCTCATTCACAAATCGACCACTAGGAAACATCAAGTTGCCTTGATAGGATAGCCTTTGAGCTAATGTACCTGCTAGAGGATTCTCGCCCCCAGCACTACTAGTAAACAACTTGGTTGTAGCGTTATAGGTAATGCCTGTGACACCTGAGGCAGTTGTCCCAACATTGTAGGTAAACCCATTGTTTGAGCGACCGCCCGTGACCAGTATGTCTTGGGCTGTAACTGAGTTGGTAGGGTCGTAGTAGCTACTGACACAGGCGAGTGGCGTTTGATAGGTTGCAGGTACAGCAGGATCGTAAGCTGAAGTTTTGTAGTGATAAACTGCGGTTGCTCGCATCTGCAAGTCGCCCTTAGGTGCTGTAGTCGCAGTATCAACACCCGTCATCGGCATCGCATCGCTCCAGACAACAGGAAACAACGATTCATTTACTTCGGGAGTGTTGGTGTTATCTGTTAACGCAGGCGGCTGAGGTAAAAATGTTTGAGTACTTACCCGACTATAGACCCCAGCACCAGTAACCACTCTAAGTCCACCACTAACTGGAGCTTGGGTGGGCGTGGCAGTTCCTGTTGCATCAATGGCAGGGTTGTCAGCAGCATTTAGTTCCCAGAAACCACCACGATCCGATACCCCCAAAGACTTGAGTGAATTTGACTGAGTAAAGCGATTGCGAGCATCAGCAACATTAGTACTCGCTGCCGAACCTTCTGCCCCATTCCAAAAAATAGAGTTGTTATTGGTAAGTTCGTGAGGCTCAGTTGCACCAACATACCGATTCAGAGAACCCTCGGTTTTGAGCCAAAGTGCAGGAAGGTTATTTCCAACTAAAACGCGATCGCCTAAGAACTGTTCCTTAGTTGTCTTCTCAACTTCTGGCTTGGTTGCGGGTAAAGCGGCTATGTTGCCTGATGCACTTAAGGTCAGGTCTCCAATTTTGGCGACTGTAGTTGGTGGTACGGTGGCAGCAGTGATAGCAACGCCAGCCGTCCCTCTACGCAAAGCTCTACCAGCTTCAATGTCAGCCGTTGCCGTAGAGGTTAGCGCTGTGGTATTAGCATAGGCCGGAATCATCCATTCTACTGGAGGCTTCCATTCAGTGCCACTAGTAGTAGTAATAGTCGTAAAATTTGGAGTGACACCACCATAGATCACAGTGTCTGGAGCGCCAAATGGAACTTCTCGATAGGGAACCTTACGAGTCCTTAATCTAAAGTAAGCTTCTATAGATTTACGTCTTGCTTCTCTGAAGTCAGCGTCTGCGGTCAAACCTTCGTCTTTGATGCGGCTGACAATGTCTTTTTTGACAGCAACTGGATCGTTAGTTAAGACATCAGTGTCGTTGACATCTGCAAAGACAGTGAGAGACGGATTAATAACGCTAGCGCCTGAAAATGTCCCAACTGCTTGAGTAACTAAAGCATCAACACGGAAGTTATAAGCAAAATCGTTAAAGGCAACGTCACGTCCACGATTGGTGTTGTCGTCAACTAGACTTTGGGTAGTGTTATTGATTAACTTAATTTGTGCTGGGTTTGAACCAGTGCCATCCTGCGTTGGATCTTTGCCAGCTCCAGCTCCTCGGAACAGGTGAACTGAAACCACATTAGGATCAACACTTAAGGAGTTGTCACTAACTAGCGCATCCCCCTCAACTACATTCCCTGCAACAAGGATTTTGCTATTTTCTTCTTTGTAATAACAAGATTCAGGACTGCTTACCTGAAACAACCTAATTGGTGCAGTAGCTCCCAACATCAAGTTCCCTGCGGTATAGATTCTACCGTTAAGGTCAAAGCGAGCGGCGCGGGAGATCTCTAAGTCACCTTCAAACCAAACCGCGTTGGTATTTTGAGGCGATCGCGCCCGATCTTGTTGTAGCTCTAGGGCGCTAAATGATGGATTGCCGGTATAAACTTCATAGTTACCACTTGCCTGCTCCGCCGCAGTTAAAGGGCTAGAGGGATCATCTAGAGGGGTGGTAATTGGAACTGTAAGTGCATAAACAAAGAAACTCTTTTTGAGTGAATTGTCAGAAGTAGTTACCCAACCTTCAGTCGTACTAGCTCCAGATTGGGCTGCACTGACACAAGCTCCACTCAAGATCCCGTTGTCCATAGGCGGAGTCCGCACTTCAAGGGGACTAACTGGACGGGTATTTAGGTTAGAGATGCTATCTCGTGGCGTTGTCCGAAACAAAATGCTATAGATAGCAAAGGAATCATATCTACCATTGCTATCAGTATCTACAGGAAACTTCCAAGCAGTACTAACAACATCGTTATTGGCAATGGCAAGAGAACCCCAGTTAATATTAGTATCAGCTGCTCCTCCATTTAAAGTTGGATCAACAAGTTGCAGCCTTATTTCATCAGCAAATGTGTAGTTGCCATTGTCTTGAGTAATGGCTTGGTAGAGGGAAGATTCGGGTGGAGTACCACCAGGAAGGCTGGGATCTTCGATTAGGGCGCTAATCTTTGCCCTAGCTCGGTCAAGAATGGTGGAGTTGGCACTGCGATATACTTGCTCAACTCTGGCATTAGATGCTTCTCTAGCGCGATCAGCTGATCTCGCCACCATCGAGACTACTAGCAAGCTCACCACTAGGGTAACCATCGTCACAGTTGGCAACACAAAACCGCCCGCCTTTCGTCTTTTACCGCTACTGCCATTTAACAACGCACGGATAAAGCGGCGACTAAGCCTAATCGGACTACCGATTTTATTCAGCCATTTCCTGATTTTTGCAAGAAACTCGGCAAAAAAACGATTGAGTTTGCGGCTTTGCTTAGAGTCGGACATAACAGTTTCTACCAACCTGACTGCAATATGTTACCCAAGCAAGTTGTAAAAGTTGCAAAAAATTTTGATCAGAATCGAGAAAGTAGTGGTAATTCGTGAATTACCACTACTTTCTCGACTAGCGATTGTTATAAGCCATAGCCAAAACCCAAATAGTGTGAGGCGGCACGAAGCGCCGCCTCACACTATTTGGATTTTGGTTGGTACTAGCTAAACTCTTGCTTTGCTATATTACTTGTCTGGTTACATATCGGAAAAAATGACCAATATCGCAAAAGCCCCATTAGAACTAAATTCATCTAGGTTTTATCTAGGATTGGCGATCGCCCTAGTTTTACATCTACTGCTAATCAGTCTACCGATCGCCTTTTGGATTGATATGAATCTATTTAAGGCTTGGTCAATAGACTTGATTCAGCAGGGGTTTTTCAATTTCTATAACTTCTCAAACTGTGACTATCCACCTGCTTATCTTTATATATCGTGGTTGATTGGCAAGATTTATCAACTACTTTTCGATCCTACCCTTAGTCATACTGATGGAGTAATACTAATGGCGATGATCAAATTACCACCTGTACTTGCCGATATTGGATCAGCTTTTTTAATCGCAAGAATCTTAAAGCCATACACAACGCATGATGTTGCTCACAAAATAGCCCTAATCTACGCCTTTAATCCATTAATGATATTTGTCTCGTCAGTTTGGGGACAGGTAGATGGTGTCATGGTTTTATTAATGCTATGGGCTTTTTACTTAATTCAGCAAAATCTTCTAATTAGAGCAGGACTACTTATTGCCGTGATGGTCATTGTGAAACCACAAGGACTTTTTCTTGCACCATTCTTGGTAATCTCTCAATGGTTTCGTCAGACTTGGTGGAAATGGATGGCGATCGCTGTTGGTGGTTTAGCATTGATTTGGTCAATTGTCTTGCCTTTCTATGGACTTGAAAATGGTATGCTCACCCCATTCTTTGGTTTATATCAACGATTGCAAGGTACAGCGAATTATTATGATTTTGCCTCGGTCAATGCTTTCAATATTTGGGGATGGGCAAATTGGCAGCGCGATGCTACGACATTTTTGGGAATTAGTTACAAGGTAATTGGTTTAGCATTTTTGGGAATCCTTACGATGTGGTTAGGAATCTTTCTATACCAACAACGACACTTTGCAGCTAATTGCTTAGCCGCAGCGACGATGTTGATCGGATTTTTTATGTTGCCAACGCGAATGCATGAACGTTACATGTTGTATGGTTTGGCTTTTATAGCAATTGCGATCGCTATAATTCCCACAATCAAGTGGATCTATTGGGGCTTTACCATCACAGGATCGGTAAATGTGGGCTATGTTTATCTGCAATATAACTATGAAGCCTTATTCAATGCCATTCCAGAAGTGTGGGGTCAAAGTGTGATCTATAATAATCAGTGCTGTAAATATCATCTTATTTGGAGTTCTGCTCTCCCATACGATTCGCTGGCAACCAATACAAGCACTATCTATTAACCAGCCTTAGCATCCATGAGCCATAAACCGATGAGCAATTCTCTATCTCTATCTGTGGTATTGCCTGCTTACAATGAAGCGGAAAATATTGATCGGGTGATCACCAATGCCATTGATTACCTAAGCGATCTCCAGATTTGCTATGAAATCATCGTGGTCAATGATGGCTCTACTGATGCGACTAAAGCGATCGTGTCTGAATTAGCAGTGAAAAATCCACAGATTCGACTGATTAATCATCCGCACAATTTGGGTTATGGCTCAGCTTTGAGAACTGGTTTTGATCAGTCTGTGCATGAATATATTTTCTTAACCGATGGAGATGGACAGTTTGAGATTAGCGATCTCGATCAATTTTTTCCATATATCTACAATTCACAAGGACAAATATTATCCAAGATCGTGATCGGTTATCGAGCTAAACGTGCCGATGTTTTTGTGCGATCGCTCAATGCTTGGCTGTATCATCAATTTATTCAAGTGGTACTGGGTATCCGAGCCAAAGACATTGATTGCGCCTTTAAACTATTTCCACGCAGCATTTACAAATCGATCAAACCGATCAAATCTGATGGAGCCTTATTTAGCGCCGAATTTCTCTTAAAATTACAACATTTCCCGATTATCGAATTACCTGTGCAGCACTTCCCTCGGAAATTTGGCACAGCGACAGGAGCTAACATCAAAGTAATCTTAAAAATGTTTTGGGAATGTTGGCAATTAAAAAAAGAATGCCGTGATCATATCGAGATCTCCAATGTAGTTACTCAAAAATGAGATGCAGTAAATCTCATTTTCTATAGCTGTCGCCATTCTTAAACCCAAATAGTGTGAGGCGGTGCTTCGCACCGCCTCACACTATTTGGGTTTTGATTTGTCCTGATACAGGTAGCTATAGCTATAGATTTTAAATCCAATTAAACCCAGATATTTTTTCTGGCATAAACCAAATCCGATGATAAAAATCGTCAGATAATATGGGTAAACCTAACCAAATCGGCATAAAGAAAATCTGACTTAGCACTACAGCGGAAATAATTGCATATCCCAGATAACGTAGAATCCCTTTTTGTTCAAGCATTTGGCTAACTAGCCATGCTAAAGCCATAAAGCTAAACACCGCAGCAGACATATAGTGATAGATAAATAGGCAACGCTTCACAATTAGCCAAGGTGCATAGTTAGAGAAATAGCCCAAAAGTAAGTAGTCATTACTGCCATTGGTAGATTTGTGAAATCTCGGTAAAAATTTAGACAAGAAGGAAGTGATGGTTGTGACTACGATCGCCAAAGTTGAGAACCACCACAAAATCGGATTCCCCAGTCCTTGAATAACCGAAAAATATCCATCGTTATTCTGGAAGTAATAACCAACTGGTCTGGCAGAGACAGCCCATGAAATTGCCGATGAGCAGTATGGATGGGCGGGATGCTCAGGATCAATACTTGTCACAATGTCCGAGGAATGCCACCAGAGAATATGTTGATGTACTGAAACTATTAACTTCCCAAAATTTGGAATCGATTCCCAGCCATTCAATAGTGCAGTACCACCAGGGTTGAGCATAAAAAGAGGTAACCACTGCACTAGATAAAAGGCGATCGGCATGGCTACAAAACAAAATAAATACTGCCACCAATGCAATTTAATAATTTCGGCAAGTATTCCTAAACGTTCCAAATTTTTTGGAAAAAATTTGGCGATCGCCCATACTAACATCACCAATAAAAACAGCAATAAACTAAATCCCAATCCATTCCATTTCACTGATGCAGTTGCACCAAGCATCAGCCCTGCACAACAAAGTAAAAATGTGCGTAATTTCCCCTTATTCTCTAAACCCGCAATCAAAAATATCTGTGATGTCACGCCACAGCCAACCAAAAAGATATTGATCAAACTTAATCGAGATTCTACTAAAAACAAACCATCACTACTGACAAATAAACCTGTCAAAAGTGCAAAATTACGTTTGTAAGTCAGACGATAGACTAGCCCAATCACTAACAAAGGCATAATCGACCCAAAACTTGCATCAAGAAACCGATAGCCAATTTCATTATGTCCAAACAGTAAAATGCCGATCATGATGAAATATTTACCTAGTGGCGGATGACCTTCCCATGTTGGTTTACCCTCTAGATACTCTTCGGCATATCGCCCAAACCAAATTTCATCAAAAACTGGATAGGGAATTTTTCCTAATTGCCAAAAATGTAGAAACAAAGCAATTATGAAAATGCCTAAAGCACCCAAAACTAAATACCAATCCCGTCCTGATTGAATATGAAACTGTCTCTCTGGCTCTTGGGATGCATTCTTCTCTAAATTATTTTGTAGGTTCTGCATAATCACTCTGCACTAATTCGTCCTTCTTGTTGGAGCTATACCATGTACCCGCCACAATCAGAATTGCTAGTCCCATGCTACTAGCCACTAAAGGTAGCACATCATGTCCTGAACTCACTTGTACGCCAGCACTACCCAAAAACACAAAAGGACAAATCCCCAAAGGCGTACCGAATAAAGTGCCTAATAGATAATCACGGCGTTTAATTGCACTCAAACCTGCGGCAAAGCTAACCACACCGTAAGGAATCAGGGGCAATAGCCTTGCGGCAAAGGAGTAAGCAATTCCTCCTGAGGCGAGTTTTTGGCTCACGTTTGGCCATCGATCATTGTTAATGAATTTTGCACCAAGCGATCGCGCCAAAACAAAACCAAGCAATGCTGAGAGTAAAGCCCCCAAAGAAGTTAATAATAATCCTTCAACCCCTCCATAAATTGCCCCGCCTGCAATATTAAAAGCAGTCACAGGTAAAATGAGCAAAGTAGCGATCGCGTAAGCGACAACAAAAATTACAGCACCCCAAGACCCTGCATCTAGGATAATTTTCTGAATTTGGTTTAACCAATCGATATGAGAAAAAGTCACCCAAGATGTAATTATCATTAGGATGCAGACTATAAAAAGTTTTTTATTCATATCAACAGCTTAAATTATCACTCTTAAATTTATGTATCTACGAGAAAAAATCGCGAAATATACCAGTTTAATTGAAAACTACAAATATCAAATAAGTAAAGAGTCAAAATCATGGGTTTGGGAAGTATTGATTGTTATTATAATTTGGTTGATTAGCCTTTTTTTATCTAGTTCAGTTTTTAATCGTCCCTTAGATATTGACGCTCATCATGAATATCTGACTGCACATAGTTTAGTTAGCCTAAGAGCCTTAGATCAATGGGGGATTGGGAATTTATTAGGTGCTTCTGTACTTGTACCTAAGAGTATGGAATATCTCCAAGCTGACATCACTATTTTTGACAAAGGTGATGGAGTTTATCTTAGTTATCCTTCTCTATGGCTAGTTGTTCCTTATATAGTTTTTAAAATTTTCGCAATTTCTACTACTGTAGCTAATTTACAGATTTATCATTTAATATGCGATCGCTTATTTAGCGGATTAGCTATCTACTTTCTATTTTTAGAAATCATTCTACTATTTAAAAAGATTGATTTTCTACAGAATTGGGGTGGCAAAATTTTGGCTTTTATAGGTACATCAGCTTGGATGTTAACTCCTGCTGTGCTCTATTGGTCACAGAATGTTTATTTTTGCGATCAAGCAGTTTTATTACCAATTTATGTCCTAATTTTATTTGCAATTAAGCAACGATTTCAATTTGAAAACTTATCGCGACCTAAACAAGTAATTCTCTTTATATCTTCTCTGTGTGCCTCAGGATTTGACTGGTATGGATGGGTATTTTTGCTGTTGCTAATGCTAACTATATTCGTGCCATTAGTGCGTAAAAGTATATGGTCAGCATTTAGAGCTGTTATGCCGATTGTAATAGCGATCGCTGTTATTTCTCTCTGGTTTACTGCCCAACTGATTTACTATAAAGATGGCTTTCATCAAATCACGAATATTGCACTAGAAAGAGTAGGGATAAACCTTGAATTTAACCTGAGTCAAGATATATTTGTGATGAGTTTATACTGGCATTATTATTTACCCCATTACTTAAAAGAACTATGGGATGCTGGCAAATTTTCTCTACCAATATTCTCGATTGGTAGCCTTACACTTCTAATTTGGCTGTGTTGGCATAGTCAAGCTAAATTATGTTTTATGTCAACCTGTTTATTAATATTGGGTGCGCCACTATTACAAATTGCTATTTTAAAACAACATTCAACTATTCATGATTTCTCGGCTTTTAAGCTTGGCTTACCGACGATATTTATTATTTGGATAGTTATCCCAATTTCTATTTTTATATTGCTACAGTATTTAATCAGTTATTTGTCAAACTCATTGTCAATATCTTTCTCTACTTTGCCTTGGTTAGCTCTGATTATCATAGGAACTTTAGGTATTTTTACAAATAAAGATGTTTCCTCGGAGTTTGTAAAATTTGCAGGATCAGGCGGAGCTTTTCCAAGAGAAGTTGGTGCGATTATTCAAAAATATATTACACCTGATGATTTGCCAATCTCCGATTCTCCCATGATTTTTATTGGTTCAGTACCACCGCAACCAACTTGGTATGCTAATCGATTTGTTTACACTACTCAAGGATTAACTTATATAAAAGATCGCCTACATCTGTCTAATTTAAAAGACTTAAATCCAGTATTTCTTAGCTATGAAGATGAAGCTGCTAGCTCACAAATAGAAGAATTTTGTCATGATTCATGGCAAGCCATCCCCGAAAGAATTATGAACAAAAAAGTGCATTTATGTCGAAATGAGAAATTGAAACTATTGTTATAATATTATTGCGATACTGTCGTGATAAATTTTATGTCCAATTAGTATCAAGTGCAAAAAGTAAAGCATATATATTAATTAAACAAGAAACTAAAACTGCTATAGGTAATAATTGGCGTATCCATAGACTCTTTCTGCTAAATCCTGTAAAAGCAAGAGGGATTAACAGTGGGAAAAGATCTTGAATATAACGAGTTCCATATTGCGTAAATCCTGTATGAAAATAGCAAAGATAAGCAATTAACATCACAAGTGCAGATGGCAAAAAAGCCCATACAAACCTAAATCGAAAATTTAAGAATAAAAGTCCCAATAAGAATGGACTAATTACCCACATTGCTTGACCATCCCACTCAAACCGTAGGTAAGGAAATTTGTCTAATATGGTCGGCATTCCCCAAAAATAAATTTGAAAGTTACGCTGAAAATAAGTAAGAGAAAAAATGTATTCAGGTGGTCCCCATTGCTGCCATGCAATAGTATAGGGAGATGTAAAGGGATTTTCCAATGTCCACCATTGAAAAGCCCAAGACATTAAACAAGGTGGTATTATGCCTAAAATGAAGTTACGCCATTGTTGAATAGAGGGGAATGGACGAAAATACATGAAGGCATATATAGGAAATACGAGAATAGTCGCTAAAATCACATAGCGCACTTGAAAGGCGATCGCTAAACATAGTCCTGCCCCAAAATATGCTCGTCTGCTAATAAATAGCCATAGAGATAATAGTAAAAAGAAATTTCCCTGACTATGCATTAATAGCCAGACACTACCAATATGCGCCGAATGCAAATTAGTTGTACCAAGTACATAAGCGATCGCTGCTAAATTAGCCCATTGTTTAATTCCTTGCAATTTCTTAACTAACAGAAATAACAAGATTGCTGACCCAAAAATAAAGATGGAATTAATAGGCGCACCACCTAAATTTTGACCACCAAGTAAGACATAGGGAACAACTAAAAAAGTCACCATGGGCGGATAGGCAATGTAATGATGCCCATCCCATTCCAACATTTCAATCCAAGATATTTTTTCAGGCAAATATGGTTTACCCAGTAAAAGTTCTTTTGCTAATAATATTGGTGGACTATCACCACTATTAAATGGAGTTGTTAAACCTAAAACTATAGCTAAGAATATAAAAACAGCAATAGGTATTTTATATTTTTGCAATAATTCATATATTCTTTTTTTTAAATGGTTCATATTTATCTTTTTTGATTATTTACTTACAGAAGAACTACGAACATCCTGCTGCGAACTAAATGAATATAATTTATGACCAATAAAGCTCAGAAATACAATACAACCAGCACTAATAATCCTTGCAGGAATTGGTTGCCACTTTAGCTCATTAACTAATAGCTGAATCATTCCCAAATTTGCTAATAGACTATTGAGAGCGATCGCCGTAAAAACAAGATATTGAAGCAATCCATTTTGCCAGTAAACGCCAAAAACATAATTACGACTCAACCAGAAATTTGTCGTAAGTCCAAAGAAATAACTAATACACAAGGCGTAGATATAGAAGATATCTAATTGCCGTAAAAGTGAAAATATGCTGACATCGATAATAGTAGCGATACCACCTGTCAAGAAATATCTGCTTAGTTGTTGCAAATTTTCTTGCCATTTTTTTTGAGTTTGTGTTTGTATTTCTGGGATTTTAGCTTCATTAGTTTTCTCGGCTTCTAAATTCATTTCTTCTCCATATTCTGTATCTGAATTGACTGACCAGAGATCATGTTTGGATAGACCAATAATATTTTCGGCTGCCCAAATCCCCATTAATAAACTATGGTCTTGATTATTATACTTAAATGATCCGTAGCGTCCAATTAGTTGCAGATTAGAGAATTGGGATAAATAGTTTTGAATTGTATTGATCGCTTCTCGATAGTTACCTGTGTAAACTGGATAGGTACGCGGTAAGCGGATTACAAAAGCATCACTTATGGTTTGATTGCCTAGTAATTTGATCTGACGTAGTTCGGTGATCGCATTAGCTATTAATATATCCTCAGACTCTTGCCACATCGCTTCATTACTATTGCACCAATATTCACAGCATAAAGGTGTTTGTGAAATTGATGAGTTGGGTAACATATCTGGCGACCAATTTGCAAAGTTAGTAACTCTACCTAAGCCTACTTTTGCGTCATTAATATATAGCCAATTATCAGGAAATAAGGATTCGCTATCAACAATTAAATACACCAGAATTGTATTGCGAAACTGTAAAGATTTTGCCGCCGCCATTACTTCGGGTGGTGGTGCTGGTTGCATTTGCTGTACTAGTAAGTTTAGGGGAATTGATGAAATAACATGACTACAGCTAACTAAAGATTCTTTTCCTGTCTGGCGATCGCGTAGGACAACATGGGTGATTTTGAAACCATCATGATGGCAACTGATGACTTCAGTATTGAGCAAAATTGATTGATCTTGTTCATGGAGGCGATCGCAAATGCGATCGTATAGTTGCCCCGAACCTAATCGCGGAAATTGAAATTGATCGATTAAAGATTTTACTTTACCGCTATTGCCAAAAATTGCATTGCGAATCGCTTTGCTAAGAGATAATCCTTTAATGCGTTGCACAGCCCATTCTGACTCGATTTCAGTGCAAGGTATTCCCCAAAGTTTTTCGGTATAGCCTTCAAAAAAAATACTAAATAAGCGCTTACCAAACCTAGCGATGATCCATTCAGCAAAGTTTTGAGGATTAAAATTAGGAAAAAGACGACTAATTAAGTAAGAGTAAAGAATATGAAATGTTTCTTTAATTCCTAAAGCAAATAAAACTTCCTTAGCGTGAATTGGGTAGCTAAAATATTTCCCCCCATAAAATATGCGTGTTAATCGTTTAACAGTAACTTGCTCAATTCCTAAAACCTCATTCCATAAACGGATCACAGGTGAAAGTTTGGTAAAAAAACGATGAGGTCCATAGTCGAGAATAAACCCACGAAAATGAAAGCTTTTTGCCAATCCGCCAACTTGGGCTTCTCGCTCTACAACTGTAATTATTTTGTTGTGCTTAGATAGAGTGTAAGCAGCAGCAAGCCCTGCGGGCCCAGCACCAAGAATAACGCTACATGGTATTTGTGGGTTTACGGTCATAGTTCTGTTAATGTTTATGCGATGTTACCCCATTGTCATAGAAAAATAGAAATCACTTGTCTAGAAGTTTTGCTTAAACAATTTTGAAATTGAACGATTTTCTAAATATGAACATTGACCCCAACGAAAAAATTCGGCAACAGTTTGATTTGATGCCTTATCCAAATTTGCCCGCAAATCAAACTGGTGGTGATGGCGATCGCGGTTTAATTTTGCATTCTTTTGCATCAGCTTGGTATGCCAAAACTCAACGGGTAGGCGATCGCCAAGATCTGACTATTTTAGATGTCGGATGTGGTTCAGGGGTAACCACTTTGGCTCTTGCGATGGCAAACCCCAATTCAAAAATTATAGGAATTGATCTTTCTGAAGCTTCTTTAAGCTTGGCAAGAGATCGTCTGAATTATCACGGGTTCCCCAATGCTGAATTTCATAAATTGCCGATCGAAGAACTTCCTAACTTAAAAGATAAAGAGGGTTTACATTTCGACTATATTAACTGCGAAGATACACTTTATCTTTTGAATGATCCAGTACTTGGCTTGAAAATCATGGGAGCAGTGCTTGCCCCTGAAGGCTTGTTACGAGTCAATGTACATAGTCTTTATCAGCGTACTGATTTCTTCCGCGCTCAGGCATTTTCTCGTTTGTTAGGATTCCTTGATCGCAACCCCACAGAGGATGAATATCAACAGATTTACGCAATTATGGAAGCTTTGGGAGATGGAACTTTACTCAAAGCTAACACTTGGTCTCCGTCTGATAAGTCTTTGGGATTCTTTTTGGCAAACTATGCCATTCAAGAAGATAAAGGCTTTACAATTCCCGAAGTCTTTCAGATGCTGAGAGGTTCAAACTTAGAATTTGTCAGTATGATCAACCCTGCGGACTGGCGATTGACAAATCTATTTCCTGAGCATATTCCAGATGGATTTGTTAAATTTTTAGATCATGCGACACCTGAACAAAATCTTCATGCCTATGAACTTCTACATCCTGTAAACCGTTTGCTTGATATTTGGTGTGGACATTCAGGACGTTCTGCTTATACAGAAATTAGTCAGTGGACAGCAACGATGTGGGAATCAGCAACAGTCCATTTACATCCAATTTTACGAACAGAAGCATTTTTTAAGACTCTGGAGCAGGCGATCGCTCAACTTCGACCTGACTCTAATATTCAAAAATTACATAATTCTAAGCTTGACTCACTAACGGTAACTCTATGTCTGCGATTTCTCTGGAAATGCGAATGTAAATTCTCTGAGCTTGTCACCTATTGGAGTGTACATAAACCCAGACTAGAAGCATATCGTAAGGTTTCGACAACTATTGTTAGTGGCAGGATTACACCTACAGGTAAGCTCAGCGATCGCCAAGCTAGTGAAGAATTAAGGTTTTTACTTGGTGAACTAGTTATAGATCAACTTGTGATGATCGAAAAGGATATTTAATACCAATTCACGAAAGTGTGACAACACTTTTGTGAATTAAAAACCCTTACTGGGTTTGATTTTTAATTCACAAAATGGCTATGCCATTTTGTGTTTTGGTGCTACAAAAAAATGTTGGGCTTTGGCAGATAGAAAATTACTCTGATCGCAATTCCGATCACCAAACTACTACCAGTCAAAATGCCAAGGAGAATAAAATTGTCTTTTGTTGATAATTCGAGATACTCGATTTGTTTGCCGATTAGGGTTACCGCAGCCGCTATTATGCCAATCGTTAAACTCGCTAACCAACTTAAAGGGATTTGAAATGTGGCAATAGTAAGCGCGATCATTAGAGCAATTGTGAGTGCTGTGGCGATCAGATCGATAATGCTAAGTTTTTTATTGGGTGCAGGATTATAACGGATATCTTGAAAGCCAACCCAATAAAGAAATAAGCAGATAGCAGCCCCTATTAGGCTTTCATTTAGATTGGCATTAATATAAATTGTAATTATGGCGGCGATCGCGGCGATTAAGCCACCTAAGCTGCGAGGCATCGCAAATATGCCACTAGCAGCTAACAAAAACAATAAGCCTGCGGTCCAATAACTCTGTTCTAGCCAAAACAAGCATATATAGCTGCCTAGATATCCATAGGCGATCGCGATCGCGGTTAGAGAAATTAGCAAGCGATACCCAATCTCAAGTCTGCCGATTTTGAGCGCCATGACATACCACCAGTTTTTAGTCGATGCGAACGGAGAAGTTGCGATATTAACGCGGTATCAAAAAGTATAGCAATCGTCAGTCCGTCTAATACCAAAGCACAAAATGGCTCCGCCATTTTGTGCTTTTAAAACCCTTGCTGAGTTTGATTTTCAATTCACAAAAGTGTCGCCACACTTTTGTGAATTAGTATAAGTACAATACTTCGGACAAAATTAGTAAGCAATAGCACCGTATGAACAAAGGTCTGGAAATCTAGGATGAGATTTAATCGAAGTAGAATCCAAGTCTAACAAGGA
>NZ_JACJQY010000079.1 GCF_014696925.1 Phormidium tenue FACHB-1050 | reverse complement strand
AATCTATTGTGATGCATGATATTGTCATCGGCTTGTTTATCAATAGACATGAGTTTTGCTTTCAATCCTCCTCAATCTCTCAACAAATGTGACACACTACCGAGTAGCAAATCAAATGGATACTTATTTGGTGGATACTCATGCTCTAGCTTGGTTTATTGCTGAAGATAAACGCTTATCACCCTTAGCTGAGAATCTTCTTAATCAGGCTCAAGAAGGCGATATTCAAGTTTTAATCCCGACACTTGTTTTGGCTGAACTTACACATATTGCAGAGAAAGGTAAGTTAAAGGTGACAGTTGAGGAGATTTTGCAACAAATTAATCAGGGAGATGGTTTTACAGTGGTAGCTTTTGATTTCCCTGTTTTTCAAGCGATGCTTACATTACCAAAAGAATGGGATATTCACGATCGCGTGATTGCGGCAACGGCTAGTTATTATCAGACAACGTTGATTACAAGAGATGAGATGCTAAGGGCTTCATCTGAAATAAAAACTCTCTGGGATTGAAATAGACAAAGATTTGGTAAATATTGACAAGATTGATACGAGATTGCATTTTTATTTGAGCGATAATCCCGTTTGCTGAGAGATAAACATTGTGACTACGGGATTATGACTAAGGCTCTATCGGAAATTGCTCAAGAAAAAGGGATTCGCTACTTTCTCATTTCCTTCATTGACCTCTTTGGCGTGCAACGTGCCAAATTAGTGCCAGCCGCAGCGATCGACTCAATGGAAGCCAATGGCGCAGGATTTGCAGGATTCGCCACATGGCTCGACATGACACCCGCCGATCCTGACCTCTTCGCCATTCCCGATCGCAATAGTCTTTTCCCCTTACCTTGGCAACCCGAAATTGGCTGGATGCCTGCCGACCTCTACATGAATGGCGAACCCGTCAAACAAGCCCCACGCTATGTTCTCAAGCAAGCCCTCAGCCAAGCAGAAGCCCTCGGCTATCGCGTGAAAACTGGTGTGGAATGCGAGTATTTCCTGCTCTCTGCTGATGGTACAGATATTTCTGATTTAAGCGATCGCGCAAGCAAGCCCTGCTACGACCAACAAGCCCTAATGCGCCGCTTCGATATCATTGCCGAAATCTGCGATGCCATGTTAGCGATGGGTTGGGGAGCCTATCAGAACGATCATGAAGATGCGAATGGTCAATTTGAAATGAACTGGACTTATGCTGATGCTTTGGTCACAGCCGATCGCCATGCCTTTTTTAAATATATGGTCAAAGCGATCGCTGAAAAGCATGGCTTCCGCGCCACCTTTATGCCCAAACCTTTTCCCCATTTAACGGGCAACGGTTGTCATACCCACCTCTCCATTTGGGATTTAGAGGGAAATACGAATCTCTTCGATGATGTAAAAGGAGAACTCGGTCTATCGAGCTTAGCCTATCAATTTATCGGCGGCGTATTGCATTCCGCCGAATCCGTCTGCGCCTTCACCAATCCCACTGTCAATTCCTACAAGCGGATTAATGCTCCTGTCACCAACTCTGGCGCAACATGGTCGCCTAACACCATCAGCTACACAAGCAACAATCGCACCCACATGATCCGTATTCCCGAAGCAGGACGCTTTGAGTTTCGCCTCGCTGATGGAGCCGCGAATCCCTATCTCCTCCCTGCTGCCCTCATCGCCAGTGGTCTCGATGGCATCAAACACCAACGCGAAGCAGGGAAACGTTATGACAATAATTCCTACACCGATCCGCTTCCTTTTGGCACAGTGAAACAACTGCCAGCTAATCTTTTAGATGCACTCCGATGTTTGCAAGCAAATACGATTTTGCCAGAGGCGTTAGGCTCAGAGTTTGTGCAATCCTATATCAAGTTAAAGCAACGCGAATGGAATGATTACAGTACTCGCATTAGTCCTTGGGAATTAGAAAACACTTTGGATTGTTAAAATCCCAAAAAGCTGTAGCGTACGCTGCGCGTGCGCTACAGCTTTTTGGGATTTAATCATGCGTGCTTAACAATTTACGCCATGTTCTAACCATTGCAGGTTCTTGATCGGGTTGGATGTATTCGACCATCAGGTTTAGATCGAGATTGGGAAAGAATTGGCTTTGAGCGATCGCATTATATCCACTGCGATCGCTATTGATACGATAAAGAGCAAACTTCCTATTTTGATAAAACCAAACCTCGGTAATTCCTAATCCCTGATAAACTTCCAATTTATCAATACCGCCACTAGTGACCGTTATCTCGATCGCTAAGTCAGGCAATTCTTGACGCTGACCGATGCAGAAACTTTCATCGGGTTCTAATCCCCTCGCCGTTAATTCTGATTTGCAAGTAGCGGAGCCGCAACTAAAGAGGTCAATATTCATGACATCGGCATATACATATATTAATCTCGCAATCAGCGTTTTCAGCATTTCATGCTCTGGCGAAAGCGTCACGATTTCTAATGCTCCTTTGAGATAGGTTAGATGGAGGTTTTGATGTCCTGAGAATAGATCGATAAAGGTTTGGTATTGCTGCCAATTTATGTCATAGAGAGCAATACGTGGTTCAGCGATCGCAGGAGCAATTAATTTTTCAAGTTCAACTTGCGGTATATCAAGGGTGATTTTCATCGCTCAAATTCCCTCTTTTTCTTTTTCTAATATTTCACAATCTTCCATGCGAGCAAATAGACACTCTATAGAGATTAACCCATTACCATTCATAAAAAACAAGCGATCGCATTGCTAACTAGTCTACTAGCATTTTAGGTGATCGCAAGAAACGGTTAGCTTAAATATCAAATCATTGCTAAATTGAGAGTAAACCCTCGTATTGCTGAGCATGAACTCCCCGACGGACAAATTTCTAGATGAGAATATCGGCGATCGCGCAACCTATGAACTGATGGCAAAAGCGATCGCCTTTATTCGTCAAAACCATCGGCAACAGCCCGACCTCGCCGCGATAGCGCAACAGGTACATCTGAGCGAATATCACTTTCAGCGCTTGTTTACCAAATGGGCAGGCATTAGTCCCAAGCGATTTTTGCAATATCTGACTGTGGAATATGCTAAGTCCAAAATTGCGGAAACAAAGAACTTATTGGAACTAACGGAAGATATCGGTTTATCGAGTTCAGGACGATTGCATGACCTATTTGTGAACCTCGAAGCGATGTCACCGCAGGAGTTTAAGACTGGTGGTGTGGGTTTACAGATTTGCTATGGTATTCATGAAACGATGTTTGGTGATTGCTTGATTGCCATGACAGCGAGAGGTGTTTGTAATTTGTATTTTCTGGATGGAATGGATAATCAAGCTGCCGCATTAATGCTGCGAGAGGAATGGTCAAGTGCTGAGATTATTTGCGATCGCCAAATTACACAACCAATTAGCGATCGTCTATTTAGCAATCTTCCGAATCTGAATACCACGAAGCAACCGCCCCTCACTCTCTTTGTCAAAGGTACTAACTTCCAAATCCAAGTCTGGCGAGCCTTGTTGCGAATTCCCTTCGGTGGAATTACCACTTATCAGGGTTTAGGGCGATCGCTTGGTCGTCCCAATTCTGCGAGAGCGATTGGTAACGCTGTTGGCAGTAATCCAATTAGTTACCTCATTCCCTGCCATCGTGTAATTAGAGAGTCAGGTGAGTTGGGCGGCTATCGTTGGGGATTGGAACGGAAGACAGCAATGTTAGGCTGGGAGGCTAGTTGTCAGAATTAATAGTGTGAAGTGGCGCAAAGCGCCACTTCACACTATTTGGGTTTTGATTTGTCCTGATACAGGTGGCTATAGCTATACAACGCTTTGCGTTCAAATCCAAACTACGAGATTTTTTGAAAGGGTTGCTTTGCAACCCTTTCAAAAAATCTCGTGTGGTTCGTTTGTTCAGTAACTGCTGTAATTTTTTTAGCGATCGCATTTGACATTAAACTCAATTTGCGCGATTATAGACAAGCTAATAAATTAATTAGTAATTTAATTGGCAAGTTTCTGGGGCTATAGCGCAGTTGGTAGCGCATCTCAATGGCATTGAGAGGGCCAGCGGTTCGAATCCGCTTAGCTCCATACTAAAATAGGGAAAGTGCAATGCGCTTTCCCTATTTTCTCGTGACAAGAAATTATGTATCAATTTATGTCTAGTGCTGTAGCCGCGATCGCCTTTTTGCTTGCTGCTACCCCTTCTCAACCAATTAAAGCCCAAACTCCACCGATCCGCGCTTACCAGACTAAAGCTACAGCGATCGCTAGAGATGCTCAAATACTAGACCAACATCAAAAGGCGCATCCGAGTAGATTTGATCTCAAAAAATATCCGATTACGGATAGCAATGCTACGCATTGGCAAGAGTCTCTATGGGCAATCGGGGTTTTAGCATTAGACAAAAGCTATGCAGTGCAAGCCCTCGAAAATGTTTTAAAGATGACTACAGAGGCAAATCTCAGTAACCCCCAAAAGGGGATTATTGATATGGCGATGCAGGTAAGTTTGGAGCTATATACGCTTAAGCCTGAGGTCTATGGCAAGCTGCAACCACATTTTTTACGCACAATTAATTTCAGTGACGATTCTCAATGGGTAGCGCTATCTTTAGCGGCACTCTCTAAATCTACAAATGCTGACCCGAATCAACTCGCAAAACTAAAACTAAAGGTGCAGCAACGCTTTCCCAAATGGCAACAAGATCTCCATCTGCGGGTTTCAGTGGAAAATCTGTCTAGCGATCGCCTCGTAGCAGACAAGCCAAAAACAATTCCCAATCTTACGGATTTACTCAAATGGCAAGTTGCGCCTCAGCAAGCCCATGTGTATGTTCTCTGCCGTCCTAATCGCGATGTTTTATGTCTAATGCTCATCAAGGATCGCAACGGTAAATTTTTAAAACAGGGTCAGCAACTTTGGTCAGTGCCATTATTACTTCAGTCTGTACGCAATCTGGACTGGTACTTTACAAATGGGCGCACACCGCAGGGGCTGTATCGGATGGAAGGAATTTCACGGCAACCTGACGATGAGTTTTTTCATGCCTATGGACAATTTTCGCTGGTGAATTTGTTTGTGCCTTTTGAAGATGGCGTGAATGCTTTTTTACCAAATCAAAAAGGTAAATTCACGGGTAATTTACAAGCCTATCAAGCTCTTTTACCTCCGTCATGGCGGACTTATACGCCGATTCAGCAAACCTTTTGGGCGGGAAATGTCGGGCGATCGCTATTTCGGATACATGGCAGTGGTGCAGCGATCGATTTTTTCCGTAATAAAGATAAAGTGGTCAACTCCAAAAACTTTGACTGGAATGCCACATTGGGCTGTCTCTCAGCGATCGAAATTTACGATGATCGCGGCAATTTGATCAAAGCTGACATGCCCAAAATTCTTGATGCTTTAAATACGGTTGGCAAAGGTAAAGTTGAGGGATTTCTATTCGTTGTGGATGTTCCTAATCCATCTAATGAGCCTATCACCGTTTCTGAAGTTGCTAAATACCTCAACTAGAATTTCCCCCTTTTAGACATCTGCAAAAAATTAATCGAGCCCACAACTAGACTAAGAGAGTCAATTTTTATTTATGACATCGAAGAGTTAGTGGATTTTTCTAGCTTTTGCCATAGTTCTGCAATTTGCGAGTAAGCTTCTTGGGGCGAGATGTCACCGCTAGTTTGCAGATTATAAATAATGCTGACCCGCAAAGAGAACTCTTTTAAAATTTCATTAAACATCAAGTTTTCAGTCTTAGATCCCTCGTAGTATTGAGCCCGTGGAAACATATGAGTAGCGTTTAACATGGTTTTTGCTGATAGTTATACAAAGGCAATACTGTTTTGGTCTTTCCCCTCACAATCTGATTTTTTCTTGCTCGCAAGAATCAACCAATTTGACTGCCACCATTACACTAATACTGCCGACGAACTTTAGATAGACCGTAAAGTTAGTTGTTAGTTAGACAAAAGTTACAATCTCCAAAACATCATGATACCCTCACGAAATATGGCGTTTTTCAAGCAATCGAGGTACAAAGGTCTGTTTTCCAGCCTTCGGCGGGAAACAAATCCGTACTTCACTAGACTGATAAACGCTATATAGCAATGTATAGCTGCCGTCGATTGTGTTAGGACAAAAGCAAAACCCAAGAAGAGAAAGGCGGCGCGAAGCGCCGCCTTTCTCTTCTTGGGTTTTATAGCTGTCGCCATTCTTTTTAGGACATAAAACTCAAATAGTGTGAGGCGGCGCTTTGCGCCGCCTCACACTATTTGGGTTTTGATTTGTGGCTATAGCTATATAGCAAAAAAAGAGTTAGCTAGTACAAACCAACCAAAGCCCAAAAGATGAGTGGCGGCGCTTCGCGCCGCCACTCATCTTTTGGGCTTGATGTCTTAAGCAAAACTTACATTGCTATAGTAATCCTTCATTAATTGACACTACCAGCACGGAAAACGCGACCAATTACTTCTTCGATCGCAGGTTCATTTACTGACAAATCCAGAATTTCTAATTCGGCAAGAATTTGAGAAACAGTCTTAGTCAAATCTTCCCTTGGCACTAAAAAACAAACCGCTTGACCATCAATATTTAGGATTTGACCATACTTTTGTAAATCCTCGCGATCGCCTATCGGTTGGGCTAACTCCACCCGCACTTCCCGATATGGTGCAAAGTTGTCATGCAAGCCATCGAGACTGCCATCATAAATTAGTCCTCCTTGATGGATTAGCAGCACCCGTTTACATAGCGCCGTAATGTCCGCCATATAGTGACTTGTCAACAAAATCGTCGCATTGTAGCGCTGATTATATTCCCGCAAAAATTCCCGCACACTTGCTTGAGCGTTAACATCTAAGCCCAAAGTTGGCTCATCTAAAAATAAAACTTGGGGTTGGTGCAATAAAGCCGCTAATAATTCTGCCTTCATCCGCTCGCCAAGGGAGAGCTTTCGCATGGGTTGGGTGAGTTTACCCTCCAGCGATAACATCTCTGTAAGTTCGCCGAGGCGATGCTTAAAAACTTTTTCAGGAATGTCATACACCGCCGCATTCATTTTTAAGGAATCTAGGGCTGGAAGATCCCAAATTAATTGCTGTTTCTGCCCCATGACCAAGGTGATTTTTTGTAAAAAGTCGGTGTCTCGGCGAAAGGGGATATGCCCTGCAACTTGGATATGCCCCGATGAAGGATGGATTAAGCCTGTCAGCATTTTTAGCGTTGTGGTTTTACCTGCGCCATTTGGTCCCAAAAAACCAACTATTTCACCTGAGGCGATCGTAAAGGATATATCTTTGACCGCCGCAATTGATCGATATTGACGATGCCAAAAATGCCTAATAGTGCCAATTAGTCCAGCATCTTTGACGGCTATATTATAAATTTTGCTCAAACCTTCAACTGTAACCATTGCCATAACGCTCTAACCAAGATGCATTCTGATATACTGTCAACAATATCGATGACTTTTATTGATATTGGCTATTAATTTAGATAAAGTTAGCTCAATAACTCTGTAAAGACACAATCGAAAAACAGTTAATGTTGAGTAGGCAATATTCTTAACCTTATCTTATTTTTAAGGTTTTAGAAATTTTATGATTGCATTAGCAATTGATCGTTCTAAACTGGCTTAATTCTCAAAGGTATTGAGTTTTGATGACGATGTAGGCTAACGCACAACTGGAAAACAAGGAAAGCAGTCATGGTAAAAGTCCTCGTAGTGGACGATAGTCCGATGGTGTTGGAGATGGTCTCGGCACATTTAAAGCAACATGGTATGGAAGTTACGGAAGCAAACAACGGTGCTGAGGCAGTTGAAAAGCTTAAAGCTTTAACGCCCGATCTCGTTGTTACTGACGTGGTCATGCCTCAAATGAATGGTTATGAGTTATGCCGTTGGATCAAAAATAATGCCTCTACGAAGGATGTACCCGTAATTATGTGTACAACCAAAAGTGAGGAATTTGATAAGTATTGGGGCATGAAACAGGGAGCAGATGCTTATTTAACTAAGCCTTATCATCCACCTGAATTAATCAAAACCATTAAACAGTTACTTAGTCAGGTCAAATAAATCAAATCAAAATAGAAAAGGGGGTGCTTAGTACCCCCTTTTCTATTGACGCTCTTTGAGTCGTTGTGATGCTTTTTGTTCGGGATCAATGCCTTCAAAGGTCGGGGGGAGCCAGACCCGAACGATTAAAAGTACTGCCAAGGCAACTAAGAAGGCACAGGTTGCTAATATCTGTTTCCATTCGACTTCTAGTAACCCTTTGACAATTACTTCCCGCAAAACCGAAACAATTGTTACTTCTACGGAAACACCAATCGATACTCGTTGTTCTTGGAGATAAATAATTAATAGGCGAAATAATTCCACTAAAATGAGGATAAATAAAATATCGGCAGTGACTTCGTGAAAGCGCAAAGTCGTAACTAACGATAGGAAAGTCTGCTTAAGTTGCAACACCATGACGCAGAATAGCCCAATACATAGAGAAATCGCGATCGTGTCTTGGACTAGCTCTAATGTTTTGACAACACGACAACGCAGAGTAGTTTGGTCTTGGTTTGGAGTGATTGGGGCTTCATCAATATGAGCGTCAATTAATTTATTTGACTGTTGCATGTCTAAAATTTCATCCATTAAGAAATATGGAATCAAATTAACATAGGCTGTATTTATAGCACAATCATAATCTCATTAGTTTTTGTAATGTCTAACATATTTTATTTAGGTTGTGCGGTTTGGGCTTTTAAGGGTTGGGTTGGTGATTTTTATCCGAAAGGGAGTCGTTCAACGGAATTTTTGCCACTTTATAGCGATCGCCTGATGGCAGTGGAGGTGAATTCCACTTTTTATGTGATCCCCGATCGCCAAACCATCGAGCGTTGGGCAAAGGATACTCCCGCAGAATTTCGCTTCTGCCCTAAATTTCCGAAACATTTCACCCATAATGGTTTGCTGTTGCCCCACATTGAGCAGGCTTTTCAGTTTTTAGATTTGGTATCGGGTTTTGGCGATCGCTTGGGTGTGTCATTTATCCAGTTACCGCCAAGTTATAGCCCCGCAAATTTTGCTGATTTAGAGAATTTCTTGAAAGCATTACCGACTCAGGATTATCAAATTGCTTTAGAAGTGCGTCATGCTGATTGGTTTAAACCGAATTATAGCGATCGCCTCAATCAGTTATTACACAGCTTAGGGATCGGACGGGTATTGTTAGATTCGCGCCCCATATATGATTTGCCTCTTGGTGATGACATTGATCCTGCCTTGTCGATTCCAGTCCAACAGGAGCGCCGCAAACCTAATTTGCCTTTGCAACCTGTGGTGACTGCCCCATATAGTATTGTGCGGTTTATCAGTCATCCTGAACGAGATCTGAATATTCGCTTTTGGCAAGAATGGGAAACGTATGTACGCGAATGGCTCGCACAGGGAACCCAGATCTATTTCTTTATGCACTGCCCGATCGAAGAGCGATCGCCCCATAATGCAAGGTACTTTCAGGAAATGTTAGAAAAGGCAAATGTTCCAGTGCCAGTGTTACCTTGGGATCAGCTTATTCCGCCACCACAGCAATTAACACTCTTTTAAATTTCCTTTACTCGACGATTTATCCTAGATTCAGCAGGTTAAATTTGAAATAAGGTATTTTTAATAAAGAGCAATCAAAATAGCCAAATGCCAGAGATAGACGTACAAGACATAGACCATCTGG
>NZ_JACJQY010000078.1 GCF_014696925.1 Phormidium tenue FACHB-1050 | reverse complement strand
TATCAAAAGTGTGCTTTAGTTGTTGAGTTGGCTCAGTCATTAAACATCGAGCTTCTTTATTTGACTACTTACTCTCCAAATTTAAACTTGATTGAGCGTCTAATGAAAAATCATTGGCTAACTCTGCTGCTTTTTGCTTATCTCCAATTACAGCCAGAAATCTTTCTTTGCACCCTGTGATCGACTCTCGATACATCTCCTCTAATTTTTCAGTTCGTACGATGTCTGATCTCTTTATCTCTGGCGGGGTTTGATAGAAATTAAATGTATTATTTTGTGTATTACCTGAACCACCTTGATTGATCTTAATTTGAGGATCACTATCTCTAGGCATAGGAGAATTTGCTCCGTCTAGGCGATCTACTTTTTTAGGCGATCTACTGCCTCCTTTGTCCAACGACTAAAAGTCGGAAAGTATTTTCTGACCGTATTCTCCGTATCCAGTTCAGCCTCATAGATTACTGACACAAAAGGAGGTAAAAGCGAAATGGCTCCCTTTAGCTTTGCTGCTGCCGTTTTATCCTGCTCATTGAGCTTAGTAAGAATTTTTTGTAACAATGCTAAAATTGTCGCCGAAGCATCAGCAGGTGGATTAGACACAATCTCACCTTCAACTTCGACAATCTCAGCTATAAGTGCTTGTGCTTTATCATCAGCAATAATTTCATCTTTTGCCACCTCTACAATCCGATCCCACTTTTCCTGCTCAAGATCCCGCATTTCCTCACGTCATGCAGCAATTACCTGCTTAATTCTCGGTTTATCAAGTCTTTCCGCTAATACAAATGCATCCTGCGCCCCTGCTATCTGTTCACGCAGTCTCTCTATATTTTTCTCAAGCCTTTCAAGATCTTTAGCAGACATACAAATTCACTAATTATTTAGCAAGGTTTAATTAATTATGGCAAATCCAACCCAAAATGCAAGCTATGCCAGTTACAACTCTATGCCTACAGGAACTTATGAACTTATGATTTGGGCGATCGCTTACGCATTAATACCAGAAACTAAAGCGATCGCTTGATTAACAATAGCCTCGCGATCGACCATCGCCGCTAGTTGTATGACCGTATAACAACCACCAAAAGCCTCAGCCGTTGCTCCTGATAGAGCCACACGATAAGCATCGCTGATTGCTTCCCGTAATTCTTCCTTAGTTAGATAGCTCCCTCCTGCTTTACGACGACGATTTGTTTTCTGAATTTCATAAACAGCATTTTCAATAGAAGCATCCCACGATCGCGTTGTTCGTCCTTCCGCTTGACGTTTGATTAAATGCAACAGGAGAATTTTGGCAAAACTGGAAATTTTATTTAATTTGTCATCTTTGCTCATTTCTGTCATCTCCTCCACCAACAGCAAAGCATCAGAGATATTGCCACTAAGCAAAAATCCCTTTAGTTCTAACAACTCTTCCATCGCCTAAGCCTCCTGAGTTAAATCACCCAAATCAATATCACCCGTTACTTTGACATTCTTCAGCACTGTCTGCTCAACTGAGCCACTAACCGATGGCGCTGTTTGCTTCATTGATTTTGCTCAAAGGTTTACGCCCTCAATATCGAACTCACATTAATTTTACATCAGCGCTAACTATGCTTTCTGTGATTTATGGCGCGGCAAAGCCGCGCCATAAATCATTGCTTCTTTATTTTGTAGTCTGAAACGATCGCATAAATTTTTGCAATTGACGGCTTTCTAGTTCTAAAACCCGACGGGCAAAATCGCGATCGCGATCTAGAAAAGCATCAAAGGCATCCACAGGAACCGCCAAAATTCGCGTAACCTCACTTTCAGCGATGATTGTATTTTGAGAATCACTATGGGCTAAAACCTCTAGCTCATCTAGAGTTTGTCCAGACTTGAGATGCTCAACACGCACTACCTCGCCCTGCGAATAGAAATTAATCTTCGCAGAGCCAGTGATTACCAGTAACAACTCACGACAAGTATCACCTGCTTCCGTAATCACCTCATCCGTCGTAAAGGCTCTCACCTCAGCGCGATCGGCAAGTCCCACCAAAGTCTCACCATGCATCCGATGGAAGAAATCACTATTAAAGAGATGCGCTACTTTCTCTAACATCGGAAATGCTGTGAGCGGCGGGGAACTCTCAGTCAGCGATAGCACGATCTTAGCCGTCTCCTGCACTAAGCTCGAAGTTTGCAGACTGTAATTACGAGCGATCGCCTTACTTTGCTCAAGATTCAGTTGCGCGGTGATATACAAACAAGCAGCTTGCATCAAAGGATTTTGATCATCCAGTAAAGGCTCTAGCGATCGCAAAATCTCCTCAATCGAATAATCGATTTGGCAGACAGTTGCTTGTCCCTGCGATGGATGTAAACATTGCAGCATTTCTGGAGATAAGCGATTGCTCCAGCTCTCAGATTCCAAGGCTTCCACCAAAACTGCTGGGGCTAATTCTCCCAACTGTTGAGCAACTGCGATCGCATCGGCATCTTTTGGGAAAGTTTCTAGAGTTCCTAAAATGGTGCGAACGATTAATTCATTTTTGTGAGTAATGCTATCCCACAAAAGTCTCAGCACAGTCTGATGTTCTTGAATAATCGGCTGATGTAAAGCTCGATAACAGAAAATCAAAGATGGCAACTGAGCGACTAAAAACTCGGCTCTACGCAGGTTTCCTGATTCGGGGGAAATGCCATCCAAAATCCAAGCTTCTTCCTGCGGATTAATTGCATACTGGCGGCGTAAGGCTCGCACTTGAGCTGAGTTCTGCTCAAGTAAAGTATCGGAAGAGTTATCAAACTGTTGCTTTTGCAATAGCATCAATCGCTCCATTGATTTGCGATAGCCCGTCAAGCGAATTTGATTTTCTAGACTACGCTTATGATCGGGATTCAGCAATTGAGGATCTTCAATACCGAGTTCTTCTAATACTTCACGGTGTTCATCATCAGTAATTCCGAGTTCTTGACGTAATTGTTGCAAGACCTCTAAACTGCTGGAGGAATCGACATATCCTTCTTCCAAGGCTTCACGCACCACTCCTTTATAGGCAGTGTGGCGCTTTTCTCTGGTGAAGCTAGGCAAAACCTTTGCCAAAATATAAACTTCATGGGTATTCAAATCGCTGAGCGATCGCCCTTCTAAAAACTGGGAAACATTAAGTTGCAACTTCTCTAATTGCTTACGGAAGCGACTGGCTAAATTCTCTCGTGAATAAAGGTCGGGACTTCGCTGCCAAGTTTTATACACCCAAAGTGTACTGAGTAAAACTAATCCCAAGTCATAGATATATTGCCCCCAAAGTGGCATCAAAGCGACTAACGGACGACCACCAAAAATAAAGAAGAAGTTGAAAATCGTAAAGGTACAAATAGTAAAGATACGATGACGGATGATTTCTCTAGATAGCTTGAGATTGCGATCGCCACTGTAAATCCTGATCCTTTTTTCCACCCAGCGACCTAACAAATAACCAACTGCGGTAAAAACGCCCAGCGTTAAAGGTACAGCAATTAATTTGGGAATATTAATCGCTTGTCCAAATAGATAGAACCCTGCACTAAACAAGGTTGCCAATTGATCAGACTGCCTTGTCCATGCACCAGAGAAATAATAATCCCAATTACCTGCATAGAGATAGTAATAGACAAAATAGCCAGTCACTAAACCCACATAGCCATATCTTAGAAATGATTCTTCAGGTTTGCTCAAGCCATCCCAATACACCCGCTCAGAGTCGATATCCAAACAAGGATTTTGACATGCCACACAGGCACTTTGCTCTTTACCATCGGGCATTACAGTTCGACACATCGATTGCGTAATCAACTGATCGCTAGTGTGAGCACTACTGCTAAATAGTCCTCCTGGTTCACTGTAAACGCGCTGTACAGGAGCCATCGGACAAAAGTAATTGCACCAAGATTTACCACCGTAGAGATAGCCAACAGCGATCGCAGCAGCAATGGTGGTCAAGATCCAAAGTGCGAGGATTAGGCGATCGGCATTAAAAAATAAAATCCGACCGCATAGTCCTGCAAATAACCAGCCAAACTGCACGTATGGATAGTTTTTGCCTAGCCAAGAGTCGGGCTTTACCTTGGCTAACTCATAGCGAACCTTGCCAGTTTTGGCATTTTCGCGTTTAAATTGACGCTGCCAACCCAAGGCGCGAGGGATTTGCGATAAAAATGAGAGCGGACAAATCCGCCGCCATACCTCATGCCCAAACACCAACAAAATGAAAATCGCCGCAGGAACAACCGCACCCCAGAATATAGTCGTACCGATGGCATAGGGCTGTTCTACTAAGCAATTACCTTGTACAGAGATGCAACTATCAGTTAACCTTAATGGACTCCAAGGATGGTTGGGGACTGTAAATTGAGGAGTCCAAGGATCGTAAAATAATGACACTATGATCAGTAACCATGCGATCGTTAATATCCAGCGAATCAAATGCATTCGCCGTTCAGATAGCTGTGTAAACATAAAATAAGTTTTTAATTAAGAATAAAAAAATCTATACAAAAAAGCATTAAAAGTCCTGCTGTGCAGGACTTTTAATGCTTTTTTTTGTAATTACACCACACCAACTTTGCCAGATTCCATAATTGGATAAAACCAATGAGGACGCATCAGCATGACGTTATCAATTACATGGATCACACCATTATCAGCTTCGATATCAGCAGCTATCACCGTGGCATTATTTGCCTCGAAGACATCATCGGAGACATTAATATCAATTTGTGTGCCTTCTAAAGAAATCAACGATTTGACACCGATTAAATCTTCTTTTTTATATTTTCCTGAAACAACATGGAAGGTTAAAATCCTTGCCAGTTGAGGAATATTCTGGACTAATGTAGTAATAGTTCCATCGGGTAATTTGGCAAAAGCATCATTAGTAGGAGCAAATACGGTGAAAGGACCTGGACTTTGTAATGCTTCCACTAAGCTCGCAGCCGATACAGCGGTGACGAGTGTGGAGAAGGCTTCGTTACTAACAGCAATATCAACAATTGTGGGCATAGTTGGTTCTTTTTGTTTGTTATAAAATTTTCAAAATGCATATTTGAAGGGTGAATTTGTAGGGGCAATTCATGAATTGCCCCTACAAATTCGTAGTTACCGATAATTCTGATCCTGAACCATTCCTATTCTGGCGGCTTTATCCATGCCATATTTAGGATTACAGAATCGATTCAATTGCCCTTCAAAATAATGGCGATTTGCCAAAAGATGTTTAGGATTAGGATCATCTAAGGGATAAAGCAAAGCCGCTCTTCCTGCCTGAATTACTGCCGAGGTAACGTTGTACATCGATCGCTGAAAACTGACAGCTAACTGGATTAGCATGTCATCTTCACCACGGCAATGCTGTTTGTAATAGTCAATCAGATATTGCGGTAAGAAATGATACATGTCTTGATGCAGCAATGTAGGAGGAATACCTGCAGAGCCAACAGGGAACTTATCCGCATACAAAATCCCAAAGTGGAAATCATTCTGATCGTCAGGAACTTCATGAGCTTGGGCATTGTAGGACTTCGTGCCACGGAATGGGGAAGTGCGGTAAAACACTGCCTCGACATAGGGGAAGGCTGCCTCATAGAGCCAAGTAAATCCCTTGGATTTGGGGACAATATCAATCCATTCATCGCCAATCTTGACGCGGTGATAAATGGGACGACCCGCGATCGCAAAGATGCCATTTACCAAGAAATCCATCGCATCGGGAACGCCCTTAAAGCCACCTTCATCGTAAATATCCGACATCTCAAAGAACACGGGAGCCATGATTTCCCAAAATAGCCCAAGCACCGAAGTCATGGTTGCCTGACGACATTGCTCTAGGAACATATCAGGAAACAGTTTGTATAAGCCCAACATCACGGGATTATTTTTAAAGAAAGCTCGAATGGCGCGATCGGCATTCTGTTTATATTCCTCAGAATCCATGTAAGGCTCTAACTCGCCGCCCATGCCACGATGCCAGAGCATCGCCCGCATACATTCTTCCGCGAACTCCATATTGATGCGATCGTGATAGAGATGATGGAAAATCTTGGGGATTTTCGCTTTGAGTTCTCCCTTATCCATGAAATCCAGCAATTCCTGATGCGCTGTTGCATATCCGCGCCAGAGACGTAAATCGGCATCATCGCCAGCATAGTGGTTATGCAAGTCTAAATATTCTTGGGGAAGAAAATATTTAAAGGCAGGAATTGGCTCTAAAAATACTTGTTCAGCTATGTATAGCAAATCCCGCCAATAGAAATCCATTGGTACGGCATAAGCCTTGTAAAGCCCAATAATCTGCATCAGGTTTTCGGGTGTATCAGGGAGCATAGAGCCACCTGCCTCTAAACGATGGATCACCTCTGCATAGGGATGTGTGGAAGGTGGTAGTTTTGTTGCTGGTTCCGTTAAAGTAGCTGTCATCGTTGGTTACCTTTTTATTTAAATGGTGGTTTCTAAAATTCCTTCTGGACTAGCTTCTAATAAATTGACATCTTCATAAATTGCATCAATAGAAATCTGGAGATTAATACTTTGCAATTCGATCAATTCTCCTGTGGTATAGGTTTGCAGTACCCAGAACTTCTCACTACGGCGAAATATTTCTACTCGCTGTTCCCATTGGCTAATCAATACATATTCCTGTAATGATTGGAGGGTTTGATAGTGGGCAAACTTTACACCGCGATCTTTTGATTCTGTGGATTCCGATAGCACCTCAATAATGAGACAGGGATAATTTTTTTGCTTTTTATTGAAGCGATCGCGCTCATCACAAGTAACTAGAAGATCGGGGTAGTAGTAAATATTTTTTGAAGCAATGTTTAACCGCATATCTGAAGGAAATAGCTTGCAATCTTTGCCACGTAAATGATTGGCAAGGATCACAGTTAAATTAGTTGTGATATCGATGTGATCCTCACTAGCTCCAGCCATCGCATAGATCATGCCATTGACATATTCATGCTTTTCTTCTTGCTTTTCTTCCCATTGCAAATATTCATCGGCAGAGACATAGGTTTTGGGTACAGCTATCATCTTGGATCTCTCCTAAAAGCTAAGGATATTTTCTCATAGGTTGAGTATTTGCTGTTTTCATTAGCTAAGAGCGATGAGTCAGGAACGCGAGCGATGATTTGGATGGCACTGGTTTCGCTCCAGCGAACCAACCAAGATGGCTGGACACCTAAAACGAGAATCAAGACTGTCAAGATCAAAGCTGGCAACTGTTCCACTCCACTGACTTTGGGATAGTAAGCCGTATGGTTATCTAACTTACCAAAGCAAGTGCGATTGAGCAAAATTACAAAATATACAGCCGTGAGTCCAGTACCGATAATTGAGAAGATCGTGGGAATTGGGAACTTACTAAAGGTTCCTTGGAAAATTAGAAACTCGGAGATAAACCCAACTAGTCCAGGAATGCCTGCACTAGCCATGCCTCCTAAGATCAACAAAGCGCTAGTAGTGGGTAATCCACGGATCGGATTAAGTAAACCATTGAGAACATCTAAATCCCTTGTACCAACTTTCTCTTCAATTACGCCAACTAAATAGAACAGTAGCGCCAGTACTAAACCGTGACTGACCATTTGGATGATGCCGCCGACCATGCTGAGGGGTGTAGCTGCCGCCGCCGCAAGGAGAATATAGCTCATATGTCCGATCGAACTATAGGCAACCATACGCTTGATGTCTTTTTGGGCGATCGCCACCATTGCCCCATAGAGAATCCCTAAACCTGCCCAAACCGCAACCCAAGGCGATAGTAAAGCCCAAGCTTCAGGAAACAAACCAACACAGAAGCGGAATAAGCCATAGGTTCCTAATTTTGCGACAATGCCACCAAGAATCATCACTGTGGGGGTTGTCGATTCTACATAGGCATCGGGTAGCCAAGTATGGAATGGTACGAAGGGAGCTTTAATCGTAAAACCTAGTAGTAAGACAACTAGAAGTGTGACCTGAATTTCAATTGGCAAGGTCAGGGTTTGTAAGGTTGCATAGTCAAAGATAGGCGTAGGAGCAGCAGATAGCCAACCTAATGCTAGGAATCCAACCAAAACAAGTATTCCTGAGATAGCGGTGAAGATGAGGAATTTCGTCGCCGCATAACTACGTTGTGCGCCACCCCAGACGGCAATTACTAAATAGAGGGGAATTAGTTCTATTTCATAAAACAGGACGAATAATAGGGTGTTGGTCGATAGAATTGCGCCACTGACACCTGCATGAATTAAGAGCATTAATACATGAAAGAGGGTTTTGCGTTCCTTGATTTGCCGATCGCAAAAACAAACGATCAACCAAGTCAGCAAACCATTCAAAACTACTAGTGGCAAAGATAGCCCATCGACTCCAAGGCTATAGTTTAAGCCAAGATTTTCTAACCAAGGCAAATTTTCTGTTAATTGAAAAGACGAAATCTTGATGTCGAATTGACGCAAGAGGATGAAATCAAGAATCAAGATCGCTGTCGCAACAATTGCCGATCCTTTTTTGACTTGACTTTGCGGGAGAAAGGCGATCGCTAAAGCCCCGATCACTGGCAGCCAAATTAAAGCACTAAGCATAGTTTTTTATTCCTAAAAATAGAGATTATGCCCTCACCCCTAGCCCCTGAATAAGAAATAAGATTTTCTTACTCCCCCTCTCCCTATGGGAGAGTGGGCTGGGGGGAGAGGTTTTTTATAACGCGCGATTGAATAGCAATAAAAGTAAAACGCCAATACCAACCATGATCGTTAAGGTATAGAGCTGTAACTGACCAAAGGTGCTGTAACGCAGATTTTGACCACTAAATAGCGTCGCTAATCCAAAGAAATTGCCTACGCCATCGACAAAAAAGCGATCAAACCAGTAGATCCCTTTCGATACGCCATCAACTAATCCCACAATTGTGACCTTGTAAAGCTTTGGGGTATAGAAATCATTGGCAAAGAATTTTTGTAAGCCCAGCCAAGGTAAAGTTACAGGCTTAGGAACTTGCTGGTTGAGATAGAGATATCCACCTGTAACAAGCCCTGCAACACTTGAGCCACTTAGAAGCAGCGCATCAGGACTAAGCATCTGCATCCAATTAGGAATAACACCCCAAGAGAACAGCATTTGAGGAACATGCAATACTAGACCCGCCATTAAAGTCATCGGTATGACAATCAACCATAGAGGCTCTACGGAGCGCTCCGTCATCTGTTTGGGTTTACCTCCCCAAATCAGACCAAATACGCGCATAAGACTGAAGGCAATTAAGCCATTAATTAATAGGAGCAATTCAGCTAAAGCAGGGTTGTCTTGCCAGAGAGAGTTAAGCAAATCAACCATAGCCCAGAATCCACCCAATGGGGGCAAGCCAATCAATCCGAGCGCACCAACTAAAAAGCAGATTCCCGAAATCGGGCGACGATTCCATAGCCCACCCATCAAAGTTAGATCTTGGCTAATGTTGTTGGAAATAATGCTACCTACTGACATTAGCAAAAGCGCGATCGCTAAAGCATGGGACAAAATCAAAATATAGGCACTATGGGTATTACCAGTACCAACGGAGATAAAAATCAACCCCATAAATGCGCTAGTTAGATATGACAGAGATCGCTTCACGTCAATCTGCCCAATCGCGATTAGGGTTGCACCTAATGCAGTTGCAGAACCAACGGCAATGATTGCCTGCTGAGTAAAAGGTGACAATGCAAACAAAGGCTGCAACTTGATCAGAACCCAAGCACCTGTAGCGACAACTACCGAGTTACGCAGCACAGTACTTGGTAAGGGACCTTCCATTGCTTCATCTAGCCAGAGATGCAAGGGGAATTGGGCGCATTTTCCCATGGGACCAACCATCAGAGCTAAGGTGACCAAGGTTATAGTCGTTGGGTTGACATCAGCAGTTTTAGCCCATTCTGCGAGCTCAGTAAAATTCCAAGTTCCAGCCAGAGGGAATAAGCCAACAACACCAACTAATAGAAATAAATCGCCAATACGCTTTGTTAAAAAAGCATCTCTTGCACCAGTCACAACGAGAGATTGGTTATACCAAATTCCCACAAGAAGGTAAGTTCCGAGCGTTAAAATTTCTAGAACAACGTAACTAAAAAAGAGGGAGTCACATAGAACCAAGGAGCACATTCCTGCTTCAAAAAGAGCCAGCAGAGCATAAAATCGCCCCCAGCCCCAGTCCATTTCCATGTAACCAACAGCATATATTCCAGCAAGCAGATTAATCCCTGCGATTAGGACAATTGCCACTACGGTGATCGTCGATACCTGCAAGTCAAGGGTAAAGTTTAGCCCGCCCACTGCTAGCCAAGGAAAAGATAATAAATGTGCTGGCTGTCCCCAAGCTACAGTCAAAGCGACGATCGCATGAACTAATGAGCAGAAAGTCATGAAAATATTGATGTAGCCTGCTGGTCTGGGTCCCGTTTTGCGAGTAATGCCGGGGAACCAGATGATCGATAGCATCGCTCCTATTAAGGAATAGCAGGGTATTAGCCAGATCGTGTCCAGCCAGTTGTTTATCATAATATATCTATCTATTTACTAAAAATCATAGTTAAATTTCTATGATTATCGCAGAGATAGATCTAAATGAAAATAGGTGTTTTCATCAATATTTATCTATGCATACTATAAATAATTACCACAAAACAAAAAATCTAGTTAGTAACTCATCCCAAAACACTTGCTGGGCTTAATTTTTAACCTACATTCAGCAGGTTATTTAAGACAAAAAATAATATTTACGAGAAGAGGCCCCGAGAAACTGCAAAATTAGATTTTGTCGATCAGTAAGCTTAATCTGA
>NZ_JACJQY010000077.1 GCF_014696925.1 Phormidium tenue FACHB-1050 | reverse complement strand
CCATAGGCGGTATGACTGCACCATGACGCATATCTACGAACCCGATCGCTAAGGAGTATTTGGCTTGTGTGAAATTCTGAATTAGTAAATTTTTGCTGCATAATTCTTGTTAGTTAAAGCGGTGAAGAAACTTAAAAAATAAACCTCAAAGCTAATAGATGTAAGCATTTGAGGTTTATGTTAGGAAGTGAGGCAAGAAATAAAGGTTTCTAACAGTAATTAGCTTTGAGCTTTGAGGGCTTCACATTCTGCGAGTGAGTCGTTTAAATCCTTGTCACTAAAGGCTTGTAGTCTCATTGGTTTTCCGACACAGGCAATAAAACGGGTTTCTAGCTCACTGCGAGTTAAGGGCTTTGGCTTTGGTATTGGTGCAGTCGCGGCGATCGCGTAGCCTTGCTGATTAAATTTAGAGATTAATGATTCTCTCTCTAGTTCTGATATGCGATATCCAACTGATGCACCAATGGCAAGTGAGAGGGGGATAGATACGAAGAAGATTTTAAGCATTGCTATCACCCTCACTCAGTGCGATCGCCTCTATCTCATTGGTGATCATGGGAGAGCCGTCAACAGGCAATAGCTGAGATTGAAACCATTTAAAAAGCCGTGCGGGCGCTTTCTTGAGTAATGCCTGTTTGACCTTTTGCCAATCCACTGAATCCAAAAGTTGATCCGCGATCATGTCTTCAATGTTTAGACCAGGACCGATCGCATTAGTGGCGATATCAGTGGCGGCGCTTCGCGCCGCTTCATCCTGTGCCATTGTCTTGGGTTTAGTTGCCATCGGTGCTGACCTCCTCATTTACTGAAGGGGCGATCTCTGTCGAGTTCTGGTACTGAAATAGGCGGGCGGAAATATCTTCCAGTGAATCTTTCAAACTAATCAGGCAGTTTGAAAAATGACTATCATTAGCGTGTGAATCAACATACAAGTTGTAGACAGCCACTTGTGAGATGGCTACATGTAGGCTTTGCCGAATATCTTGCAAAGTGTATAAACGCTGTTTTGAGTCCATAATTAACTAATCCTTAGATATAGGGATAAATAGGGGCGATCGCCTAGTTGTCCAGACAGGCGCGATCGCCTTTGTTGTTTTTAAGGTAGCATAGTTGCATCAAAATTAGTCAAAGTGATGCAAGGCTATGGTTGTAGGATTGATGCAACTTGATTCAAAGGATTTAGAAGTGAAGCAAAAGCGGCTATCAGTGCCATTGAGTGAGGAACAGATCGAAATATTAGAAAAAATTGCAGAAAGTGAAAAAAGGTCTATGGGCGCTCAAGCAGCGCTAATTATCGAAACTTGGCTAAAGCAGCATCAAGGCGATCGCACCAAAGGCAAAAAGTCATGAGTGAATCAATCAAAGCAACCCGCGCTACTGTGGCGATCGGGGCGTTAACTGTTGATGCTTTCATGTTGCCTGATGGTAATTATCGGATGTCACTTAGCCAAGCTGCTGAATGTATCGGAAAACCTGCTAGAGGCACTTTCGATTTTTTGCAATCTAAGGCGCTCAAACGCTTACTAGGAGAAGTTCAAGGCACTTTCGATTTTTTGCCTGATGAGTCTACTGATACCTATAAACCAGAAAACTTAACTGTCGATATAGGTGAAGGTGGATCTCAAGGTCAAACAAGAGTTAGAGGTTTACCACTAGAACTAGTTGCCCTGTATTGGGCTTGGGAAAGTTTTCGCGGTAATCGTTCAGCATTACTTTTGACAGTTTCCCTAACCACTGAATCTCTAGAGCGTAGGTTTGATAATGCCTTTGGTGTAATTCGCACTGAGCAAGAGCGCAATGATCGGCTATCTCAACAAAATCAACAGCTAGAAAGAGACTTAGCCGTTTTAGGTGAAGGGTTTGCTCTAGATGACGATATCCGTAGAGAGCGAGATTATTATCTGTCTGTGCTTAGAGACAATGGGATTGAGCCTTATGGGTTGCCAAGTGGCGATCTCAATTAACAATAATTTTTTGATTTGCCAAAATCATCGCTCTGCTTTATTTTTGCGTTATAGGTCTGCAATGCACTAAGACAAAATATTGCATTTGACAAAATCAAAGTTCTGCATGACCTTTTTATCTATAGCTGCAATGCAAAAAACATGAAAAGCGAAACCTTAGAAGTTAATCTCGTTGTAAGGCTTACCCCTAGCCAAAAACAAGCGGTTGAAACTACTGCAAAATCGATGGGAGTTACACCTAGTACCTACGTTCGATCCTCTCTGTTCACCAATAAAAAAGATGCCGCCTAAGTTCAAGGAGAGCTTAGAACGGCGGTGACAAATAGAAATTGGCGTTTCTATTTGTCCAGATATTTGTGTTACACCCGTATCTTATCTAATTTCTGAGGATTAGCAATACATTCTAATTGCTGATTTTTATCGGATATTCTAGGCTCTCTAAAAACTGAAAGCGGCTACAAACCTTGCTAAATAAAGGAAGTAGCCCTATGTATTCATTTAATTCTACCACAAAATTAAAGCAATATCGACATTCATCGATATTTGCTCATCAGCTTTTTTCACTGCCAATAAAAGTATCATCTCGCATCGTTGATCGTGCCATCTTAGCTAGAGAGGGCGATCGCCATGAGTAACAAAGAAGTAATCCACTTGTGCGATCGCCTTGTCTTCGAGTTTGACCATCAACTCAAAGATTACGAAATTACAGCCTTAAGCCGCCTTGCAACTCGCTATCAGGGCAGGGCAACAGATCGAGAATTATCAATGATTGGTGATATCTGCGATCGCGTTGGTATTTCATGGGGGATCGAATAATGAGTAAATTCACCTCCACCAAAAAGGGTTTAATTTGCCCAATATGCGACGACAACACAGGCAAGTGTCGGATCGTCGATAAAATTTCACTTTGTATGAATAGTCCAGACGGACTAATCGAGATATCAGGCTATAAATATCTTCATGCGTCCAAAGATGGGTTATGGGGTGTCTATGCCGAAGACAACGGACAAACCCATAGCAACGATGCTAAACGAGTCTACAAAGCCCAAAAAGTAGAGCGTGATTTAATCACCAAACAGAAGCATGAGGCATCCTTAAACCTCATTGAACGGGATCGCGAATATCGAAAATTAATTAATCAGTTGCCACATGGTAAGCAGGTAGATGATCGCACCCTAGCAGACTTATCTCGACGTGGTTTAAATGCTGAGCAGATCGAGCGGATGTTATTTGCATCCGTCGGACAATGGCATCCTTTGCGCCATGCCATGACAACCCAATTAGCAGGGGTTATCGGTAAAGGCAACAAATTAAACGTCATGACTGATGGGTACTTAGTACCGATACCAAACATCGACGGCTTAATAGTTGGTAGTCAATATCGAGTATTTGAGCCAATCGACGGGAATAAATACCCTTGGTTGACATCCAAGACAAAAAATAATCCTGATGGCGCAACTCCTCATTTACCTAATGGAGAGTTACCGATGGGAGTCTATAGACCTCAAAACCTCATTAAAAAAGGTGTTGTAGGACTCCCCGAAGGATATTTAAAATCCTCTATTGCTGCTGACAAAGTAGGTCATATCTGCCTTGGTATGGCATCAGGTAACTTTGCAGGATGTCCAGAACAGTTTGAGCAAGCATTAAAACTAATCGAAGTAGAACAAGGGGTTAAGCCCTATTTGCTGCTATATCCTGATGCAGGGGCGCTACAAAATCCTCATGTGATGAATACCTATAGCAATTCCTACAAACTTGCTATGAAGGTAGGCTATGAGATGAAAGTCGCATGGTATGGACAATTCTCTAAAACCAAACATCAGGACATCGACGAACTCGACAGCATCGACGGAATCAAAGAAATTAGCTGGTATGAGTTCTTAGGCTTGCAGCACAAAGCCTTAAAGGATGAGTCAGTAACCATCAGCCAAAGGTATTTAGTCGATCTAGATATTCCCGAAAGTGCAAAATTAATCTGTTTGCGATCGCCCAAAGGAACTAACAAAACTGGCTACATTGCCAAATATGTCGATGGTCAAAGAGGTTACAAACGATTTTTAGTAATCTGCCATCGCTCGCAACTAACCCAACAATTAGGGCATCGTTTAGGACTGCGAACCCATTACGAGTTAGAAAATGCGACAGGGGATATTAAGGCGGCGATCGCTAGCGAGATATCACTATTCGGCATGGTGACGACATGGGACAGCCTACACAAAATTAATCCTGATGACTGGAAAGATTGCGAGATTATTTTGGATGAAGCTGAGCAAAGTATTTGGCATTTATTGAACTCCACAACCGATATAGAATCCCGTCGCGTCGATACGATCGCCATGTTTACGCAACTATTGCAAGAATGCGATCGCACTTGGTTACTTGATGCAGACTTAACAAATACTGCTATCGAGTTCGCATCAGGATTAGTTAATCGTTCTGACTTTGAGCCTTACATCGTTCTGAATAATTATCTATTTGAGAAACCTTGGAATATAACTAACTACTCTGGCAATGCGCCAACTGGACTACAGCAAAAGTTATTTGAGTACTTAGGCATTGGGAAAAAATGTATTTTGCATCTCGACAGCCAAAAGCGCAAAGGTAGGTATTCGGGCGTAAACATTGAGCGGATGGTCAATAAACAATATCCACACCTCAAAACACTTCTCATTGATTCCCACACGGTTCAAAATCCCGATCATCCTGCTTACAGGATTTTGACGGATGCGAATATCTGCGATCGTCTATCTGGTTATGACCTAGTTATTGCTACTCCAACTATAGAAACGGGTGTAAGCATCGACGCTAAAGGATTGTTTGATGCAGTATTCGGGATCTTCTTTGGTGTGGTATCTGCTGATAGTGCTAGGCAAGCATTAGCAAGGTACAGAGAACCAGTAGAGCGCCATATTTGGGCTAAAACTTACTCGCCTATATCTGGCAATCCTGACTACAAACAAGCCCTAACAAGGCAATCTAAGGCACTTAGAGCGCACATCAGAGAGTTACAGGATGCAGACTTAGGTCACATCGACGTTAATCCTTTTCCCGTTGCTTTGACCACATGGGCAAAGATGCAGGCAAGAGTCAAAGCGGATGCTATTCGGTTTAGAGATGCCATTATCGACGGACTGAAAGCTGATGGACATATTGTCCAGTCTGCTGATGACATCGACAAAGCGGAATCTAAAAAACTTTTAGAAATTGCTACAGCGAACCGTAATGAGTCCTACTCAGAAGAGTGTGAGGCTGTCTCTAATGCTTTGACCATCGACGATGATCGGGCGAAACAAATTGCAGACTCAAAATCTCGAACCGATGATCATAAATACCAGTTACACAAATGGAAGTTAAACAAGTCCTATGGTGTGGAAGTTACGCCCGAATTAGTCCAACTCGACGACGACGGGCTTTATAAAAAACTGCGTTTGGTCTACTTCCTGACTGATGGCAAGGAATATCTAAAACCAAGAGATAAAAACAAGCTATCGAATTTACTCAACAGCAAAGGTCAACTATGGCAACCAAGCGCAAATAAATCACTGCTGCAAGGTCAAATTAATCTGCTGAGAAAGTTGGACATCGTTAATGTACTGATGCAACCTGATAGGGAATATCGCGGCGCGGATGCAGATTTAATCAAGTTCAAGAAACGAGTTATCAAACATCGCTACGAACTTAAAACCATGTTTGGTATTGATATTAATCCTGCTGCAAGTGCGATCGCCATCTCTAACCAACTGCTGAGCATTTTGGGATTAAAGCTAAACCAAGTCAGTCGAGATAAATTGGCAGATGGTAAAGCAGGGCATCGAGTTTATAAATTTATGCCCATATTGGGGACTGACATCCGCTATCAGATCTTGCAAAACTGGCTAAAAGTTGATGCTCAAAAATTGGCTCAAAAATCGGCTGAAATGCTTGATACATATAACACTGAGTTAGATCCACCAAAGATAATAAATACTATTACTGATGCTGGATCTCTTCATCACTTTATTAGTCCTGAAGATCGGGCGGCTGGTTATTTCTAACAAATAGTTCGTTTTTTAAATCCAATCAAAATTATTTTCGATTTTTAAGCTGAGTTTCAATCTCACGAAACAAAGCTCTAAGCTCCTTATGGCTTTGAATGGCGGCGGCGGTATATTCTCCAGTCTTGAGAGCATTCATTTTAGAGATAGCCTTACCCTCTTGGGTTGTCGCACCCGTCGAGAGTTTCCAAGGTTGCCAAGTTTGGATTAAAGCTCTCTGTCTTGCTTTCTGCGATTCTGTCCACTGTCTTGCTGCCATCGTGATCACCTAAATTTAGTTGATTTAGTTGCTGTTTGATAAATGTTGACCGTTTAGGGTTGCGAACTTCATTCAAAGCCGTGAGGCATTTTCGGGATAGCTCCAAAGCTTTGAACCCATCTTTAAGCCAACGATCGCAGACTTGACGATTCTGTTCACTGCTACTCGCTAATCGTGTCAAGTCATTGCTTAGTTGTATTTTGCGATTCCCTATGGCATTGAGTACGATCGCCTGATTACTAAGCATGAGTTCTATTTCATCGTTACTCAGTGGCTTTGATAGCTGCTCACAAAATAAAGCTGTGGACGCATCACCCGCGTTAAGCACAGAAGAAATGGTTACAGCTTCTATTTGACCTATTCCTCTAATTGCATCCGCCCGAACTTCTGTTTTATCCATAAAAAAACTCCTCTCAGATTGAGCTATAAGCCTTGCGTATTAAAGCTTAGGTGTGTTTGTACCTTAGCTAACCGCAAAGCCTACAGCGCTCAAATAACGCTATAGGCTTAAAACGGTTGCTATGACTGGGTTTTAGGCTTCTTATAACTCAGTTTTTTGTTCTTATCATCATATTCAAAATGATCGGGGTAAAGGATGGCAAAATCTTTCCCTGTTTCTGGAATCTCTTCTAACCCAAGTTCCTTCATTTTCTCCAGTCCCTTTGCTCTATTCATTTGCACCAATGTATAGGGCTTGTCTGTATCAGTTTTTTTAGGTGCTTTGCGAGATCGCTTGTTTGTTTGGGGCTTTGCAGTCGCGGCGGCGATCGCCTCAATGCTTGACAATCTATCAGGCTCTAAGCTGCTATCACTTTCTCTCTCATCACTGAGAGCAGGGGCTTTTTTGCAGTTGCGATCGCCTCATTCATCTCTTCTCTGAAAGTGGATATTTGCACCTCAAAAACCTTTTGTGAACGAGCTACGATGATACTCTCATGCTCCTCAAACTCCTCTCGCAGCTCCTTAATTTTTGAGTTGAGAGCTTCATTAATCATGCTCTCAATATCCACATCAGGGGCGGCGCTAGATTGTCCAACATTGTTAGAAATTGTTTGACCTGACATCACGCCACGAATAACAGCAATGATCGAGCCGCCCATATTTGGCTTATCTGCTCTAACCATCTTGTTAGCAGTGGCATATTCTCGCAACCAGATCGCCACGTCATCAGGCAACCTTACCGATACAAAATTAGGATCTTTAGCCATGTGTCTAACATTGTTTAACTCATGTAAAACATTATAGCTTGTGTCCAACAAAGTTTAACAAAATGTTTAACAAAACCCTATTTAACAAAACCGTTCCCTTGTGTTAAACAAAGTCTAACAAATGTCAAACAAATACTTGACAATGTTAGACAAAAGTTAGACAATGTTAAACATAGAGTTAAACAAAGTTAAACAAATGACTAAGGCGATCGGATACATCAGAGTAAGCACAGAGGGACAGGCAACAGAGGGCGTGAGCTTGGATGCACAGTCAGCTAAAATTCGGGCTTACTGCGAACTGAACGATTTAGAGTTAGTCGAGATTGTTTGTGATGCTGGCAAGTCTGCCAAGTCCACCGATCGCGATGGTTTACAACAATGTTTAACAATGTTGTCTAACAATGAAGCATCTGCACTTGTGGTTTATAAGTTGGACAGATTAAGCCGTAAGGTTTTAGATGCTCTTAACCTAATCTCTGAAATAGAATCACATGGCGCTTCACTTCATAGCATTGTCGAGAAACTTGATACACAGTCAGCACTAGGTAAGTTTTTTGTAAATATGACGGCTGCTCTCTCACAGCTAGAACGCGATCAAGTTTCAGAGCGTACCATTATGGCAATGGCACATAAAAAGGATCAGGGGCAACATTGCGGATCACCTGCGTTCGGCTTCGAGATGGTAGAAAAGAAATTAGTTAAGGTTGCTAAGGAGCATGAGGCGATCGCACTCATCCAAGCCATGAAAGCAGACGGGGCAACATTACAGATGATTGCTGATGAACTGAACAACCAAGGCATAACTACAAAGCGCGGCGCAAAGTGGCAACCTATCCAAGTTAGTCGAGTATTAGGGAGAGCAGCTTAACAATGTTGGACAAAGTTATACAATCGCTAGGCTTTGCAATGGTAAGCCTAGCGCTACGGAATAGGACACAGGCTAAAAGCTTCTCTATGGAACATCCAAGCCTAGTTAGTAAACATTGTTTAACATTGTTGGACTATTGGCAAAAGGGCGGCGCTAAGGAGTATTTAGAGGGATTGGATACCGATCTAAGAAACTGCCTGATATGTAATCTGATAGGTGATATCAGTGCCAAGGCGATCGCGGATATGGGATTAATCGAAGTTTAACTATGTTGGACTTTTGTTAAACAAAAAAAGCAACTCTAACCAATTGGCGAAGGTTACTTGGTAATACAAGTATCAGTCCATCGCTTCTCAGCGAAATTACGCTCATCTTGAGTTTTTGCCTCAAGCATTTTAGTAAGCAAAATATCGCAGCCTGACACGGGTTTGGGGCGGGTATTGAGGTAAATTATCACACCGATCGCACCTGCGGTTAAGATGGCGATCGCTGTGATGATAATTGCTTTTTTATTCATGATGTTTTTAGTGTTCTCAAGAATGAAGGTAGCACACAAAAGTAACGCGCCAAGGGACAGCTACAGGATACGTGTAAAAACCTGCAAGATAGCCTTCAAACTCACTCTAGCTAACTATCTTAACCGTCTCTAACCTTTGCAAAGCCGCCTTAACTTTCTGGTTAAATGGCAGATCGGCTGCTAACCCATGCAGTAGATCGTATAGCTGTCTATAAGTGGCTTGAGACATCTCTATGGGTGTTTCTGTTGGCTCCCATAACCCTAATTCGGGCTGCAAAGCAGGATAGTAAAATATCTCTGATTTCCAATCACAGGATAAGCACCACCAATATTTGCAAGGTTCGCGATCTTGTTCTTCGGGCGCAACATAATCAGCAACCTCGGATAAGTTGCGATCGCCACAATTAGGACAAGGCGGTAAATCTGAAATGGTCATAGCTTAAAAATAATATGAAAAAGCGATCGCGGTTTCGACAGTTTCTAGATTTCCTGATAGATGGCTTTTATCAACTAATTTCACTTAAAAGCAATACCTACCGATGGAAGCGCCGCCAGTTCGATCAAGCTAGAAAAAAGCAAAAGAAGTGATCACTATTTTGGACAACGAGGATCACCAAATTTAACAACATCGTAGCTACCATCAGGCTTGAAAATATAAGAGCATCCCTCAAGAAATAAATCGATATCAACATTATTGAGCGGATCGTTTTTTGCGGTGAAGTATGCGATCGCAAAACTTACCGCAAAGAAAAAAACTATACCGATCGCTATGACTTGCCATAACTTAAATGTTGGTTGTTCATTGTTCATTGTTCATTGTTCAAAAAAATAATCTTGAAGTAAAAAAAATCTACTTCAAGATTACAGGACAAATTATCAGGACAAGACAAGACAAAAACTCAGGACATAGACAAGACAAGCATCATAGGGGCAAAAATACCGATCTAAGCTGTCTTGTCTCGAATTGTACGAGCCTCTAACGCCCCTCTTTGAGTGCTTCGAGTCTCAACTAAATTCTGAGTTTCCAGAAATTGCAAATAACCTTGCAACTCAGTTAATGGGGTGTCAGCGTCCTTAAATTCTCTGATGCTTGCCTTAATCTCATAATCCTTCTTCCAGTCCTTACCATCGAGATAATTAATAATCTTCTGAAACACAGGGGCGATCGCTGTGCTTTGTGGTTGTGTGCTTAAGGCAGTGGCAACATTAGGAGGTAAACCACTTTCAACCATCTGAACAGCAATGGGACGATCATCTATTGCAGCTAGCAAGCCACTAGGGAGAGGTAATTGGTTAATCTGTTTCAAATTCTTGGGCGGGTTGCCTGACTTCTTAAATACTTTGTAATCCCCATGAGTAGGATGCACAGCTAATGACGGCGCGATACTGCCATCAAGTAAGCAAGGGTAAGCAACATCGGTTAAATGCTTGCCTAGTTGCGGGTGAGTTCGTGCGCTTTGACCTAATAAAATCAGGGCATAGTTAGATCGATATTTTGCGTCAATGCCGATCGCTCCTGCGTTACTGCTTTGGTTCAACCCGCAAAAGGTAAGCCCAAATTTGCGCCCCTCACTGCCAAGCCGTCGTAATGTGGATTCAACTATTTTTCTATCCTTGAACCGTTCCAAGGCGGCGTTAAGTTCGTCGCAAATGATGAATAAATGATCGCCCAAAGGTTGCTTATTACCTTTACGTTCACATCTTGCATCTAGTTCATTGAGAAGCCAATTAAGGGCGGCTTCTATTTGTTCGATCTTGCCTATAGAGGGAATACCCGCAAGTTGCCAACAATCATTAAAGTGAGGATCTAAGGCAATTACTCCCATAGGGTTGTATTGGCTTAAGTGACCTGCTAACCAAGTAGCTAAGGAGCTTTTAGCCGAACCAGAATTACCACAAATTAGAAAACCGACAGCCTCATCAGAGATATTATTCCAATCGTAAAAAGTTGGACTTTCGACTATTTCAGGTTGTGCCAAAACCACATCTCGCAAGGGCGGCTTCATTGCGTGGGTAAGCCATTGCTGATAACTAGTCTCAGACTGAACATGGCTACGAACCTCATAACCACTGGCAAGCTTTACCAGTTCATCAAGACGATTACTAATGCCATAGGCGGCGATCGCGGCGGTAATGTGGATTATTTTCGCCTCTAATTTTGAGGGAATAAATACCGATAGAGAGAGGGCGATCGATACCCCATAGGCGGTATGACTGCACCATGACGCATATCTACGAACCCGATCGCTAAGGAGTATTTGGCTTGTGTGAAATTCTGAATTAGTAAATTTTTGCTGCAT
>NZ_JACJQY010000076.1 GCF_014696925.1 Phormidium tenue FACHB-1050 | reverse complement strand
ATTGTCAATACTGGAAAAAGAAAAGGCTTTTCCGCTTTTGAGTCCATTCTTATCGCTTTGAATCCTCTCAAATCATTGTTTGCTATAGGTTGAGCAATTACAATTTCTTTTAGTATAAGTAGGACTAGAAGTGTCTGTATTGTCGTCTTGAGAAGTGTCTAGATGATTAGATGCGAACGGTCGAGGTTGCAAGTTTAGAGTCGTAGGATTGGTAGATATTTCATGTGACTTCAACTTTTTTTTATAGATGGATTTCATGGTTCATAACCTCTAAATCTAATGGATTTGTAGAGTTAATAGTGGTTAATTTCGTCCGTTAAAACTTACTCAGCTTCCAGAGGAGCCATAGTTAAGCCAGCTTGCTTCAGTTGAGCGTGATAAAGCTCCGCTTGCTCCATTGGTCCGACCCAAACGATCGCTAAGCCTTCAAAATGCACTTGATTGGTCAACTCCCAAGCCATCTCCTCAGTCATGTTTGGAATATATTTCATCAGGCATTCAGAAACATGCTCAAAGGTATTGAAATCATCGTTTAACACAATGACCTTATATTTCGGGTAAGGCTTGCGTACTATCTCTTTGACAGTGTCTTTGACTTTTTCAGGGGTTTGAACAGCAGCAAAAATAGCCATAATCTCAACTCACGCTTTATATATTGCATTATCGCAAAAAGCGATCATAGTTGTGCATATAGAACACAACCCGAAAGATGAAAGCGGCGCAAAGCGCCGCCTTCATCTTCTCGCTTGCGAAAAGCAAAGCCCGATCGCGGTTACAATCGAAAATATACCTAACTACGAGGTTTTCAGCGTGCTAATGACCTTGAGTAAATAGCACTGAAACTATGGAAATTGAAGCTCTGCGATCGCACCAGTGGTTTAAGCTCATTTGTGGTGCGAGTTATCAACATTTACCCTCAATTCGTCATCTGGCGCTAATTTATACATTGGCTGGCGCTGATTGCATTGATATGGCTCCCGATCCTGCCACGATCGCTGCTGCAAGGGAAGGCATCGCCGCCGCACTAGAGTTAGACTCAAAAGCGATCGCCCCTTTAGTGATGGTTAGCTTTAATGATGGCGAAGACCCCCATTTTCGGAAAGCTTTTTTTGAACCTGAGCTTTGTCCTAGCGATTGCAGCCGACCTTGCGAAAAAGTATGCCCCACCACTGCAATAAAGTTTAGTAATGATTACAATGGGATCATGCCAAATCTTTGTTATGGGTGCGGTCGTTGCTTGCCGCTATGTCCAGTGCAGATTATTCATACCCGCGAACAGGTTTATGTCCCTGAAGATATTTTTGATGAAGTACTTAACCAGTCGGTTAATGCGATCGAAATTCATACACAACCCAATCGCACTAAAGAATTTGCCGCATTTTGGCAGCGCTTGAGTCCGATTATCCCCAAGCTCAAGCTAGTAGCTGTAAGCTTCCCAGATTGCGAAGATTTGCGGAATTATCTGATGTCGTTACTCGAAGGGATGAATCCCCAACCGCGATCGCTGATCTGGCAAACCGATGGCAGACCGATGAGCGGCGATATTGGTGACGGTGCAACCCGTGCCGCACTGCAACTAGGGCAGAAGGTTCTGGACTTTAAGTTACCTCTGGGCTTTGTGCAACTGGCTGGTGGTACAAATGCAAGTACTGTCCCCAAACTGCGCCAAGTAAACATCCCCGTGGCTGGTGTTGCCTATGGCAGCTATGCTCGTAAAATCGTGATGGATTTTCTAGAAGGTCTGGGAGAGGACATCCCCGATCGCCTTGAAGATCGTCCTTGTTTACTCTGGCAAGCTGTCGCGATCGCCCGACAACTAGTTTCACAAATCAAATCTTGATGAAAGTGCTGCGAAGCAGCACTTTCATCAAGGAATCAACCTAACTGTAAAACCTGAAAAAGCCTAATGGACTCCATCCGCAAGCAAGTTACAGACAACCTCGATCAACTTCTCGATATTCTGCCACCACGCATCAAAAGTAGCCTCGAACTCTGCGGCGGGTTAGAACAACTTGTCGAAATTGTGATGGATCTAGGCAGGTTGCCAGAAGCGCGGTATTTTGACAGTACTAAATACTTAACCGATGATCCAATTACCAAAGAAGACTTAGCACTCTGTGTGCATCAAGTCGGTGAATTTGGCGGCGACAATCGTGCAGGTATCGAGCGCACTCTGCACCGCATCAGTGCGATCCGCAACCGCAAAGGTGAAATCATCGGGCTAACCTGTCGCGTTGGTCGCGCTGTCTATGGCACGATCGCTATGATTCGCGACTTAGTGGAAACAGGCAAATCGATTTTATTGCTAGGTAAACCAGGGATGGGCAAAACGACAGCCCTGCGCGAGATTGCCCGTGTGCTTGCCGATGACCTGAACAAGCGTGTAGTAATTATTGACTCCTCCAATGAAATTGCTGGCGATGGCGACATTCCCCACCCTGCGATCGGTAGGGCGCGTCGAATGCAAGTCTCTCAACCCGAATTGCAACACCAAGTAATGATCGAGGCAGTGGAAAATCATATGCCTGAAGTGATCGTTATTGATGAAATTGGTACGGAACTCGAAGCATTAGCGGCGAGAACGATCGCAGAACGTGGAGTACAACTAGTCGGCACGGCACACGGTAATCAACTTGCAAATTTAATCAAAAATCCTACCCTATCGGATTTAATTGGCGGCATTCAGTCCGTCACCCTCGGTGATGAAGAAATGCGCCGCCGTGGTTTACCCCAAAAGAGCATTCTCGAACGTAAGGCGCAACCGACCTTTGATATTGCTGTAGAAATGTGGGAGCGATATCGGTGGGCGGTTCATGATGATGTGGCGGGAACCATTGATATGCTGCTACGCGATCGCGATCCTGGTCGTCAGATTCGGGCTGTCAGTGATGCTGGTGAAGTTACGACTACGGAAGAGAAACCCAAAAATCCTGAAGTAATGCGAAATCCTGCGGTCAAGGGTTGGCGAGCCACAGGTAAAATTAAGCCGATTCCCCTTGATCCACAGGTGCAAATGCGTTCTGAAATTGCTGATTTGACTAGCAAGATTAGTAATACTGCTGTAGCAGAATTAAACGATGCTAGCGAAGAAGAGGAAGAGGAATTTGGCGATCTTTCTTCCTATGGGGCGATGCGAGAGCGTTTTGGTACGTTGAATGTTTATCTCTATGGAGTCAGCCGCCATCAAACTGAGCAGGTGGTGCAATCGATTAATTTACCGATTGAAATCACTAAAGATCTTGATGAAGCGGATATTGTACTGGCGCTGCGATCTCAAATTCGCACCAGTTCCAAAGTGCGCCAAGTTGCTGAAGCACGTCAGATTCCCATTCATGCGATCAAAACTAGCACTCTTCCTCAAATTACTCGCGCTTTGCGAAGGATTTTGCACATCGATGAAAGTCCTGCGGATACGATTAGCGACTTGAATATGTTCGCCTATGGTGATTCTGAGGATGAAATCGAAGCTCTCGAAGAAACTCGTCTCGCCGTGGAGCAGATTGTGATTCCTAAAGGTCAACCAGTGGAGTTATTACCGCGTTCATCAATTATTCGGCGGATGCAGCATGAATTAGTGGAGCATTACCAACTGCGATCGGAGAGCTACGGCTCGGAGCCAAATCGACGTTTACGCATTTTCCCTAATTAGTAATACCAACGTACAAAATGGCGTAGCCATTTTGTATATTGAAAACCCTTACTGGGTTTGGTTTTTAATTCCCAAAAGTGTTGCCACACTTTCGTGAATTGGTATAACTGATGTTACGTGGAATGAAGATTGCCCTCACCCCCCAGCCCCCTCTCCCAGAGAGGAGAGGGGGAGCAAAATCCAGAAAATTCTTGTTCCCCTCGCCCTTTGGGAGAGGGGCTAGGGGTGAGGGTCTTACTCCCTTAATCAATTTGACTTTTTAAAATGGCTGAACGCAATCCTTCTAATTCTCGCCAAGCAAATCAGTCACTTGTCGGTGAGACTCCTCTCGCTGCTCCAAATCATGAGCAAGATGTGTTGTGGAGACAAGGGCAATGGGTGAAGTTGTTTGCGGAAGTTACGCTGAAAATTCGCCAATCGTTGCAGCTTAAGGAAATCTTGCGGGCTACCGTAACGGAAGTGCAGCGAATTTTACAGGCCGATCGCGTGCTAATTTACCAAGTGTTACCCAATGGCACAGGACGAGCCATTAGTGAAGCAGTTCTACCCGATTATCCTGCCATTCTCGATTTGGAGTTTCCCGAAGAAGTTTTTCCTACGGAATATCAACAGCTTTACGCAAAGGGGAGGGTAAGGGCGATCGCTGATGTGCATGACCCCCAAGCAGGTTTATCGGAATGTCTAATTGAGTTTGTGAATCAGTTCCATATTAAAGCCAAGTTAATTGTCCCGATTCTGCAAAATCTCAATTCCCATCAACAAAATGAGGCTGTTGCACCTAATCAGTTATGGGGTTTAGTGATAGCTCATCATTGCGATCGCCCACATCATTGGGTTGATTTTGAGCTTGAGCTAATGCAACAACTCGCTGATCAGATCAGCATTGCTTTAGCTCAAGCTCAATTACTGGAACATCTTGAAGAAATTGTGGAAGTACGCACTGCGGAGTTACAAGAAGTCAATCGCAGTCTTCAGCAAGAAATCAATGATCGGATGTTGGCGGAAACAGCTCTACGCCGTAGTGAAGAACAGTTGCGACTAATTACCAATGCGTTACCAGTTCTGATTGCCTATGTCGATGAACATCAGTGCTATCGCTTTAACAACAAAGCCTATGAAGATTGGCTAGGACAGTCACCAGCCGATATTTATGGCAGCAAGATCCAAGCCGTTTGGGGTTCTGAATGTTATGCACGAATGCAAATCTATGTGAAGTTAGCGCTATTAGGACAAGCAGTTGTCTACGAAAATGAAATCACCTTAAAGAATGGACTACCTTGCTCGGTGAATGTTACCTATATTCCTCACCTTGATGAACATAAAAATGTGATGGGGTTCTTTGCCTTGACCAGCGATATCAGCGATCGCAAAGCGATCGAACGCATGAAAGATGAATTTATCGCTGTGGTCAGTCATGAATTACGCACACCCTTAACATCTATGCATAGTGCTTTAAAAATTTTGGCAACTGGACGCTTAGGCAACCTGTCTAAAGATGGCAAGCAAATGCTAGAGATTGCTGATGACAATACTGAACGATTGCTGCGCTTAGTTAATAATGTCCTTGATTTGCAGCGGATTGAGTCGGGGGAAGTGAAAATGGAAAAGCAAGTCTGTAATGCGGCGGCTTTAATGATCAAAGCAACGGAATCCATGCAACCAATGGCTCAACAGCAGGGGGTAATCTTGGCAGTTAAGCCAATCGACATCGAGATTTTAGTTGATTCTGATTACATTGTTCAAGCTCTCACCAACCTCCTCAGTAATGCGATCAAATTCTCGTCAACCGACGGGACTGTTTGGTTAACTGCTAAGCGTAAATCTGATACCGAAGTACTATTTTCAGTGCAAGATGAAGGGCAAGGAATTCCTTCGGACAAATTAGAAAGTATTTTTGAGAGATTCCAGCAGGTGGATTCATCGGATTCAAGGCGTAAGGGTGGGACAGGGCTAGGACTAACCATCTGCCGCAAGATTATAGAACAACATGAAGGTAAAATTTGGGCTGAAAGTATTCTCGGTAAAGGCAGTACATTTTCGTTTACTTTACCTTTATTATTTCCTTCTCAAGATTAAATGATTTGAGAGAGTGCGCCCCAAAGGGGCGCACTCTCTCAACATAATAAGTAAAAGGCGGCGCGATCGCGCCGCCTTTTACTTAATTCTCTTCCTAGCGACACAGGCGGCTATCCCTACGTTTGCTGTCTAGCGCCAAGAAACCATCATTTCTATAATGACTCTAGAAACAAATCGTAAAATATAAAAAAATGGCTGTCAAAAAAGAAGACCCCAAGCGATCGCGTGCAAGACTGATTGGCAATGTCCTATTGCTGATCGGCGCAGGATTGCTCATAATAAACATCTTTTTACCAAACTTATTTGCGCCGCCCATGGCGCGTGTTCCCTATAGCCTCTTCGTCCATGAAATTGAAGAAGGCAATGTAGCAAGGGTATATATCGGACAGGATCAGATCACCTATCAATTAAAGGGTGTCACTCCTGAAATCCCTGGAGATGTAATTTCGACTACCCCAATTTTTGACTTGAATTTGCCAGAACGTCTCGAAAAGAGTGGGGTCGAATTTGCCGCCGCACCTGTTCAGAAATCAGGCTGGTTCGGTACATTACTTAGCTGGGTCATTCCCCCATTGATTTTTGTCGGTATTTTCCAACTGTTTAGCCGTAACGGTGGCGGTGGCGCTCCTGGTGGCTTGCAGATTGGCAAGAGCAAGGCAAAAGTCTATGTTGAAGGTGAATCAACTAAAACGATGTTTGTGGATGTCGCTGGGGTTGATGAAGCCAAACAAGAACTTCAAGAAATTGTGCAGTTCCTTAAAACTCCTGAGAAGTACACCAAGATCGGCGCGAAGATTCCTAAAGGCGTATTGCTAGTTGGCCCTCCTGGAACAGGTAAAACCCTCCTCGCTAAAGCCGTCGCTGGTGAAGCAGGTGTTCCCTTCTTCAGTATCTCTGGCTCTGAATTCGTAGAACTATTTGTCGGTGTTGGTTCTTCGCGAGTACGTGATTTGTTTGAACAAGCCAAAAAACAATCGCCTTGTATTATCTTTATCGATGAACTTGATGCGATCGGTAAAGCTCGCTCTAGCGGTGGTATGTACGGCGGTAACGATGAACGTGAACAAACTCTTAACCAATTGCTTACCGAAATGGATGGTTTCGGTGTAGATGGAACCACAGTCATTGTTCTTGCGGCAACTAACCGCCCTGAAACCCTTGACCAAGCCCTCTTACGTCCAGGTAGATTCGATCGCCAAGTATTAGTCGATCGCCCTGACAAGAGTGGACGCTTAGCAATTCTCAAAATCCATGCGACAAAAGTTACTCTCGACAAGAGTGTTGACCTAGAAACAATCGCTACTCGTACTTCAGGTTTTGCAGGTGCGGATCTTGCTAACCTCGTGAATGAAGCAGCTCTGCTTGCGGCTCGTGCGGGACGCGAAACTGTGTTATTGGAAGACTTCGCGGAAGCGGTCGAACGTGTAGTTGCTGGTCTAGAAAAGAAGAGCCGTGTTCTCAATGAGAACGAAAAGCGCATCGTTGCCTATCACGAAGTTGGTCATGCTCTCGTCGGAGCGCTTAACTCCAGTAGCGGCAAAGTTGAGAAAATCTCGATCGTGCCTCGTGGTATGGCGGCTCTCGGCTACACCTTGCAACTCCCAACGGAAGATCGCTTCCTGTTAAGCAAAGAAGAAATTGAAGCTCAAATTGCGACTTTATTAGGTGGGCGATCAGCAGAAGAAATCATCTTCGGTAGTATTACCACTGGGGCATCCAATGACCTTCAACGCGCTACCGATCTTGCGGATAAGATGGTGACTAGCTACGGCATGAGCGAAGTTTTAGGACCTCTTGCCTACCAAAAGCAACAAAATCAATTCCTTGGTGGTATGGAAATGGCACGCAATGTCAGCCCTGCTACTTCGGAAGCGATCGACAAGGAAATCAAAACCATTGTCGAAAATGCCCATGCAAAGGCACTTGCAATCCTCAATGCGAATCGTGATTTGCTAGAGTCGATCTCTGAGAAGCTCTTAGAAACAGAAGTGATCGAGGGTGAATTCCTGACTGGTTTACTAGCTCAAGTTAAACCTGCTGAAGTTAACGTCTAGTCCTCTCAAGAATTACCAAAAAGCCGCGCTTTGCGCGGCTTTTTGCTTTTTATGATACGCAATATTTATCAGTTGTCTGTACAGACTTGACCTCGATAGCTGCACCTGTGTTAATCACAAATTCGCTTAGACCTACTTCATTATTAGGATTTCCCCAATCATAGGTATAGCCCATTCTTGTCCAAGGATAGCCTCCCGTAGCGTTATAGGACTGGGATTTTAAATTCTCAAACCACTGGAGATGTGAGAGTTTGATACTTGTGTCAGGGGATACAGGTATTTGGGTAAATTCACCAAAGGCATTGCGATCCGTAACCTCGGAATCAGCACTGGGGCGAAATAGATTGTCAGGATTGACCCACAACTCTACAAAACGGGTTTTGCCATTTTGCGGAGGTAGTCCGAGGAGTTGCTCTAACCGCAGAATGCGATCGCTTTGATTAGGCACATCTTTTAATTTCTCCTTGCAAAAATTCTGCAATTCAGGAGCTACAGTTACCCATGTTTGGCGATTTGTCGTAATGGATTGACCAATCTGATTGTCGTAACCCGTAAAACTTGTCCAAGTAGCGACCAATATTTTGTCCTTAGGTGCGGTCTTGTTTTGCCAAATCAAGAATGGATTGTCTTTAGTAATTGCCACTAAGTTTTGGGAAACTTCATTTAGTTCTGCTACCTTGGCATCTGCAACAGCAAGATTGTACCTATTGATTAAGTCAGCAGGAACGGTTTGGGAATAGAGGCTTTGCGGTGTTTGGAATACTACTGCAATAAAAGTAGCGATTGCTAGGAAGGTAAAGACAATAGCTTTAACTGGAACCTTAAAATTGAAGCCAGATTTCAGATCGATATTCAAATTAATTGTCTTCATGCTTAGTACAGGACAAAAAGTTGCAAAAGTAGATAGAAAGGGGTTTTATAAAAGATAGCCACATCACTCGTAAACCCCCTATGGAAGAGATTAACCTATTCCGCGAAAAATTTACAGCAACATCTGCAATGGAATGCAGCAAGACTAGCATTTGTGTCCATATTTTTAACCGCGCTAATGCGAGTAAAGACAGTAAATCTAGCGAAAATCGCCACAGGATTTAGCGGCAAAGCCAAAGTCGAATCGTACTATTAAGAGATTACAGAGGTTTTTCCGAGACTTTGAAGTGAACTATGAAAGCATCGCCCTCATGGTTGTAAAAGTAATGAAAATACCTGAACCATGGATAATTTCCATAGACCGCACCGATTGGAAATTCGGTAAGACCGTGTTTAAGGTCTTAAAAACCCAAAATGGCTACGCCATTTTGGGTTTTGGAATTAGGGGTGCAGAGCAAAGCACCGCACCCCTAATTCTTGGAATGGCTAGCTATTTTGTGTTTTGTAAAAGGCGATCGCCTAATATCGGTAAGGATTCACGGTACGATAAAAGACGAAGACTGAGAGAACTGTATGGTGCATCAACTGCCAACTGGCGCAAAAGACTTACTTCCCCTAGACGTTGCTCAAAAGAGTTGGATCGAGAGCCGCATTCAACAAGTTTTTCAGTCGTGGGGCTATCAACGCATCATTACCCCCACTGTCGAACATTTGCGATCGCTGACCGCAGGTGGAGCCGTTGATCCCAAATCGGTGATTCAACTGCATAGCAGCAGCATTGATATTTTAGGCTTGCGACCCGAATTTACCGCCTCGATCGCGCGAGCCTATGCCGCTCGTCTGGGGCAGAATGTGGCAACCTGTCCACAGCGAATCTATTACAATGCCAATGTATTTCGGCGCAGAGCCAATAACACTTCTGAGGAATCCTTTCAGGCTGGCGTAGAACTATTGGGGGCTTCGGGATTACTTGCCGATGGTGAAATCTTGATGCTCTTAGCCGAGAGCCTCGATCGCCTAGAACTGCCAGACTGGAAAATTATTCTCGGTGATGCCAGACTGACGGGTGCATTGCTAGACTTACTGCCAGAGCAATATCGCGCCAGAGTACGGCAATGTCTAGCCAGTCTCGATCGCATTGCGCTGCAAGAGATGGACTTACCCGCTGATGTCAAGGGCTATGCCCTCGAATTGATTGACCTGCGCGGTAAGCCCAAGGATGTTTTGAGTCGCTTGTCGGGCAGTACATGGACTTCTGGATTAACAGGCGAAATTAATTACCTCAAATCATTAATTGATCTTTGGGAAAGTACGGGGCTAACTTCAAGCGATCGCCTGATTCTTGATCTTAGCTTCATGCAAACCTTTGACTATTACACAGGGATCGTTTTTGAAGTGGCTTGTAATAACTATGTGGTTGCTCAGGGTGGACGCTATGATCACCTGCTTGGGGTTTACCATCCCCAAAATGTCAGTTATCCCAGTATTGGCTTTTGCCTTAATCTTGAGGATTTACAGCAAGCTCTACAGTCGCAGTTACCTCAGACTATGGCAACCTCTAACTGCCTAGTAGTTGCTAAAACTACCGATGCAATGCAAGCAGCATTTGCCCATGCTGCACTTTTACGACAAGATCCCAATATTGAGGCGATCGAGCTAGAGCTAGAATTTCGGGCGGAGGATGCTGTTCGTGACCATGCGCGATCGCGTGGTATTTCTCAGATTGCATGGGTTAGTAATGATGGGGTAATTAGCTTAGAAACTGTAATTTAAAAAAGTAGAGGGAATGCTTAGCATTCCCTCTGTTTTTTCTAGTTAAAAAATCTCTGTTAAATTTGGAGAACTTAAGGTAATCTATTCAACCAATCATCCATTTTGGTTAGCTAGTGATTTGATAATGAGATTTCCAGAAACGGCAAAATCTAGTGTAAGTTTAGCGTTTAGTCTGGGACTAATTGCCTCCATAGTGACGGTTGGCTGGTATTACATCATTTTGCCTTACCGAAAAAGTCCGCAAAGACCTGTTTTTACTAATGATCTCAAAGCTGTACCTGCACCAAAATCGCCGATCGCTGCTATCAAGGTGCAGCCAATACCTCAGCCAACGGTTAAAGCTAAGCCTAAGGAGAATGAGGCTAAGTATCAAGGTAAAGTCAATGCCAGTATTGGTCTAGTATTTCGATCTGATCCCAATCAGTCTGCGCGTAATGTTGGTGGTGCAGACTTTAATACCAAAGTTGCTGTAATTAGAGAAACCCCAGATCGTGAATGGGTATATGTCAGAAACGAAAGTACAAAAGAAGAAGGCTGGGTCAGAACTGGTAACATCACTAAGGAATAAAGAAAAGCCTCGCATTGCGGGGCTTTTCTTTTGAGTTGGGTGCGATGGTCGATCGCGATCGCGTAATTCAAGAGGCGATCGCTTTAGTTTCTAGTAATAATGCGTAAGATAAAATCAAAATATTGATAAATCAGTGTTCAACGTATGGAAATTGTTACTCCTATTCTGGCTGCGATCAAAGTCATTGTTGACTCTGGGATATTGGGCAAGGTTGGTGATGGCGCAATAGCTAAAGTTGGTGAAAATGCTGTTGATGGTGTCGGCAACCTGTCTCAGAGACTATGGGCAATGCTAAGACGGAAAGCTCCCGATACTGATACGGTCAAGAAATTGGGTACAGGGAAAGAGATCGATTATCAGCAAGCGGTAATTGATGTTGAGGCGATCGCTGATGATCCTGATGTGGTGAGGTTGTTGGGTGAGGTGCGAGCGCTTCTGGCTAATAATCAAGAACTAGCTGCTAAGGTTGAGTCTTTGCAGAAACAGTTAAAATCAGGAGACACTATTAGCATTGGTAAGCAAGTTAATGTTAAGGAATGAAAAATAAATAACTTATGCATTTCAGTTATTTTGAGGAATAGCTCTATAATTCCATTTAGGAAGATATTCATCAAAAATGATAGGTAGATTTTC
>NZ_JACJQY010000075.1 GCF_014696925.1 Phormidium tenue FACHB-1050 | reverse complement strand
TCTCCTTTTCATTCTCTTGGATTTGCTCAGTTATCCATTCTCTGGGTTACTTTTTCCTGCTCTTTTTTTGATTTTTTTAATCAACTTAGTCTAGACTCCAGTTATAGCAAAAAAAGAGTTAGCTAGTACAAACCAAAACCCAAGAATCGAGTGGCGGCGCGAAGCGCCGCCACTCGATTCTTGGGTTTTGGTTTGCGGTGAATCTTTTTAGCCTAGGTTATTGGTTTGGATTTTAGTTTTTACAGCAATTGCTGATCAAACGAGCCACAAGAAAAATTTTGAAAGCGTTGCAAAGCTATGCTTTCAAAATTTTTCTTGGTTTGGGGTTGAGCAAAGCGCTGTAATTAAGCTGATCTACATAGTTGGGGTAGAAAAATTGTGTGTAAAGAATTAAATTTATTTCATGCAATCACTTCAATTTATACATTACCTATACGCAATCTCAACCAACAGGGGAGGAAGCTAATGAATGCAGACAGATTAAAACGTCACGAAAAATAATATGCCAACACTTGACATGAATAATGAATCTAAAGCATATATGTTGGGTGGTGGAATTGGCTCTTTAGCTGCTGCCGCTTTTATGATTCGCGATGGTGGATTCTCTGGGGCAAATATTTCTATTTTAGAAGTGAAGCCGCTTCTCGGTGGAAGTATGGATGGAATTGGAAACCCAGTGGATGGCTATTCGATGCGTGGAGGTCGGATGTTAACCACTGACAATTATGAGTGTACTTGGGAGCTTTATAAGTCGATTCCCTCTCTAAATTTGCCGCACAAAACCGTATTTGACGAAACGATGGAGTTTAATGAGCAGCATAAGTCAAATTGTATGGCAAGACTTGTCGATCATCGTCGTGGGAAAGTGCCTGTCAGTTCAATGGGCTTTTCGATGCAAGATCGTCAAGAGCTACTTAAGCTCAGCCAAGCGAATGAAAAAGATCTGGCTACTACTCGAATTACCGATTGGCTTTCTCCAGAATTTTTTGAGACTGAATTTTGGTTTATGTGGTCAACTACTTTCGCTTTCCAACCTTGGCATAGTGCCATTGAATTCAAGCGGTATTTACACCGCTTTATGCTCGAATTTTCTCGGATTGAAACCCTCGCTGGCGTGAAACGGACAATCTACAATCAGTATGATTCATTGATTTGTCCTTTACAGAGTTGGCTGGTATCCCAAGGAGTTAACTTTGTTCTAGATTCCCAAGTATTAGATCTCGATCACCGCACTGAGGACAGTAAATTTGTGGTAACGAGTATTCATTATCAGCAACATGGCGATCGCAAAACTATTGAAGTTAACAGCAACGATTTTGTTTTTCTCCAAAATGGCTCGATGACTGATGCCTCCAGTTTGGGTTCAATGACGAGTGCGCCTCAAAAATTGATTAAGCAGGACTGTACCAGTTGGAATCTATGGGAAAAGCTGGCGATGAATAACCCAGAGTTCGGCAATCCTTCTGTTTTCAATAGTAGTATTGCTGAATCTCTTTGGGAATCTTTTACAGTCACCCTCACAACTCCTACATTCTTCAATAAGATGTTGGAATTCAGTGGCAATGAAGCGGGGACTGGAGGACTTGTCACCTTTAAAGATTCCAATTGGCTGATGTCAATTGTTCTTGCCAATCAGCCCCATTTTAATAATCAGCCTGCGAATGTACAGGTTTTCTGGGGCTATGCACTCTTTCCCGATCGCGTAGGTGATTTCGTTCCCAAACCAATGTCCGATTGTAATGGTGAAGAAATCCTTCAAGAGCTCTGTGGTCATTTGCGATTTGATTTAGATGTGGTGGAATCAGCAAACTGTATTCCTTGCCGAATGCCCTATATCACCAGTATGTTTATGCCGCGATCGCATGGCGATCGACCATTGCCGATCCCTCTCAACTCAAAGAACCTCGCTTTTATAAGTCAGTTTGTCGAAATTCCCGATGATACTGTTTTCACGGTCGAGTATTCAGTAAGAGCTGCACAAATGGTAGTCTATCAATTCCTAAAAATTGATCGCCAGATTCCACTCGTTACACCTCATGACAAGTCTTTGCTAGTTCAGTTTGAAGCTTTAATCAAAGCCTTGAAGTAAGTTTACAGCGCTTTGCGCTGATATAAACCCTAGAGAATTTTTCAAAAGCGTTGCTCTGCAACGCTTTTGAAAAATTCTCTGGACTACTAATAGACTGCATCCAAACAAATCATTAAGAGAAAAAACGATGACAACGAAAGCCTATGCTGCCCAAAATGCCACAACTCCCCTTGCGCCCTTTAGCTTTGAACGTCGAAAAGTTGGCAAGCATGATGTGCAGATCGAAATTCTCTATTGCGGTGTGTGTCACTCCGATTTGCACACCGTCCGCAGCGAATGGAGCAGCGCTACCTACCCTTGCGTCCCTGGTCATGAAATCGTCGGTCGAGTCATAAAAGTTGGCAAAGATGTCAATAGGTTTAAGGAAGGCGACAAAGTTGGGGTGGGTTGTATGGTCGATTCTTGCCTTACTTGTACCAACTGTAAGGAAAACCTAGAGCAGTTCTGCGAGAAAGGTGCGATTTTTACTTATAACTCTCCCGACAAACATACTGGCGGAATCACCTACGGTGGATATTCCGAAAGCATTGTGGTGGACAAAGAATTTGTACTGAAAATCCCCAAGAATTTGGATCTTGCGGCAACTGCTCCATTGCTGTGCGCTGGGATTACGACTTATTCTCCCTTACGCTATCACAATGTGACCAAGGGTCAGAAAGTAGGTGTTGTGGGACTCGGTGGGCTAGGACATGTTGGGGTGAAATTAGCAAAAGCTATGGGTGCGTATGTCGTGGTTTTCACTACCTCATCGAACAAAGTTGAAGATGCGCTACGGCTCGGAGCCGATGAAGTCGTCAATTCTAAAAATGAAGACGAGATGCAGAAGCAACTAAATACTTTCCACTTTATTCTCGATACTGTATCTGCAAAGCATGATATCAACGCTTACCTCCTGCTCTTGAGACGTGACGGCAACCTCACTCAAGTCGGAATTCCATCAGAGCCGCTTTTGCTTTCGGTGGGCAGCCTAATTTTCGGTCGGCGCAGTATGAGCGGTTCTCTGATTGGCGGCATTAAAGAAACCCAAGAGATGTTGGATTTCTGCGGTAAGCATAACGTTACTGCTGATATTGAACTTATCCCCATCCAAAACATCAATGAAGCCTACGATCGCCTCGTCAAAAGTGACGTGAAATATCGCTTCGTGATTGATATGGCTTCATTAAAACAGGTTGCATAAAGGAGAAAATGTATGACAAACCCACAATCGCATCCATTAAAAGGTGCAGACTCAGCCGATGACACTGAGAATGATGCCTATCGAGCTGAAGTAAATGGTGATGAAGCCGTTGGCGGTAGCACCGCAGTTCCCGATCGCAATGATATGGAAGAAATGGCAAAAGCGGTTGGGATTGAAGTAGATGATGACACACCCCTTGCTACTGAAGAAATGATCCTAAAGCGCGATCGCGATCGCTGGGAACTAGATCCCGCATCGGCTGATGAACATTACAGCCATTTCCAATCAAAAGAACCATAAGAATAAATTTGAAAGCGTTGCTTCGCAATGCTTTCAAATTTATTCTTGGTTCGGGTTTGAGCGCAAAGCACAAATAAATCTTGCTTAAATAAATCATTAGGAAAAAATTATGACAGATATCATGAGCCGCGAAATTCAATTAGTTTCTCGTCCCAACGGGATGCCCACCGCAGCTAACTTTACGATCGCTACAACCAAATTAGAACCACTGCTAGAAGGACAAGTACTTGTTCGCAATCTCTATATGTCCGTCGATCCCTATATGCGTGGTCGCATGAGCGACAGGAAATCCTATGTTCCGCCCTTTGCGTTAGGTAAACCCCTTGATGGTGGCGCAGTCGGAGAAGTGATCGATTCCCGTGCTAAGGATTTTAAGCAGGGAGATGTTGTCATTTCCAGTTTTGGCTGGCGAGAATACTTTATCGCTGTGCCGAAAGCTTTGCATCTGGTCAGTCGCGAGATCCAACCACTTTCAGCCTATCTTGGTGCATTGGGTATGACAGGTATGACCGCTTGGGCTGGATTGAATTTAGTAGAAGTCAAAGATGGCGACGTGATTTTTATTTCGGGAGCAGCAGGTGCAGTGGGCAGCGTTGCTGGACAACTTGCCAAATTGCGTGGATGTCGGGTGATTGGAGCAGCAGGCTCTGCGGAAAAGGTCAAATTTTTACAGGAAGAATGTGGCTATGATCTCGCATTGAATTATAAAACTTCTCCTATCCTCGAACAATTAAACCAAGCAGTTCCCGATGGCATTGATGTCTATTTTGATAATGTCGGCGGTGAAACTTTGGAAGCTGCCCTCTCCCTGTTACGCATACATGGCAGGATCATTGCTTGTGGCGGCATCTCTGGCTACAACGAAGAAAGTCCACAGGTCGGACCTTCTAATCTTTTTAACATGATTACTAAGCGATTAACGATGAAAGGGTTAATCGTCAGCGACTTCCTTGATCTTCAGAATAAATTTGAACAGGAAGTGGGTAGATATTTCCGAGATGGCAAACTGAAAAACAAAGAAACCGTAGTGGTAGGCATCGAGCAAGCTGTGAGCGCATTTATCGGACTCTTTGCGGGTAAAAATATTGGCAAAATGGTAGTGAAGTTAGATTAACGTAAGTCTTGTAAAGATTCATCAGATTTTCAATACAATCCATTCAACTTATACGTTAAACATACAGGATCTCAAACAGCTTAATAAGATGCTAGTCAATGTAAACAGAATAAAACGTTACGAAAACCAATCTGCCAAATCGATGCTCTATCAATTCTGGTTAAGCATCTTTGCAATTTAGAAAAATTCAATCAATAATTAATCGTCAGTAAGGAATCGACCATGAGTACAAAAGTTGACAACTTCACTAAAAAATTACATGACAATTTGGAAGTAGTAGAAGAGAGGCTGAAATCACTGAGAGATAACCTTCAATCTGTACCGAAAAAAACTCAAGATGAGATTCAATCTAAACTTGATGAAGCGAGAGCAACACTAGAATCCAAAAAACAAGAATTTGATGAATACCGAACCAAGCTCAAATCTCAATTTGAGGAAAAAGAGTCTGAGTTGAAGTCAGATGTTGAGGAATGGAAGTCGAGTCGGAAGGTAAAAAATCTTGCACATCGAGCTGATAAAGCCGAAGACTATGCCGCTACTGCGATCGCTTTGTCTATAGCGACTATACAAGAAGCTGAAGAAGCAACTTTGACAGCGATCGCTGCTCGACTAGATGCTGAAGCTGCTGCAAAAAATTAAGAGTTACCCAAAAACACCTTGAAATCCCTGTTTGACGATAGGGGCAATTCATGAATTGCCCCTTCGTTATTCCGCGTAAGTCACCAAAATATATAGCAATACAACCTATCAGATTCATTAATGTTTTACCGTGAGAAATTCTATGACAAATACAATCGCCATCAGCAAATCTATCCCTCAAGAACAATGGAGCAAATTTTTTGACCAGTTTTCATCTGATCATCTTGGACGACATATTGAGATTGAGATCATTGACTCAAAACTCGGTGATGAATCCTTGATTAAAAATGCACCTTTGTTGTCGATAATTTATGACCGCCCAGATAAGGGTGATAACTTGGCGATCGAAGTGGGCAAAGATGAGATGACCTATGGTCACACCATTGATTCACCAAAGGAAATTTCAACAGGGGAGAATGCAAATAGTGAAATTGTTGCAATTCAGGTTGAAGACGCTACTGGGCGAAAAACTTTGATCAAACTGGATGCAGCGATCGCGAGTATATCTACATAGAGATATATAAGTCCCTATGAAACTTTATTCGTTATTTCAATCAATCTATTCAAGAGAGGATCAACATGAGCGTTACTGAATATGATGATACTGACGAGCAAGTTATTGGCTCTGGATGGATAACCGCGATCGCGATTGTGATGATCGTGTTGGGTATTATTGCGATCGTATTTCCCTTCTTTGCTACTATCGCTTCAACCGTCCTGTTTGGTTGGATATTCATCTCTGCTGGAATATTCCAAATCGCTTATGCCTTTCAATCTAGAGGTGCAGGTCAAGTCCTCTGGAAAACAATCCTAGGGCTGTTGTATCTCCTGTCTGGAATTTTCGTCATATTAAATCCGCGTGAAGGAGCAATTGCTTTTACGATAGTGCTTGGCATTACCATCTTCTTGCAAGGCATCATCCAGGTATCGCTAGCTTTTCAAATGCGTTGGATCTCTTTTAATTGGGGATGGATGCTTACGAGTGGACTCATAGGTATCATTTTCGGTATTTTTATTTGGTCTAGTTCTCCGCTTCATGCCGTTTGGTTCATTGGCACTCTAATTGGGATTAATCTTTTATTTGATGGAATTTGGATGTTAACTCTACATTCAGGCGAGAAGATTACTATTTCACATGATACATGAGTAAGAAGGCTATATTTTGTCACAAGGAGAATAAACATGTCTAATGTATTAGACGGGATATCAGAATTTCCGCAACGATTAATAGCTTCTGAACCTCTCCCAACCTTAATTTTAGGTGGTGGTTTTACGGGCTTGTTCACAGCATTACATTTGAGTCGTCAGCATTATACAACTCCCACAATTCTAATCGATCGCGAATGGAATTTTATTTTTAAACCACTATTGTATGAGTTTCTCAGTGGTGAGATGAACATGCAATTTATCCGTCATCGTTATGACGCTCTTTTACATAAAAGTGGCATTGCCTTCATTCGTGATGAGGTGCAATCGATTGACCTACAACAGCGTCAAGTCGTCTTAGCTTCTGGCTTGCATTACACCTATAGTAATTTAGTGCTGTCCCTCGGATCTGTAGCTGGTTACTTTGGAGTTAAAGGAGCTAGAGAAAACTCTTTAGCATTTCGTACCAGTGACGATGCGATCGCCTTAGCTTGGAAACTACGCGATTGTTTGCAAAAAGCTACCCAAACTTCAGAACCACAGCAGAAAAAGACCTTATTAACCATTGCTATCCTCGGCGCTGGTAGCTCTGGCGTGGAGCTAGCTGCAACGCTTGCTGACTTATTGCCAGTCTGGTACAGTCCATTGGGCGGAGATATTGCCGATATTCGGATAGTCGTCATTCAACGGGGTAAACAGATTCTCAAAGGTGACAGCGATCGCCTACGTCAGACCGCCGAAGAAGCCTTGCAAACACGTACTATACCCGTGGAGGTAATGCTAGAAACTGCGGTAATTGAAATTCGACCCAATATAGTTATGCTCCAACGAAATGGACAAATTGAAGAACTCGCTGCAACAACAATTATTTGGACAACGGGAATCGCCACAAATCCACTCATGGATACCTTATCTATTCCTGAAGGCGGTCGAGATGAAAAGGGACGACTCAAACTAACCGACACTTTACAACTTCTCGATTTCCCAGAAGTATTTGCGGGCGGTGACTGCACTGTAATGGAGCATCCTTTACCCGCAACCGCACAAGTGGCTTATCAGCAGGGAGTTGCGATCGCCCATAATTTGCAAGCGCTTTCTGAATGTCACTCTCCGACTGCGGTTAAGGTTGGTATGCGAGGAACGCTGATGAAATTGGGATTGAAGGAAAGTGTTGCCGAACTCTTTGATCGCTATGAAGTGAAAGGTCATCTCGGTCATTTAATTCGTCAAGCTGCTTACATTGAGTTGCTGCCTACGCCAGCCAAAAACTTTAAGGGAACGCTTGCATGGATATCTGATGAGCTTTTCCAGAGATGCTCTGGAATATAACTTTTTAAGAATTGAGAGAGTCGCACCCTGTGGGTGCGACTCTCTCAATTCTTCTCTGATTTTGATATGAGATACATACATTAAGGAAATTATTTATGGAAACCACCAAAAAACGTAGCCAATATTTTAAATATATTCGCTATCTTCATCGCATTCTTGCTCCGATTATGTTGTTGCCTCTATTACTAACCACCATTACAGGAATAATTTATCAAATCCTAGATCTGACAGGTAAACAAAAGAATTTTAAATGGATCTTAGGCTGGCATAAAGGAGCCTTTGGTGTAATTAATCTAGAACACATTTATCCATTCTTGACTGCCCTTGGTTTGTTGATATTGATTTTTACGGGAATTTCAATGTGGCGCACGATGCGGCGTACTTCTAGTAACCCAGCTATTTAGCAACACTGAAAAATTGAAAATTTTATGCAGACTTTAAATCAGACTACGAACTCATCTAAAAGCCAAAAGTCTAGCACCTTCAAGGATTCATCGGCATCACTGATCAGTATAGCTCAGAGCGATGTGAATGAAGTTCTGCAATTATTTGAAACTGAATTAGAGGGACTAAGCGAACCTGAAGCTAAGCAGAGGTTAGATAAATATGGACTAAACGAGATCGCCCGTGAGAAAAAGATCGCGTGGTATGTCCAACTGCTAAAAACGGTGACTAATCCTCTCTCGCTTTTACTAATTGTTTTAGCGATCGTTTCCCTATTTACTGGAAGTACAACTGCTGCTTTAATCATTTTTATAATGGTTCTTTTTGGTGGATTATTGAGGTTCTCGCAAGAATTTAAATCGAATAAAGCTGCCGAAAAATTACGAGAAATGGTGAGCGCTAAGGCAACGGTTAATCGTAAAAATGAGCATACAAAGCCTGCATCTCCAACCAAAGATACTACTTGAACAACTAAAGGGAAAGAAATTGAAGTAAAGCTACTAGTTGCAGGAGATATTATCTTTCTGTCCGCAGGCGATATGATTCCTGCCGATGTCAGATTAATTGAGGCGAAAGACTTATTTCTGAGCCAGTCAACGCTCACGGGAGAGTCTCTCCCTGCGGAAAAGCATGTAGATCTAAGCGATCGCAATGAGAAAAATCCCCTAGAACTAGTCAACCTCTGTTTTATGGGTACGGCGGTAGTCAGTGGCTCAGGAACAGGGGTGGTCGTTGAAACTGGCGGACATACTTACCTTGCCTCACTAGCAAAATCTGTTAGTGGCAGCAAGCCCCGCACTAGCTTTGATAAAGGTGTCAATGGCGTAACCATGCTGCTGTTGCGCTTTATGTTGGTTATGGCTCCCTTAGTCTTTATGATTAATGGCATCTTTAAAAAGAATTGGGTTGAGGCATTCACTTTTGCCTTGTCGGTAGCCGTGGGACTTGCCCCCGAAATGCTACCTGTGATTGTCACAGCCAATTTGGCGAAAGGGGCGATCGCGATGTCTGACAAAAAGGTGATTGTCAAAAATATTGATGCAATTCAAGACTTCGGCTCGATGAATATTCTCTGTACGGACAAAACAGGGACTTTGACCCAAGACAAAATCGTTTTGCAGAGACACTTAGATCCCTACGGACAAGAGAGTACCGATGTTCTTAAATATGCCTATCTCAATAGTTTCTATCAGACAGGTTTAAAGAATTTATTGGATATTGCAGTTCTCGAACATAATCAAGAACTTGAGTCTTTAGAAATTGAGAAAAACTATCAGAAGTTTGATGAAATCCCCTTTGATTTTGTGCGGCGGCGGATGTCCGTTGTCATCGAAGAGATGGGCAAACAACATGTACTGATTTGTAAAGGTGCTGTAGAGGAAGTTCTCAAGGTTTGCACCCAACTTAAAGTCAATGATCGGGTTGAGCCAATGAACGAGTCAGCTCATAGTAAGGTTGCCGATCTCCAAAAAAAACTTAATTCTGATGGATTGCGAGTAATTGCTGTAGCCTATAAAGTGATGCCCCCAGATCAAGCCCATTACGCGATTAATGATGAGAGCGATCTGATTCTGTTGGGAAATATTGCCTTTCTCGATCCACCCAAAGATTCTGCTGCGGAGGCGATTAAAGCTCTCAAGCGCTCTGGTGTCGATGTCAAAATCTTAACTGGCGATAATGAAATCATTACTCAGAAAATCTGTAAAGATGTGGGATTGCCAGTCCAAAATATTTTATTAGGTAGCGATATTGAAGCTTTATCGGACGATAAACTCGCCGAGGTTGCCGCAACCACGACTATTTTCGCGAAGTTCTCTCCCACTCAAAAAGCCAAAGTTATTCAGGTGCTACGCAAAAAAGGGAACATCGTTGGATATATGGGTGATGGCATCAATGATGCGGCGGCTCTGCGAGAAGCTGATGTGGGGATCTCCGTGGATACGGCTGTAGATATTGCCAAAGAGTCAGCCGATATCATTTTATTGGAAAAGAATTTGTTAATTCTCGAATCTGGTGTAATGGAAGGTCGCCGAACCTTTGCGAATATTATCAAATATATCAGGATGGGGACTAGCTCTAACTTTGGCAATATGTTTAGTGTCTTGGGCGCGAGTGCGTTACTCCCTTTTTTGCCGATGCAACCAGTCCAGATATTAATCAATAATCTTCTCTATGATTTTTCGCAAACAGGAATTCCCTTTGATGATGTCGATCGCGAAGATTTAGCTAAGCCCCCACAGTGGAAAATTGATAATATCCAGCGCTTTATGACCTTTATCGGACCGATCAGTTCTATTTTTGACTATGCTACCTTTGCTTTGATGTGGTTTGTATTTGGGGCAACTACTAGAGACAATCAAGCTCTGTTTCAAACAGGTTGGTTTGTGGAAAGCCTGATGACGCAAACGCTAATTGTCCATGTCATTCGTACTTCTAAGATTCCTTTCTTCCAGAGTCGAGCTTCTTTACCAATGCTGATGATTACTGCTACGGTTATGGGTGTGGGCATATACTTACCCTTTTCGCCACTCGCTTCAAGTTTAGGGTTTATTCCTTTACCCGCCATTTACTTTGTCTGGCTAGCTTTCATCCTCACTTCCTATTGCATCCTGACTCAGTTTGTAAAGACTTGGTTTATCAAAAAATATGGCTACAGCTAAAACTGACTTTAAAGACTATTACAGTGTCTTGGGAGTGAGCAAAACCGCCACTCCTGAAGAAATCAAGCGAGCATATCGGAAGATTGCCCGTAAGCATCATCCAGACCTCAATCCTGGAGATGAAGAAGCAGAGGCAAAGTTTAAAGATCTGAATGAAGCGAATGAAGTACTCTCCGATCCAGAGAAGCGTGAGAAGTATGATCGCTTTGGACAGTATTGGAATCAACCTAACTACACTGAAGCGCCAACCCCTAGAGAAACTAATACTGGAAATGGCTTCGATCAGTATGGAGACTTTGATGCGTTTATTAATGATCTACTAGGGCGATCGCAACGTCGAACCTCTAGTGATGGATTTCGCTCTCAAGCACCTGCACCAGACACCGAAGCCGCGATCGTCCTTACTTTTTCTGAGGCGTTTCACGGTGTCCAGAAGCGTTTGCAACTTGACAATGCCACGATCAATGTCCGCATTCCCGCAGGGGCTAAAACAGGAAGTCGGATTAGACTCAAGGGGAAAGGTCGTCCTAGCCCGTTTTCTCAACAGCGCGGCGATTTGTATCTCACGATTGAATTGTTACCGCATTCCTTCTTTCACTTTGAAGGCGATCGCTTTGTGTGTAATGTCCCAATTCGTCCCGATGAAGCGGTTTTGGGTGCAGAGATCAATGTGCCGACACCTGATGGCAGCGTGACCATGAAAGTCCCGAAAGGATTACAAACTGGACAATCGCTAAGATTGCGAGGCAAAGGTTGGACATTGCCCAAAGGCGGACGTGGTGATTTATTTGCCAAGCTTCAGATCGTTACGCCACAGGATCTTAATGCGATCGAGCAAGAATGCTACGAAAAAATCCAAGCCAACACCAGCTTTAACCCACGCATTCACTTAGAGGAGATTAAGTTATGAACGAAGTTCTTTCAACAAACCATTCATCAAGTCTCTCAACGATGGTAGTTTCCCTCGAAGGTGAACAACTTTATACCTTTGAATATGCCGCAACCGTAACAAAGACTTCCATTACGGTTGTACAGGTTTATGTCGAGTTAGGAGTAATCGAACCGAATGGCACAATGCTACATTCTCGCGAAATTACCCGAATTGCTCAAATTCAACGCTTACGTCAGGACTTGGGACTCAATTTAATCGGAGCAGCGATCGTGCTAGATATGGCTCAGGAACTCGCGCAACTGCGGGCAAGGCTCAAAGCGCATCAGTCCCAATCAACCAACCAACTATGAGATCTCCCAAACCAGCATCAAAAATACCACCTGAATCCGAACTAGCCGCCATAGATCGAGAACGTTACGAACTCCTCCAACAGTGGGAAAGTTGGCTAGAGATGCCGATGCTAGTGCTGAGTTTTGCTTGGTTAGGACTGTTAATAGTTGAGCTAGTTTGGGGTTTGAATCCGCTCTTAGAAACGATTGGCATTACCATTTGGGGCATTTTTATTTTAGATTTCTGTCTAAAGTTCTTGCTTGCGCCACACAAACTTTTTTATCTTAATCACAATTGGCTAATCGCTTTCTCTTTAATCATTCCTGCGTTACGAACTTTAAAGATCGTGCCAATCCTTCGCTCTTTGCAATCAGTTCATGCTGTGAGAGGGTTGCAGTTGTTGGGAATCATGACTAGAACGAATCGAGGAATGCGCTTGCTTGGGGCTAGTATGGAACGTCGAGGAATTGGCTATGTGTTTGCTCTAACGGCGATTGTCGCCTTAGCGGGTGCTGCGGGAATCTATACTTTTGAGCGCAAGCTTCCCGATGGGGCAGTTGGTATTGCGGATTACGGTACGGCGCTATGGTGGACGGCGATGGTGATGACTACAATTGGCTCGGATTACTTTCCCAAAACTGGGGAAGGACGAGTGTTGTGTTTTTTACTTGCGGTATATGCGATCGCCTTGTGTGGATATGCGACAGCGATATTAGCGACATTCTTTGTTGGTCAGGATGCGGAAAGTGATGAAGCAGAGATTGCAGGTACAAAATCCATTCAAGCATTGCAAGTAGAAATTGCTGCCTTACGCACTGAAATTCAAGCTTTAGCTAAACGCGATTTAGAGCATTAATTGGCGATGGATATCGTATTAGCCATTATAGCGATCGCCTAAAATCAAGACTCACAGTAATAGCGATCGTCGATGAAATAATAATTTGATGTAGAATGTATTTAGCCTACATTCAGCAGGTTATTTAAGACAAAAAATAATATTTACGAGAAGAGGCCCCGAGAAACTGCAAAATTAGATTTTGTCGATCAGTAAGCTTAATCTGA
>NZ_JACJQY010000074.1 GCF_014696925.1 Phormidium tenue FACHB-1050 | reverse complement strand
ATTCTTTGGCGTTGCGCTTGAAGTCGCTCAGGGAGTGGATATTTTTTAGCTCGATCATAGTTGTCAAAGCACTTAATTCGGATCTAATTTAATGATAACTGCTCTTTCTTAGCGATCGCAATTTCTATGATTCTTCATAAATATCTATCGCCTATTTCCTCAAATCCAACAGCGATCGCCCCTCAACACCCACAAACCCGATCACGTATTACACCAAAATCAACAAGCGATCTCCATTCCACAACGCACACCTGATTACCTGTTTCCTAAATACTTGACGATACTCATTGAATACCATAGTATTCAAGTATGACATATAAAATCATTGACTTATTTTCTGGTGCAGGCGGTCTAACTACAGGATTTCATCTTGCAGGTTTTGAATCTTTATGCGCGATCGAGTTAAATTCAAAAGCTTTAGCAACTTACAAGCACAATTATCCAAGCGCTAGAACTGTTAACGAGGATATATGCAAAGTTGATCCTTCTGAGTTGCGATTATCTTTAGGAATAAAAAAAGAAGAATTAACAGCTTTGATAGGTGGTCCCCCCTGTCAAGGATTTTCAAGAAATATTCCTGCTGAATATCGTTATCTTGATGATTCTCGCAATCATCTATATCGAGTGTTTTTAGAGTTTGTAAAAGAATTCAGACCACTTTACGTTGTATTGGAAAACGTACCTGAAATTTTGAAGGCTTACAATGGCGTTATAAGAAATGAAATTACACAACAACTTGAATCACAAGGATATAAAGTTAACTCAGGATCATTAAATTCTGCAAACTATGGAATACCCCAAACTAGATCAAGGGCTTTTTTCTTAGCTAGTTTAGATAAGTCACTTCAGTTTCCAGAACCTACACATTTTGGAGATATTCGAGGTGATTATAGAGCTACAAAATCTTGTAATCAACTTACTTTTCTAAAACCAAACATTTCTTCAGTTATCACAGTCCGAGATGCCATTGGCGATTTACCAGCATTAGAGGCTGGTCAAGAATATGATCAGGAAGTTTATCCTTTTCCTCCCGAAACTATATATCAAACCATGATACGGAATGGAAGTACAAAACTTACCAATCATATTGCCCGTGCTTTAAGTGCTATTCAAATGTCAAGAGCGCGTATTCTCAGTGAAGGTCAAGATGCTAGAGATTTACCCTCTGAATTGGCCCCTAAAAAGCATTACAGTGGAGCATACGGAAGACTTTACTGGAGTAAACCAGCAAGAACTATTACAAGATGGGTTTTTCATCCTGGTTCTGGTAGGTTTTTCCATCCAACTCAAAATCGCACAATTACAATTCGTGAAGCTGCAAGATTACATTCTTATCCAGATAGTTTTCACTTTTTAGGAACATATACTGATATGGCTTCTCAAATCGGTGAATCAGTTCCCCCATTATTAGGTAAAGTAATAGCTGAATCTATTCTTCAGGCTCATGTTTAGAGTGTTTCACTGAGTTGATCTTGTAAGGCTGAGAGAATAGAATTGACATATCGATCAGGCGTAAGTCGATTTCGTTCAACCTTGATATATACTGCTTCTGGAGGAAGAATTCTAGTTCTGAAAAGCTGCTTTTGATTTTTGTACCAGACTAATTCTGTTTTACCTCCAACACTTCCTTGTAATCCTGCCCCCGATTGTCCAGTATTTTTGTCAATCGTCCAATTCCACGAAAAGGTACTGGGATCAAATGGATTGAGAGGAAATTCGCAATAGATATATTCAGAACCTTTAATAGTTTTCAGCAATATACTTTCGTAGCTATTAACTACGCCTTGTGCTACCTGATTTGATATGACTTTATCATTCCAATGTTGGATAATAGCATTTCCAAGATCGGTAGGTGATGATAGTTCCGTTAGACGAGGAAACCCAAGCTGAGTAGCTTTTTTGATGATATCTGCTCTTTGAATGACAAAAGAAAACGTATTTACAGAGGTCAAATTATTTAATTGTAGAGACTTTAGCGACCAACCAGTTGAAGTTACAGAATCAACAGCATCGTAAAGTAGTTTGCTACGTCCTAATGCTGGATCTGACAAATCAATATCTTTGACATAGTGAAACATCGCTTCCCACGTATAGTCTTCTATAGCTCCAATTAAAGGAGACGCTATGGTAGCAACAATGGCTTGCCTTAATTTTGTGATTTCATGTTCTTTTAGCATCTAACAACTCTTCTACTGTGTGTAAAAACTCACTCATCGTCAATCCCAGAGCATTTGTTATATGATTGAGAACCCTAACAGATGGACTTTTTAGACCTCTCTCAAGTTGACTAATATAAGTTCTATGTAAACCTGTAATTTCCGCCAAGTATTCTTGCGACCAACCATTTTCTATACGGCGGCGTTGTATTTCAATCCCTAAAGTTTTATCTAATTGGCTAAATTGCATAAGTTAAGATTAATATTTTGAATACCAAAGTTCTACAGACTAAAGTATTCAAAAGAATTGTTTATATGGCATCCGCTATCGTCCCAATTACAAGATTGCGATCGCCAAAATCCTACAATCCTACTTTGGTAATTTCTCGTCTATGAGCAACTGCTTCAATTTAATCTGATTGGGCTTAGTTTTATAGTGTGTATTTTTGGCGCAAAGCACTGTGAGTGTCGCGATCGCAATTTATGGCACTATGATGGTCTAAACCCATGTCCAATCACCACGACTGTTTCTATGACTATTGCTCCTCTAAACTGGACAGAATTAGAATCCCTCACAGACTTCCACATTGATACTGTCAACGGTTCTACTAACTCACAAGCACGGTTACGCTTATTTGGACATACCGAAGCCGATGTACGGGTGACACTATATCGCGACAATCATGCATGGTGTCCTTACTGTCAAAAGATTTGGCTCTGGTTAGAGGAAAAACAGATTCCCTACCGCATCGAAAAAGTAACCATGTTTTGCTATGGCGAAAAGGAAAGATGGTACAAACAGATTGTGCCTTCAGGAATGTTGCCTGCGATCGCCTTAGACGGAAAAATCATTACTGAAAGCGATGATATCTTGATTGCCTTAGAGAAAGTGTTTGGCTCTCTCAATCACGGTATGCTTGATGCTCAAGTAATTCCCATTAGACGATTAGAAAGAACTCTATTTCGAGCTTGGTGTGAATGGCTTTGTCGTCCTGTCAGTTCCGCTGTCCAAGAGCAGCGCCACCGTCAACAGTTTATCGAAGTTATGCAAAAAGTAGAAGCGGTTTTAGGCAGTACCCCTGGCCCCTACTTTCTCGAAGATTTTGGTACTGCGGATGTAATTTTTACGCCCTATGTTGAGCGGATGAATGCTAGCCTCTACTACTACAAAGGCTACTCCATGCGTGAAGTCAATCCACGCATGTCGGCTTGGTTTGATGCAATGGAAAGTCGTCTGACCTATCGCGGTACACAGAGTGATTTCCATACCCATGTCCATGACCTACCACCACAAATGGGAGGTTGCTATGAAAATGGTGAACCACAGATGCTCATCAATAAGGAACGAGTGGATCATGGTTCTTGGCTTGGGCTGCCTGACGTAACTTATGCAGAACCTAATAACTCTCGTCAAGAAGCACTGCAAAGAGTAATCAAGCATCGAGCCAATATCATTAAAGTCAATCCTGAGGACAATAAATTATTTGATGAAGCTCTGCGTTGTGCTTTAACCAATCTGATGACTGGTGAAGATTGTGCGCCACCACCTAATTCTGATATTGCTTTGAGGTACTTGCGCGATCGCATTAGCGTACCTCGCGATATGTCGATTTATGCTGCTAAACGTCTCAGAGAATCGCTTGAGAAAACTGCGGCTTTAGCAGGCGATCGGCAAAGTCCACCTATTCCTGTCAGACATCGGCGCGATCAAGATCCTACTAACTTTACTTCTCTCTCAGTGTGAAATCATGGCAAAGCCCACTTAAATGAAGGCGGCGCAAAGCGCCACCTTCATTTATGTTTCTATAGCTGCCGTCGATTGTGTTAGGACAAAAGCAAAACCCAAGAAGAGAATGGCGGCGCGAAGCGCCGCCATTCTCTTCTTGGGTTTTATGTCATCATACACTTGGCGACAGCTATATATCAAACATTTGGCGGGGTAGTACCCGTAGAGATTCTTCTAATGTGGTTATTCCTGTTGAAATTTTCTTACGCACACTATGATAAAAAGGTTCATAACCGTGATCAACTAAGTAATCCACTAGTTCTGATTGATTTCCTTCAGTCATGATTTTGCGTACTTGAGGGGTAACATTGAGCAACTCAAATATTGCCTCACGACCTAAATAACCTGAGCCAAAACAATGCTCACAGCCTCTCCCAATCCGCCAATCCTGATATTTAACATCCTGTACTGCCACATTAAGAAACTTTAGTTCTGCTTTTGTTGGTACATAGGATTCAGAACAGAAAGAACAGATTTTCCGTATTAGTCTCTGCGCGACTACCCCTAATAGAGATTCGGCAATTAAACTGGGATGTAAACCTAAGTCTCTTAATCGCGCTACGGTACTAACTGCATCATTGGTGTGCATGGTTGATAGAACTAAATGCCCTGTCATCGCCGCTCGAATTGTAATTTCCGCAGTTTCCAAATCACGAATTTCCCCCACCATAATGATGTCAGGATCTTGGCGTAAAATCGACCTCAGTCCTGAAGCAAAGGTTAATCCACCCAATTCCTGAACTTGTCCTTGGGTAATATTCGATAAATTATATTCAACGGGATCTTCCAACGTAACGATGTTGACTTTATCCGTTGCTAATAGTTGAAGAGTGGCATATAGAGTACTAGTTTTACCTGAACCCGTTGGACCAGTAACAATAATTAAGCCTTGGGGTTGAGATATCCAACTGCGATAAATATCTAGAGATTGTTGTGTAAAACCAATATCTTCAATGGTTGTCGTCAGCATCTTGTGACGTGGTAATAGTCTAATTACCGCCTTTTCACCACCAACACAAGGAAATGTGCTAACCCGCATATCTAAGTCCAGATCAAGATTGTCCGCAGTAATATAGTGCTGAGTCACTCGACCATCCTGAGGACGACGACTTTCACTAACGTTCATGTTACTCATCACCTTAAGAGCCACAATTGTCTTTCGACTCACTTCTGGTGGTAGGATGCGGGTTGTCCGCAAGATACCATCAATGCGATAGCGCACGCGCAAACCTGCCTCTGTTGGCTCTAGGTGAATGTCACTCGCTCGATGTTGAAGCGCAACGGAAATTAAGGCATTGATCCGATGGGTTTGATCAAGGGCTTGAGACAGGTAAATTTCAGAAATCTCGTCTAGGTGTGATTCTTCATTTGCGCCTGTGAGGGGGTTGACAATGGGTGGGGCTATATTGCTAGTTTCAGGGAGATTTTGTCTGAGGAACCATAATAAATAGCTTTCAGGAGAAATAGATATATTTTTGATACCTGTTAATGTCAAGGTACTCAGCCTTTTGATTTCTTCACTGGTCAGGGGATGGGGTGAGCCTAAATAAAAATAGCCATGCCACAGCAGTAAAGGAATAATAGGAGGTAGTGATTTGCGATCGTCAAAGTGGTGAAAAAATCGATAGTTCACATCTTCATCCAGTAAGTCGATTCGCAGCCCTCCACGTTTATCGACTAATAGCTGAAGAGCTTCTTCGCAAGTAATCTCTTGATTGCGTAGTCGCTTCCATACGGAAGCTGGTGGATTTATAGATAATTCACTCATGATGCGCTCAAGGATATTTAATTCTCGTTAAATTTAGTGAGAAAGATTCAAGGATTTTGGTGATGCTTTTTAATTAGGAGGTCCATATGGCTGATATACAACAATTACAACTACTAGCAAAAGGGGTAAAAGACTGGAATTGTTGGAGAAATATGCATCCAAATGCATTGATCTCTTTACAAAAAGCCACTCTTACTGTTGCTGATCTTCGCTATGCCAACTTAAGTATGGCAAATCTCGAAGGTGCAGATTTATATCACGCTAACTTAATCGAGGCGAACTTAGAATATGCCAACCTAGCTAAAGCGACTTTAAATGGGGCGATCGCTACGGGTTCTCTCCACCATGCAGATCTTAGTGACGCGAATCTCTACAGTACTATTTTTACCTTTGCCGATCTGAGTTATAGCAACTTACAGGGAGCTAATGCGATCGGCGCAAACTTTAACAGTACTAATCTCGAAGGAGCCAACTTACAAAATATCAATGCCAGTCATGCCATATTTTGGCAAGCCAGTCTGAAGGATACTGATTTACGTGATGCGGTTTTGTGGAATGCCAAGTTGTACTGTGCGGATTTAGAGCGATCGCAATTGCAAAATACAGATTTAAGTGGGGCAGATTTAAGTGGGGCAAATCTCCGCGAGGCAAATTTAAGTGGAGCTGATTTACGCGAAGCTAATTTGAGTGGTGTCAATTTAGAAGGGGCAAATCTGGATGGTATTCGCTGGGGAAAAAATGTCAGTGGTCGTGACACTAATTGGAATAATGTGATCGGATTAATGGCTGCTCAAAATGTACCTACAGCGCTTTTGGCATATAGCGCTTAGCGCTCAAATCCAAACGAAGAGATTTTCTAAAACTGTTGCCAAGCAACAGTTTTAGAAAATCTCTTCGTTTGCTCGGTAATTGTTGTAGCACCAATCAGACTTATACCAAAATTAAAAAATGGCTATGCCATTTTTTAATTTTGGTACATAGCAACGCAAGAGTATAGATAGGACAAATCAAAACCAAAAAGATGAGTGGCGGCGCGAAGCGCCGCCACTCATCTTTTTGGTTTTATGTCCTAAGCAAAACTTACATTGCTATAAGTCATAACCAGATGGCTAATGTGCCAAAAAGTAAAGGCAGAGCGTCGCGATCGCCTTTACTTTTAAGGGTTGTACGGGAAACCCTACCAGATTAGGTAGAGTCCCCCTGATGTGCTAATCGGGAAAAGTAGTTAATCTTGTAGGAGATTAAAGATTAACAAAACTCAGGAGTTAGAAGCCTTATGGCTAAAGTAGTTGGAATCGACTTAGGTACGACAAACTCAGTCGTCGCCGTCATGGAAGGGGGCAAGCCAACGGTGATTGCAAACGCCGAAGGCTTCCGTACCACACCCTCAGTTGTTGCATATGCCAAAAATGGCGATCGCTTAGTTGGACAAATTGCTAAGCGCCAAGCCGTCATGAACACCGACAACACCTTTTATTCAGTAAAGCGTTTTATCGGTCGTCGTTACGATGAAGTTAGCGGCGAATCCAAGCAAGTCGCCTACAAAGTTTTAAAAGTTGGCGAAAATGTCAAAATTGACGCACCTGCGGTTAGCAAACAATTTGCACCTGAAGAAATTTCTGCTCAAGTATTGCGTAAGTTAGTTGACGACGCTAGCAAATATTTAGGTGAGACCGTCACCCAAGCTGTTATCACTGTTCCTGCATATTTCAACGATTCTCAACGTCAAGCCACCAAAGATGCAGGCAAAATTGCAGGCGTAGAAGTTCTCCGCATCATCAATGAGCCTACTGCTGCGGCTCTAGCTTATGGACTTGATAGCAAGACCAATGAAACCATCCTCGTATTTGACCTTGGTGGCGGTACATTCGACGTATCGATCCTCGAAGTTGGCGACGGTGTATTTGAAGTAATGTCTACCAGTGGCGACACTCACCTTGGCGGTGACGACTTCGATAAAAAGATCGTTGACTTCCTTGCAAATCAGTTCCAATCGGCTGAAGGCATTGATCTTCGCAAAGATAAGCAAGCATTGCAACGTCTAACTGAAGCTGCTGAAAAGGCAAAGATTGAACTTTCGAGCGTTACTCAAACCGAAATCAATCTACCCTTCATCACCGCCACTCAAGATGGTCCTAAGCACTTAGATACCACCTTGACCCGTGCTAAGTTTGAAGAACTCTGCTCTGACTTGATCGATCGCTGCCGTATTCCCGTCGAGCAAGCTGTTCGTGATGCCAAAATCGACAAGTCGAAAATCGATGAAGTTGTACTAGTTGGTGGTTCGACCCGTATTCCTGCGGTACAAGAAGTTGTTAAGAAGATTCTTGGCAAAGATCCTAACCAAAGCGTGAACCCTGATGAAGTCGTGGCAATCGGTGCTGCTGTCCAAGCGGGTGTATTGGCTGGTGAAGTCAAAGACATTCTGTTGCTTGACGTTACTCCTCTCTCCCTCGGTGTCGAGACCTTGGGCGGTGTAATGACCAAGATTATTCCTAGAAACACCACCGTTCCTACTAAGAAATCAGAAGTATTCTCCACGGCTGTCGATGGACAAAGCAATGTAGAAATTCATGTTCTCCAAGGTGAACGTGAAATGTCCAACGACAACAAGAGCTTGGGAACCTTCCGTCTTGATGGAATTCCTCCTGCTCCTCGTGGCGTACCTCAAATCGAAGTTATCTTTGACATTGATGCTAACGGTTTGCTCTCTGTAACTGCGAAGGACAAGGGAACTGGTAAAGTTCAAACCATCTCAATCTCTGGTGCTTCCACCTTGCCTAAGGATGAAGTCGAGCGCATGGTTAATGAAGCTGAGCGTAATGCATCTTCTGATAAAGAGAAGCGCGATCGCATTGAAGCGAAAAACCAAGCTGACTCTCTCGCATACCAAGCTGAGAAGCAACTCAAGGATCTTGGTGACAAGGTTCCTGATGCTGACAAGACTAAGATCGAAAGCTTGGTTAAGGATCTCCGTGAAGCGATCGCTAAAGACGATCACGAAGAAATCACTAGCAAAGCTGAAGAGTTGAAGCAAGCTTTGTATGCTCTTAGCTCATCGGTCTATCAGCAAGGTGGTGCTGAAGCTCCAACTGGCGCTGCTCCTGAAGATGGTACTAAGGATGCCGCTAGTGGCGACGACGATGTAATCGATGCTGATTTTACTGAATCGAAATAGTTAGTCTAGCTACAGTTACTTGTCTTAAAAAAATTAAAAACCAGTAGTTGATTGGTGGCGCTCCGCGCCACCAATCAACTACTGGTTTTTATGTCCTAGTAAATTTGGCGACAGCTATAACAAAAAGGCGACGCAATGCGTCGCCTTTTTGTTGAGCAAAATATCTGTTCAAAATTTATACCGAATGACGAAAGTGTGACAACACTTTTGTCATTTAAAAACCAATCCCAGTAATGTTTTTTAAATGAATAAATGGCTACGCCATTTGTTCATTTGGTATTACGGGTTTGTTTTAGTTGATCGTCAATGCGACGTAAAACACCATTAATAAACCGATAGCCATCCTCACTGCTATAGCGCTTAGCGAGTTCAATAGCTTCATCGATCGCTACTTTGCTAGCCACACTCATAAACATCATTTCCGCAGTTGCAATCCGCAAAATGTCTTTGTCCACTTGAGCTAATCGGTCAATTTGCCAATTAACTAAAGCACTACTGATGGTTTCATCAATTTGCGATCGCTTACTATTTACAGTTTTGAGAATATCAATTGTGTAATTACGCACTTCAGCTCGTTGAGACAATACTAAGGTGACAGGAAATTCTAAAGCTGCACCAATATTGTTAATCGCGTTTTTCGTTAGCTCGATCGCTTCGCGCACCATGCCTTCAACGGCTTGAATATCTTGGCGAATGTCACCTGTACGGGTTTCGCTAGCAGATACACGTTCTTGACCACGTTGTAACTCAGCGCTGGCAGTTTGTAATAATTCTTTGGTTTCATCGTGCAGCGATCGCACAACTGCCGTGACAATGTCATCTAAGGTTTTTGTTTCTAGCTTTTGGGGTTGGCTAGGTAATTGATTGATACTAAACAGTGCGAGTTCGCGGGCGATGTGGCGGGGTTGCATAGGAGGAGATAAAATTAAGCCAATTGAACATCGTATCATTCTCTTTACGCACTAAAACCTATAAAAAATGACTCAGACTTTTACAGCAACACTTCATCATCACGGACAAACCTTTACTGTTGCCGTCCCCGAAGACCAAGCCATTCTTGATGCCGCGATCGCTGCGGGTGTAGATTTGCCATGTTCTTGCTATGCGGGTGTATGTACCACCTGTGCTGCTCAAATTGTGAAGGGGCAAGTCGATCAAAGCCAAGGCATGGGCATCGGTGGCATGGGTGAAGAGCTAGACGCTAAGGGCTATATCCTTCTATGTGTATCGCACCCCAAGTCCGATGTCGAAATCTATACCGACAAAGAGCAAGACGTATACGCGATTCGGTTTGGACATAGCTCCTAGAATTTAAGCAAGCGGGCGCATTGCGCTCGATTGCTTCAGCGAATCGATTAGCAATATTTTGTTTTGCGTATTCTCGAAAATCGATGAGGTAATTAATCCATGCCAGTAAATACCCGCGCACAACTCCATCAACAAATTGATAGCTTGCCAGATCACATCATCGAACAAATCGCTAAATTTACTCAAATATTAACCACTAAACAAGAAATCTCAGAATATAGTGATTGGGAGAGTGGTCAATGGCAGGAATTTTCACTTGCCCAATTTTTTAGTGAAGATGATGAAATCGAGTATTTCTTAGAAGACGCTAAGGAAATCTATAAATCATGAAATCGGGAGACATTGTTCTAGTTCGGTTTCCTCAAGCTGACTTAACAGCAGGAAAGCTCAGACCCGCATTAGTTGTTGCGATTGCGCCTAGTCGTCATTCTGATTTATTGCTAGCTTTAATTTCATCTCGTATACATCAGGCTATTCCCAATTTTGACGACATCATAGATACATCTGATGACGACTACCTAGTGACAGGACTAAAAATTACATCTGTAATTAGATTAAGCAGATTGGCAACCGTTGAATCTTCGGTTATTAGCGCTCGTCTTGGGAATATTTCACTGGATAGATTGAAACGCATCAAAACTAGGTTGATTAACTGGATATCCACATAATCTCAAAATAGCAGCGATCGCTTTGTGATTGTTTGAATTAGTTTTTAATTTGTTAGGTCTGCCACCTAATGCAAGAGATACACTCAATCTCAAATTAAGACAATTTCCTTAGCATCAAGCGCAATGGGATAGCTCAAATCTAAGTCGGGGGGATTTTGAGATAGCTCAGAGATTGTTTGCCCTTTTACGGGATGAATCCAATCAGCAGCAATTTCGGCTAGGGGTAACAGCACAAAAGCGCGATCGCTCATTCTGGGATGCGGTAATACTAATTCAGGCGTATCGATTTGGAGATCGCCATAAAGTAATAAATCTAGATCAAGCGTTCTAGCCCCCCAACGTTCACGACGCTCGCGCCCAAAAAACTGCTCTACGTAAAATAAAGCGTGTAATAGCTGTAAAGGCGTGAGTAAAGTTCTTAAAATCGCACAACCATTGATATAGTCAGGTTGTGGTGCAGAATTAGGTAAAGTGATCGCCTTAGTTCGATACCAACGGGAAACCTTAACCACTTCTATCTCTGGATGGTTAGCGAGTTGGGCGATCGCTGCTTGGACAATTTTTTGAGAGTCACCAATTTCACTGCTCAGGTTACTACCTAGGGCGATCGCGCAAAGCTCTGTCATGAATTTTTATTAATAACAACAAAGACGCTGCATAGCAGCGTCTTTGTTGAATTATACGGGAACCGCTTCACTCGTGCGATAGAGCTTAGCGCCAACATTGCGTAACTTCTCTTCGATGCGATCGTAGCCGCGATCGAGGTGATGTAAGCCCATGACCGTGGTTTCACCATCGGCGGCTAGTCCTGCAATCACCAAAGCTGCTGAAGCACGTAAATCCGTTGCCATGACGGGAGCGCCCGATAATTGGGGAACGCCTGTTACTACTGCCACATTGTTTTTGAGGCGAATATTTGCACCCATGCGATTGAGTTCGGCAACATGCTGCAAACGATTTTCAAATACAGTTTCGGTGACTACGCCATTGCCTTCGCAGATGCTTAGGAGTGCCATAAATTGTGCTTGCATATCCGTTGGGAAGCCAGGATAAGGCAAGGTTTCAATATCAACAGCCCGATAGCGATCGCCACCAATAACGGTGATCATATTGTCCGAATCTTGGCGAACGGTCACGCCAATATCCTGTAATTTAGAAATCGCAGCGGTAAGATGCGCGGGAATCACAGGGGACATCGATAGGGTTGAGCGGGTAATTGCGGCGGCAACCATAAAAGTTGCGGCTTCAACGCGATCGGGAATGGCGGTGAAATCAGCAAAATGTAGCTTCTCAACACCATCAATGATGATCGTACTAGTACCAGCACCTCTAATCTTTGCGCCCATAGCCATGCAGAGATCAGCAAGATCGGTGACTTCAGGCTCTAATGCGGCATTTTCAATAATCGTTTCACCTTCGGCCAGTGTCGCCGCCATCATTAAAGTCTCAGTTGCACCAACGCTGGGATAATCCAAATAAATTCTTGCACCTTGCAATCGTCCATTGCGGCTCTTGGCATAGGCTTGGACAACTCCATGATCAATCTGCACATCTGCCCCTAAGGCTTGCAAACCACGTACGTGCAATTCTACTGGACGCGCACCGATCGCACAACCACCAGGTAGAGGCATTCTGGCTGAGCCTAGTCTTGCTAATAATGAACCAAGAGCGAAGAAACTGGCTCTCATTTTGCTGACTAGCTCGTAAGGGGCTGAATTGGTAGTCAGGTTACTAGTATCAAGATCAAGAACTTCACCATTGCGCGAAATTTTCACGCCGAGGGTTTCGAGAATGTCACCCATACGCTGCACATCAGCGAGGTTAGGGACATTGCGAATACGGCAGCCTTCGGAGGATAAAAGTGTGCCTGCCATGAGGGCAAGGATCGAATTTTTTGCGCCGCTAATGGGGACATGCCCTGATAATGGTGCTTTGCCAATGATGCGGAGGACGGGGGCGTTGGGTTCGATTTGGGGCATTTGCGAAGATTCGAGCGTGGTTAGTTCGATTGGCTCAATAATTTGGGAAGCATCGTGCAAATTTTTGGCGAGATCCATCGTCGATTGCATAGGCTGTTGTAGATTGGTTGTACCTGCATTGGTTGAACTGGTTGTAGAAACGATCGCCTTGTCCTCCTCACATCAAAATTAGCGTAGCCAAAAGTTTAACGGAGTATATCCGAAAAACTGTTAACTTTTGTACAGTAAGTGTATCTACTCATTATTAGCGATCAAGTCGTATATGGCTATAAGTAACAAGACGCAATTAAATATAAACCCCTAAAACCTATGGCGCACTCTGCGCGTGCGCCACAGGTTTTGGTTCTATTTTTTTAGGTATGACTAGCTACTTAGCTATTTGCCGTTAGGGACTTGCGATTAATTAAAGTACCTGTGGCTTCGACTTCGCTCAGCCAACGTTGGCTGAGCGAAGTCGAAGCCATATAAACTCAGTGTTACATTTTTTCTCGTCAAGTCCCTTAGGAATGAAAAACAAATAACTTGTGCAAATTAGGATAATCTCAGACAAAGAAAGAAAAGGAATAATTTTGGGTTATTACAGCGAAGAACTTGAGACAGAGA
>NZ_JACJQY010000073.1 GCF_014696925.1 Phormidium tenue FACHB-1050 | reverse complement strand
GAAAATGCCGAGTAGGAAGTGGAATACTACCAATTGGTATGGTCCACCGTTGTATAGCCATTCGTCGAGGCTATCTGCTTCCCAAATGGGGTAAAAGTGCAAGCCAATCGCGTTTGAAGAAGGAACAACTGCTCCAGAAATCATGTTGTTTCCGAATAGCAAGCTGCCTGCTACTGGTTCGCGGATTCCGTCAATATCGACAGGAGGTGCGGCGATGAAGGCGATGATGAAGCAAATGGTGGCGGAGAGTAAGCAAGGGATCATGATTACGCCGAACCAGCCTACATAGAGGCGGTTTTCGGTGCTGGTGATCCAATTGCAAAACTGATCCCACAGTGACGTATTTTCACGTCTTTGTACTGCTGTTGTCATGATTGCAAATAATCCTTTTGGGAATGAATAAGTTATGAAATTTTATATATAAGCCTAAGCCTATCCTTATACATTACATTGAAGTATTGAGTAATGTAAATAGTTAAATCTTAAATCTATCTATAGATGAATGCGATCGCTAACAAGCCCCAAACATTTAGAAATGACCGATCATTTTGACTTCGGTTTCCAGTACTACACCATAGCGATCGCTAATTACAGTTTTAATGTGTTCTATGAGACTGAAAATATCGCTAGCTTTTGCATTGCCAAGATTTATGATGAAATTGGCATGCAGTTCTGAAACTTGAGCATTGCCAATTTGATAGCCTTTCAGTCCAGCGTCTTGGATGAGTTTTGCTGCAAATTGAGGTAGAGGATTACGAAAAACACTACCGCAGTTCGGTAGATGGTAAGGCTGTGTAGTATGTCTCACTTTGAGCTTTGACTCAGTATCCGCAGCGATCGCCGCTGGATCACCACCAGTCTGCAATTTGAAAGTTGCCTCTGTGACTAGTTGCGATGATGCTTGTAAAGCCGAGGTGCGATAACTAAAATCTAAGTCTTGGGGATAAATTAGCTTAGGTTCACCAGTCAAGGTAACAGTCTGCACTGATACCACACAATCCGCCGCACAACCACCCTGCGCTCCCGCATTCATCACTACTAATCCGCCTACGGTTCCGGGGATGCCAACCGCCCATTCAAAACCTGACCACCCACGACTAGCCGCTTGCATGGCTAAACGGGCTACAGGTTCACCTGTAGCGGCTGTAACCTGTCCAGATTGCTCATCAAACTCAATCCCCCTTAGATGACGAGTGCAGATCACTAAACCCGCTAAACCTTGATCGCTAATTAAGAGATTGCTCCCTGCGCCAATTATAGTGATCGGTAAGTGACGATCACTTGCCCATGCCAGACTATCGGCAAGCTCTAAAGATGTGCGCGGCGAAATGAAGTATTCAGCCGCGCCACCGACACGCATCGAAGTTAGCCCTGCTAGAGATACGTTCGAGCGAATTGGAGTTTGGGTTTGAAGATCGAGTGACATCGGCTTGGGAGTAAAACTAATTGATAGAGGAATCGCAAAGCGATTCCTCTATTTCTTTCATTGTTGGCGCGATCGCCTGATTGAGATTGCCAGCACCGAGAAATACAGCGAGATCTCCAGATTGCAGGTTTTCCACTAAAAATGCTTGGACATCTTTGAGGGTTGGCAAATAATGCACTTGATCGCGTACTGAAGCGATCGCTTCGGCAACTTGTGAGCCTGTAATCTTGCCATCGTTGGGTTCACTGGCGGCATAGATATCAGTGACAATCACCATGTCAGCATCGGTAAAGGAATGGCTAAACTCTGATAAAAATCGATGAGTGCGACTATAGCGATGGGGCTGAAAGATGGCAACTACACGACTAGTAGTATTTTGTTGTCTGGCTGAGGCAAGCGTGGCAATAATTTCACTAGGGTGATGAGCGTAATCATCGACAAAAGTAATCCTGTTCTGCACACCTTTAATCTCAAAGCGGCGACTAGCACCCACAAAATCAGGTAAAGCATCAGCGATCGCATTCCACTCAACGCCCACATAACGCGCCACTGCGATCGCTGCTAGCGCATTACTAAGGTTATGTTTACCAAGGAGTCCTAACGAAATTAGCCCCAAAGGTTTGCCCCGTTCGATCACTAAGGCTTGGGTGTCTGAGGGGTTGTACTGCACATCAGTTACCGTATAGTCAGCCAAAGGATCACTCAAACTATAGGTTATATCTAAACGAATATGCTGCTTCACCGTAGGGCAATCAATAGAGCCAACTACAACTTCACAGCGTTTTGCAAAAGTCTGAAAAATTTCAATGACCTGTTCAAGGTTGTGGTAGTGATCAGGGTGGTCTAACTCAATGTTGGTGACGATGCCAATGTGAGATAAAAATTTCACCAAGGTGCCATCGGATTCATCAGCCTCAGCAACTAGATATTTGCCATTGCCTAAACGAGCGTTTCCTTGCCAAGCGCTAACCTCACCGCCAATGATAATACTGGGATCTATTCCTCCCTTGAGCAGTAAAAATCCTACTAGGCTACTGGTTGTCGTTTTGCCATGCGTTCCTGCAACCGAGATCGCTTGAAATTGCTCGATCAAAGCGGCTAATAAATCAGAACGATGCAAAATTGGCAAGCCGTTAGCCAGAGCCACCTGAAATTCGGGATTTTGTTGATTGATCGCAGTCGAACAGACAACTTGAGGAGCATTTGCTAGATCGATATTGTCTGCATGATGCCCTTGAAAAATTTTTACACCAAGATCCTGTAGCTTTTGAGTGATGCGATTGCTACTAAGATCTGAGCCAGATACCGTAAATCCTTGCTTCGCTAAGATATAGGCGATCGCCGACATACCGATCCCGCCAATACCCACAAAATGAAAAGGTCTACCGCTGAAATCAACTGGATTCAGCATTTATACTTCTTACCTACCAAATAACGAGCCTAATAATAACAGATCAAAAGGAGCTGATTCGCTCCATATTGTGATTTAAACCACTTGATTTAAACCATCAGGGATTCTAAGCCTTCAGGGTTGAGGATACACAACACATCGCGATCGGGAATACGCTGAATCAAATTTTTGCGCTCTAGTTTGCCCAGTACACGGGTTACTGTCTCTCTGGCTAAACCACTGAGACTACTAAGTTCCCGATGGGGTAAATTGGGGATTTCTAAACCACCACTTACCTTTGTCCCTTGTCCTTCAGCCAGAAAGAGCAGGACATCAGCAACGCGAGAAGTGCTATCAGCTTCCCGCAAGCGTAACCGGCGATTAACTTGGCGGAGGCGCTTTGCCATGAGCCTTGCTAAATGTATGCCTGCGGTTGGTTCTGTTTCAATCAAATGTACAAAATCTGAAGCTGGCAGACTACCGATAGTTGTGGGCGTGAGTGTAATCACGTCAGTTGATCGCGGCACTTGATCGAGGGGAGCCATTTCGCCAAACATCTCGCCAAATCCGAGAATATTTAGCGTGATTTCTTTTCCATCGAGATTATAGGTGCGAATTTTTGCCCAGCCTTCCAAGATGAAATAAACCGAGTTGCCCCAGTCATTTTCCAGCAAAATTACTTGATCGGCTGGATGACTGCGCGTGACCATGTGCGCTGTTGCCCTAATTACGGCTTCATCAGGTAGCCCCACAAAGAATGGGGCAGACATAATTTTTTGCTGAAGATCAGTTCCATCCCGCATAGTGGCTGCTCGTAGCTCTTAATTTTTTTCTGTAAGTAATCACTCTATCCGAGTTTGTGGCTATAGGTATTGCAGATCAGCACAATGACTTAGCTATTCTAGTTAATTTGGCTTCCAAATTTATTGCAATTTACAGTTAAGAAACCCACAGAACTTTTATTAATGAGGTTTCCATCTAACACTTTTAACAAAAATTTTGATTCTTATGATGTGTAAGTAGATGCAAGTTGCTTCAATTTCAATATGAGATATCTTGTGTAATAAGTAGATGAGCATAATTAATTCCAAACCCAAACCTGTAAAGTTGCGCCCCTGCGGGAAGCAACTTTACAGGTTTGGTTAATTTATTCTGCACAGGTACTTATCTCATATTTGGGTTGTGTTTCGCCAGATCAATTTGCATTCCCAAGTAGTTTGTGTAGCCTTGCTGCTAGAGCTTTGATAATTCCGTTAGGATGAGATTCGTCTTGAGGGGCGATCGAGGCTTCAATATCGGCTACAACTTCTGGAGGTAAATCCAGTATTCTGACTAGCCTTTGATAAGCTGCTGCTTCATCAAGGTTGATCATAGGTTCATCAGGATTGCGCCGACTAGATTGGATCACTTGATAGCCAAGCCTGAGGGTCATTTTTCGATCTTCAATGCTTTTGATGTTTGGGACAACTTCTTCTAGGGGAATATTTTGTCCTAAATAATCTTTGAGACGGGTTTTTAGGTTGCTACGTTCTGTTTCAGTTTTGGCAAATAACATTGCAAATTCATCAAGCATCAGCCGAATTTCATCAGGCTCCAGCTTGCCATCAGCCCATGCCATTGCTGCTACAGCTCGAAGCATATCCATCTGACGAGGACTAATCGGAGGTGGGAGTTCTTGAGGTGTCATAGATTTACCCTTAGCCAAGTTTGTTTGCCAAATATGCACAAATCATAGGCTAGATTTTATAAAAACATGTCTTACTTTATTAATGTTTATAGGGTTGCCATGCGGAAGCATTCAGACAAAGATTTTGAAGCTTGATCTACCTTTCAGTAAATTTCATTTATAGCTGTCTCTATTCTTGTTAGGACATATAGCTGTCGCCAAGTGTATGAGGACAAAAGCAAACCCCAAGAAGAGAATGGCGGCGCGAAGCGCCGCCTCACAATATTTGGGTTTACAGGTGGTTATAGCTATAGATTCTTAATTATTTCAAGATGAAAGCTTTTGTTTAAGTAAATCGACATTTACGGCGCTTAAATCAACTTGAATTTCTAAACGTTGTTTTTCGTCACGAAATAGTAATACTGCATCACCATTAGGTTGAATGATGCTACCAAACTGCGGATCGGTGACTTGGATTTTTTGGTAGACGATTTTGGGCAGGGTGATGCGGAGTTGGTAGCTGCGACCTGAAGATGGCAGGATGTCTAACTGTTGAGTAAATAAATTGAGTTGAAGATAGCCGACGGAGATATTGCGTTCGTCGGGGCTATTGGGCTTATACCAATAGAGGGTAATACCTCGAAGGCTTGGAGTTTGAATTGTAAAGGTTTCGTCGAGAGCTTGCTTGCTCCAATCGATCGCATTGCGATCGCTATTTTCAGTTAAGGGGCGTTGTTGCCAGATAATTTCTTGCCCCGCAAGAGATGTCCACCATTGGGCGATGCGGGCAAGATTGGCTTCAGCATCTGGTTCGGTGCTGCCAAGTGTCCAAGTAATGGTTGAATCCATTATTTTTAGGTACGTTTATTTGACATTTACATAGAGAATAAAAGCATAGCAGATGCATTTGAGGAGATCTAAGAGAAATGTTTGGAATTGGCTGGCCAGAGGTAATTGTGATTTCGCTTGTGGGTGTGGCAATTTTTGGGGCAAAGCGTATCCCTGAAATTGGTCGCAGTGTGGGACAAGCTTTGCGTGGATTTCAAGATGAAGTGAAGGGCAATGGTGAAACTACTGATAAGTCAGATTCCCCAGATAAAGACTAGTAGTACCAATTCACGAAAGTGTGGCAACACTTTTGTGAATTAAAAACCAAACCCAGTCAGGTTTGTAAAAACACAAAATGGCTACGCTATTTTGTGTTTTGGTATAATTTTCAGCGTCTACAGCGCTGAAAATCACTAAAGTCTGCCTGATTGAGCAGGGCAACATAGGGTGAACCTTGGGCAATAAGTTGAATTAAGCGTTCTTCGGGCAAATCCTCCAAAAATTCTTCGTCTTCGTCTGGAGATGGCTCAAGGTGGGGAGATTGCTTCTCAGGAGATCGCATTGGAGATGCTTGCACTGGTATTGAGAGATTAATCTTAAGATGCTGGGGTGGTATGGCAAGTAATTTACTAGCCCACTCGATCGCTACTACGCCAAGGGGAAAATCTTCGCCGCGCCAATATTCTTCTAAATGGAGGCTGGGAACTTGAGGAGGCTCTAGTCGATAAAGATCAATGTGATAAAGTGGCAGGCGACCTTCAGTATATTCATCAATTAGGGTAAATGTTGGACTAGTGATCGTGGTGCTAATACCAAGTGCGCGACCAAAGGCTTGCATAAAAGTGGTTTTGCCACTGCCGAGATTCCCTTCGAGCAGAATAATTGTCCCTGCGGTAACAATTTGCGCTAGTTTGGTGGCGATCGCTTGAGTTTCATCAAGACTATTGGCATAAATCTCAATCTTTACAGTCTCAGTCATAATTCGGGTAAACTTTTGTACTAGGTAAAGAGTCTTTTTATCGCTAAATGGTTCTTAAGTAAGTTGTTGAAATTAACTGTAGGATGGGTTAGCGATAGCGTAACCCATGATTTTTAAGTAATTGATGCGTTAAGCACTAATGCATCCTACAAATAATTAAGTCTTTTTGAAGGCTCGTCTTATGAGCTTTCAAGAAAAACGATTTTTACGAAGAGAATTGCTGTTAAATTCTTTAGATTCTTGTTTTGTTTTTATATTATTGAGCTAATTTCGGCAAAGTTTTTATGGATACGGATATTCTTCAGTCACTCGCTCATCTTGATCAAAGTGGTAATGCTCAAATGGTGGACGTGACGCATAAACCGCAAACGGTGAGACGGGCGATCGCTGTTTGCGAGATATCTATGAAAACAACAACATTGGATGCGATCCAATCAGGAAATGTAAAAAAAGGAGATGTTTTAGGCACAGCAAAACTAGCAGGAATTATGGCTGCTAAACAAACGGCTAGTTTGATCCCCATGTGTCATCCTGTGAATCTAACTAGTGTCGATGTCAGAATTATGCTAGATGAAAATATTCCTGGTTATCAGATTGAGGCTGAGGTCAAAACTAAAGCAGAAACTGGGGTAGAAATGGAAGCGATGACTGCGGCCACGATCACAGCTTTAACCCTTTACGATATGGCTAAGTCGCTCGAAAAGACGATGATCATCTCAAATACAAGGTTGATCCACAAGAGTGGGGGTAAGTCAGGGGATTTTAACGCACCCAAAGGCGAATATTGCGATCTTTAAAAGTAGAAGCCGTGATTCTCACGGCTTCTACTTTTAAGCTGCTTTATGACCTGCGATCGCAATTAGTTCGCGAATTTTGACTTCAGTTAATTGACTCTCGATATCTAAAGACTTAGTTGCAGCGTCACCTGTAACTATTGCCGAGGCATCAACAGCTTGGATCGCTTTTGTAATAGTTTCGATACAACTAGCGCAGCCTATGGAAGGAACTGAGAGCGTTAAATTCATAAATAATTAATGTAAAGGTATAGCGATCGCAATTATAGTTGAGCCATGAAGCTTGAACCTTATTCTCTATGTTTTAGGTTAGTAGCTCTCAGTTTTTAACCATTTTTTGCGACTTTTTTTGCAAAGCAGCAAAACCTCATAGTGATCGAGGTACAAAGTTTTGTTGCCCCGCCGAAGGCGGGGCAACAAAACCCTACTTCACTAGACTAAATAAACGTATAAGTTAATAGCTGTGATATTTGGTAGATGGCAACTATGCAAAATATCCTAGATTACGTTCAATGCGGTATTTTTGTTTTGACCATTGAGTCAAATGAGTCAAACCTACAAAGCTCAGATGTCAATGACCAAAATCATCAAGCATTCACATTGAGATTTGCGATCGCCAATCTTACTTTTGTCCATCTCATTTTTGGGGAACGTAGTATCGATCAAACTGTCGATCTAGTTGGCTTGCAGCCAAAAGAGTGTCTACCCTTAGAATTGGCTCAGTTATTGAATGAGCATATTAGTCAGTGCTTGCAAACTCAGCAAATTACTGTATTTGAAGCAAAACTTGATTTAGTAACCAATCGACTGTTATCGATTTCCCTATCTCTAAAACTTGATAGTAATGACCATTCCCAACAGATTGTGGGTACTTGCCAAGATATTACTACCGCAGAATTATCCAAATCACAAATTAAAGAGTTTGATAAAAAAAAATTCGGTCATTTAGTAAGCAAAATATCTGATGCTTTTGTGGTGGTTGATCATGAAGGCATTGTTCGCTACGTCAACCAATCAGCGGAAAATCTATTTGGTTGTAAATCTGACGATATTATCGGCGAGACTTTTGGACTACCTGTAGTAGCAGGAGAAAGTACCGATATCGATATTCTCAACCGAGGTAGTACCACCTCCGCAGAAATGCGTGTTTCTGAGGCTATGGATGAAGATCGTAGAGTCTATGTGGTTGCATCATTACGAGATGTTTCAGAACGGAAGCGGGTGGAAGAATCACTACAACTACGGGAACGGGCGATCGCGGCAAGCTCCAACGGAATCGTCATTACCGATGCGACTCAGCCCAATAATCCGATGATTTATGTGAATCCTAGCTTTGAGAGGATTACAGGTTACAGTGCAGCCGAGGTGCTGGGACGTGACTGTCGCTTTTTGCAAGGAGGCGATCGCAATCAGATCGGGCTTTTAGATTTACACAACGCAATTAAAGAAAAGCGAGAATGTCATGCTGTCTTGCTTAACTATCGTAAAGACGGCACACCATTTTGGAATGACTTGTACATTGCGCCAGTATTTAACGATCATGGCGAACTGACTAACTATATTGGCATTCAAACTGACATTACTGATCAAGTTAAATCAACTCAACGATTACTCGAAAGTGAAGAGCGGTTGCGGACAGTCCTAACATCGATCAAAGAAGGAATTACCTTTAGTGATGATTCAGGCTATTTTGCAATTTTCAATGCTGGCATGGAAAATCTTACTGGATATACCTTTACGGAAGCAAATGCCAGCCATGACTTTACAACTTTCCTCTACCCTGATCGCGCTGAACATGACAAAGCTTTGCAACGATTGCAGCATTTACAGGAAACTGGTCAAGCGATGACGGTCGAAACGCGCATTTGTCATCGTGATGGCACATTTAAAGATGTCTTAGTTTCTACGAGGTTAATGGCTTACAAAGGCAAACGAATGTATTTGAGTAGCTACTATGACATTACCGAGCGGAAAAAAGTCGAAACCCAACTACGTTATCAAGGGGAAAGAGAACGCTTATTAAATGCAATTTTACTTAAAATTCAATGCGAGTTAAATCTCGATCAAATCCTGTCAATTACTGTTAAAGAAGCTCAAGAATTATTACGCATTGATCGTGTAGTTATTTATCAGTTTCAAGAGGATTGGAGTGGTACATTTGTTGTCGAAGCCATTAATGCGCCAGTGTTATCCATTCTAGGGAAAACGATTAATGATTCATGCTTTAATCAAGATTATGTACGAAAATATCAAAATCGATCAATCTCAAGTATAGACGATGTAGATCTTGCAGATTTAAGTCCTTGTCACAAAGATCTGCTGCAATGTTTCCAAGTAAAGGCAAATATTGTAGTTCCTATTTCTTTTGGCGACACATTATGGGGATTATTAATTGCCCATCAATGCTTTGCGCCGCGTCAATGGGAAGAATTTGAAATTGACTTATTAAGGCAGTTGGCTAATCATGTAGCGATCGCCATTCAACAGGTAAAACTCTTTGATAGAGTCCAAGATCTTAACAAAAATCTAGAACGGCAAGTTGCCGATCGCACTCAGCAACTCGAACAAAGTCTTAGCCAACTGGAAAGAGCTTTGCTTAAGGAGAAAGAGTTAAACGAACTCAAATCCCAATTTATTTCTAGAGCCTCCCATGAATTCCGCACACCACTCGCTACGATCCAGACTGCAAGTGATTTATTGCGAAACTATGGTCATAAAATGTCAGACGAGAAAAAACTAGAGAGAATTGATAAAATTCAACGTGAAGTTAAAGGTATGACTAACCTTTTAGAAGAGGTATTAATCATCGGCAAAACTGAATCAGGAAGATTTGAATTGCAGTTAGACGAGATCAATCTTGAAGACTTCTGTTTAGAAATTATTGAACAAACTAAGTTGCTAGGAAATGGCAAACATAAAGTTGTTTTCAAAAACATCAACGTTCCTACAAAAGTAATAATTGACACTAAATTTTTTAGGCAAATTATTTCTAATTTATTGTCAAATGCAATCAAGTATTCACCTAATGCTGGCGAAGTCAAGTTTACAATTTCGTTGACCAGTGATCACGTACCAAAACTTCTATTAGAGTTTCAAGATCAGGGGATTGGTATACCTTTAATGGATCAAGAAAAGATTTTTGACCATTTTTATCGCGCCCACAATGTTGGTATGATCATAGGAACTGGATTGGGGATGGCAATTATCAAAAGTTCAGTGGACATTCTTGGGGGGACAATTCAACTTAATAGTGTTGAAAACAAGGGAACAACTGTAAAGGTAAAACTGCCTTACTTGAAGGAATAGACGAAATTATGACCACAATTCTAGTCATCGAAGATGTAGAAGCTTTGCGCGAAGAGATCATGGAGACTCTCTCCTACGAAGGTTTTGATGTACTGGGCGCAGAGAATGGAGTTGTTGGTGTCCAAATAGCCAAAACTTATTTGCCAAACTTGATTATCTGTGACATCGCTATGCCCGAGCTGGATGGTTATGGAACCCTAGTCGCGCTGCGCCAAGAGCCGAAAACATCAATGATTCCGTTTATATTTTTAACGGCTATGACCGAAAAAGCGGATATGCGTCAAGCGATGCAACTAGGCGCGGATGACTATCTTACTAAGCCATTTACTTCTGTGGAATTGTTAGGGGCGATCGCCTCACGATTACAAAAGTACAACTCCGTAAGAGAGCATTACTATGATGAAATCAAAGCGGTGGGAGAAAGATTTGAATATTTGTCTCACCACGATGATTTAACGCAACTACCAAATCGCATCCTTTTTCATGAGTCCTTAAGTCAAGCAGTATTACACGCCAAGATTAATAGCAAGTCTTTAGCGTTGCTGTTTCTGGATATGGACAATTTCAATATCATTAACAACACGCTTGGCAATGATATTGGTGATCAATTATTTAAAGCGATCGCGGAACGACTAAAGCGCTACGCAGCACCATGCGATATGGTGGCGAGGATACAGGGGGATGAATTTGCGCTGATCATTTCAGATGTCAAAGATCCGATTAGCATCAAAATGGAAACTCAGAAAATATTAGATCTGTTAAGTCGTCCTTACAATTTGTATGGGCATGAGGTTTTTATTACTAGTAGTATTGGCATCACTATTTTTCCTGATGACCATCAAGATGTAGAAGGATTAATCAAAAATGCTGAATTAGCGATGTACTACGCCAAAAACCACGGTAGGAATAGCTATAAACTCTACAGTTCAGACCTAAATGTACAGTCTTCAGAATACATGGCGTTAGCCAATAGCCTGCATCGCGCTATTGACCGCAATGAACTACGGGTTTTTTATCAGCCTTTAGTGGATCTCCAATCTGGGCAAATCGTTGGCGCAGAGGCTCTAGCCCGATGGCAACATCCAGATTTAGGCATTATTATGCCAAGCAAGTTTATCCCCGTAGCCGAACAAACAGGGTTAATCCTCCGCTTAAGCGAGGTAATTCTCTATTCTGTCTGTGACCAAATGCGATCATGGCGCGACTCTGGCATAAATTATGGATTTGTAGCGGTTAATTTGTCTGGTCAACATTTTCGACCAGACAACAATCTAATTGAACTAGTCAGCAAAGTTTTACAAGAAACTGGGATTGACCCAGAGCATTTAGAACTTGAGCTTACAGAAAGTATCATCATGCAAAATGCCGAGTTTACAATTCAGGTGCTTTCTCATTTACAGGCGCTTGGTGTAAAAATAGCGATCGATGATTTTGGTACGGGATACTCTTCTTTAAGCTATCTTAAACACTTTCCCGTAAACACACTGAAGATCGATCGCTGTTTTATCCAAGACATCACCACAGATCGGCATGATGCGACGATTTCCTTGGCCATCATCGATCTTGCTCATAGTTTGTCATTGCAAGTTATTGCTGAAGGTGTCGAGACTGCGGAACAGATTCAGTTTTTAAAAGAGAATAATTGCGATCAGGTTCAGGGTTATTTCTTTAGTCCACCATTACCTGCACCTGAGTTTGAGAAAATGTTAATTGATGGTAAGTGTCTATAGCGTTTAGTCTAGTGAAGTACGGGTTTGTTTCCCTCGGCGGGGAAACAAACCCGTACCTCGCTTGCTTAAAAAGCGCCATATAGAAGAAAGCACTTGACTTCGCAGAAAAATAAAGAAGCACTTTTTTATTCTGACAATGCTTTGCTCAAAAACTGCTTCTTAATCAATGTTATAAACTTTTACTTGAGTCATTTTCACCCCCACCCCATGAGTAAATCTAAACGCGCCTTAATTACAGGTATTACTGGTCAAGATGGATCTTATCTATCGGAACTTCTACTAGCTAAAGGATATGAAGTCCACGGCATCATTCGTCGATCTTCAACGATTAATACCGATCGCCTTGATCATATGTATCAAGACCCACATCTACCAGAAACTAAGTTATTCCTGCACTATGGCGATTTGACTGACGGCACAACATTAGGACGGATTTTAGAAGCAGTTCGACCTCACGAAGTATTTAATCTCGGTGCTCAGTCCCATGTGCGCGTTAGTTTTGACTCACCTGAATATACGGTTGATGCAGTGGGGATGGGAACTTTACGTTTACTAGAAGCATTGCGTGACTATCAACAACGCAACACTCGTGAAATCCGTTTTTATCAGGCAGGCTCATCGGAGATGTATGGCTTGGTGCAAGCTGTACCCCAAAATGAAGACACTCCTTTCTACCCACGTAGCCCTTATGCCTGTGCCAAGGTCTATGCCCATTGGCAAACGATTAATTATCGCGAATCCTATGGGCTATTTGCTTGTAATGGCATTTTGTTTAATCATGAGTCGCCTCGTCGCGGCGAAACCTTTGTCACCAGAAAAATCACCAGAGCGATCGCTCGTATTGTTGCTAATCAGCAGAAAAAACTGTACTTAGGTAATCTGGATTCTAAACGGGATTGGGGCTATGCCAAAGACTATGTAGAGGCGATGTGGCTTATGTTGCAGCAAGAAAAGCCCGATGACTATGTGATCTCCACTGGCGAAACTCATTCAGTACGTGAGTTTTTAGAAGAGGCTTTTGCCTACGTCAATCTCAAGTGGGAAGACTATGTAGAGATTGATCCCCGCTATTTCCGTCCTGCTGAAGTGGATTTGTTATTAGGTGACTCGACTAAGGCAAAACAAAAGATAGGCTGGGAGCCTAAAGTTACCTTCAAAGCTTTAGTTGAGCTAATGGTAGATGCAGATTTAGAAGCATTGGGCTTGCCAAATCCTAAAGGCACGCATTCTCAAGATATTGCCACATTGAGAAATATTGGACAAGCATCGACTTGGTAGATTAAAAGCCCTGCTGTGCAGGGCTTTTAATCTACTCGTACTTTACTGAAGAAATTTTTATGATAGACAATCAATCAAAACTACAATTCAAAGATCAAAAGATTCTAGTAACTGGTGGTGCTGGCTTTTTAGGAAAGCAGGTGATTGCCCAACTGATCGCCGCAGGAGCAAGCCAAGACTTAATCACTGTACCGAGATCAAAAGATGATGATTTGCGATCGCTTGCCGTCTGTGAAAAAGTTGTTCAAGACCAAGACTTAATTATTCACCTTGCGGCGCATGTCGGTGGCATTGGACTCAACCGTGAAAAACCTGCCGAACTTTTTTATGACAACCTAATGATGGGTGTGCAGTTAATCCATGCCGCCTATCAAGCTAACGTCCAAAAATTTGTCTGTGTCGGCACAATTTGCGCCTATCCCAACTTTACACCCATACCATTTAAAGAAGGAGATCTCTGGAATGGCTATCCTGAAGTCACCAATGCTCCCTATGGTGTCGCCAAAAAAGCTCTGCTAGTGCAGCTACAGTCCTATCGTCAACAGTATGGATTCAATGGTATTTACCTGCTACCAGTTAATCTCTATGGACCAGAAGATAACTTCGATCCGCGTAGCTCCCATGTAATTCCTGCTCTGATTCGTAAGGTTTATGAGGCTCAACAAAAAGGCGATCGCCAAATTTCGGTATGGGGTGATGGTACGCCAACTAGAGAATTTGTCTACTCTGAAGATGCAGCTAGGGGTATTGTCATGGCATCAGCGGCTTATAACGAGTCAGAGCCTGTAAATATTGGTACTGGCTCGGAGATTTCCATCAAGGACTTGATCCATTTGATTTGTGAATTAATGGGATACGATGGCGACATTGTCTGGGAAACGGACAAACCCAATGGACAACCGCGCCGTTGTCTTGATGTGCAAAGGGCTAAGCAAGCTTTTGGTTTCACGGCACAGGTAGGTTTTCGTGAAGGTTTAAATCAAACGATCGCTTGGTATCGTCAACATGCCGTCTAAAAACAAAAAAAGAAGAAGAGCGCTGCTCTTCTTCTTTTTAGATTTTAATAGAGACAAAAAAATTTGATTTTTCGTACTTTCAAGTCTTGCATATGTACCAAGCTTTGGTATGATTAGAATCCGCACGATGAAACTAATGACTTCGCAAAAAAAATTGCGATCGCCTTTAGTGAGTTAAGCGAGGAGAGATGGCCGAGTGGTTGAAGGCGCAGCACTGGAAATGCTGTTTAGGGGTAACTTTAACGAGGGTTCGAATCCCTCTCTCTCCGTAAAATATAGCTTTTATAGCTATAGACACCTGTCTCAGGACTAATCAAAACCCAAATAGTGAGAGGCGGCGCGAAGCGCCGCCTCTCACTATTTGGGTTTGAGCGCAAAGCGTTGTAATACCAAATCACAAAAGAGAGGCAACAGATAGGGCATCCAGTATGGAATCTCTACCGACAAGAGAAGCAATTACAGATTTAGTCATTTCGGAGAGACGATT
>NZ_JACJQY010000072.1 GCF_014696925.1 Phormidium tenue FACHB-1050 | reverse complement strand
AGTTAAGTTCTTTTTTGAGTTTTTTACTAATCGTCAAATCTTTAATTTCCCAAAGCTTTTTACCTATGGCTTTTTATCACAACTCATTTAGGATTGCTATAGTTAGGACATAAAACTCAAATAGTGTGATGCGGCGCTTCGCGCCGCATCACACTATTTGAGTTTTGATTTGCCCTGATACATATGACTATAGCTATATGAGGTCAAAAGTTGTTTGACCTCATAAAAACAGGTAGAGATGCAAGTGGAACTTCTTTCATGGTGGTGCAGTTTTATTTCTTATACCAAAACACAAAATGGCTACGCCATTTTGTGTTTTTAAAACCCTTACAGGGTTTGTTCTTTAATTCACGAAAGTGTGACAACACTTTCGTGAATTGGTATTAATTATTCACTGGGAAGGTAGTATGATCAGACTCAAGAAGAAGGGGGGAGTTTGACAAAATTGAGATTCTGCGATTTTTGAGTTGTAAAACTTGTTTTTAGACGATATAGGATATTATCTAAAAAGCGATTATTATATGACTTTCTAAAGCGTTAATTCCATGATAAGTACTTGTGCAAAATTAATTACAAACCCAAACCCATAAAGTTGTGCCCCTGCGGGACACAACTTTATGGGTTTGGGTAATTTATTTTGTACAAATACTTAAGTAGCTCGTTGTAATTAAAACCCAAAACTAGAGATGTAGCCGTCCACCATACGGTCGGTTAAAGCCTCCCAATTTTTAGTTTACCTATGCCTAAATACTTATTAGATATTTTATATAGATATTTTTTTGGTAAATACGCTTGAACATATCTAACCCGAAACTACCTGAACTTAAGTCGGCGATTGTTCGTAACCCTTTAATCGTTACGCCCCATGCAACCGTTATGGAGGCGATCGCCCAAATGGTTAGTGCGCGATCACCCTGCAACACGGCTAACAGTTTTACAAATCTTCTTAATCACCGCAATGCAGAGGTACGGGCAAGCTGTGTGCTGGTAGTAGAAGATGACAAGGTAATGGGGATTTTGACAGAGGGGGATGTGGTGAGCTTAAGCACCCAGAGTCTCCCCTTTGATCGTTTGATCATTGGAGATGTCATGGCATCAGTGATTACTTTGCGTGAGTCAGACTGCAATGATTTATTTTCGGTCGTCAACTTGATGCAGCAACAACATCTGCGCTACCTGCCAATTGTGGATGAGCATGATCATCTTATAGGAATACTCACCAATGAAATTTTGTGGCAAATTTTTCAATCACACACTTATCAGCAACTCCAAAATGAACTAGCAGAAAGACAACGCGCTGAAGAAGCCTTACAGCAAATTGAAGCCCACCAACGCGCCTTAATCAAAGCTATTCCTGATCTATTTATGCGGATGAATCGGGATGGCATTTACTTGGAATTTGCGCGGATTCCTGAAACCCATCGGATTATTGGCGAACGCTCTCAATTAGAAGGAAATCATATCTCAAAAACGCTTCCTCCCGATATTGTCAAACAACGTCTAGAATTTGTCGAACGCGCTTTAGAAACCAACTCTATCCAGATTTACGAACAAGACTTTTCCAAAGGCGATACAATCCATATTGAGGAAGTGCGAATCTTTCCCTATGATGAGAATGAAGTTCTATTACTGGTAAGAGATATTAGCGATCGCAAACAATCTGAAAATGAGTTGCGCCGCACCGAAAAACTCTTCCGAGAAGCACAACGGATTGCCAATATAGGGAATTGGGAAATGAATCTACAGACTAACTCTCTTTACTGGTCAGATGAAGTATTTCGGATTTTTGAAATCGATCCGCAGCAATTTGAAGCAACCTACGAGGGATTTCTCAGTGCTGTTCATCCCGATGATCGGGATATGGTGGATGCTCTCTACCAAAAACACTTACGCGATCGCATTCCCTACAATATCGTCCATCGTCTGCTCCTTTTTGATGGATATATTAAGTATGTTCAAGAAAAATGTGAAACCTTTTACGATGCAGATGGCTCACCGATTATTTCCCGTGGCACAGCACAAGACATCACTAAACTTAAGCAGACTGAAATCCGACTCAATCAGCTCAATCAAGAGTTAGAAGCTAGAGTAGAAGAACGGACGCATGAGCTTCTTCAAGTGAGTAGTTTACAACGCGCTATTCTCGATAGTACCAATTACGCAATCATTTCCACTAATAGCCAAAACATTATTCAGACCTTTAATGCTGGTGCGGAGAACATGCTGGGTTACAGGGCTGACGAAGTGATTGGCATAACTAATCTTCAAGATTTTTACGATTTTCAAGAGTTAATTGATCGTGCGGCGGCTCTCTCGGTAGCACTCAGACAAGATATTTCTGAAGATGAAGTTTTGATTGCTAAAGCAAGACAAGGACTAGTCAGCGAAGAAGAATGGACAGTTATTTGCAAGGATGGTTCGAGGCTTCCCATATCGCTATCGGTCAAAGCTATCAAGGATCACAATGATTGCATGATCGGTTTTGTCTCTGTTTTTAGAGATGTTAGTACTCAGAAAGCAACCCAGCATGAGCATAAACTTGCGGAAGCGGCTCTGAGAGACAGTGAAAATCGTTTTCGACAGGTATTTGAATCCAACGTTGTGGGGATGATGTTTACCAGCTTTGGCGGTCAGGTTGAAGAGGCTAACGATCGCTTTTTAGAGATGATTGGCTATAGGCGAGAAGAACTCAATGCTAAACAGATAAATTGGGCAACCATTACTCCACCTGCATATCAACAGTTAGATCTAGATGCGATCGCCCATATAAAAGTGCATGGCAAAATCTCTCCTTGGGAAAAAGCGTACATGCATAAGAATGGGACGCTTGTGCATGTAGTCATTGGTGTAGCCATGCTGACTACAGATGATTGCGTTTGTGTAGTGGTGGATATCACCGCTCTCAAACAAGCACAGCAAAAACTTGCAGAGACGAATTATCAACTAGAAGTTTCCAACGAAATTCTCGTTCGTGCCACGCGGCTCAAAGATGAGTTTCTTGCCAATATGAGCCACGAACTTCGCACTCCGCTCAATGCCATCCTTGGCATCACTGAGGGTTTACAAGAAAGAGTCTTTGGAGCGATTAATCCCCAACAACAGAAAGCCTTACTCACAGTTGAACGTAGCGGCAATCATCTGCTAGAGCTAATTAACGATATCCTCGATCTCGCTAAAATCGAAGCAGGCAAGGTGACCTTAGACTATGCATCTAGCAATATTAGTCAGCTTAGTCAAGCTAGCTTGGTGTTTATCAAACAACAGGCTAGACAAAAGAGTATCAGGCTAAAGATTAAACTGGCTCCCGCCCTGCCCGACTTGTTGCTTGATGAACGTCGGATTCGTCAGGTATTAATCAATCTGCTGAACAATGCCGTAAAATTCACACCAGAAGGAGGCTGCATCACCTTAGAAGTATCTCTACAAAAAGCGATTTCTAGTGAGAAAGATATTACGCACTGGGTCAAGTGGGCAGTGATCGATACGGGCATAGGTATCTCCCAAGAAGATTTAAGCACTCTATTTCAACCTTTTATCCAAGTTGATAGCGCTCTCAATCGTCAATATGATGGTACAGGATTGGGCTTAGCCCTAGTTAAAAGAATTGTCGAACTGCATGGTGGTCGTGTAAGTGTCACCAGTGAAGTCGGTGTGGGTAGTTGCTTTGCGATCGAGCTTCCATTTAATGAATTGGCTTTACCACTTCCCAAAATATTATCTATTAGCCCTTTATCATCTAGCAATTCCATCAAAGATGATAATGATGATACGCTCTTTCCTCCCTTAATTCTACTTGCAGAAGATAACGAAGCGAATATTATGACAATTTCCAGCTATCTTCAAGCCAAGGGATATCGAGTCATTCTTGCTAAAAATGGACAGCAGGCGGTGACTCTAGTGCAATCAGAGCAGCCTGATTTGATCCTAATGGATATTCAAATGCCAGAGATGGATGGACTCGAAGCAATTAAATACATTCGCAAGAACAAGCTCGCTACCCCAATTATTGCTCTTACGGCTCTAGCGATGACAGGCGATCGCGAGAAATGTCTGCAAGCTGGTGCTAATGACTATTTGAGCAAACCGATTAAGCTCAAGCAACTGACTACAGCAATTCAACAGTTTTTAAACTAAATAAATTTTGTATCACAAAATATTTTTAAAAATATTTGTGTGTCAATATATTCAAATATTCCTATCCAAGTATTCAAATACTTAATCAAAATACTTAGTCAAAATACTTAATCAAAACAATTGTCTGCACAATGGCAATTCAACAGGTCATACCAAAACACAAAATGGTATAGCCGTTTTGTGTTTTTAAAATCCTCACTGGGTTTAGTTTTTAATTCACAAAAGTGTTGCCATACTTTCGTGAATTGGCATCAAATATTTTTCGGGAAAGCACTATCAATTGCGTAAATTGCGTAATTTTTAACCTTAATGTTTACCATAGATACTAAGCTTAATGAACTAAGGCTAGCAATAGTTAGTGATCCTTTAGTAGTTAATCCTAACGAGCGAGTCATTGATGCGATCGCTCAAATGATTGTCGGGGAGGACAAAGGGGCTCGTCCAAGTCATTTAGAGCAACTGCACCTAAAGGCAAGATCAAGCTGCGTGTTGGTAATAGAAGATGGGCAGGCGATCGGGATTTTAACTGAGCGGGATGTAGTGCGATTGTCAATTGAGCGTCAACCAATTGATCGCTTGTTGATGCACGAGGTAATGAGACAGCCAATAGTTACGGTCAGGGCTGAAGAGTCGCTCAATACTGTGCAGCAACTTATGGAACAGAGAGATATCCATAGGTTAGTAGTCATAGGCGAACAGAATGAATTAGTGGGGATTGTAACCCAGACACTCTTACTCCAATTTCTAAATTTGCCAGAACTAGTCAGACTAAAAGCTGAAGATTTGATAGCAAGTCAGCGAGCTGCCCTAAAAGAAAGCAATGCGTTGTTAGTAAGGACAAGTGAAGATTTGCGATGCACAATTGAGGAGTTGAGAAGCAGTACTGAAGAACTAATTGAGAAGCAACATCATCTGGAAGACGAACAGATACGCTATCACAATTTATTTACCTTTTCTCCCGATGGCTATCTGGTTACTGACGCATCTAGCAACATCAAAGAAGCTAACCAAGCAATTTTAAATCAGTTAGCGATTAGCCATGAGTTTATTAGAGATAAACCATTTATTGTTTTTGTTGCCCCTAACCAGAGCGAGATTTTCCATAGCCGCCTCAATCATCTGCTAACCTCAGTCATTATTAATGCAAATTGGGAGACTACGCTGGTATCTCGACAGGGAAATTCTTTTCCTGTCGAAATCACTGTCACGAAAAATATTAGTCTCGCTACTAAGGAAATTCAATTTTTCTGGATTGTCCGTGATATCCGCGATCGCAAACATGCTCAAAAAGCATTACAACAACAACTTTCGGCTATGGAAGCAGCGATCGATGGAATTGCGATTTTACAAGAGAATAACTATATCTATTTGAACCAAGCGCATCTAGAAATGTTTGGTTATAAAAATTCTGAAGAGCTTATAGGCAGATCTTGGACACTGTTATATGCACCAGAGGAACTTGCTCGATTTGAACGGGAAGTATTTCCTGTGCTAGGGCGCGATCGCAGTTGGCGAGGAGAAGCGATCGCCATCCGTAAAGATGGAACTACTTTTACTGAGGGATTGTCGCTCACCCTTACAGAGGATGATTTGTTGATTTGTGTATGCCGTGATATTAGCGATCGCAAACAAGCCGAGCAAATCATTCACCAACAATTACGTCAGCAGCAAATGTTGGAGGCTCTCACTCAACAAATTCGCGAATCATTAAATATCCCTGATATCTTGGCAACGGCTACTCAACAGGTCAGAGATTTGTTTTATGGCGATCGCGTAATTATTTTCCAACTTTTTGCGGATGGTCGCAGCCAAATAGTCGAAGAAGCTGTGAGTGAGAATTTCCCAAAACTCAAATCCCGTAGTTGGGAGAATGAAGTTTGGGCGCAGGATATCCTCGATTGTTACTGGCAGGGCAACCCCCGCATTATTCCCGATGTCATGAATGATGTCTGGACAGATTGCCTCATCGAATATTCTCTCGAAGGTCAGGTTAAGTCCAAGATCGTCGCCCCAATCCTCCAAGATTTGCATGGGATTGAAACCCATCAATGGGTTTCACCTACGTCCACTAAAAAAATCTGGGGTGTTTTGGTTATTCATGCCTGCCAAGACAAACGAGTATGGCAAGAGTCAGAAGCGCAACTATTACAACAAATCGCTAATCAATTAGCGATTGCCATTCAACAAGCCAGTTTGTTTGAACGGTTGCAACAAGAACTAGCAGAACGCAAACAAGCGCAGCTACAATTAATCGAATCAAATCAACAACTAGCCATATCTAACCAAGAACTAGCGCGTACTACTCGCCACAAAGATGAGTTTCTCGCTAATATGAGCCATGAACTTCGCACTCCTCTCAATGCAATTCTGGGCATTACGGAAGGGCTAATGGATGAAGTCTTTGGACTACTCAGTGAAGAACAGAAGAGAATATTACCAATCATCGAAAGAAGCGGCAATCATTTACTAGAACTGATCAATGACATCCTCGATCTTTCCAAAATAGAAGCAGGTAAATTGGTCTTGGATTGCTCCTTAACAGATGTTAATCGGCTTTGTCAGTCCAGTATCATGTTTGTCAAGCAGCAGTCCATGCAAAAAAAATTGCATTTAATCATGGAAGTCGCGCCCTTCCTTCCTGAAATGATGATTGATGAACGTCGGATTCGCCAAGTGTTAATCAATCTGCTCAACAATGCTGTGAAATTTACGCCAGACGGGGGGCAAATCACGCTAGAAGTGATGCTCGAATCTGTAAATGCAGCTAGTGATGGTGTAACGAGTGAAAATAACCCCACTCACTGGTTACATTTTGCTGTCATCGATACAGGTATCGGCATCGCCCCTGAAGCCCTAAAAACCCTATTCCAACCCTTTGTCCAAATCGATAGCGCTCTCAACCGTCAATATGATGGAGCGGGATTGGGGTTAGCGCTAGTCAAACGCATAGTCGAGCTACATCATGGATACGTTAATGTCACTAGTGAATTAGATATCGGTAGTCGATTTACTGTCTCACTCCCCTATGACAGCACCTCGATTCCTCTTCCCCAAGCATTACCAAAGTTAGATTCAGAAGCGATCGCCTCAACTAATGACTCGACCGATTCTTCGCCGCTAATTCTGCTAGCCGAAGACAATGAAGCGAATATCCTGACAATTTCTAGCTATCTAGAAGCCAAGGGCTATCGGCTGATTATTGCCAAAAATGGACTGGAGGCAATTAACTTAGTGTTGTCAGAGCAGCCAAATTTAGTCCTAATGGATATCCAAATGCCTGGTATGGATGGACTTGAAGCGATCAAACGGATTCGCGCTCAGAATTTGATTGATGTCCCAATTGTTGCAGTGACAGCACTTGCCATGGAAGGCGATCGCGAGAAATGTCTTACCGCAGGAGCCAATGAATATCTCAGTAAACCGATTAAACTCAAACAACTAGCCACTTTAATCCAACAGTTTCTATAGTAGTAAAAGATTTAATGAAAACCCAAAATAAAAGTGGCGGCGCTTCGCGCCGCCACTTTTATTTTGGGTTTTGAATTGTCATAGCGAGTTTTTTTGGTAATTCTTCATGAGGATACGAGAAACTCTAGCTGTAGCTGACTATATAGTAAATTTATAAAGCTCGATCAGCTTTATAAATTTATAGGTATGACTCAAAAGATTGCATTTCTGGGTTTAGGCGTAATGGGTGGTGCAATGGCAGCCAACTTAGTCAAACGAGGATATTCGGTACTAGGTTGGAATCGCACTAAAGAGCGCCCCACCATCTCTACATTTACGAGTGTAGGTGGCACATTAGCTGAGTCCCTAGAAGATGCAGTCAGCGAAGCTGATGTGGTTTTTTCTTGCCTAGGTGATGTCCCTGATGTCAACGAGGTGTTAATCGGAGATCAAGGAGCAATGCATTTTGCCAGAGCCAACACCTTATTTATCGATACCAGTACCATCGGCAGTGATGCAGCAAAAAATATTGGCAATGCCTTAATGCATGACGGTTTGCGCTTCTTGGATGCACCAGTTTCAGGCGGCGATGTGGGCGCACGCAATGGCACATTGACTTTTATGGTGGGTGGGAATCCCGAAGATTTGCAAGAATGTTTATCCCTATTTGAAGCAATGGGTAGCAATATCAAACATTGCGGGGCGATCGGTAGTGGTCAAGCCGTCAAGCTTTGCAATCAAACTCTTATATCTGTGTATATGCTGGCTCTCTGCGAAACGATGCAGATTGCCGAGAAAATGGGTGTTGATCCCCAATTAGTAGTTGATGTCTGCGGTAGTGGGGCGGCTGGCTCATGGGCTTTAAATAATCTAGGAATGAAAGTTGCTAAAGGTGATTATCAAGCAGGTTTTGCCATCAAACATATGCTCAAGGATTTGCGACTGGTGCAAGAAATCAGCGATCGCCAAAATCTTGATTTTCCCGTAGATTTACCTGCGATCGCCTTAGCCATGCAAAACTTCTATAAAGTGAGTCAACTCGATGATGGACTGGGTGCAGAGCAAGGTACACAAGCGATGATTCGGGCTTATCAATGAGGCTTTGCGTACTCTAGCGGCGCTTTGCGCCGCCACTACTTTGGGGGTTTAAATCTTAAATTGTTAAAAATCTATCAAACTCTAGCAAGTATGCTTTGATACAATGCGAGACTAATCCCATAAAGATGCCTCCGCTCCTCCAGAAAACATGCAACTGGCAAAAAGACTTCGTAATATTCAGCCCTCCTTAACTCTAGCGATCGACGCAAAAGCTAAGGCAATGAAGGCTAGTGGAATTGATGTTTGTAGCTTTAGTGCTGGCGAACCAGACTTTGATACACCCGACCATATCAAGGCTGCTGCTAAGACTGCACTCGACCAAGGCAAGACTCGCTATACTGCCGCCGCAGGTATACCCGAACTCAAACAGGCGATCGCAGCCAAGCTCCTGCGCGACAATCAAGTAACCTACAAGCCCGAACAAATCATCGTAACTAATGGTGGGAAGCACTCACTGTATAACTTGATGATGGCAATTCTTGATGAGGGGGATGAAGTGATTATTCCTGTGCCGTTTTGGGTGAGCTATCCTGAAATGGCAAAACTTGCCGATGCAAATCCAGTCTTTGTAGTTACAACTGAGGAAACTGGCTACAAAATCACCCCTGAGCAATTAGAAGCGGCGATTAACCCCAAAACCAAGCTTTTTGTGCTTAATACGCCTTCTAATCCCACAGGGATGGTCTATTCACCTGCGGAAATCAAGGCTCTTGCCGAAGTTTTGGAACGACATCCCCATGTGTATATTGTCTCCGATGAGATTTACGAAAAGATTCTCTACGATGGCGCGACCCATATCAGTATTGCCTCAGTAAGTCCCGCGATGTACGATCGCACCTTAATCAGTAGCGGTTTTGCCAAAGCGTACTCAATGACAGGTTGGCGAGTTGGCTATTTGGCTGGCGCACCCGAAATTATCAAAGCAGCCACTCTAATTCAAAGCCATAGCACCTCGAATATTTGTACCTTTGCTCAATATGGCGCAGTTACAGCCCTCAATGATTCTCAGGACTGTGTGGAAACTATGCGGAAAGCCTTCGCTGAACGTCGCGACGTTATGTATGATCTGTTAACTTCCATTTCAGGGTTTACTTGTCCCAAACCTGATGGAGCTTTCTATCTATTTCCCAGCATCAAGGCATTCGGCATCCCTTCTCTAGAATTTTGTGACAAATTGCTAGAGGATCAGAAGGTTGCGCTGATTCCAGGGATTGCTTTCGGTCTCGATAATTGCATCCGTCTATCCTACGCCACTAATTTAGAAACAATTCGCGAAGGTTGCGATCGCATTCGTCAATTTGCTGAAAAACATTTTTAATCCAATTTAATCCAAAATGTTAAGAAGAAAGCGGCGCAATGCGCCGCCTTCTTTTTTGGAGGACAATTGGAGGATAAATTTATGAACAAAATATACTTTGCCATAGCTATTTTGCTGCTCCTTCTCAGTGGATCTTTTGGGCTAATTTTTTGGTTACAGAACAATAATCAACCATCAGCCATCACTGAATCTCTAATCGATCCCTATGGATTGAATATGTATCCTTCTAGTCCCATATCAAATCGTGATCTCAACAAGCCCTTAGTCGTATTTTTTGGAGACTCCCGTGCGGTGGCTTGGCCAGCGATCGCCAATATCCCCTTTGAATTCATCAATCGCGGCATCAATGGACAAACGACTGATCAAGTACTAAGAAGGCTATCAGCCCATGTTGCCTCGTTATCACCTCAAATCGTCGTCGTCCAAGTCGGTGTGAACGACCTCAGAGATATTGCGGAATTCCCCAATCAATCACAGAATATAGTCAATAATTGCAAACAAAACATTCAAAAAATTGTTGATCGATTAACTCAAGAACTAAAAGCAACCGTCATTCTTACTACGATTTTTCCGACTAGTGAGTTATCTCAATCGGTTCGAGCTTATTGGCCAGAAGAAGCCGATCGCGCAATTATTGAGATTAATCAATTTATCAAATCTCTCAAAAGCGATCGCGTTATTGTTTTAGACGCAGCAACACTTTTAGCAGATGAGAGTGGCAAGGTTCGCCCAATCTATAGCCGAGACATTCTGCATCTCAATAACCAAGGCTACACAATGCTTAACGAGGAGTTATTGAAAATACTCACCAATTACAAAAATGTAGCTGTCGCCAAGAAGTGAGTGGCGACAACTATAGCTGTCGCCATTCTTGTTAGGACATAAAAACCAAATAGTGTGAGGCGGCGCAAAGCGCTGCCTCACACTATTTGGTTTTTGATTTGTCCTGATACAGGTGGCTATAGCTATATATTAATTTACAAGGATTGGATAGTTAAATAGTTAAACAGATGTCTAAATTTTACGATCGCATTACGACTGAGTTGCAAACATTCATCGAAGCTCAACATATTTTCTTTGTGGCAAGCGCTCCGAATGAGGGTCGCGTGAATCTATCTCCTAAAGGAATGGATGCTTTGCGTGTAATTAGCGAATCTGAAATCGCCTATCTTGATCTCACAGGAAGCGGCAATGAAACCGCCGCACATCTCCTCGAAAACAGCCGAATTACTGTCATGCTTTGTAGCTTCACGGAGAAGCCTCTCATTCTGCGCCTCTATGGTCAAGGCGAACCAATCCGCCCCAGAGATGCAGCATGGCAAGAATATTTATCTCTATTTCCTGCGATCGCTGGTACTCGCCAAATCGTGCGCGTCAAAGTGGAATCTGTGCAAACATCCTGTGGTTTTGCGGTTCCCTTTTATGAGTTTTCAGGCGATCGCACTATTTTAAAAGAATGGGCTGAGAAGAAAGGTGAAGAAGGGGTATATGCCTATTGGCAAGAAAAAAATCAGATCAGCATTGATGGCTTACCCACCAAACTTCTATAGCAACACAAACTTTAAGCAAGCGAAAATCTACTAATAGCGTAAGGAATAATTTTTGTTGAGCGTTTACCGCTAAATGTGAGTTAAGGTATTATCTGACTCATCGTTAAAACAAAAGCATTTTTATGGTGCAAGAACTCAAACTGATCTCCAAAGAGGTCAGATTCCCCGATAGCGATCCTGCCGCATATCCTGTATTTTTCAGGACATATAGGCGTAAATATAATAACAAACGCGAAAGCTGGGCTGAAGTATGAGATCGCACACTTACAAGTTAAAAAAACTAGGAAAACTGCTCGACAGCAACATTATCCTGATTGATAAGACGATGAGGGATTCAGATAAAGTCTGTATCTCTCGATATTGATTGTGAGTTGGTTGTCAAGAATGAGTTGATTGCCCCGAAAATTTCTCTGGCTCTCGAAAATATTGTAGATAGTGAAATAAATTAAGTTATGGTCATAGATGTCAAGATTCCTGAGGAAGAGTTCACGGAAGCTCAAAGCGATGGATATGTTTATGGAGTAAGAGTTGTTCGTAGTAGTAATGAAGGAATCTCAAAATCTTCTTTCAATACTAGATATCTATATGTTTATGTCAAACTTGGTAAAAGAATTGAAGATAAATCTTTCAGAGCAAAAAACGGTAAGACTAAGCTTTTTACTGGCTGTACAGTTTTCTATGCACTGAAAGATGAAGACTTAGACAATCAGAACTATTGCGATATTCAGTACAATCTAGAAGTAAGAATTTTAAGCTGTACGCCTTGGCAATATTGAGATTGATGATTCACTTTTATACTGAATATTATCTTTCAGATTATTATCTTCAAGTAACTCCCTTAGCTTAACAGTTTTCTCCTGCCCAGAATTTAAGGTGACTTGGATAAGATCCTCAGATGCTTCATCTATAGAAATTTGCTCCTCAATGGCAGCCAACAACCTAATCACAGTGGACTCAAATAACTTAAAGAAATTTTTAAAACACACTACAGATGCCCATGTAAGAGAAAGTGTCATGCCAGTCATTTGCCAGAAAGTAATTTTCTCTTTTTTAAGCTGATCTGAGTGATCAAGGTTATTGAAAATTTCATGAAATTCAGCAGGCATTTCTACCCACCACTCGTCGATTGAATCTGTTAAGTTGTTGATTGCTTCTAAGAAAAGCAAGAGATTATCTGGAGACATCAACCCAATACTAATTGTTAGCCACTGCTTTTGCCTTTTTTGTAGGGGTTTGGCTTTAGGATTTTCAGGCAATCCCAGAACGAATTTCTTCGTTGGCTCAAGAGGCTCCAACATATTGCTAAATGTACTCATGACCTTTCCAAAGAACAAACAACTAATAAATAAAACTTTTTTCTATCTTAACTTGAGAGCCTATCTACACAATGCCAAACATGAGCTATTCAAATTTTTAAAATCAAGTTAGGCAACACTAGTAGTGTTTTTTAGGGCTTACATAGTTAACATAACACTATATGTGTGATATGCTCAAATACATTTTTGTGAGTATGTATGGTACAAGAGTTTACACGAGTCCACAAAGAGGTTCGATTTCCCGACAGCGCTCCTGCCGCTTATCCCGTATTTTTCAGGACTTATAGCCGCAAATATAATAACAAGCGGGAAAGCTGGGCAGAAGTATGCGATCGCACACTTACAGGTTTAAAAACGCTAGGTAAGCTGACCAAAGAACAAGCTGACCTCATTGACAAGATGCAGAAACAGCTTAAATCCCTCACCTCTGGGCGTTGGCTGTGGGTTGGCGGTACGGATTGGGTCGATCGACCTGAAAATTTCTCAGGCTCCTATAACTGCACCAGTACTAACGTAATCGACTGGCGCTCCTTTGGCTTGATGATGGATCTCGCCATGCAAGGCTCTGGCACTGGCGGCGTATTAGAGCCGCAGTACATTAGCCAACTGCCCGTAATTCGTAACCAGTTGCAAGTCAATGTCATCGGTGCGATCGGTGATACTCCTGTCGAAAAACGCCGCCACAATACCGAAGTCGAATTTGACTATGCCAACAATGCCGTTAAATTCTACGTTGGCGATAGTCGTCAAGGTTGGGTTAAGTCCTATCAATCTTTGCTCGAACTCTCTAGCAACGAAAAATTTGATGCGACTAAGCCTGTTCAAATCACCGTTGATATCAGCGATGTTCGCCCCAGTGGTGAACCCCTCAAGGGCTTTGGCGGTATGGCAAATCCTGTCAAGTTGCCCACGCTCTACGATCGCTGTGCCAACATTTTAAATAAAGCGATCGGTCGTCAACTCACCTCCGTCGAGTGCTGCATCCTCATCGATGAAGCCGCAGTTTGTATCGTGGCAGGGAACATCCGAAGGTCGGCCGGCATGAGGCAATTCTCTTCAGAAGATGCTTTAGGCTCTGTCGCCAAGGATAATCTCTGGCAGCAGGATGAAGCGGGTAACTGGCGCATTGATCCTGAGCGTGATGCGTTGAGAATGGCAAATCATACCCGTGTATTCCATCGCAAACCGACCGAACAAGAATGTATTGATGCCGTTCGCAAGCAATATTATTCGGGTGAAGGTGCAATTCAATGGGCGGGTGAGGCGATCGCCCGTTCTAATGCTGACTTGATTACAACGACCGAACTCAAGCGTGATTTCCTTGCTGCCTATGTGAAAGGAGAAGGAAAAGAATGGTTAAAGAATCATCAACCTGAAGTCTCTGAACGTGAGCTAGAGCATAGATTACAGCGTTACGCTCTAAATCCATGCGGGGAGATAACTGGGGCAGACTTCCATTGTAATTTGTCTGAGGTGCATCTTAATCAACTCAATCCTCGCAATGAGAAAGAACAGGAAGAAGCCTTTAAAGCAGGTGCTTTGTCGGTTGCCGCGCTGCTCAATCATCGCTTCAATGAAGAACGCTATCAATTTAGTCGTGAAGTTGACCCAATTGTGGGCGTATCCTTCACAGGACTATTTGACTTCTTTGTTCATGCCTTTGGTGTGGAATGGTTGCGCTGGTTTGAGGCGGGTCGTCCTGACACTGTGCAGGGGCTAGACTTCAAAGAGAAGGAAGCTGATTATCTAAATCGCTGGCGTGAGATTGTGCATCAGACGGTTTGGGAATATTGTGACGCTCATGGTTTACGCCGCCCCAATCGCTGCACGACAACCCAGCCAGCAGGCACAAAATCTTTACTGACTGGTGCTTCCCCAGGGTGGCATCCACCGAAGGCACAGCGCTTTATCCGTCGGATTACTTTCCGTAAGGAAGATCCTGTGGCGCGGGCTTGCATGGACTATGGCTATAGCATCATTCCTTCGCAATCAGATAAGGATGAGAATGGACAATTGCTCAATGATCCCTTCGATCCGAGATGTACGGAATGGCTGGTGGAGATTCCTGTGAGCGTGTCTTGGGCTGACCTTGATGGTGCTGATAAGGTAGACATCAGTAAGTTCGATGTGATGGCGCAGTTTGACTTCTATATGCAGGTACAGAAGTATTACACCCGTCATAATACTTCGGCAACCTTGGAGTTGCGCGAGCATGAAATCGAGCCTTTAGGGAAGAAGATTTACGAAGCGATTCGTGATGATGAGGGTTATATCTCGGCGGCGCTGTTGGCGCGTTTTGATGATCTACAAACTTTCCCTCGCTTGCCCTTTGAGCCAATCGATAAGGCTACCTATGAGAAGCTCAGTGCTGAGGTGCTAGAATGTCGCAAGTCTGATGATTTTTACGCGAGTTTGTTGCGTTATGATTCGGGTGAGTTGATGGATGCGGGCCCTGCGGGTTGCGATTCTGATAAGTGTATGTTCCCTGAACAGAAGCCATAGATCGCAGAAAATAACATATAGGGCATATAGGTGTTGCTACAATAGCGATCGCAACTTGTAGTAAACACTTATATGCTCTCTCAACAAATATCAGGATTTCAAGAAGCATTAAATGCTATAGAGTCTTTGTCTTTAGATGATCAGTTAGCGGTAGTGTGTCACATTTGTTGATAGAAGCAAAATAAGGTATAGTCAGCAGGAGTTAAGAAAAGAGAGAAAAGATGGTATTTGAAGCAGTCAAATGTCCAACTTGTGGAGAGGTAGATATCCAACGCTATGGAAAAAGTAGTACAGGTAAAAAGCGTTACATTTGCTGTAATTCTAACTGTACTCGTAAGACCTTTATTCTCGATTACACATATCAAGGATATCGTCCAGAAATAAAACAACAAATCGAAGAGATGGCAATCAATGGTAGTGGGATTAGAGATACAGGTCGAGTATTGGGGATTAGCCCTAACACCGTAATCAAAGAGTTAAAAAAAAGGAGGAAGAAATAGAATTGGTTAACTATCCTCTGCTAGAACAACTTGATCTAGCAACCCTAGATGTTGACCTTTATGAGGTCGAAGAAGCAGAGATGGATGAAATGTGGAGTTTTGTTGGCAACAAACAACAGCAAAGATGGTTATGGCACGCCATTGATCATGCGACTGGGAAAGTCTTAGCTTACGTATTAGCTCCCCATAAAGATCAATCCTTAGTTAAACTAGTAAATCTGTTAAAACCATTTGGAATTAAGCAGGTTTTTACTGATGCTTGGGGAGCATACGAAAGGATTCTTGACCCTGATACCCACATGATAGGCAAGCAAAACACTCAGAAAATTGAACGTAAGCATCTAACTTTACGAACTCGGATTAAGCGACTAGCTAGAAAGACGATTTGCTTCTCTAAATCGATTGTGATGCATGATATTGTCATTGGCTTGTTTATCAATAGATATGAGTTTTGTTTTCATCCCTCCTCAATCTCTCAACAAATGTGACACACTACCAGATGACTAAATTCATAGAAAAAGCTTTCTCCCGTCGCAGGTTCGACGATGCCGTATAGCCATGTAGCCTGAAACTGCCACTGGACTTTTGCCTTGGGTTT
>NZ_JACJQY010000071.1 GCF_014696925.1 Phormidium tenue FACHB-1050 | reverse complement strand
GAAAATCTACCTATCATTTTTGATGAATATCTTCCTAAATGGAATTATAGAGCTATTCCTCAAAATAACTGAAATGCATAAGTTATTTATTTTTCATTCCTAAGCTCTTTACGTCGTTCATACTCTTTTTGAAATATGCCGTCTAGCTCTCTAACGACTCCAGCCAAACCATCACGCTGTTTACCTAAGCTTTCTTCCAACAAGTTGTTTTGGCGATCAAAAAATTCTTGTAAATTGCGCTGATAGGCAACTTGAAAATTTTCTAACTGTTGCTGTGTAGCATCACTCATCTGCTGTAAGCGAGTATCGATATTAGTGAGGCTTGCCACCAAAGACTCTCTAGCACTAATCATCAAACCCGAAGTTTCTTGCCCTACCGTTCGTAAGATTCCATTTTGCTCTTGGAAAGTCGTTTGCGCTTGAGTCAAAATCGCTTTGGTTCCTTCACGAATTTCTGTAGCTGTATCCACCAAAACATCACGGGTAGCGGTTTGAAATTGAGTAAGTGTATCTTGAAGACTGTTAGCGAACTGCATTAATTGAACAAGAGTTTGCCTTTGAAAACCTTCAAGAGTTACTGAAGCCTCCGCCAATTTAAGTGCAATTCCTGCTAAATCTTGATTTAAGACTTGAATAGCATTTGATGCTGATTCTAAAACTTCCGCACTACGATTTAATAGGCTAGCACTTTGATCTAATCTTTCTGTGACGGGAACAATTAGCTCTGTTCTCATATTGCCAATTAGATTAGCAAGAACTTCACGTTGATCATTAGTAAGCTTTTCTAGGCGCAATTGTGAGTCAGCAATTTGAGTAAATGTTGGTGCTAGACGGGATTCAACAATCACATCAAACTGTTGAGCAATCGCTCGACCAACAGCTTTACCAATAGCTTCTGCATTAAACTCTCTCGCTAATCCTGCAAGTTGCTTTGCTGCATCTGCTGTTGAATCAAAATTAAGGCGAGCCATCGCCTTCTCAGTAGTTTCTAGAGTTGCTACCTCATCTAACTGCTGGCGCAGTCTATAGCATCGATCTCGTCTCAGTTTATCCGTTACTGCCAAAATAGCAGACAAAATGGTGCTACTGCCCAAACCAAGTAATGAAGTAAAGAAAGCAGTTTTCATGCCATCAATTAAGGTGATTGCACTGTTCAAGGATTGATTAACATCATTAGCATTAATTGTTACCCCCATCAATCCGAATGACATTCCCCAAAAAGTCCCCAGCACTCCTATGGCAGTCAGAATAGGCGGAATGAATCGCAAAGAGCTACGAGGTATAACTGCTATTTCTCTAGGATATTGCTGTAAACGGAATTTGCTATCAATTGGGTCAACTTTTTCGGCTAAGAGATTTTCTTTAAACCATTTTTCGTGACCTTTGAACGAGATACCTTTATTCTTATTGTCTTCGAGGATTTTTAGATTTTTTATTAGTTCCTGAAATTTTCGGTTAGTTTTATGTAAGGCAAACACCTCAGACCCTAATCCAAGTCCAAAAACTACAATCGTTATTAAATAAAAAAACCAACCATCCCCCCAAATTTTGCCCAAATCCCACTGCATCGAAAATACCCCTATAATTTTCTTCAAAATTCTAGCATTTATTTTAATTCCTAAACTTAACTTTTTTAGCTAATATTGAGCCAATTTCGTAATTCTGATTCTGTCACCAAGCCTTTTTCTATCCAAATTTTAACTTTTCGCTCTGGCAAGTGCATAGCATCGTCCACCTTTTTAGCTTTGCCCTCAACATTAATAGTTACTGGAATCCGTAATTTAACGCTATAGAGTCGTTCTTCTGACCGATGAGTTGGATCTGGAACAAGATAAACGCGATCTGAAAATTCACGCAGTAACCTTAGCTGCAAGCGCCCCTTAATATCTCGCAAAGATGTTGCAATTGGTGATGCTTTGGTTAATAAATCTCGCATAGCGTGCCAAGCGTGATTAATCGCATCAATTTCAGTAATAAGTTGCTTGTAGTTATCCAAATTAATTCCCTAAAACTCTTTCCTAGAATATACGCTGATTGCTTGAAGAAATACTACAAAATTAAATGAGTCGAAACTGGTGATAGATTATTGAACTTCCATTTGTCTATCTCTATCAATACAAAAGAATTACTAATTCCATTCTATTTTTTAACCATGCTCTCAACATTTTAAATTAAAACTTCCATTTCAATATGCAAAAGTTCCGTGACTTTCTGGCAACTCTACGCGAGACTGCGGTTAAGGAACAGGAGGCGGCAATTAGTCAGGCGATTACCAAACAACATTTGGGTTTAGCTAATATTCGCAATGATTTATGACGTTGTGCGATTAGGGACGATTAGTTAGGCGATCGCGTAGATTTACACTTGCAAACATCTTGCTATAATAGCCACATAACCTTATCTCACCAAAAACTTCTATGCTCTCTCAGAAGCTTGAAGATAAATCTCAACATCTAGAAACTAGAGTTGCTGCATTAGAAACAGAACTCGCGCAAATGCGACAAATGCTATCTGTATTTGTTCAGAAAAAAACACCTTGGTGGTTAAAAGTCGCAGGTAGCTTTGAAAACGATCCCACCTTTGACGAAGCAAATCGCCTCGGTCAAGAATGGCGCAAATCTGCTGAATAGAGCATCATGTATATTTTTGATACCGATCATCTCAGCCTGATTCAGCGCAATGGACAAGAAGGAAAGCGAATCTTAGCCAAACTTGCAGAGATAGAAGATCCTGAAGTTGCTGTTACCGTCATTACCTACGAAGAGCAGATTAGAGGAAGACTCGCTTTTTTAGCTAGAGCAAAAACATTAGATGAACAAATCTTTGCCTATCAAGGATTACAGCAACTAGCAATCAATTACCAAGCGATCACTATTATCCCTTTTAGCCGTGCATCTGCCCTAGAACATCAACGCTTACGCAAAGCGTATCCCCGTCTAGGAAACATGGATCTCAAAATTGCCGCGATCGCTTTAACAAACAATGCAACTTTAATCACTCGTAACAAATCAGATTTTGGACAAATTGTAGAGTTATCCATAGATGACTGGTCATAACTTATCTGTCCTTGCTTTTTGTGGTGATTTTTGACGTTGTGAGATTAGGGGCGGAGGAAGTTCTAATATAGCCAAATCAATTTGTTGAATAGTCATCGTTTTAGAGTTCTATAAAAAATAATTAGCCATTAGAGTTATAACCAAGGCTTTAAAAGCAGGTGTAGATTAGAAATCGCCTGATGATAAGCGCAATCGCTAATCTATATCACTACTCCAAAAAAAAGTTGCACCCCTGCGGGGTGCAACTTTTTTTTTTAATTGCTTAGTTCAGTGCGGCGCTTAGCGCCGCATATCCTTGCCGAGCAATAACTTAGGACTGTGACAACTAGTGATCGCTTAAAAGCTAAAAATTAGAGATCGCGCTGCCTAGGCTGTTTTTAGAAATTTTGAGATATTCCGTATTTACACCTGATTCACGGGTCAGCGAAACCTTACCAGTACGGGCAATTTCACGAATGCCAAACTTGTTTAACATCTTCAAAATCGCCACCATCTTTCCAGGGTCGCCCACCACTTCGATCGTTAGGAAATCATCAGCTACATCAACAATACGGGCGCGGAAAATTTGGGATATTTCAATAATTTCCGATCGCACATTTGGCGCGGCGTTCACCTTAACGAGCATCAACTCGCGCTCAACACAGGGAATATCGGTAAAATCAAGAATTGTGATCACATTGATCAGTTTATGCAACTGCTTAGTGATTTGCTCAATCGTGTGATCGTCGCCTGAGACAACCATCGTAATGCGCGTAAATCCATCTTGCTCAGCAGTCCCAACCGCAAGGCTCTCGATATTAAAACCTCGGCGGGCGAACAAGCTAGCAATACGGGTCAGCACGCCTGCCTCATCTTGGACGACAACGGAGAGAGTATGTTTCATGGTGACAAATTCGGCAAATAAACAGCACAGTAGACTATATTAATGACTTTGGTTACCTTATTGCGATTATCAAGATACATATTGATAGCGATTAAGGTGCTTGGTTTTCAACAGCAATTCTCATTATGAAACCGATTTTGGTGTTTCCAGCGCCTTCGGCGCTGGAAACACCAAAATCGGTTTTTTGAAAGCCCGCCAACGGCGGGCTTTCAAAAAACCGATTTTTATAATTAGAATTGCTGAGTTTACAAACCTAAAAGGGACACAAAGCCCCACCTAGTTTATCTATTCAAACATCAAAAAATATGACTGCCCAGTTTCATCATGTTCCCGTGCTTGCCGAACCCACGATCGCAGGCTTAGAAATTGTTGCAGGTGGGGTATATCTGGACTGCACTGTGGGCGGGGGTGGACATAGCGCGTTAATTTTGCAAGCAGCAGAAAATGTAAGTTTAGTAGGGATTGATCGGGATGAAATGGCGATCGCTGCCGCAAGTGACACCCTCAAGGATTATGCAGATCGGGTTAGTTTTTGGCGCGGTAACTTTTGTGAATATCAGCCATCATCAGATTTAAAATTTGATGGCATTCTGGCGGATTTGGGTGTGAGTTCGACTCAGTTTGATGTTGCCGAGCGGGGATTTAGTTTCCGCGAGTCAGGCGATCTCGATATGCGAATGGATAATCGCCAAACTCTCACTGCGGCTGAAATCATCAATCACTATAAAGAAGTAGAACTTGCGGATATCTTTTTTAAACTTGGCGAAGAAAGACTGTCGCGGCGGATTGCCCGTCAAATTGTGGAGAAGCGTCCCTTTAAGACTACATTGGAACTAGCTAATGCAATTTCTGCTTGCGTTCCCTCCAGTTATCGTCACGGTAGAATTCATCCCGCCACCAGAACTTTTCAAGCTTTGCGAATCGCCGTTAATCGAGAATTAGAAAGTCTCGAAAAATGGTTAGCCATTGCTCCTAATTGGTTAAAGACTAGCGGTAAAATTGCTGTGATTACATTTCATAGTCTTGAGGATCGAATTGTTAAGCATACTTTTCGCGAGGATGATCGCTTACAAGTGCTAACCAAAAAAGTCATCATCGCTACTGATGAGGAAACTAGAGCAAACCCTAGAGCGCGATCGGCTAAGTTACGCATTGCCCAAAGGATAGACGTATCCGTCTAAATTCGTATGTTGATGTACGGTGGTACAAAAGACAGCACGTCAACATATAGCAATGTGAGCTAATTACCAACCTTGATAGTAAATTTCTTCACTATCTTTCTGGGGTAGTAAGTTTGTATTGGATTGCCCTGGTTGGTAAGTATATAGACTGTCTTGATGTTTTTGGATCAGAATATCTCTATCACTCTCATGGAGAATATCGTTCATTCTAGTTACTTTACGAAGACTCAATGCCGACATTCCTGTACTAATTGTCAGAGCTGAGAATACTGGGCGAACCCAATCTATTTTGATCACACCCGCACCAAGATAGATCCCAATTATATAAATGCTAATGCTTGAAATCACATTTATCCACACGGCAGAGCTAATTCGTAAACTTGCTTCATAGTTGAGATTTTTGTAGAGAAGATTAGACATAGTTTCCCTCGATAATTCCAAATACTGCACCGAAAGCTATACACAACCAAAGATAAATAACACCATGTTTTAGTTGAGGCTGAGTTGCGATCGCTCGCATACAATAAATCCAAAGAAAGACAAGTACAGAAAGTATCAATAGTCCCAGAACCAATACCTGAAGGTAATTGTTAGTATTTTTCGATAAAATCACTAGGACTGAAATGCTCAGAGTAGCTGTTGCCATGCGGACGATGGTAAAGGCAATAAATTCAGGCAAAGGTGGAATTTCTAAATGTCTTCTCATTAATCGATCAATCTGAGAGGAATGATGATTTCGATCTCTGGGAACTTGTACTGATTCGATGTGATCGCCTAAAATGCCGTTTGACAACTTGATGTTTAATCGATGCTCATCATATTCTGAGTAGTTGCTCTTGTTATTAACTTTCATCATTGCCTCCAGAGTAAATTTTAAAACCAAAAAACTCTATCCAATAATATTTTCAGGGCTTGAAGGATAGCTAAAGACTCATGCACTAAAAGTTTGTGAAAGCAACAATTTTGACTATTTACCTTGACTATACGATTGAGAAATTCAAGGTAGCTAGTACAATGCAATAAGCGTTGTTATCAAATCCTACTAGATATCTTAGCTCACAACATTAAAACTGTAAATACTGTACATAAATGTAGTTATTATTTGTGCATGGTTGAACCTTATAAACAGAAACATGGGCATTTAATGCTCAAAATAGGATGTCCCTAGTTGAAAATTGTGTAAATTTAGAATAAAGGCAAAGAAAATGGCTGAACAAAATGTACATGTTTCTAGAACTCAAAAAAATAAAAAATTAGGGTTAGAAGAAAATCAAGACAATTTGAGTGGTTCAAGAACTAACCAAGAAGAACGAGACAGAAGTGTATACAGATATTTGCTGACCTGTTTAACAGACTTGTTTTTGATCAAAAATAGTAAAGGACATGAACAGCCTAACGAGAGTAGTATCGCTAATCAATGGGGGCAGAAGGACAATCGTATTTTTGTGCGTCGGGTTTTACGCTCCGTTATGCCAGAATATTATCCAGAAGAAAGTGCAAATCCAGTTCCAGGGCTAACTCTTGGTAAACTGATCGAGATTCTTAAAAGTATTCAAGAGTATAAATCACAAAAAAGTCTCACTGCTAAAGATCAAAATGATCTGAAGAATAAACCATTAGCTTTAACTAGAGAAGAGAAACTTAGAGCAATTCGTAAATTTTCTGAACTATCAATTGATGAACGCGATCAGCTAAAAATTGGTGTCAATCCTAGCGAAGCAATTCTTCAAAAATTATTAGAAGACATTACTCATCCAATCACAGGTTTAGATGCCAACAATATCGCCCGTTTATGCCAACTTACCCTCAATACATATCAAGCCTTACGAACAGCTAATTTGGATTCTCAAGAACTAGAAGGATCTTCACGGCAAAAATTTATTGAGACAATTATTGTTAAACTCCTTAATGAGTATTTTCCTGAATCTTCACAACTAAATACTATCATTCGTGACTTGGTAGACAAAGTTGAACGAGAAATTAATAGAATAGAATTTCAATGTGGTATCAATCAAGTTAAAGCTCTGCTTTCTAATGAAGTAGAAATAGAGAAAGATAAATCTAATATATTATCGGCTTCTTTTGTAAAACATCTTACTCAATCCGTAGTTGAAAATGAGATATTAACCGATGAGTTTCCTGTGTACCTCAAGTATATTGAAATAGAAAAAAAACAGCCACTACCTCTATATATCAAGCAAAATGGAGAAGAAACAGGATTATTGAATCCAAAATTATTGCAATATGAAAAAAACACAAGTCATGGCTTTACAGAAAGTATTGATGGGCTAGAAAAACAATTCGTTTACAAAGCCAAAGTCCATTTCCATGTACGTCCTCCAGAAGACTACAAACCAAGATTTCCCAAACAATTCGCAAAACTGACTGAAAATTCCTATGGCGGCACTCTCAATTTCTATGAAGAAATTACAGGTATTGGTAGTCCAGTTTCAAATATTTCAGGAGTGATAAATAGAGTCTTATTTTGGGATATTCCAATCTTGGGAGAATACATGCCAATCGCCAATGAAGTTCTATGTTACGAGGAAGTAATTGGACAAAGTAGTCATAGTCCTGTTTGGTGTAAAACAGTCGTAAAACTCTGTAAAGAAGAAGATGTTGAGAGATCGATTTATGAGAACAAGAGCTATGAAGAAATCAGTAGCAATCATGATTTAGCCAGTGGCGAGTATTGCGGATTTGACTTATTGGAAGTAGTTGCTCGATCTGCTCTTCTTGCAAGGTTAAAGGCTATAAAACAACTTGGCATTGATGCTAACAAATATTTGACTGAGCTTTGTCATCGTATTGAAGAATTAGACATATTTAGAGATGCAAAAAAACTTTTACACTTTTATCCATTCTCTCTAATGGCAATGGAAGGAAAGATTGAAGAGACTATTTTTGCTAATGGGAAATATCGCACTAAGGACGATCAATTTGATTTTATAGAAACAGAATCGCAGCGTAGTTGGAGTCTAGTTGCCTATGAGGCACATCTAGCGATTGCTGATGCTTATCTTCAAGAAGGTCTATATCGAATTGGTAAAAAATATTTAGATATAATTGAGCCGCATGTAGAAAAGAATTATTTAAGTGATTTAGGAGTTGCTCGATATTGGCTCTGTAAGTTTCGCTATCACTATCTTACTGATCTTGATGATCATGAAAACATACATTCAGATCGATATCAGGCTATTCAAAAAGCTCTGACAAGCTTAGAAAGGGCTGAATTTCACGTTAAACAAAGATTGTACAAGTATTATAAGATTGGCGAATTCTCTCAGAGTAATTTTCATCCTTTCTTTTATATTTTATCTAGAGCAACAGCATTTCATGCCAAGATTTATATGTATACATCCGCCTATACTAACCGTCCTGGCGGAAGGTGGGAAACGCTTTTAGAACCGATTCGTTTATTAGAGAAAGCTCGTATTTACGCCGCGAGAGATGGGAGTGAATCCTATTACGCTTATTGGTCGGCTTATCAAAGTTGGAATTATCTAATTCTTGCTTATTTAGGAGAGTTTGATCGCAATTCTCAAATTAGTCGTGAAGAATGCTTAGACTGGGCGAAGAGATTGATTGACCATGCTTTACTTTGTTACTCTTCGATTGGTAAACAGTGTTATCAAGAAATTAAGGATAATGGTGGAAAAGTTACAGATATTTCTCGTCCTGAAATTGATGAATTAAAATATTATGAAAAGTATGGAGACGTTGAAGTACAAGTAACTCCATTAATCAGGGAATTGCCGATCAACAACTTTTTCTATAGCGATTCTCGCTATTCTCAAGCCTACAATGCCTCCAGCCATGTTTTAAGTATAGATATGTCTATACTTAAGCAGCCTAGCGCAATATCAAGTGAGACAATTTATCTATTTGGAACTCATTCTACTATCCTGCTATTTGCAATCGGAATGCGTGAATTATGTGTGGATCAAGGTTCTGAAGAACAAATTCAAAGACAAGTTGAAAAAGCCTTACGGATTTTTACGTATTGTTGGGCGATCGCTAAAGATGGTTCAACCAGTAATTGCGAAGAAAATGTTCATAAATTTTATTTGGATAGAAACTTTGAGAAAGATAGTTGCGATAGAAGTGGAGATTCTCTAGTTATGGGTTTGTATCCTCATCGGCTGACAGACTTTACGGATTTAGGTAAGATTTTTGCTGCTGTATGTAAAGCAATTATAATAATATATGGTCAAGCAAATCATTCAAGCACTGTTTCCGAAGAAGTGAGCGAAATTGCTATGAATTGGGACGAAGTGGAACTTCTCCTTAGCAGTCTGCATGATCGTTATAAACCATCTTCTTTTAAATCTAAGCAAGTCTTAGATCAATCTCGATATAATGGACATTTTGATGGTCAATTTAAAAAAATAAAGCTTTACTTTGCCCAACTAAAACGGAAGAAAAACAGCCAAGTAAGTGCTAGTCGTGAAAAGATTATTAGTATTCGTGACAAGTTAGTCAAAGATGTTTTCAAAATCATGCGCGGGGAGAATGATGTTAAAGCTTAAAAAATTCGGTGATCCTAGCTTAGTCCTAGTAAATCTATTAGTGATAAAGAGATCAGTCACTCGATTTTTAAGCTTTGAATTGTCCCAACAAAATTTCTTATAGCTTGGAGATAATTAATGAGCAGCCCCACGATTGTTTGTGTTGACGATGAGTATAGCGTTCTGCTTGAGCTGAGAACTCAATTAAGGCGATGTTTCCCCAACTATGCGATCGCCGTTGCTGAAAGTGGGGCTGAGGCAATAACACTGGTGGAAAAATTATTCGCTGATGGGCTAGAAGTCCCTCTAGTGATTGTAGATCAGCTAGGGTCTGACATGAGTGGTGAGCAGGTTTTAATTGAACTTCATAGTCGGCATCCCGAAATCTTAAAAATTATGCTCACCAGTCAAGTAAGCGCTGAAGATGTTAGTAATTTGATGGATCGGGTGAATCTCTATCGTTTCCTACCGAAGCCTTGGAATGCGATCGATTTACAACTCACAGTTACAGAAGCCCTGCGTCGCTACCAACAAGATCGGCAACTGATCACCCAAAAACTAGAACTAGAACAAGCCAAGCGCGACCTAGAAAGACTGCATAGTTTGGAGCAACATGTCCAAGAACATACCCAACAACTATGGCAGAACGAAAAGCAACTACTTGGCGAAGCCCAACAACACGCACTGATCAATACTTTGCCTGACTTGATTATGCGAGTTAACCACAAGGGCATGTATCTTGATTTTATCGTACCCACATCATTTCCCTTACTTGGTGATGCTCAATCTCTGATTGGGACAATGGTAGAGGACACCTTGCCGCCTGATTTGGCAGCAAGACGGATGAAAGCTGTACATGATGCGCTCCAAACTAGAGAAATACAAATTTATGAACAAGAGATTTGGGTTGATGGTGTTTTACAAGCAGAAGAATGTCGTGTGGTTGCCTATGGTGAAGATGATGTATTGATTGTGGGACGCGATATTAGCGATCGCAAACAAGCTGAACAAGCTCTCAAAAAAAGTGAAGAAATAGCTAAAGAACGTGAACAACAGTTATCATCGCTGCTGAACAATATCCCTCATATTGCATGGCTCAAGGATCGTGATGGTCGATTTCTGGCAGTTAATGAGCCATTTGCTCAAGCCTGTGGTTATACATCCTCTCAATTAATTGGATTGACTGACTTGGATATCTGGCCTCACGAGCTAGCTGAAATATATAGGCGTGACGATCGCGAGGTTATAAATTTAGGGAAACAAAAACAGGCTGAGGAACATCTCCTTGCTGCGGATGGCACTTATCGATGGATAGAAACAATTAAATCTCCAGTTGTCAACGATTTTAACGAGTCAATTGGTACGGCTGGGATTGCGATGGATATTACCGATCGTAAGCAAGCAGAGCTAGCTTTCCAAGGATTGATGCATAGTACGGCTTCGGTCACTGGTCAAGAATTCTTTCCTGAGCTAGTCAGCCAAATTGCGATCGCCCTTGATGTTTCCCATGTTTATCTTGCCCAACAGGTTGGAGATAGTTTGGAAACGATTGCATGGTATGCAAATCGTCAACTACAGCCCAATTTTGTATACCAAATTGCTGATACTCCCTGTGAGCCAACCCTACGCGAAGGTAAATATTACTGTTCTAGCGTGAAACAAACATTTCCCCATGATCAAAATTTAGTGGGATTAGATGTAGATAGTTATCTTGGTGTTGCCTTACAAAATTTGGCTGGTAAAAAGATTGGTGTGATTTGCGTGTTAAATCTCCAACCCTTAGCCAATCCTAATCGAGCGGAAATGTTGCTACATATTTTTGGGGCGCGAGCGATCGCCGAAATGGAAAGGATACAGGTATGGGAAGACTTGCAAAATTTAAATGAAGAACTAGAGATTCGGGTACAGGAAAGGACAAAAGAGTTATGCCAAGCAAGAAATTTTCTCGAAGCAATTATCGAAAATTTACCAGTAGCTCTATTTGTCAAAAATGGTAAAGAAGAAAGATTTGGCGAATTTGTGCTGTGGAATAGTACCTGTGAACGCATATTTGGTTGCAGCAAGGAGCAAGCCATTGGTAATTCAGTCTATGACTTTTTCCCAAAGGAACAATCTGATTTCTTTAATGAGAAAGATCGTTTATCATTTGCACTTGGTAAACCAGAAGATATTCCAGAAGAGCCAATTGATAGTTTAACGTTGGGGCGACGAATTTTGCATACAGTCAAGGTTCCTATATTCGATGAGGATAGTAACCCTGACTATTTGATCTGTATTTCGGAAGATATCACCGATCGCAAACAGGCTGAAATGGCTTTACAAGAAATCAATGAAAGGTTTCGGGCTACCTTTGAACAAGCTGCTGTGGGGATTGCCCAAAACAGCCTTGATGGCAAGTTTGTGCGAGTCAATCAAAAATATTGCGACATTATGGGTTACTCAGAAGCAGAACTGCTACTAACATCTTTTGTGGAAATAACTCACCCTGAAGATATAGAAATAGATAATGAAAATGCTAGGCGTTTGTTCTCAGGAGAACTGCAAACCTTTACGATAGAAAAGCGCTATATCCGTAAAGATGGTGAGATCGTCTGGGCTAATTTATCTGTTTCTCTAGCGCGAGACTTTCTTGGAGAACCGCAGTATGTTATTGGTGTCGTTCAAGATATTAGCGATCGCAAACGGTCAGAGAGACAACTGCAATCGGAGAGGTTGCGTTTACAACTAGCCCTTGAGTCATCTGAGATGGGAACTTGGGAGTCAAATCTCGACACAGGTAAGTGGTCAGCCAAAACAGAAGCTATTTTTGGCTATGCTCCTAACACATCTCCTAGCAATCGCGCAGCCTTCTTAAAACTGGTTTATCTGGGAGATCAAGAGCGAGTATTTCAATCTTTTTTCCATAGTTTTACTACGCAATCCCCTTACAACATCGAATACCGCATCAATCGTCAAGATGGAGAGATACGTTGGGTAGCGGTGAATGGGAAAGTAGTTGAGAACGAAGATGGAGCTGGCTTAAGGATGGTGGGTGTAGCTCGTGACATCACCGATCGCAAACAAGCTGAAATTGTCTTACGTCAGTATCAACGAATGGTAGAAATTGCTCCTGATGGGATAGCCCTAGTTGATCGTAACTATACCTATCGTTTGCTCAATCAAACCTATTTAGAACACAACGAACGGACATGGGAGGAGATGGTCGGGATATCGATCCAAGATGTCATGGGTGAGCATACGTTTCAAACAGTTGTTAAACCAAGATTTGATCGATGTCTTGCTGGTGAAACCATTGATTATGGAGAATGGTTCTATTTTGAGAAAGCAGGTAATCGCTTTGTCAATGCCACCTATTTTCCCTATTTTGAAATTGATGGCACGATTACAGGGGTGGTGATCATTAACCGAGATGTTACTGAGCGGCGAGAAGCAGAATTGCTGCTACAGGACAGCGAAGAACGACTGCGCCTAGCCTTAACTGCCGCAAATCAGGGACTCTATGACCTCAACCCACAGACTGGAATCACCATCGTCAGCCCTGAATATGCCACGATGTTGGGTTATAGTCCTGATGAGTTTGAAGAAACTAATGCTAAGTGGTTAGAACGACTCCATCCTGATGATCTAAAGCGAGTTACCGCCATTTATCAAGCCTATGTTAATGGTGATATTAGCACTTACAAAGTGGAATTTCGTCAACGTACTAAAAATGGCGAATGGAAGTGGATTCTCTCTATCGGTAAATTTGTAGAATGGGGTAATGCTGGACAACCTCTGCGGATGTTGGGTACACATACCGATATTAGCGATCGCAAACTAGCTGAAGAAAATCTCCAAGCCGAGCGATCTCGTCTACAGCTAGCTTTAGATGCTGCCAAAATGGGTAGCTGGAGTTGCAATCTTCAAACGGGAAAACTGTTCTGGTCAGATCGCGCTCAAGAAATTTTTGGGTTTGCTTCTGGTACTTTTCCTGGTGATCGCGATACCTTTATCTCCATGATTTATCCAGAAGACAGAGAAATGGTATTGCAAGCGATCGCCCGCACCTTTGAGACCACAGCACCATATCAAGTGGAGTACAGGATTCAAAGGCTAGACGGAATAATTTGTTGGATCGCAGTTTGGGGAATAATCCCTCCAAATGTATCTGCTGCGGAAAAACAACTGATTGGAGTGATTGCCGATATCAGCGATCGTAAGCAAGCAGAACTAAACCTCAGAGAATCCCAACGATTTCTCCAAACTGTAATTGACACTTTTCCTCTTGCCGTATTTTGGAAAGATCGTCAATCTGTATTTTTAGGCTGTAACATCAAAACAGCTCAAGCGGCTGGGTTAAACTCACCCACAGAAATCATCGGTAAAACTGACTATGATTTACCTTGGAGCCTTGAAGAGACAGAAATCTACCGCGCCGATGATCGAGAAGTAATGGAATCTAATCAAGCGAAACTAGGCGTTATTGAAACACAAAAGCTTGCCAATGGCACAACAATATGGATTGAGACCAATAAACTACCCTTATATAACCTCAACGATGAAGTTATTGGCGTGTTAGGAACCTATCAAGATATCAGCGATCGCAAGCGCACAGAACTGGAACGCGATCAACTATTACAAGAACTCTCCCAACTGAATAGTGAACTTGAGCAAGCCAACCATCAACTTGAAGAATACTCACTAACTCTCGAACAGCGCGTAGAAGAAAGAACCAATGAACTTAAAAATGCTCAAGAGCGCATAGTTGCTCAAGAAAAGCTGGCTTCGTTAGGAACTCTCACCGCAGGCATAGCCCATGAACTCCGTAACCCCCTTAACTTTGTTAAAAACTATGCTGAAGGCTCCATCGAATTGATGCAAGAATTGTTAGAGGCTCTGCAACCAATTTTTGCATCCCAAGAATCGCAAACTGCATCGTTTGTTGAAACGATCATCATCGACTTGCAAGAAAATGCCTCTACTATTCATCGCCACAGTCTCCGCGCCGCAGAGATTATTAGTAGCATGATGGAACATTCTCGGAGTGAACCTTCAGCTATGCAGTCTACACCCCTGAATGCTTTGCTGGATGAAGCGATGAATCTAGCCTGTCATGCCAAACAATCGCAAGATGTCAACTTCAAGGTCAATAGTCATACCGATTACGATCCTAAAGTAAGTCTAGTTGACGTAATTCCCAATACTCTTATGCGAGCTTTTATTAATTTAATCGATAATGCCTGCGATGCAATGCGTTCCAAACAAGCTCGATTAAATTTAGAAGAGGGTTCACGCAGTATATATACACCAAGTCTTAGAGTTTCGACTCAATTGATGGGAGATACAGTGAAAATTTGCATCCGTGATAATGGATGTGGTATTCCTCCGCAGATTCAATCTAAAATCCTAGATCCCTTCTTTACAACTAAGCCGCCTGGATCAGGCACTGGGCTGGGGCTTTCCCTTACCTATGACATTATTGTTAAGCAACATCAAGGCAAGTTAGAGATCGCCAGTAGTGCCGACGAGTTTACGGAAATTTTGGTTGAGATTCCTATTCATACCCAAAATCTACAGCGCTTGTCGCTTCAACTCAAACCAAGGGCTTCTTAGAAAAGTAATACCAAAACCGAATAATCGAGTGGCGGCGCTTCACGCCGCCACTCGATTATTCGGTTTTACCTCCAACTGCGGCGATCGCTTCGCGAATCACTTCAGAACCAGCACCAGCAATACAGGACTTCTCCGTAATAATTCGCTTCCAGAGGCGGCTACCTGCTTGACCATGAAACAATTGCAACATGTGGCGTGTGATTTTATGTAACCTCAATCCTTTAGCTATCCATTGATCGATATAGGGAATCATCGCCTCAGCAACTTCCACTCGACTACGGATCGGTGTTTCATCACCAAAAAACTCGCGATCGCTAGTAGCGAATAGATAGGGATTGTCGTAAGCAGCGCGTCCAATCATCACCGCATCGACCGACTGTAACTGCTCATGAGCTTGCGCTAAGGTGGTAAACCCTCCATTAATCTCAATAAATAAATGTGGAAATTCTTGCTTTAATCGATGTACATCGGCATAACGCAAAGGCGGAATTTCGCGATTGTCTTTGGGACTTAAACCTTGGAGCCATGCTTTCCGCGCATGAACTGAGAAGCGCTGACAACCTGCTTCTGAAAGAATCCTGACAAAGTTTTGCATATCTTCGTAAGTATCCAAATCATCAACCCCAATTCGATGTTTGACCGATACAGGAATCTTAGCGGCGGCGATCATGGCTTCAATACCTTTAGCAACCAGATCAGGCGTTTTCATCAAACATGCCCCAAAGTTGCCACTCTGGACGCGATCGCTTGGACAGCCCACATTCAAATTAATTTCGTCATAGCCCATTGCTTCAGCAATCCGCGCACATTCAGCCAGATCTTGAGAATTGTCACCACCAACCTGCAAAGCGAGAGGCTTTTCTTCTGGAGAAAATCCTAATAAATAATCTTGATCGCCATGCTTTATCGCTGCACTAGTGACCATTTCGGTATACAGCAAAGTCCGTCGTGTAATTTGGCGCATGAAATAGCGATAATGGCGATCGGTGCGATCCATCATGGGAGCAATGCTGAGGGGATAAGTAAGGCGATCGCGATCTTCCTGAGTAGAAAGAGACATTTTCGATAAACTAGTCATGGCAAAATTAGCTATATAAATGCAGCGCTTCGCTCTGCATCTATAATAGTAAACTTGTGTCTGCGCTTTTTGTTTAGAGGTCTTAAAGATTCGTGAGTTCGCCAGTTCTACCCGACAATTCATCTAGTTCCAATTCTGTTGCGATTCTAGGCGTGCTAGCTTCGGGAAGTGGTAGCAATTTTGAGGCGATCGCCTGTGCCATTGAGCAGGGAAATTTGCTAGCCAAAATTGCAGTAGTGATTTATAACGAACCTGATGCTTTTGCCAAACAACGCGCTGAAAAGTTTGGTATTCCTGCAATTTTAGTCAATCATCGCGATTACAAATCACGTCAAGCTCTTGATCGCGCCATTATTGAACTTCTTCAGCAATATAAAGTTGATTTGGTGATTATGGCTGGCTGGATGCGAATCGTCACCCAAGTTTTAATTGATGCTTTTCCAGAACGGATTTTAAATATTCATCCCAGTTTATTGCCTAGCTTTAAAGGTATCCATGCGATCGAGCAAGCCTTTAACTATGGTGTCAAGATTACAGGATGCACCGTGCATTTACTCAGTCTCGAAGTTGATAGTGGCAAAATCCTCAAACAAGCAGCCGTTCCAGTGCTACCAGAAGATAGTTTAGAAGATCTGCAAAAACGCATTCAAATTCAGGAGCATATTATTTATCCAGAGGCGATCGCCGAATACAGTCATCATATCTCTAGCAATACTGCGGACAGAATTAGGAGTTATAGATAAAAAAGCCATTCATCGTATAAGGTGCGGATATTGAACACCAGCACCAAAAATGAATAGCATAAATTTC
>NZ_JACJQY010000070.1 GCF_014696925.1 Phormidium tenue FACHB-1050 | reverse complement strand
TCCTTGTTAGACTTGGATTCTACTTCGATTAAATCTCATCCTAGATTTCCAGACCTTTGTTCATACGGTGCTATTGCTTACTAATTTTGTCCGAAGTATTGATGGTAAATCAGTACTTAAATCTAAATATTTGCCTAAAATCGCATAAAAAACCATATAATCATTGAATTGATATCATCTCTGTAAATGAAAGCATCAGAAACTAACTTAGGGAAAATAGCAGAACGTACAGCACAGTATCTACGATAACCTTTAAATTTGGGGGTAGGGGCAATCCCCCCGTGGTTGCCCTGCTTCGCTACCAGCAAGAGATTCATCACCTGAGTTCCACGTAATATCAGTTATAACTGGATTACGAGATGTAAGTTCTGATGATGTGAAAATACCTGCTCAAAAATTTTATACATGGTTAATCAAACCCTTTGAGAGTGAGTTAGAACAACTCAAAGTCGATACGATCATCTATGCTCCTGATTCCAAGTTGCACTATATTCCTCTGTCTTCGCTTTATGATGGCAAAAAATGGTTGGCTGAGAAATATCGTACCAACAGTATTACTGCCCAATCACTTACCAAATTTAATCCAAAACCGATCGCTAAGCCACGTATTTTAGCAGGAGCTTTTGGCGGTAAGGGTGATGTTCAGCGATCTGGATTTAATGGATTGCCTGCAACCCTAATAGAAGTCCAAAAAATCACTGATCGCTTTGCTGATACTACAACTTTGATAGAATCTGCTTTCACCAAAAGTGTTACTGAATCTAAAGCAAACTCTTATTCAATTGTCCACTTAGCTACACATGGTCATCTCTCGGTTGGTAAGCCTGAAGAATCATTTATTCTATTTGGCAATGGAGATAAGGCAACAATTAGTGATATTCGCAACTGGACATTAAATAATGTTGACTTGGTGGTTTTGAGTGCTTGCCAATCGGGAATAGGAGCTAAGTTAGGTAGTGGCGTAGAGATTCTCGGTTTGGGATATCAGATGCAAGCAGCAGGAGCGAGGGTGGCGATCGCCTCACTCTGGAAAGTTAATGACATAGGTACACAGGCTCTGATGGCAGCATTTTATAGAGAGTTACAAAAAGGTGATGTCACGGTTACTGAAGCATTACAACGAGCGCAAGTTTCTCTAATTAAATCATCGGAATTTAATCATCCAAATTATTGGTCAGCTTTTTTCGCGATCGGTAATGGGCTATAAGAAAACATCTAAAAATTGTTGCAAATTCTGTAACCGTTATAGGAATGGTTTAACTTTGATTGTAATCTAAATGAAAATCGAACCTTAAAACTTAGAGATAAGGCTATGCAAGTTAAGACATGGAAAGTTTTAATCGGATTTGTGCTTGGGATCGCGATCGCCTCCTTATGTGGGATCATGCTTCAGGCTCCATCGGAGGCGCAAGCACTAGAGGATTTGCTAACTCAAGAAGCGATCGCTCCTATCCAGATTAATCAGTCTCAGCCCCTCAACACAAATCCCAATGGCTTTGTTCCTAGACTACTGCGCCAATCGGAGCAGCCCAGTTCTAATCGTGGCGTAATTGGGGCAGACCAGCGTCAACCAATGATGAGCCGCGATTATCCTTGGTCTACGGTGGGTAAGGTCGTGGGGCTGACTGAGAAAAATGAAAAATATGCTTGCACAGGAACCTTGATTGGAGACTACCATGTGTTAACCAATTCTCACTGTGTTTATGATCGGGGCAAGTTAGCTAAAAAAATGATTTTTTTACCCAACTTGATCAATGGAAGATTAAGAAGAAAGACAGACTATGCCGTGGTAAAAGAAGTTTTTGCAGGAACTAAGAATTCAGAAAATAACTCAGCAGACGATTGGGCGATCTTGCTACTGAACAAGCCTTTGGGTGAGAAATATGGATTTCTGAGATGGAAATCACTTTCTTTATCAGTGTTGCAAGACTATAAAAAGAAACTATTTGTGACAGGCTATTCTGTTGATTATCCTGATCCGAAACGCTATGCGGACTTGCAAGCGGGTAAGGGAGAGACGGCAGGTGTTCATATTGGCTGTAGTGTGATCGATGAATTGGATGGTATGTTTGTGCATGATTGCGACACCAACTCTGGGGCTTCTGGTTCCGCACTGATTGGTAAGATTGATGGTGCTTATCATATTGTCGGACTCCATGCGGCTGGGCTGAAGTCTCGGACAGGTAAAGGGATTGAAAATTATGCAGTACAGATTAGCAGAATTGAGGCGGAAATAAAGAAAAGGACAGGTAATTAGCCCTGTCTGCAAGTGTTAGTGGAGCTTGTAGGCTAACCCAAAAACTTCTCCACACAACGAGCAAAAATCTCTACTCCAGTCGCGAGAACCGTCTCATCGAAATTGAAGCGAGGATGGTGGTGAGGATAGGCTAAACCCTTGTCAGGATTTGCAGAGCCAAGAAAGAAATAGCAACCAGCGACAGCTTCTAAAAAGAAAGAAACATCTTCACCGCCCATCGTTTGGCATTCGGGAACAATGCCTGCGGGAGTTTCGATGACGGTTTCGGCAACAGAGCGAACTAACTCAGCGATCGCATAATCATTGATCACAGGTGGATAGAGCTTGGTGTAGTCCAACTCATAGGAAGCACCATGAGCCGCACAAACACCAGCGATCGCCTCTTCCAAACGTAATGCTAACTTTGCACCAACTTCAGGATTAAAAAACCTCACAGTGCCACTAATCATGGCGGAATCAGCAATAACATTTGTGGCGGAACCTGCATGAAATTCACCGATGCTGATGACGGCGGATTCGAGAGGGCTGACATTGCGGGAGACGATGCTATGAATGGTATTAACAACTTGAGCCGCGACTAAAATCGAATCAATAGTTTGATGGGGAAGTGCACCATGTCCACCCCGTCCAGTAATTTTGCAATAGAAGTATTCCGTTGCCGCCATCAATGCGCCGCTTCTCACTCCGACCGTACCAAGGGGTAGATTATTCCAAATATGTAACCCAATCAACGCATCAACCTTGGGATTTGCGAGTACACCTGCCTCGATCATTGGTTTTGCGCCCCCAGGACCCTCTTCGGCTGGCTGGAAAATGATTTTCACCGTACCACTAAAATCGGCGCGATGTTCCCAGAGATATTTTGCTGTACCCAAGGCGATCGCCGTATGTCCATCATGACCGCAGGCGTGCATCAGCCCGTCAATTTGCGATTTATAACTAATGATATTTTCTTCATGAATCGGTAGCGCATCCATATCGGCACGGATCGCTAAAACCTTGTTGCCGCCTTTCTTAGCTCCCGAAATTGTCGCCACGATACCTGTTTCCGCAATACCTGTTTGATGAGGAATACCCCAAGCCGTCAATTTTTCTGCGATCGCGGTAGATGTGCGCTTTTCTTTAAAACCTAACTCAGGAAAGCGATGAAAGTCTCGCCGCCATTGCACAAGGCTAGGTTGCAGATCGAGGATATCGGCGCGAATCTTGAAATTGGTATGCGTGGGTGAGGCAGTGGTCGCAAAAGTCATGATTTTTTGAGGCTATGATTGCAGAGAGGACTAATTTCAATATAACAACCAACCCTAAAGAAACGTCAGTTCGACGAAAGCGAAAAATGGTAAGAATCGCTAAGCGATTCTTACCATTTTTCGCCATTTGCGTCGTGCGAAGCACAACGCAAATGGCGATATCGAACTCACGTTAAAGAAAGGTGCAATGCTTATTGCTCAAAGCATGATCGCTAAGGGCTTCGCCATGAATGAAAAACTAATGCTCTATAGTCTCAACTATAGCAATGTAAGTTTTGCTTAGGACATCAAACCCAAAAGATGAGTGGCGGCGCGAAGCGCCGCCACTCATCTTTTGGGTTTTGATTTTGTCCGAGCTATCTCTTACATTGCTATAGCATCCTATAAATTTGGTTTTTCCTGACCAAAAATTCTGTATTCTGGATTAACATCACAGACTCTATTTTATCCATGTCTTCACTTCAGGTCACACGCGGCACTCGCGATATCCTTGCTCCCGAAATTTATTACTGGCAGCAGTTAGAGACAACTGCGCGTCAAATCCTTGCCCAAGCCGCCTATACCGAGATTCGCACGCCAATTTTTGAAGCAACTGAGCTATTTGCGCGGGGCATCGGTGAAGCCACAGATATTGTTGGTAAAGAAATGTACACCTTTAGCGATCGCGGCGATCGCTCTTTAACTTTGCGCCCAGAGGGGACGGCGGGAGTAGCGCGATCCTATATCGAAAATAAGTTATTTGCTCAAGGTGGCGTGCAGCGTCTTTGGTACATGGGCGCAATGTTTCGCTATGAACGCCCCCAAGCTGGTCGTCAACGTCAATTTCACCAGTTAGGTGTTGAAGTACTAGGTAGCGCCGATCCGCGTGCTGATGCGGAAGCGATCGCGATCGCCAGTGACTTTTTGCAAGCTGTTGGGTTAACGGATCTTGTGGTGGATCTCAACTCGGTGGGCAGTGCGGAAGATCGAGTTGCCTATCGTCAGGCTCTGGTGGATTATTTCACGCCTTTTGTGGAAGAAATTGATGCCGATTCTCGCGATCGCCTCACGCGCAATCCCTTACGCATTCTCGATAGCAAAGACAAACGCACTCAAGAAATTTCCCAAGAAGCGCCGAGTATTCTCGATTATTTAAGCCCTGAGTCGCAACAGCATTTCGAGAAAGTCCAAAATCTGTTAACGGATTTGAATATCGCCTATCGCATCAATCCACGTCTAGTGCGTGGTTTGGACTACTACACTCGTACTGCCTTTGAAATCCAATCCAATCAACTGGGCGCACAGTCGGCAGTCTGTGGTGGTGGACGCTACGATCGCCTAATTGCAGAACTTGGCGGCGCGGATGTGCCTGCGGTGGGTTGGGCGATCGGCTTAGAGCGTTTGGTCATTCTCATGCAACAGGTTGCTGAACAAAAACAAGCGGCGATCGATTTCTATGTGATTTCGCGAGGCGAACAAGCGGAAGCAAAGTCTCTATCCATTGCTCAAATTCTCCGTAAGGCAGGATTTACAGTGGAACTCGATGTCACTGGTGCGAAGTTTGACAAACAATTCAAACGGGCTAGTAATGCCAATGCTAAAGCCGCCGTTGTCATCGGTGACAGCGAAATCGAAGCTGGTCAAGTCCAAATCAAATGGCTAGAGTCTGGCGAACAGGAAGCGATCGCGATCGCTGATCTCAGTGACAGTTTTGAGTTGCTAAGACAAAAACTATGAATCATAGCAAGTTTTCTATCTCTCATTCGATGATGGCAAGCTATTGACGATTTTAACTGACACAACACTTACTCGCGCGATCGCACTTAACGGGGGCGAGGATGTAGCGCGATCAACTGATCAGTCGTTGGGGTTATATCTAATTTTTATCTGTCCAATAGTGTGGTTTGCGTTGTAAGTGCATAACAGCTAGGATCTGGATGCGATCGCCACAAACTCGGTACACAATGCCATAGGGAAATCCGTCAATATGGCAACGTCTAGCATCTGCGATCATTGGTGTCCAAGCATTCGGAAACTGAGCAATGCGATTGAGGGTTCTTTCAACGGCATCAATAAAGGCTTGGCTAAGTTTACGATTGATGCTGTCATAGTATGAAGTTGCTGCTTCAAGTTCTAGTTGTGCATTAGGATCAAACTCAAGAAACATTAGCGATTCCTTAGTTTTTGCAATACTTGATCGGCTGGGATTAAGGTAACTTTGCCTTGTTCGATCGCTTCTATACGATTAGATATTTCTCTATTCCAAGCTGTTTCAATTTCGGGATTAATTTCATCAAGGCTGTTAAGGAGATGTTCAGCAAGCATGGCGCGGTAAAGAGGAGGCAGGGTTAAGACTGCTCCAAAGATTTCATCATAGGTTGCGTTAGTCATACAGAAACCTCCTTACAAAGCGAGTGAGCATATCTTAGCATTTTTGGTTTAGGTGCGCTCATTCAATGGTGGCAAGCTGTTCACAATTTTAACGGACTCGATACTTACGCAGGCGATCGCACTTAATGAGGTCAAGGATGTAGTGCGATGTAGGCGCTCATGCAACTATCCTTTGCTCTTCTAATCTGGGTTGTAAGAGGTTTAGGGTGTATCTGGCGCGAGTTTTTAGGATAGTGAGATGATCCACTTTCTCTAGAAGGTCATCTAAATCATCAATTTCTCCTTCAGAGAGTGAATTTTTGGTGTTTCTATCGATTAGTTGATCTAGGTGATTTTGATCGGTTAGGGCTAATTTGCAACTTAGCTCCCATTTTCATCAGTAAATTCTTCAAATATGGATTCAAGATCGCGTTTTCCAGATATCACTCGAATGATATCAATACCATCGGTACGAGGATAGTAAAAGACGATGTAATCATCATATTGTGAAACCGCGCAAATTAGCAGCAATCCAAGTGTAGTTTTTGCCCATGTTGGGGAAACTAGCAACGAGCTTACATTTTTGGCGAATAGTATCAAATAGATTACTGGCAGCTTTTGGATTAATCTGTCCAATAAATGTGCAGATATCGTCTAGATCTTTGATGGCTATTTTTGAGAAGGAGTAGCTAGACATAATGAATCTTTTTTATTTTTGACTCATCTGCTCTAGTTTGACCTGTAATTGTTGAAATACTAATTCACCATCAACGACATCGCCTTGTTTGATTTGCTCCGTTCCTTCAGCAATTTTTTTTCTTAGTTCGCTCAACTTTTGTTGTTTGGCTTCATGTTCTTCTAACAGTTGAAATGCAAAAGCTAGGAGAGAGTCAACACTCTGATACTTGCCATCTTGAAGTTTGGCGCGGATAAAGTTTTCCTGTTCTGGCTTTAAGGCAATGTTCATTTTCCCAATCCTGCGAAAGTTGGAATCATTGGCTAGTATAGCGTAACTATAAGTTTGCACTATATCATGGCGATTATATGCGTTCATTCAATGGTGGCAATCTATTGACAATTTTAACGGACTCGACACTTACGCAGACGATCGCACTTAATGAGGTCAAGGATGTAGTGCGATCGCCGTTAAAAAACTAGCGGCTTTAATAATAGAAATATTTTGAAATGGATGTAAATCTAAAAGATCGGCATCGCCTGTAATGATGTAGTTAGCTTCACCGCAGACAGCTAACTCTAAGAACTTGTCATCTTTGGGATCACGACAGGCTCGAATTTGCTGGTTGATTGTGACTCTTTCGACCTGCTGACTTAACTCACTTAAAAATTTAGTACGTCTTTCTAAGGTGATGTATTTTTGGAGTTTGGGGCGACTGATGACATTTTCTATTTCTGATTGAACTTCATCTGACATCAGCAGTATTGCTTGAGATGTGGCATAGTCAAAAACCTGCTGGGGTAATGAATTTACAGACATTAAGCCACTGATCAAGATGTTGGTATCGATTACTAATCTTAGTTTAGTCATCCTTGAGGATTTCCTCTAAGATTTCGGGAGTAAGACCTTTTTGTTGTGCTTCTAAACGAATTTCTTGAACTACCTTTTGTAGTGGGGTTGGTTGGGAAACACATTGTAAAAAGATGCTGACAAGCGTTTGCAATGCCTGACGGTTTTCAGGGGTTGTATTTTGATATGCCTCGGCGATGGGGGCTTCGACTTGAAGGGTGATCGGTTTAAGCATGGTATGTCTATTTCTCCTGTAATGGTGGCAAGCTATTCACGATTTTAACTGACACAACACTTACTCGCACGATCGCACTTAACGAGGTCGAGGATGTAGCGCGATCGCTTGATTGGTCGTTGGGATTGTTGGTAATTCCGCTATGTTTTATGTTTGTCGCGGGTGAGGCAATCGCGTTCCATGATCTATTCTAGGGATGGTTTGCTATTGAATCATAAGGTAGAAATTGCATCGCCTCTTTCCCAATGGAGTCTCCCTTTACTCCTGAGCAAACGCTAGATGAGGATTTTTTGCCTGAAGGTTAGTTATAGTGATTTCCTTAGTAGCGGATCGCTGGTTATTGCTTCCACATCTTGTCAACTAAAGTTGGAAGATTATTCTCATCTATCTTTAAAATGGCTTCAAGTGCGCCTAAAGCTAAAGTTGGTGGATAATCCAGTCGTTTATCTATAAAAAGGGATAATACTTTTCTTAATTTCTCATGATCGAGATTAGCTTCGGGATGGGAGGCTTTGAGGAAACGCTTACTAAGACTCTCTAAAAGCCATGATGATTTCTCCAGACGATTGATATATTGTGGGTTTACCCATAATGAAAATTCTTCTAAACTAGGTTGTAGGTTTAGTAACGCACTACAATATGTTTCATAAGATGTTTCATCGCTATTCAAATAATTAGTAGACTCGTCTATTAGTCTCTCTCGTAAAGAGTCTTGATTGTTTTTGTTTGGTTTTGAACATGATGCAATTATCATTGCTAATCGTAATGCACTAGAACGATTACTACCTAAAATTCTCGCAAGAAGCTGATTCAATCTTTCTGAGAGTTCTTCTTCATGCATTAAGGGCAAGTGAGGTTTAGTATTTTCATTCTTCTCCCAGAAATCAAGCAAAATATCAATATTAAGTTCAGGTATATTTAAACAAAGCCTTAAGATAGACCACATCCATACAGAAGGAAGTGGAGGCAAGTTATTGACTTTTTGTAATAAGTTTTCTGTATCTTCTACTGAGGAAGGCACTATTCTACGTCGATATAGCATTAGTGCATCTAATCCTGTAGCCTTGCTTATACGATCAATACCTTCTTTCTCAAGGATATTTAAAACTATCTGAAGAACTTTATAAAGATCAATTTCAGCTTGAGTGTCAGACAAGAAAGACATACCATAAAATATATCTAGAGGGTGGATAGGTATTTTAAGAATATCGACCAATGGTGTATCAATAAGTTCGGCAAACTCTTTTTCTGTAATTATATTTCCCTCAACTAGTAGACTCCAATGATCTGGATGGAAGAAAAGACATATCCCTAAGCCATGAGATTTATTAAAATCTATAATTTTGGAAATCCACTTAGGATCATCGTTAGAGATATCAATAATTTTTTGTTTAAAGACTTTCCATACTTCAATCGAGGAAAAATCTGAGGCTGCTGGACCTAAAACATATTCAGATTTCCATGTGTAGCTAATGTCGTCTGCAATTTGTTTTTCCAAGATTCTAGCTTCATTGTCTAAATCCAAATTTGTTGGGTCTTGTATTGCTTGTGAAAGAATATTTAAATATCTCGCATGTAAACCATCAATCTCATCTAACTTTTTACTCCATACTGTTAAAGCTCTAGAGTCTTTAAGCTTGTCAAGCCCACGACACAAATAAGGTAGAATTCTTAACTTTAATCTATCCCTTAAAATAGAAAACTCTACTTCGGGAAAAATATTTTTCTCTAAAGATTGACTTAACAAAGGAAAACGAGAATTATTCCACCACCATCGATTACCTATAGATAATAATAATTCGCATTTTTTTGTATCAGTTTGGCAAGACACTAAATTGTGAAACTGATTTTGTCTATCATAAGGTTGCTTTCTGAGTTCTCTATAGAAGTTATTGTCAAATGCAATTTTTACTTTAGAAGTATTACAAACGGACAAGTCTATCTTCAAATCATTTTGAAAAGATGAAAGTAAGGCAGTAGCTTGTGTATTGTCCACTAATAAAAGGTTTTGAATCTTCTTGCAAAACTCCTCGTAATATTGTGAAAGAGGATCTGACAATTGAGCTAAGAGCCAAATTTCTACAGCTAGCGTCGCTTTATCCTCTAAAGATAAATTTCCAAATATTCTCCAAAACACTTGAAAAACATCAATATAAGGAATAAATCTTAGTATACTTATAGCTGTTTCTTGATCTAAGTATGTCCATCTAGTTTCCAAACTAAAAATAATGTTGAGTGTGCGCTCAAAATCATTTTTTCGATACTGCGTAAATTCAGGCAAGACATTAAGAATTGCCCGATAAGTTCTAGTTTTTCTAATAATGGCTTCAACAGACTCCTCTTCATCTCCTTGCTCAGGGATGCATGTAACCCAACGTATTTGTTGATTGGTATTTGCTTGAGCAACGTAGAACTGAAGTACATAAGACCAATAAGCTCCACGACGAACCAATGTATCAAAAACAAGTTCTGGAACTGCATCAGGATGGTTTGACAAATAAACAGCCGCAAAATACTCTCGATATTGTTGTACAACAAAGTCTACATCTGTTTGATCTTCACCTTTGCCAACTAAAAGACAGAGACGATCTGTAGCCGCCTCAATAATTTCGTTCGCTATATCCTTAAATGTCTTATTTCCAAGTTTAGAAGCCGAATAATCTTCTAAAACATGTAAGACATAACCTCGAAAAGTTTCTCGATCAAGCGATTCGATTTTCTCCTTTTCCATCTTGCAATGAAGTTCATAGCCAACTCTTTCATGAAGTCTAAGTAACTCAGTCTCACGCTCACGAACAATTGGAGATTTCTCTTTTTCTCTATCAAAAATAACTTCAACATACTTTTTATACAATGAATTTCGCTGATGCGGAATTTCAATCTTTCGCCTGACAATAGTAAGGATTACAGTTGCTTGTAGTAATGATCGAGCTAATCGTTGAACTGCTTCAGACATCATGCCTCGATTAATTCGCTCTTTTGCTTCATTTCTCTCGTCTACATCACGAATCCTATTATTTATCCAATATTCACAATATTCATCAAAATCTGTTCTTTCAAGTTCATTAAGCTCCCATGTAATTGGCTCAAATCCGTCAAATTCACTGGAATATCCTTTTGGACGACTTGATAAAATTACTTGAATATCTCCATCCTCGGATTTGATGCGCCTTAAAAAGACTGTCAGGTTCTCTATGATTTTTCGACGTGTTTCTGAGTTTGGAACTTCATCTAAACCATCAAGGATTAGGAGGATAGGATTTGTAGCTGCTAGTTCAAATATGTCTTCCATTTCAAGTGTTGATGAAGAATTTGGATTAATTAATCCATCAACAATGTAGCGAGCTAGTTCATATCTATCGTTTTCCTGATCGCTTATCCACTTAGCATAACGACGAAGTTCAATTCGGAATGGAAATCTCGGACGGCAATAAGCATCTAAATCTTTAGTAGTTATGACTTCAGGCAGCTTAAGACGCTGAATTAGACGCTGGCACAAATCAGCGTTAACAATTCTAGCTGCTTGATAAAGGCTCAAAAATTGGGTTAGCGTACTCTTTCCTAGTCCAGGTCCGCCTAAAAGCAATGTATAAGCATGATCTCCCAAAAACAATGCAAATGAGGCACGTACTTTAGTTAAATCTTCTGGTAACAGAGCTAGATTAGCATTAGGTTTGGACTTGTTTTCTCTAGTGAGACATTTAATAAAAGATTTCTCTTTATCTCGAATTTTTAAAGTTAGATCGATAAAGACATCAGCTAATGAAAGATTTGGATCGTCTCCTGCTTCTTCTGCACGAGCAGATTTTTCTCTTTCTATAACAAACTCTAAATAAGCTCTAAATGCACTTTGCTTACGATTTAATCTAGAACTTACTTCACTGAACAAAGCCTTGAGAGTGTCGCCAACAAGAATAGTATCTAGATAAGCTGTCCGAACATCCTCATTAGCGTCTAGCATTCTTGAAAGATCAGCAGCATCCCATACATAGATTTCTGGAATAGTCTTCTTCCATTTGCCTGCTATTGCTGTTACTTTGTCACGAGTACCAACATTTCTTACACCAGTAAAGGGAACGTTAGTAATCATTACATAAGCGTGGCAAGGCACTTTATGTATATTAATAATCTTATCTAGTTCTTTCTCTAGATCGTCAATAACTGCATCACGAGCGATTGACCAACCACGTTGATCGATGTCGTGATACTTGACCTGAAAAACCCATTCTTTTACAACATCTTCCTGTTGATTAATTGGACGAGAGTAGTCTGGATGTGTATTTGGTTGTGACCATGTAGCTTCACGTCCTCCATCTTTACCTGCACCAAACTGGACTAAATTGCCACCAATACGATATGTCTGCTCTAAAAGTGCTTGAGCCATAGATTCAAATACAAATGGCTGCATTCGGTCAAATGAGTATTTAGACATATATGACAATCTGTAAGAAGAAACCTAAATTTTTCGCCGAAATTGTGCAGTAAAATCAGCTTTTTATAATTGTACACTCTATTTTTCTTAGTCTAATAGCTTTTGATAGTTTGCTTGATTAGTCGCATACTTTCGCGATATGTGCCGAATCTTTACCAACTTAACAAACCTGCATATACACTAAGATGATTGCTAAACAAAACATATAGTGGATGACACGGATAACCTGACTTTGTGATTCCTAAACAGTGAGGTTGAATATTATGTTTAGATAGCAACTCTAAAACAAAGCGATCGCGTTGCATTAACTTCCCGTTATTTCCCCAAGCAACAACAACCCTATCGGCTGACTTAATCGCCTTTTTTAAATAGCGATCGTTCTGTTTTCCAATAGGATTATCCACCTTTTTAAGCTCTAAAGGACTTGCCGTTCTAAAAGCAAATAGATTAACGACAATCAGCGAACCAAACCCCCAAGAATTTGCAAAATTGATACATCGCCGCAGCGTTGGGTCATCAATACTTGCATCCGCCTTACTCGGATTAAGCATAATAAACACAATTTTTGACTTGTCTATATCCCATTCTCGCCATAGCGAATAACGGTAGAGTCCCGTTTTATCGATGACAGCACCCTTTTTCATGAATTCCCGACTCAACAAATTTCCTTAAACTTAGCTAGTTTCTAGTCTCAGTTTTCCTTGCAACTATTTTTCTATAATCTCACTAAACATCCGCACAAACAATAGGACAATCTATAACCAGCTATGATGGTCGAGCGCAGCCGAAACCTAATCCTCCAACGGAAGAGACTGTTTAAGCAGAAATTCACGAATAGCAGAATCTTCAGTAAGCCCGATCGCTCTAGCATAGGCTTGCTTTGCCTCTGACTTAGCCCCCAACTGCTTGAATAGGTGTGCTTTTAGCGCCCAGTAAGGTTGATAATTTTTCACAGACTCCAAAGGAATTGCATTGAGGTGCATTAAACCCTCTTCTATTCCCTGCGCTTCAGCGATCGCCGCCGCATGACTTACTAAAGCCCCCAAAGTCGGCGAAATCTGAATCAATCCCGCGTACAGCAACGCTAATGCTTGCCAATTGACTTTCTGGGCGATCGCTCTTTGAGCATGAATCGATTGAATCGCCGCTTCCAGTTGAAACCTTCCCAATTGTTTCAAAGTTGCCGCCTGTGCGAGTTCCTTCTCTGCTTCCGCGATCGCCATCTGCGACCACAAACTCGTATCCTGCTGCAATAGTGGCACATAGCAACCATCACTAGTCCGACGAGCATCCCGCCGAGATTCACAATAGAGCATAAGCGCAAGTAATCCTCTTGCTTCTGGTTCTGTAGGCATTAACTGAACACAGAGCCGCGCTAACCAGATCGCCTCTTCTGCTAATCCGCGATGACGTGGATCGCTACCATCTACAGTTTCCCAAGCATTAGTATAAGCAGCATATATCGCTTCTAATACAGCAGCTAATCGAATTGGTAAATCCTTCTCTTCTGGCAACTCAAAGGCAATACCTGCATCGCGAATTTTTGTTTTTGCTCTCACTAGTCGCTGACTCATTGTCGCAGGAGCAACTAGAAATGCTGAAGCAATCTGCGCGGCATTTAGACCCAGAACCGTTTGCAGCATTAAGGGAGTGTGAATTGTGGAATCGATCGCAGGGTGGGCGCAAATAAATAATAATTTCAAGCGATCGTCGGGAAATGTGACTGATTCTAAAGACGGCTCAGAGGCAAATTCTAGTTCATTGAATTTGAAAGTATTAAGAACCTTGTCATGAACTTGCGAACGTCGTCCCGCATCAATCAAGCGGTTTCGCGCCGTTACCAATAACCAAGCTTCAGGATTTTTGGGAACACCGCTTTCTGTCCAAGTTTTTAAAGCCGAGAGGAAAGCATCGCCGAGGGCATCTTCGGCAGCGACAACATCCCTTGTTTGGGCGGCTAAATAGGCGACTAGCCTACCATAGGAGTTGCGTGCAGCTAATTCTGCGGCTCGACGTGCTTCCATCTGTGATTAACCTCGTGGTGCAGTTTGTTGCCAAGCGGGTAATTGCTCAATCCGCGCATACCAAGCCTGAATGTGCTGATAGTTCTCTAAGGGAAATCGTGCAGGTATGGCATAGGTGAGGTCACTCGCCACGGAGAAATCAGCCAAGGTTAAGGTGTTACTGACTAGGTATTCGCGATTTGCAAGATGATTATTCAAGACGCTTGCTTCTTTATGAAAGCGATCAGTTGCCTGCTGCACTACTTGCAGATCAGGTTCGCCTAATTGCAAGAGTGACTTCACAAAGTTCTCAAACTGCAAGGGCTGACAGACTGGATACCAATGGGCAAGTTGCCAACTTTGCCAGCGCATAATATCCGCCCGAATTTGAGGATCTTCGCTCCAGAGAGAATTAGGAACTTGACTAGCCAAGTATTGCATGATGGCTGTAGATTCCCAAAGGATAAAGTCATCATCTCGGAGAACTGGTGTCCGCCCTGTGGGATTTAACTGGACAAATTCGGGATGATGTTGTTCGCCTTTCTGTAAATCTACCAATCGCAGATCAATGGGAAGTTGCAGATGAATGGCTACAGCATGAACTTTACGGGTATTGGGAGAAGGTGGAAAGTAATAGAGCTTCATGGGATTGTTTTCTCGCTAAACTTTGATGTTTCTAGTTCATGGGCAAGAGAGGACGGACTTCGACCGCGCAATTACTTGCGGCTGGACAACGGGCTGCCCAATCCATGGCGGTATCCAAATCGGGAACGTCAATAATAAACATCCCACCTAGTTGCTCTTTGGTGTCGGCATAGGGCCCATCTTGAACGTTACGCTGTCCATTTTGAAGACGAATGGTGGTGGCTGTATGACTGGGATGAAGTGCTGCGCCACCTGCGGCTACTCCTGCTTCAGCTAGGGCTTGGGAGTAAGCGCTATAGGCTGGCATAGTTTGAGGGCGATCGCGAATGTCTTGCTCGGTTTCATAGACCAGAATTGCGTATTTCATCGGTGTCTATCCGTTTTGAGGTTGATTAAAGCATAGATTTTTTATGCTTTATATCTCTATGACGAGCGAAGCTTGACGATTTCGACAGGAATTTAAAAATTTATTTTGAAGTTGATCGCAATTTTACTTAAAAAACTGACGTTACGTGGAACCCTCATCCCCCATCCCCTTCTCCCGCAGGAGAAGGGGAGCAAAACCATAATTTTCTTGTTCCCCTCTCCCGCGGGAGAGGGGCTAGGGGTGAGGGCTTTACAATCTTCCACGTAACACCCAAAAGATAAGTGGTGGCGCGAAATGCCACCACTTATCTTTTGGGTGTTATATGCAAATAAAAAATAGCTACGCTATTTTTTATTATGGTAAAAGCCCTCCACCACTACCAATACCTAGCCGTTCGGCAACACCAGAAGTCAGTGGAAGTAAAGTAATCAACATCCAAAACAGAGCCACCACACCCAATGCTTCGCGATCGCCATCGAGTTCTGAAAGTTCATTTAGCATTGGACGTTCTAGATCTCGTAATAGAATCAAGATAATCCCGCCCCAATAGAGCGCAAGGGGATTAATCACTGTGGCAATCACTAGGAAAATCAAGGTTAATACCGTTGTCCAGCTTGCCGTGCGTCGTCCATAGATTGATTGCACGATCCGACCACCATCTAACTGACCAGCGGGCATCAAATTTAGAGCCGTGATGACTGAGCCGAGCCAACCCAGAATTACTAAGGGATGAATCGAAACGAAGTTAGTATGTAATGCATCACTAAGGAATAGTTTCGCTAAGGTTCCAGCTAGTACTGAAGCTTGGAAAATTTGACTGGGAATTTCAATCCCACCCATCCCGATCGCCGATAGATATAAACCCACAAGCAACAAGCCCAAAGATAGTAATCCACTAGCAAGGGCTGGGGCGATCGCAATATCAAATAGGGCGAAACGATTGGGTAACGGCGAAGAAATGCGACTGAACGCACCGAAAGAGCCTAACTGTGACGAAGGCAGGAGAAAAGGTAAACTCATCGTTACCTTATATTTCTTTGCCATCATCCGCATTGCCAACTCACGCACGCCTAAAATCACGCCAATCCCAATGGCAAAGGGTAAACCTACTAAATATTCTTGAGGTGCTTGGATCACAGGAATACCCGCAACTAACGCGCCCAAATTCAATGCTGTATAGCCATTTGCCACAATCAACACGGCAATTAGTACTCTTTGAGGAATCGTATTGTTATCAATGGCACTAACGCGACTAGGTAGCACAATCACTACGGGCTTGCGATCTTGACCTTCCACTAAAAACAAATTGTATTTATCACCAAGGCGATCGCTGAGGGACTTGGTGAGGCGATCATGCACAACATCAGGCTCACCACGCAAATTCCCTTTAAAAATCGCTCCTTCTTGATAGGGAATCGTCTCTGTAACATAGTAGGTTTCAATCCCAAAGATCCCTTGGATCAGCTTCATGTCTTCCGCAGGAAGAGCCTTAAACAGTTTTAGCTGTGTTTTGCCCTGAGACATAGCCACAGCAATGGGAGAATTAATCGGTGGCTTATTGGTTGATTTATCAGGAGAAGTAGGGCGATCGCCATTAGCTTCAAGATCTTGCTTAAGTTTCTGCTCGATTACTGATTTTTCCTCAGCGACGGCTTTACGTAATTGATTGCTAATGGCTACATAAGCGATCGTGGAACCAAGCAATAGGAATAATAGCGTTGTAAAATTTATAAAAATACCCGACACAAACAAGCCAAAGTAAACTAACCAAGGCGACATGAGCGCTACGAACTGTAGCCAAGACAGTAACCCAAGCTTGCCAAACTTGCGGGAACGAAAATATCCCCAACCCAGTAAAGCAAGGGTGAGTATAAATACAGAGATCGGAAGAAGTGGAGTTGATATCATAAAAATAAATTACAGGAAATCTTAGGAACTCTTGACTACAAGCCACAATTCCCTACAATTCCCGACTAGTTTGGCATTGTTCTGTGTATCCACTGTAGCGACAAACCGTAAGCTAGTGCTTAGAATCAGAAAGTTTTTAAAATAACTCACGTAGCGAAATTTTAAAAACTTTCTGGGTTTGCGGTCAGCGCGAAGTATTGTAATATGTGATTATATTAAATCAACGGTAAACACATAGGCTAACTGTGGATTTATAGCGTTTATCAAGCAAGCGAGTTACATAGGTTTGTTTCCCCGCCGAAGGCGGGGAAACAAACCCGTACTTCACTAGACTGATAAGCGCTATATAAAAGTTGTTGATTTAATTTGTAATACCAAAACATAAAACAGCATAGCTATTTTATGTTTCCTAAACCCTTACGGGGTTTGGCTTTTATAACAATTTACAAATTGGTATAAAAGCGATCGCGTCAGACATGTCAAGACAATTTGAGGTAAGTGCAACGTGGGCATTGTTGTAGAAAACGTAGTTAAGCAATTTGGTGATTTTTTAGCCCTAGACAATATCAATCTTGAGGTCAAAACTGGCTCTCTGGTAGCATTATTAGGACCCTCTGGCTCTGGTAAGTCCACTTTATTAAGATTGATTGCTGGTTTAGAAACCCCCGATCGCGGCAAGATTTTTCTGACTGGTAAGGATGCCACTGATCAAGATGTACGCGATCGCAACATTGGCTTTGTGTTTCAGCATTATGCCCTGTTCAAGCATATGAATATCCGCCGCAATATTGGCTTTGGACTAGAAATACGCAAAGAATCAAAAGCGAAAATTGCCGAACGTGTCGAAGAATTACTAGAACTAATCCAACTCAAAGGCTTAGGTAATCGCTATCCTTCCCAACTATCGGGTGGACAGCGCCAACGTGTCGCCCTTGCCCGCGCCCTTGCTGTCCAGCCCAGCGTACTGCTCCTTGATGAACCCTTTGGAGCGCTCGATGCTAAAGTCCGCAAAGAGTTACGGGCTTGGTTGCGCCGACTTCATGATGAAGTACATGTCACCAGCGTATTTGTCACCCATGACCAAGAAGAAGCGATGGAAGTCGCTGACGAAATTGTGGTGATGAATAAAGGTAAAATCGAGCAAATTGGTACGCCTGCGGAAGTTTACGATAATCCAGCCACTCCCTTTGTGATGAGCTTTATTGGTCCTGTGAATGTACTTCCTGCCAATCGCGATCGCAAGAGTGAGTTTCATGAAATTCATCAGCACGATAGCGATGTTTACATTCGTCCCCGCGATATTCATATCGAACTTGAACCAACCAGCACTTCTATATCCGCCAGAATCACCCGATTGATTCATCTTGGTTGGGAAGTTCAGGCTGAATTAATGCTAGGCGATGGACAGGTTTTAACTGCTCACCTGACTCGTGAACGCTACGATGTATTGAAGTTGCAACCCCAGCAATATGTCCACATCGAGCCTAAGGATGCCAAGTCATTTCCACTCGATTATTCAATTTAGATTAGATGCTAGTTATACCAAAACACAAAGAAGAGGCAACAGATGATATAAGAGAAAAAGGAGAAAGAGGATAAAAAAATGGCAGGGGTATATAGATTAGAAATAAGTGAAAGCG
>NZ_JACJQY010000007.1 GCF_014696925.1 Phormidium tenue FACHB-1050 | reverse complement strand
AAAGTTTGCCATGTAATTCTCAGCCTTAGTCCTGAAGAGCATCTTAACAATGATGCTTGGCAGACAGCGATCGCCCAATATCTCAAAGAAATGGGATTTACCAATAATCAGTATGTGGCTGTAAAGCATACTGACAGAGAAAATCACGAACACATACATCTCGTGACCAGTCGGGTGCGGATGGACGGCTCAGTAGTTTCTGACAGTTGGGATTGGACGCGCAGCCAAGATATAATCCGCAAATTGGAGCAGGACTTTGGACTAGCGGCTGTACCATCTAGTTGGGAGAGCGATCGCCAAGAGCAAACCAAAAGTCAGATAGATAAGGAATTAGAAACGGGCAAAGTTACTGTAAAGCGTCAACTTGCAGACAAGATCGATGCAGCTCTGGTAAATACTGAGTCATTGCCAGATTTTATTGAAAAGCTAAATCTGGCAGGGATTGCAGTTAGGGTTGACCGAGATCGCAAAGGAAAACCGAAAGGGATTGCTTACAAATTTGATGAGGTGAGTATAGCTGGCTCCAGTGTGGGCAAAGCCTATTCCTTGCCGCGTATCTTAAAGCGGATCTCCAGCACCCCCGAACAGGTGATACATCCTAGCGTTGCTACTATGGCATCTCACATATCGCAGGTTATTAGAGAGCAAGTAAAAGTAGGAATGACCATGCCCCAGTTAATAGAGCAGTTGAAACATTCAGGAGTAGATGCTCATGTTAAATACACCCGCACCAAGAAGATTAAAGGTATTTCCTACAGTTTGGGAAATAACAGCATCCAAGGGAATGAGCTAGGCAAAGAGTATAGCTGGGGAGGACTTCAGAAGTATTTACAGGTTAGTTACGATCCAGCGCGCGATCGCTCGATTATTTTGGAGATGCAAAGTGCCGATCGAAAGGCGGTAATTCAGCCTATAGAATCTCTTCGTCAAGCCGAACAGGGTTTATCAGATAGTTTGTTAAATGAGCTTGTGGTTGAGTTAGAAAAACAGCGATCGCTTAAAGCACCCCAACTAACGCAATCTAAAAATATTGTTAAAGCGGACATCCCGATTAACTTAGAGCAGAATAGAAATGACCACGCTCAGATGGTCGCAGCGATCTGTCATCAACTCCTCAATGAGCTAGGGGCTGATAGTTTTGGAGAAATGGGTAAAAACTCTTACGGTATCCAACGAAGCGGAGATACTCTGACAGTTGAGAGATTACGAGGCGATCACCAGATCATCTTGCAGGTTAAGGGGCAGGAAATTGGGTTTGCCAATTTAAGCGAATTTGATATCCAACAATTTGAGCAGGCTTGGCAGCATCGATCTCAAGCACAGCAACAAAATATTGACTCACAAGCCAAAACTGTATGAGCTACCATGAGACGGTTTTAATGCACGTTACAAAATAGCGATCGCACTTGCCATACCCAGAAAACTAGGCGTTGCTGATTTAGGTTTAAAATAAGCAAATCTGAGAAACTGTTAGACTGTCAATCGTTAGCAAAAGAGCATTGACCGCAAATGTCATGAATTATGGTTGGCTACAACTTTTGGGAGGAATCATATTTTTGGTTCTGTATCTATTTTTCTCAGCCAAGACAGAAATGGGAACTAAGTTGTTTATGAGCCAAAATAGCGATAGCCTATTAGAAATCCTTAACTTTCTGCAAATCTCAGGCAAACTAGCCACAGCAGGACAGCCAACCGTCAAGCAGTTCCGAGCAATTGCTGATGCTGGTTATGAGACAGTGATTAATCTGGCTTTACCGACCTCTGACGGGGCGATCACCAATGAAGCACAACTAGTTCAAGCATTGGGTATGGAATATGTTGCCATTCCTGTGAATTGGGAAAGTCCGACAATGACGGATTTAGATAAGTTTCTGCAAACAATGGAACAACGCCAACAGCAAAAAATCTTTGTCCATTGTGCTAAGAATATGCGCGTTTCTGCCTTTGTCTATCTCTATCGTCGCTTGCATCTCAATTGTGATGATGAACAAGCGATCGCGGATTTACATAAAATCTGGCAACCCAACGAGACTTGGCAAAAATTTATTGACACAAAACTCACCTAGGATCGCAGCGTATTTCAATTAGAAATCCATCGGGGTCATAAAAATAAACGCCTCTACCAGTGGGACGAGTAACAGGCTCACCCTCAATTTGGACTTGATGAGATCGCAATACTGCCACCGCTTGCTCAAACAATTCAGGAGCAATATCAAAGGCTAGATGATTAGCTCGTGTAAATTGCCTCTGCGGATCGAGATCGGGCGGCGTAAGTTCTGGTTCCCAAAACAAATCGAGAACTGTACCATCGGGAGTTCTAAAATTAGCTACTTTGCCTGCTGCTACTAAATCGATTAGAGTACTCGGAACCTCTTCACCAATGAGTTGATGCAGTCCCAAAATGCCGCCATAAAAATCACAAGAGACTTGCATATCGCGCACATTCAAAGCAATGTGATGTACTCGTCGTAAAGCTCCATTCGCGATCGTAGATAGCATAGTTGAACTATTGGATGACATAAAATCAGTTCTAGCTAGGTTTACCAATAGTGTAAGACGGTTAGCGCAAAATTTTGTGATTCAACAAGTCTGAAAAGCTTCCTAGAGTCATAACTTAAGATTGAGGAGCGGCAAACTTTGCTAATCGCTTGGCAAGATAAGTATATCTATGCCGATCGCTAACTTGTCTGACCGCTAGTCCGATCGCCTTCGACTCTCCAACGATGATGGCAAGCTTTCGCGCACGAGTCAGCCCAGTGTAAAAAAGATTACGAGAAAGCATCAGAAAATGCTGCATAAACAGAGGCATGATTACCACAGGATACTCACTGCCCTGCGCCTTATGAATCGTCGTCGCCCTAGCGAGAGCAATCTCATTGAGATCGGCGTAATCATAGACCACTTGTCGATCGCCAAATACAACCGTGACTTCCCGCTCCTCCAAATCTACACCCGTAATCGTACCAATGTCACCATTGAAAACCTCACGATTATAGTCATTCACCTGCTGCATAATGCGATCGCCCAAACGAAAGATTGTATTCCCATACTTAATTTCGGGCTTCATGGCATCAGGGGGATTGAGAAGTTGTTGCAAGACAACATTAAGATTGCGCGTACCCACATCCCCTCTAGTCATCGGACAGAGAACCTGCATATCTTGCTGAGGGTCAAAGCCCAGACTGGGTAACAACTCCGTAATAATGTCACAAATACCCTGCTGACCAGCTTCAGCATTGGGCATTTCTAGCCAGAGGCAATCAGATTGAGGTTGATTAGAAACCTTTTCCATATTTGGAAACTTACCCGTATTGATACGGTGAGCATTCTGAATAATTTGACTTGCCTGAGCTTGACGAAATACCTCAGTAAGAGTAATCACTGGGACTTGCTGAGAATCAATTAAATCTTTAAGCACATTACCCGCACCGACACTGGGAAGTTGATCGGTATCGCCGACAAGAAGTAGTTGAGCGCCCAAGGGAATCGCTTTCACCAGAGAAAAGGCAAGAAACAGATCCAGCATCGATGCTTCATCAATACCAATCGCCTGAGCGGTTAGAGGATATTCCTGATTGCGTTTAAAACCCATTGATTTCGGGTCAAACTCTAGAAAACGGTGAATTGTCTTAGCTTCACAGCCAGTGACTTCCTGTAATCGTTGAGCCGCCCGACCTGTTGGTGAAGCGAGAGCAATCTCCTTACCCATCGCTTTCCAGAGTGCGACAATCGTGCGGGTGGTGGTAGTTTTACCTGTTCCCGGTCCACCTGTGAGAATAAGCACCGACGAATTTGCTGCCATCTCCACGGCTTCGCGTTGTTTGGGCGAGAGTTGGATATTTCTTTGGGTGGTGTAGCGATCAATCCAAGCATTGACCCGCTCAGGATCGGGGTGATGTTTGTGTTGCAATAGTTGATAAAACCGTTCGGCAAGATTTTGTTCCGTGTGGAAGTAAGTGGGTTTATAGCAGATGAACTCGCCTTCTAAGCCTTGCATCACTATGCGATCGTTAACGGAGAGATGGAGAACAATTTTAGAGATGGTTTCAGGATCTGGCTGATAGTCTTCGAGGGCAAGCAGTTTAATTGCTTTCTCTTCTAGTTCTGTACGGGGTAAATAGCAGTGTCCTTCTTCGGCGGCTTCCCCTAAACAGTGAAAGATACCCGCAATGCTGCGAAACTCAGAACTAACTTCAATGCCAATATTCCGAGCAATCTGATCGGCAGTAAAAAAACCAATGCCATAGATATCTGTCGCCAGTTGATAAGGATTTTCGGAAACTGTTTGAATAGAATCATTACCATAATGCTTGAAGATCTTGACTGCATAGGTGGTGGATACTCCATGTCCTTGCAGAAATACCATGACCTCCTTAATCGCCTTTTGAGTTTCCCAAGCAGTTTTGATCATCTTCACCCGTTTCTTGGCAATACCAGGAACTTCAATCAGACGGTCAATCTCATTTTCAATGATGTCAAGGGTATCCAAGCCAAAATGAGCGACGATGCGTTTAGCGGTGACTGGTCCCACGCCTTTAATCAGACCACTGCCAAGATATTTCTCAATTCCTGTAATCGTGGCGGGTTTAGTCTCACGGTATTGAGTGACTTGGAATTGGTCGCCAAATTTAGGATGCGATCGCCATGTGCCTTCTAGGGCAAGAGTCTGTCCTGCTTGGATATTGGCAAAGTTACCGACTACGGTGATTAGGTCTTGAGCCTTGGGTACTTTTAGCCGCGCCACGGTATAGCCTGTCTCTTCGGAGTGAAAGGTGAGGCGTTCGATGATGCCTTGGAGGTAGTCGATGTTGTCAGGCATAAGCCATAAGGACGGATGAGTGTAGCGAGCGTAGGTCAAAAATCTAACAAGATAATTAAACACTCAACAATAAAAATTACTCTGTCCTTTTCCTTTGCTCAAGCTGCTCCTTTGCCCATATTCTCATTAGTTCATCAGGATCATTAATTGACCGCTCCCTTAACAATTCTAGGCATCTAGGATGATCGGAGTATTGACTTAGAAGAGACTCCAGTGCAAGCTGGCGAGGGTTATCTTGCCCAGTATATTCACGAATAAATGGATCGTTTTGGACAGTATTGCAAAACAAATCAAAGGTTACAGAATTAGTGGGATAGTATCGAGAAGTTGACAAAATTGCTGCACAGCGCACAGCACGTTCTTCATCTTCTAGGATGCATTTGTGAAGTAATTGCAAGGTTTCAGCATCACACTCATAATTTTGAGGAATTGCCCATGCAGATGAACGCCTGACAGCCCAATTTGCTTCTCCAGCGAGGCTTTTTTTGAGCCACTCTAATGTTTCAGGAGATTTGTTATACTTTGCAATTGCATTTACCGCAGCACTCCGCACAGAGGAATCTTTATGGTCAACAACTTGTTTTTTAAGCCAATCTAATACTTCTGGGAAATTTTGAATAGTACGATTGAGTAATTCAAAAGCTGCTGTAAACCGTAGACGAGCCTCAGAGTATTCAACTTCAGTTTGAATCTTTTGAAGTAACTTTTTGCTTGCGGTAGCAGTTGCCATAGAGTTCCCTGCATCAAATAAGCAATCAGCAGCAAGTAGTAAATTAGCCAATCCTCCTACATCAAGCTCAGTATCATTGAAATATGTATTGTGACGCAAAAATTGATCCCTATCGCATTGTTGCTCGATCAAAAACTCAATTAACATTCCTGCAAACTTTGGATCGATCATTCCGCAAATTAATCGTAAAACTTCGTTCCAAGTGTCATCTTGCCAATGTTGTCCAAACACATCATCACGTAACTGCTCAAAAGACAGCGATCTTGTCTTTTCAAATTGCTGAACAATCTCGAATGCACAGAAATACTCTAGAAAAGTACGATGTACAAAGCCATATATGTCTGCTCCACGATAACAAAGTATAAAGTTTCGTTCTCGTAACTGTTGAATTAGCACACTTGCTTTTTCACGAGGTTCTGAGAAACCCTGCTCGAACAGATAGTCTTTGAGCACTCGTGTCAATCTACCAGCATCAATCGCATTTCCTTTCAGTCCTTCAGTTCCTGCTTGCATTTCATAGGCAACTAACCTCAACATTTCTTGCTTTTCTCGTCGTCCAATCGCATCCATCGGCACTTGTAATCGTTTGTGATCGACATCCCAGTTATGTAGCAACACCCGTGACGCTTGATCGTAGAGTTCGGCTCGGTCACGGGGTAACTCTTGTCTCCGATTTAAAATTGCCATCATTGTCAGCAGCAAAGGATTATCAGCAAGATTTGCAATAGCTTTGGAATTTGCAATTGCTTCTTTCAATCTTTCGGCTAATCGAATTTTATCTGTATCCTCTCCTAGAGCCAAGGTATACCAACGATCAATAAACTTATTGATTTCATTAATTTCCAAAGCTTGAATTGTGAAGTGCCGAAACCCTGAGTTTTGTAAATGTTCAGGGTTATATCCGATGATACGAGAAGTGACTACAATCTGAGATTTGGGATATTTCTGAGTAAAACGAATGATGTCATCGATAACAGTAGATTGACTAGAGCGATCAAATACTTCATCTAATCCATCAAACATTACGAGAGTTGGATAATTTTGTAAATGCTCATGTAATTGATGTTGATCAAACTGCCAATCAACTCCTCTTCCACTATGTAAAAACTCTAGAAAATTAGCAGCAGGAGCGATCGCATATTCTCGTAATTCCAGTAGCAAAGGTAATGATTTGATTTTTCCTTCAACCCATTCCAAAGCTAAATATTGCAATAGTGTTGATTTCCCAGAGCCAGGATCGCCTAAAATGACTGCATGATTAGAACCAAAAATTGCGGTAAGTGCTTTCTGTAAAGGTTGTTGGAAATACTCGTCGCGATAAAGATCTAATTCTTTAAGGGATAAATCAGATTCAATCCGTCCTTGCTCATGGAGTTGACGCTTCAGATCGGTAGGTAATTCATGTCGAGAAGGAGGCAATGCTTCCCTTACGGAAGGCTCGATGAACATATTCCATAACTTCATTCGATATTGCTGATCGGTATTGTCAATCGTATGAAGCTTCAGAACACTATAGCTGCTCTGTAGAATATCACGATATTTGATTACATCGAAACCAGGAGAAATATTACCTTGGCGATTTAGTTTCTCTAGGAGTTCGATTTCTAATAACGCTCTTAGTTCAGGTGTTTCTCTGATAATTTTTTGTACTTTTTTAATGTATTTACCGCCTATAGCAATCCTAAATGATTTGTGGAAAAAAGCCATACTTAAAGACCTTCTCAAAATTAAAGATTTGAAGATGAGTGACCAACTCAAATAATCTCTTCACATTGGCAAAGGTCTTTAGTAAATGGTAGTACTCACGAATAAAGCGTTTTGCTTGCAACCAGACATCCTCAATTGGGTTCTGAGTAGGATCGTTTGGAGCAAAACGGATACAAGTAAATTTCCAATCTGATTCGACTTTGCCATCATTGACTGTGGCTAAAAAATCCTTAACTTCTTGAGAACGATGATAACTCGCCCCATCCCAAAACAAGGCAATTTGACTATTTGGATGTGCCTCGACTAGATAGCGCATAAATGCAACTGTAGATACAGAGTTACCTTTGTCATAGGCTTGAATCAGACATACTTGGGTCTGGAGATTAAGCGCCCCATAGTAAGTTTGCCGTTCGCGCTCATTGGTTATGGGGACTTCTATACGGTCACCAGTCTTACCCCATACATATCCACAAACATCTCCCCATAATAAATGACACTCATCTTCAAACAATACGACTAATTCGCCCGAACTAATCTTTTCTCGATGGGTTTCTAACCATTCCGTGATTTCATCTTTTTTTTTGAACTAGGATTGGGTCTTTTTTGGGATTATATTTTTGGGTCTTTTTCCAGCTAATATCTGCGGCTTTGAAAATCTCATAGTAACTTTGCTTTGATGCAAATATCACTTGATAGCGGTCTTCAATTTCTGACATTAATTCTTGCAGATTCCAGTATTGCTTTTGTTGCAACCACTCAATTATTTCTTGCTTTTGGGCTGAGTCTAAATATCCTTGTGACCCCTGATACTTCAGCGTTAGACCTGCAATTCCATGTTCTTCAAACACCTGCTTCCACTTTCCGACAAAACTAGTGGATACGCATAGCATTTCTGCTATTTTCGCATAGGTCATATTTTGCTGTGTCATCTGTACGGCAAGAGCTCTTTTCAGTTCTTTGCTGTTTGGGTTACTCTCTATAAATTCAGTTAGTTCTGTCAAGTTTTTTGTTTGATTTCTTCCTCTCTATTTTTCCACAACTCATTTAGGATTGCTATATCACTTGCCAGTTAAACTCTGGTGGCATTTCTGGAAAGGGCTTATCTCTGAAGTTAGAATTTTTCCAAATTTCAGTTAATGCAATAGTATCGATTGCAGTGCAGTCTCTCTCAAAAGCTCTACCCAATATAGGCTTTACTAAGTCGTTCTTAACGAATTGAACTAGCGGACGATCGTAGAGATCGCGAATTTCAGCTTCAGAAATTTCCCAGTCTTCTAATTCTTTTTGCACTAATACAAGAAATTCTTTTAATGCTTGGGCAACAGCTTTCTTCGTTACTTCTGGCTTGGTAGACGTAATCCCTTCTTTAAGACAATCTTTGAAAAAATCTTTTACATAATCTTCAGCAGCAGATTGCCCCAACTTCAAAGCTTGCTCAAAGATTGCCTTGCCTAGTTCAGATGCGCCAATAGTAAGTAAGAATTCCAACATATCGCAATCTTAAGAGTAACTGAATGTTTGCCTAATATATCATTCACATTGCATAGGTTCGACCAATATCACTATTTATTTACTGAAAACTGAAACAGTGATCGCCCAATGCTTACTTCAAAAAACAGCCCAGCCACTCAATCAAGAAATGCACCTGCTTATCCCCAGGCAGAAGAGCCAGACTCGTGATCTTAATTCTCCCCTTCTCGAAAGAGAAACGATAATAGAACTCAATTGGGATCTTGGCATGAAGCAACTCCCAAAGCGAATCCGTAAGCTTTGATTCTAGAATCAGATCGCGCCCGTCCTCTGAAGCATAAATGCGAAACACCCCAACCTTACGCGCCACCAACTTCAATTCCATCACCCTAAGCAATACCTGAGTTTCTTCAGGCAAAGCCCCATACAGACCCTCCCAAACCGCAGCCAACTTGAGAATCTCCTCCTTCGACTTCACCTTCGCCAACGTCAAATAAGCATTAATCTTCGTCTCATTGTCCTCTATGTAACTATCAGGAATAAAAGCCACCAAACGCGGCAACTGAAGCTCAGTATCAGCAACTTCAGGTAGAATCTTTCCCCGCAACTCATTAATATATTCCTGAAGCAAATCCATGTATAGCGCAAAGCCAATCACATCTGCCTGACCCGACTGCTCCTCACCCAAGAGATCCCCCAATCCCCGAATCTCCATATCGCGCATCGCTAGTTGATAACCCGAACCAAGCTGACTAAATTCCTGAATCGCATCCAGTCTCCTCTTCGCTGAATCTGTCAATTCAAGATTAGGCGGATACAGCAAATAAGCATGAGCCTGAATCCCCGCCCGACCAACCCGACCGCGTAATTGATACAATTGCGCCAAACCCAACTTATGAGCATCCTCAATCACAATCGTATTCACACGCGGAATATCCAAACCCGACTCAATAATCGTCGTACAGAGGAGAATATCCGCCTCATTGTTATTAAAAGCAACCATCGCCGCCTCTAACTCTGACTCCAGCATCTGTCCATGCGCGATCGCTAATCTCACATTCGGCAACATCGCTTGCAAAGAAACAGCGATCGCCTCAATCCCCTCAATGCGCGGCACAACATAAAACACCTGACCACCACGGTCTAATTCATGACGAATCGCCGTTTTCACCAGTGATGCATCATAGGCAGACAAATGAGTTTGAATCGATCGCCTTGAGGGAGGAGGAGTGGCAATCACACTCATTTCCCGCACCCCAGAAAGAGCCGCATAGAGAGTACGCGGAATCGGCGTTGCGCTTAAAGTCAATAAATCCACATTCCCCTTCATCGTCTTGATTTTCTCCTTCTGCAAAGTGCCAAAGCGTTGCTCCTCATCAATGACTAATAAGCCCAAATCGTGAAACTCGACATCCTTAGACAACAGTTGATGCGTACCGACAATGACTTGAACTTTTCCATCCGCAACCTGTTGCAAAACCTGCTTGCGCTCCTTCGTAGGGCGAAACCGATTCACGATATCCACAGTGAAAGGATAAGCCGCAAACCGAGTTTGGAGCGTATGAAAATGCTGTTGCGCCAGAATCGTCGTCGGAGCTAATAAAGCCACTTGTTTACCCGCACAAACTGCCTTAAAAATAGCCCTCACCGCCACCTCTGTTTTACCAAAGCCAACATCACCACAAACCAGCCGATCCATCGGGCGATCGCTCTCCATGTCTTGCTTGACATCTTGAACAGCTTTGACCTGATCGGGTGTGAGTTGATAGGGAAAAGAATCCTCCATCTCCTGTTGCCAATCTGTATCAGGTGGAAAAGCATAGCCAACTAAATTGGCACGGCGGACATAGAGTTGCAGTAAATCCCTTGCTAACTTGTAAATCTCCTTTTGGCATTTGCTTAGAGCGTTATCCCAGCCCTTTGTATTTGTGATACTGCTTAACTTAGGAGGCTTATTAGAAGCACTGCGATAGCGGGAGAGGATCTTCTCATTTTCTGGCGCGATCGCCACCGCAGTTTTACCATCGGCAAACTCAACAATGTAATGAGGTTGTTTTTCTCCCTTCACTTCAATGGTTTCAAAGCGTGTAAACTTGCCAATTCCATATTTACGATGCACGACATAATCGCCAACATTTAGCTCGTCAGGATTAACTGACTTAGCCGTATTCATCCGTGAGGGATGCACAAAGGTTGGCGATGCTAATAATTGCTGTCCAAATAATTCGCGATCGGTCAAAAGCGCCAACTTGCAACTAGGCAAAACAAAACCTTGCATCTCCGTCAGTCCCGAATATTTCAAAATCACTGGTTTTCCAGCTTTCTGAATTCGCGCAATTGACTGTAAATCATCAGGATTACTGACAAAATTAGCAATGCAGTCATACTCCTTGAGCAAAGTTGGCACGCGCAAAGGTTGTGCCGAAATCAGCGTGACTTGATATTCCGAGTTGAGATATTCACGAATCAGCGCGGCAATCTGGTCAAACTGATGGGGAATTATCGGAATAGAAGTACTCGCAAAATCAAAAATATTGGCTTTGGGTTTAAGCGATCGCTCACTAAGTTGAAGCATCTGAAACTTCTTCGCCTCAGTCATGTACTTAGCAAAGTCCCAATGCAGTTTCGGTGTATCTGTTTGCGATTGATTTTGATAAAGTTCTTCCGCAGCTTCGTACCAACGATCGCTATAGCTCTGACATTGTTCGGGTTCATCAATAGCGACGATAAAGTTTTTGGGTAAGTAATTCAGTAATGTGGCTCTATGAGATGAGTTAAACTCATGTAAATCGACAGTGGCGATCGCGATGCTGGATAGGTCAGTGAAGCTTTTGGGATTAGTGGGGTCAAATTCTCTGATTTTCTCGACAGTGCCACGATTGCAGCTTAGGCGTACTGGTAGATTTCGATTAACGGGAAAAACCTCAAAACTAAATCCTTTGTGGCTCCATTGTTTTGATTCTTTTACTTCTTTGACTTCTGCATATCCCAATCTTGCCAGAGACGCAGCAAGTAATTTAACCGATTGCGAATCACCGATATTGAGATAGATGCTATATTTTTGGAAGGATTGAGTGGATGGTAGATGGGGCTGGAGCGCGTTAATGGTGGTAGCGATCGCTAAATTAGGCTGTGGTTTGGCAAGCAATTCCGCTAATATCTCAATCCTTGTCCAAGCAGTTTCTAAATCGATTTGGGCTGATTCGTAGGAAAATGTATCAAGGGGAGGATATAGATAGACTCGCCATGACATTGACTGGAGTTGTAAAGCCCATCGGGTTGCTTCTTCAACGGTGGCGGTGACGATGAGTAATGGTTTAGCTTGTTGTTGACATAGGTGGGTGCTAATCAGTCCTTTGCCTAAGCGTGATAGTCCTGATAGGGATATGCTTTTGGCTGTTTTGAGCTTGTCGCCTATTTTTGTGGCGATAGGCGATCGGGCTATATTCTCAAGGACTGATGTGAAGGTCATGGGTATAGTCATGAACAGACTAATTCAGGTTCATTGATAAGGCGTAATAGCTTGACAGGTTCGATTGTTTCCATAGCAAAGGTATCGCCTTTTTTATCGGTAAAGTCGATTAGGAATGCTTTGTTATCAAAGGATATTAAAACTGTTCCCATTTGTCCTCGTCGCAGTAGGATTTGCTTATGAGTGACTTTATGAGTAGCGATCGCATCTTCGGTTAAAGCAACAAGGTCATATTCATGGATGTCGTTCATAGTTGTTTTTCTAATCAATAGGCTAATTTCATTGGCTATGATTTGGAGATTGTGGATCATGCTTATTGTAGCAAGGTTGTTATAGGCGATCGCACAAGGTTAAGTTGTCATAGAACGAGAATACCCGTAGATATGCCTAGGTTTTTTGTAAGTGCTGCATTAAATGGTTGTACTATAGCTCTAGGCAAAGTGATTAAGATATAATGCTTAAAATAATCTAACTGAATGATGAATTTTCTGACTGACTCTACTGATATAAATAGACTTCATTTATCCTCAAAGATTAATATAGAGAAACGTAGTCAATTGGGACAGTTTTTAACACCTGCTCCAATTGCTCGTTTTATGGCAAGGCAATTTAATAATCTATCAGGACATATTAGTTTACTTGATGCAGGTGCAGGTGTTGGAGCATTAAGTGCTGCTTTTGTAGAACAATTGTTAGTTAGCACTAATCCGATAGAAAGCTGTTTTATAACTGCCTATGAGATTGAGCCAAGCTTTATTCCATCCTTAAAACAGCAATTGATCGAATGCTGTGTTGCTTTAGAACACAAAGGAATTAAATCTGGTTATTGCTTATATGAAAAGAACTTTATAGAAGATTCTGCTCAAATAAATTCACCACTTCTGACTAAATTTAAAAGCTTATTTAGTCATGTAATTCTAAATCCACCTTACAAAAAAATCAACAGTCAATCATCTGAAAAAAAAGCTCTCTTAAATCTTGGCATTGATACGGTTAATCTTTACAGTGCTTTTGTCTGGATTGCGATGTTGCAACTTGCAGAAAATGGAGAGATGGTTGCTATTACCCCAAGAAGTTTTTGTAATGGGATGTATTTTCGTCCTTTTCGTAAAGCGCTTTTACAAGATATGGGGATTCACAAAATCCATATTTTTAAGAGTCGTTCAACTGCTTTTATCGATGACGATGTATTGCAAGAAAATATTGTTTTTCAGGCTGTCAAAACAAAACTTAAACCTAATTTTATAGAAGTTACTAATCATACTGGAAATACTTTAGATGAATTTTCAGAAATAAGGAAAGCTCCCTACGATCAAGTAATTGATATAAACGATTGTGAGCAGTTTATTCACATCATCACTAACTCTCTAGAAGATGCATTAAGAATACAAATGCACAAAATGCCCTGTACTTTAAACGAACTTGGTTTAGATATATCAACTGGTCCAATTGTTGATTTTCGGCTCAAGGCTCATTTAAGAAGTTACTTAGATCATAAAAATATACCTCTACTCTATCCAGAATCCATCAAAACAGGAGTTGTTAACTTTCCTCCCAAAAATCCTCGGAAAGCGATCGCAATCGAACATAATTCTGCAACCCAGCAATGGTTAATCCCCAAAGGGTGGTACGTTATGACCAAGCGATTTTCAGCAAAAGAAGAAAAACGTCGCGTTACGGCTGCGGTTTGTCCTCCTATGGATGAACCGTTATTGGGTATAGAAAACCATCTTAACTACTTTCATGCTAAAGGGAAAAGCTTGCACCCTGATCTCGCAAGAGGTTTAACAGCTTTTCTCAATTCAACATTATTTGACAATTATTTTCGTCAATTTAGTGGTCATACACAAATCAACGCCACAGATTTGCGTAGAATGAAATATCCTTGTAAAAATACTTTGATGTCTTTAGGGAATCAAATTGATGACTCCATACTCGATCAAAAATCTCTCGATAATCTTGTCCATAAAACTCTGTCAATTATGAGCGAAGTAACTAACGCAATCCAAGCTAGTCAGCGCATTGAAGAAGCTCTTGCTATTCTCAAAAATATCTCTGCACCTAAAGAACAGCAAAATGAACGCTCAGCGCTTTGCTTGCTGGCATTGGCAAATATTCGTCCCGATCATCTTTGGAGTCAAGCGACAGCCCCAAGCCGCAGAATTACCGAAATGATGGATTGGTTTCGTGATTACTACGGTAAACAATATGCACCTAATACAAGGGAAACAGTAAGAAGACAAACGATGCATCAATTTGTACAAATGGGACTAGTAATAGAGAATCCAGATCGTCCAGACAGACCAATTAATAGTCCTAAGTGGTGTTATCAACTTCATCCACAAGCTCTTTATCTTTTACAATCGTATGGTTCTGAGCAGTGGGAAGAATCTCGGCAGAATTATGCTATTTCAGTCAGAAATATATTGCAGGATAAGGAACGAAATATATCGATGATTCCAGTTACATTACCTGATGGCAGCTCAATTCAGCTTTCGGCAGGCGGACAAAATTTATTAATAAAAAACATCTTAGAAGAGTTCTGCCCTAGATTTACACCGAAAGGAATCGTTTTATACGTTGGTGATGCGGGAGAGAAATTTATTGTTAATGCGACTCAAAGATTTAAAGAACTTGGTATCGAACTCGATCCCCACGGTAAAATACCAGACTTGGTAGTGCATTATGAAGATAAGGGCTGGCTTGTATTAATAGAAGCTGTAACTAGTCACGGTGCTGTTAATCTAAAGCGTCGCAATGAATTAAAGCAAATTTTTCATTCCAGCCGAGCTGGATTAGTTTTTGTTACCGCATTCCCAAGCCGAAAAGAAATGACAAAATATCTAGCCGAAATTTCTTGGGAAACGGAAGTTTGGGTAGCTGATCAGCCAGACCATATGATTCATTTCAACGGAGAAAGGTTTCTTGGTCCCTATGAATAACAGACAGCATTCAAAGCAGGGATTAATCCGCGCATCACCGCAACCTGCATCGCCTTAGCCTTCCGCACCGAGCCATGACGATAAACCTGCATTAACTCATTCAGCTTCTTAACTTCCTGTGCATTAAGCAATCCTTCACTATTTCGATCTTGTAAATCACTAAAAAGCCTTTGCTGATGTCCACCCATTTGCAAATTACAAAGAGCCACAACCTGTTCATCAGGCAAAGTATCTATGGGAATCTCATTAATAGTGCGATCGATCCATTCGATCAGCATTTCTTCAATCCCCTGACGATTGAGCGCAGCAATTTCCTTAACTTTTTTAACCAAAGGTTCGGGAAGTTCTAAGGTGATCGACTCAGACATATTGCCTCGTAGACAACACTAAATTTTGATTGATTAAGTACAGTATAATCCTATCGAATCTCTATGCTTATCAAGACAACTTTTTAGGACTAGGCTTAGCCACTTTACCCGATCGCTTTAGCTTACGCTGAGAAGTTTTCTTCTCCTTCCCAGTAGCAACCTTACCCAAATTCGGCTTAGCCGCCTCATCCAGATCACCAAACTTCTTCGACCACCACCTCTCCTGAGAAGACCAGAAAAAGACCACATCCGCATGATCCTTGCGTTGACGCGCCTGAACATCGGTACACTTCAACATCACCTTCTCCACACCATCTTTATGGTAGGGAAACTTAGCTAAAGGCTTGCCACAGACAGGACAAGCAAAACTAGTCACCTCCGCTGTCACTGCATTCTCACCCTTCGGTTGAGGAATCTCCCATTGATTACGGCGATCACTCCAAAACATCACCAGATTCTCACAGCCATGCTCACATTTGAGAAAATGCCCACCACTCACCTTTTTAGAAGGAATCTTACTGAGAGGATGGCTACAAGTAGGACAAGCCACATCTGAAAGCTCATTTTTACGATTACTTGGCTGTAAATCTGCACCGAGATTCGTATAAGCACGCGCCAACATCGGCTGAAAATAAGACTGATGCCAACCAATTAAATAGCTTTGCCACTCCAATTTACCCACCGAGATTTCATCCAAAGTCGTCTCCATCCCTGCGGTAAAATCGGCTCTGAGCAAGTCAGGGAAAGTTTTATGCAACACATCATCCGTAGACATCCCCAAAGCCGAAGGTTCCAGCACCTTACCATTGAGTAACACATAGGTGCGATCCTTCAGCGTCTTGACGATCGCCGCAAACGTACTCGGTCTACCCACACCCTGACGTTCCAGTACCTGCACTAACTTCGCCTCGCTATACCTAGCAGGAGGTTGAGTTTGTTTCTGCGTAAAACCAGCATTCGCCAAAGCTAAAGTCTGACCGCTCGTTAAAGCAGGAATATGTTTATCCTTACTCAAATCATTCCAATAGCGCGTATAACCCGCAAAGGTGAGAATACTGCCCCTAGTCTGCCAGAGCGTCGAACCAGCCTGAATAATCACCCGACTTTTTTGAATCAAAGCATTCGCACATTGAGAAGCCACGGCTCTGCGCCAGATTAACTCATACAGTTGATGCTGTTTGGCACTGAGATGGTCTCTCACCGTTTTCGGAGTAATACTCAAATAGGTAGGACGAATTGCTTCATGGGCTGATTGAGCATTCGCCTGTTCGCGATGACGAGTAGTTTTCTTAGGGACATTATCAGGATCGTGTTTCGATAGCCATTCCTTCACCTCCGCACAAAACTCAGGCGCGAGACTAGTGCTATCAGTGCGGTGATAGGTAATCAAACCCTTACGTCCGTTCGGCAAATCCACACCCTCAAACAACTCTTGAGCCACCTTCATCGTCTCTTCAGGCGATAGCCCTAATCTCACGGAAGCTGCTTGCTGAAGCGAACTGGTGATGAAAGGCGGTAACGGTGATTTCTGAGCAGTGACACCCGTAGCTTCACGAACGACATGGGGATGATTACGGGCAACTTGAATAATTCTTGTAGCTTCCGCTTCCGACAATACCCGTTTTGACTCAACTATAGATTCCGTATTCACTTCCGCCGCATCATCGGTGACATCCTGATCGTCAAGTACAGGCTCAATCTCACTACTACCCGCATAGAAAGCCGTGAATCCTTCAGCATATTCCGTCCATACCGACCAGTAAGTAATCGGCACAAAGGCATTAATCTCCCGTTCACGCTGACAGACAATATGCAAAGCCACCGACTGCACCCGACCTGCCGAGCTACCGCCACTAGTACGACGCACAAGTGGAGAAACCTTAAACCCAATCAACCGATCCAAACATTGTCTAGCGCGTTGCGCCGAAATCAAGTTTAAATCTAACTGATGAGCATTAGCGATCGCCGCCTTAACCGCCGTAGGCGTAATCTGGTTATAGACAGCGCGTTTAGGATTACGCAACTTGAGTTGCTGTTGTAAATGCCAAGCAATCCCCTCACCCTCGCGATCTCCGTCGGTAGCAAGCACCACTTCTGAAGCATTCTTAACAGCAGCGCGAAGTTTAGCGACGACCTGTTGTCCTTTGCCTTCAGTCAATTGGTAACGACATTCAATTTTGTTGGTATCTTTGTGCATGGTAAAGCCCAAGCTATCTTCACCATCTTTGGCTAGTTCCGTAAAGTGACCAAAGGAAGCTTCCACTTGCCATTCACTGCCAAGGATTGCTTGGATGGTTTTGCACTTGGATGGAGATTCAACGAGTAACAGCTTTTTCATGTTTTTGTACCTATGTAAACTTTACCACCAAACAGACTTACTTATGATTTTCAATAGGTTTAGATTGTTGTACGTTTAACATCTTCACAGCCCTAGCAATATTTGCGGCATCAAGATCGGTAACATGGGACTCTAAGACTTTCCCCTGCGACTCCACAAGGATCGGATTAACAGGACGATCTTTTGCCTTTAATGTCATTGTATCCGAGGCTTTTTCGAGACGGAACTTGTAATTCCCCTTGCCATCAGGACGCTCAAAGATAAGATTATTACCATCATCTTTGCCTTTTACTTGCAACAGTTCGCGACAATCCCGCGCCAGTTTCAGATCTCGCTCTGCATCGGTAACTTGATTAGGAGAACTGGGAATATCAGCAGTTTCAACAGATTCAGACTTACTGTCTGAGCTATCCCTACGCAGATTACTCAAACTATCAAACATTGTTAGAGCCAAATTCTGAATCTGCGTTGCATAATTGCTTTGGTTCTGGTCTTGAGTAACAGTATTTACCTGTTGAGCGTCAGCAGCACCCGAATTAGGATCGCTACCTTTGTTCCGCACCTGAGATGGTTGCCACTCTTCATCAAATACATCATCTTTATCGATCATCGTTAAATCCCTCAAAGTAGCAGAAGACATTTCTCGTTCAGCGATCGCTAAAATATGGACGCTATGCAGTTCCACAACTTGGTTAAACACAGCCATAAACTGATCCATATTCAGATCTGGATTCGCAGTAATCATCGCCTTTTCCTAACGCTCTAAATCAGGGCTGGATTGTTCTAGCATCGGCTGAGGCGAATTCATCCGTTTAAATGCTTGCTGGAAGTTGTTTAAATCAGTTGGAGTCATCGCATTAAGAGAAATTTGACCTTCAGTAGTCCGCAAAATATCTTCGCCAGTATGGTTATTGACAATCGCAATATCACCATCCTGATTCCTTTGAAAATCATAATACCCACCCTTGAAAGACTCCTGACCAGTCTCATTGAGAACATTTTCAACCACCACCACACCCCTAGCCCCAGCAGGAGCTAGATCTCCCAGCTTATCGATCGCCGCGAGATAACCCTGATTCTGAGTCAAACTTGCCATATCCACAGTGGTTGTTTTGAAAGCAGTTTTAGTAAAGTCAATCTGTTGATTAACAGTAGTCCGATCCTCCGTAAACACAGCCCGATCGCTTTGCAGTTCAAACTTAGCGATCGCCTCACCATCAAGGTTAGAAATCTCATAAAGATTGTCCTGAGATTGAATGCGATAATTTTCTGCCTCATACTTGCCATTGACACCCAATTTTGTAACTAGGGCAACCGACACCGCCGCCATCACCTGTTGTCTGAAGTCATCAAACGACAGAGGATTAGAACGTCCCAACTCATCGCGGTCACTGATACCATCGCCATCGGTATCAATGCTGCGAGGATTGAGTCCCATCCGCAGTTCATCCACATCAGTAATCCCATCCCCATCCAAATCGCGACGCAGTAGCTCTGCTAACTCTATTTTCGGGAGTTCTCGCCAATCCACATCGATATAGTTCTGTTGCACAGGAACTGGCAATGGTGACTGCGATGATTGAGGAAGTGGCGGCAGATTACTACCAGATAGCGGTGATGGCTGAATGGGTGAGTTTGGTAACATCGCCAAATCAGGATCGCCTTTATCGCGAGGATTACTCAAGGTGACAGTCAAAGACTGTGAATTCTCAGACTTAGCCGAGCGATCTGGTGCAGCCTGATATCTGCGCCACCAATCATCCGCGATATCCTGATCCCATTGCCGAGATACCCGATCCCATTCCGCATCACTGAATCCCGATGATGGAGACTCAGAATGTTGTTTATTGCCCTCAGAATTGGGCAATAGCTCTTCCTGCTTGGCTAGCAATTGCCTCAGCAGTTCCGCCAGAGCTTCAATCGTAGTTTGAGCGATCGCCAATTGCTGAGCATTAGCCTGAGACGCTTCCGATGACTGAATAAAAACCATAATTTACCTCTATAAACCTTCAGCCCAAGCAGGGACAGTGGACTTGAGGGCATTAGGAGCATCTTTCGCTGGCAAAGGAAAATGCTCTTGAAAGTAATCCTTACGGGAAGCGATCGCCGCATCCGTAATTGGTACTTGATGTCCTTGCTGCACTAATTTAAGCTTCAGTGCATCCCATTTGGATTTACTCTTGTCTGCCCTTTCTGCATCAACTTTAGGGATTTTGATATTGCAACGCCGAGGCACATTCGCTTCTTTCTTAGAGCTATAGCCTGGGGAAATGAGAACACAATTACCTTGCGGTAACTTCAGAAAATCCTCTGGAGCAAATAGTTTGCGTGTACGTTCTTGCTCCGAGGTACTGGTGCTAGTCCTACCACCACCAGAACTACGGGATTTGGACTTGTACTTCAAATGCTCATCACCAAGGTAATCAGAGAAAATCTTCGCTGATTCAGGTTCAAGTGGATTAAAAATCGCCTTAGTCGCACAGCCGCCAAAGATTGCCCTTGATACCTCCTTGCCATAGGTTTCTTCGAGCTGCACTAAATTCTGAAAACCCAACATACAGGACAAGCCATCCTCACGGTGAACGTTCAGCCATTGAACAAGGCTCGGCAAATAAAGCGTTGGCAACTCATCGATCGCCACTAGCAGAGGATCTTCACGCTTAGCGGACACCACATTACGGGTAACAATCATATGCAACACCGTCGCCAATAATGGTGCAACCACATCCTGTTTTTCGCGCTTCATACCGATAATCAGCAATTGCTTGCCTCTCAACTGCAAAGGAATCGTCGTCTTGCCACAGAACACACTGAGGATATCAGGGGACATAAACCGACTGAAGAGAATACTTGCCGTCGAGATTACAGAAGCAACAGTTTTCTCAGAATCCGCCATCGAAATCAACTGCCCAAAGCTAGTTTCCACCCAAGTTGGTAAGTTCGCATTCTGGACTCTGGCAGGAAGATTATTCGCGCCTAATGCTTTGGCACAGAAAATAATATCAGGATAGGGAGTTGTCTTGGCAAGCAGCAGCACTGCTTGAATTAGCTGGTCGCCACTGTTAGTAAAGAAAGGATCTTCATTACCTTTACCGCCTGATTTGAAGTTGCGATTCAGGACGATCGCTACCTGTCGCGCCATATCCACATCCGCAGCATCACGAATGAAATCGAGGGGATTACAGATGCCACTTTCAGGAAAGCTAGGGGCAAAAATGCTGACTTGATAACCCGCCGCCGCCGCCACTCCTGCAATCCGTGAGGACTGTTCAGCATATTTGTAATCGTAGAGAATAATCGGAAACCCCTGATCGATCGCACTGCGAATCGCAGGATCGATCACGCCATAGGTTTTACCCGAACCCGTACCACCGAGTACGGCAATGCCACGATTAGCATCGGGCAGCCAGATCGTCCGATCCGCTTGCGATACCTGAATGACTTTTGGCTTTTGTCCCGCAACAGGTGCTTCATGATTGGGTGTCGCCACCCCTGGACGAGAAATCAATTCGGGTGGAAAAATCAATTTAGGCTTAACGATAAACAGAGACAGCTTATTGCGTTCGCGGCGATTAATCTGTTCCTTCGCCTTTTTCCTTGCCGCCGCAATCTCCGCACCGTTCGCCCAGTGAGCATTAGCCAACTTATTTTTACTATTGCCACCACCGCTCATGCTCAAGAAAACCATACCGATCGCACAAGCGGCAATAATTCCACCTGTGGGTGTGAATAGCTGATGAGCAATGGCAGCGAATTCAGGAGGCAAACCATTGGCTGAAGACTTCTTCTCTGCTGAGGTCGCAGAACTGTCAATCTCTTGAGAATGCGAGATCTCTACTGGAACTAGGCAAGTGATTAAAATAGCGATCGCCAGCAAAAAGAGTCTCTTGGGGAGGTTCTTTTGACTAAACCAAAACATTAGAAAATTCATGGCAATCTATTTGCTGAAAGGTTTGCTAATGGAAATAGATGAATTAACCGCCGCGTTACTAGGAACAGCATAGGGAATCGCACTTTTTTCTTGAAGAACAACCAAGGGCAATGGCGGCGTAATGTAGGGAGTACAACCTAAATCCACAAACCATGACCGCTGACACCAACGAAACCTCAGACCGAGGGTAATTGTGCCTGATGCCTCATCTAGAGATTCAATAGTGACGCGAAAAGCATCGCCAAAGGGGTGATTGCCTGCGGGTCCGCGATTACCAAATAGACCACCTAGAAAGCCATAGCCATCGGGGACTTGCTGCGATGCAGTCATCCATTGTTTGCCAGTATAGTAACCACCTGCAAAGTCTGTAACCTCAATATGAGGACAATCAGTATTGCCATCACAACCCACCGCTTGAAATCCAGACTCGGTAACGCCACCACTAATCGGATTAATCCGATTCTTCTCCCTATTGCCAAGGGCAATATCCACCATGCCAAACCTGACATTGGGCAGTAATGAGGGAGCATTAGGAAATTGGGAAAGACTGAGTTTACCTAAACCCGTAGCATTCAAATCCGATAAAACCACGCCCGAAGCACCTTGAATATTGCCTAAAGGCAATTGAGCAAATCCCGCAATCGATTCGAGGCTATAGCTATTCAGCCGATCGCCGAGACTGCCCAAGGATAAATTGCCAAGATCGGGGAAAGTATTGACTAACTGCCCCACAGTCATACCAGACATTTCACCACTCAGATTGGCGAGATTGGCAGATCCAGATTTCTGAGTAACCAGATCGAGAATGGGTTGGACTTGGCTCATAGACCGATCGCGAAGATCTGGCAGCGACTGCAACAAACTATTAATCGTCTGCTGGGAGGTCAGTTCGCCCAGTTGACCAAGACTGACATTGCTCAGTGAAACACCAGCACGACTAGCGATCGCCTGTAAGCTCATTTGCTCCAGCCCCAGAGACTGAAGCGAACCTACTGTAAGGTAGCGATCTGGGCTGACGAAACTACCGATCGCCAGATTGGTTAGTGCCGATGGAGAAAGTAGTTGCGATAGCTGTTGCTGCAATTGGGCGGTAACTTGAATTTTGGGTAAATTCTCGAAACTGATTTGCGTAAAATCAGGAATCATCATCGATTGAGCCTTCCCAATCGGCTGGGTGGACATGGGCAAAGATTGAGCCGTAGCAAAATCAGCATTGAAAATAGCGATCGCCGTAGAGGAGATCGCTAACGCCGTTATTTGGATGATACGTTTATACAACATGATTAGAAATCCAACGAGGTTTTATTCGTTTGAGCAGGGGTATTCGGTGTAAGCGGAGCAAGTCGAGGGATTTGAGCATCGGGAACGACTTCCAAAATGCTGTAGGCAGGAGTGGGGACATTCAGGACTAATTGAAACTGATAGAGATTTCTCAGCCCCCCTGCACCTGTAGTGATCACAGTTAGGGATGTGAGATCGCCTCTTGCCGAAGCAGGTAAATTCATATCCAAATCAATCGGTTGAGCGAGTTGCCGCAGATTAATTACCGTTGCCCCGCAATTGCTGTCTTTTGCACCGTCCTTACAGAGGGGACTGTCATAGTCCATGACCACCTTAGAAGGATTGCCCAACCACACCTTTTTGATAATCTCGCCCGTCTTGATGAAGCTGATATTGAGAGACTGCATCGGCGATAGGCTAACTACCGAGGTCACGCCGTTTACACCCATCGCCTGACTGACACCAATTTGTCGCTTGGCAGGAAAGATCGTCTCGGCCTGAGCGATCGCGGGCAGAGACAAGACTAGAATAGCGACTATCCCTGAGATGGCATATTTTCGACATGGCAAAAAGTTCATAACCATAGAACTGGATCGTTGATAGAAGGTTGGTATTAGCTAGAAAGTCACAGTTTGATTGACAAACACTTGCAGTTCCTTACCTGCGGGGATAAAGAAGACATTGGGACGTGTTTTAATCTCCTCGATCGCCTGTTGACTGCGACGATTCAAGGTTTCCGAGAGAACGCCAAAGCCACCACTAATCGCCGCACCGAGATAGTTGGGGGGTGGTGCAGTACTGACCGTGGCACTACCGCCAATGGACGAGATGCTACTGGTAGTTGTGGGACTATTGGTAAGTTTGCCAACTTCCGCTAAGGCTGAAGTAATAAAGGTGGCTGCATCCATACCGCTAATTTCTGACCCGCGATCAAAGTACTTGTCCGCGACTAAAGGCGAACCTTCTGCACCACGCAAGGTAATCGCATTAGGTGGTGGAATCAACTCGCGACCATCGATCGCTATACCCACCACATCTAATTCAGCTAGTCCTGACTTGGCCTCAAGGGGACGCGCAGTGACAATTAAAACTGCATCCGCAGGAATTACAGGCTTACCATCCGCTGTCGTGATTGGTTCTTGGAGAGTGACAATGAATTTAGGAATGAGTCTCGGGTTATTACCCATAATCCGACTGCCATCGGTGGAAAACACAACTGATGTTTTCAATGCGGCTTTAGCTGTTGTCCCAACCAGCAAAGTATTAGCAGGTGTAGCCTTTGGCAAAGATTTTTCCGCTTGAGCGAGATAGTTGGTAAGCGAATTTACAGGAGGCTTCTCAATCGTAGGGATTGAAGAATTATTCACGGTAGTGGGGCTGACCGCGATCGCTTTCGGCATTTCCGTAGGCGCAGCCAGATTGCCATAACTGCCAATACTTGCCAGTCTCTGCCATTCATCGGCGGGATTTTTAGATTCAGGGGTACTAGCCGAAAAGTTCCGTGGAGGAAGCATCACAGGGGTTGGCTGTGACATCACTTGTCGCATCGGTATTGGCTCAAGGGGCGGAGCCGATAGATTTCTCACGGGTGAGACTGGAGGTAATTCAGTCTGCTTTGCAGCATTGGTTTCTGATAGCGCTTTAGGAGCAACTTTAGAATCTGACTTTGGTGAATTCGTTGGACTTAGTGTTTTCAACTTGCCACCCGAAAGCTGACTGCCTAAAGCTAAATCAGTCTTGAACTTGGCAATTTCCGCATCCTTCGGATCGACCATTGGGTTCAGGAAAAGCTGCTGGTCATCACTGGTAACTGTTAATTGCTTCGCATTAGATGGCGACATGATGCTATTCATGAATAGCCCCACTAGCAGAAATCCTAGAGAACCGACCCCACCAACCAAAGCAATCTTAGAAAAAGGACTACCAACAATACCCCTAATTGTCCGATGTTGCTCTGGATCTGGGGCTTCACTGAAATCATCAATTGCCAAGCCCACATCATGGTTAACATCGGGTTGAAACCCAGTTAACCGAGCAAAGTCAATTTCATCAGTTACGCTTACTGATTGTGGTTCTTGAACTTCGGTAATCATCACAACTCCTTCAAGTATCGACAGAGAAAAGTTATTTCAAATCATTTCGGGTGAGATCTCGCATGGCATAGATTTCTAGTCCAGAGGATTTCACTTTGAAAATGGCTTGCTCCAGAGGTGAAGCATCGGCTTTCAGATTCGGCACATCGATCGCCTGAATAAAGATTTCCTTGTTAAAGGGAACCGATTCACCTACTTGATTGAGGGGACTAAAAGTAACCAGATTTGCCACGAAATTAACTTTCCATTTCCCTTTTTCAATCTCTTCAGGAGCCGTAATCGTCTGCGGCACTAAAATTACCTTGCTACCACCTGAAAATACTTCTGTTGGTGTGAGTTCGGCGATCGAGGAGAGCAATCCTTTACGGAAGTCTTCGGAAAAAGCAAAGCTGGCTTGCCATGCAGTGGTAGTGATTTTCTTTTTCAAGCCCTTGTCCGCCGTAACTTCCACACCAGTATCTAAAAGTGGCTTCCCATTTTGACTAGCATCAGAGGGCAGTTCTCCTGTCCATGTCATCAGTGCCATCACCTGCTGAGTGACAAACTGCTTCACCACTTCAGGGGATCTGGTTTTATTCTCGCTGGCGATCGCCGTAATCGCTTTCCCGCCCGACAACTGTACGAGCGTAGGTGGTTTCTGGGAAGTAAGGGAGGCATATGCCCCAATCAGCGCCATCAGTCCTAAGCTATTGAGCGCCGATAAGCCAAGGATGCCGAACAAAATCGATACCACCAATACGTCTTTAGGAGTTTTGGCTTTACCACGGTGGGATAGACCAGCAGGAATAAAGCGATGGAAAGCATTAGTTTCATCTGTTTCTGGTTTTGTTTCTGTATTCACTTCTGGATTTGGATATGAGTTCATGGGAATTACCTAGAGATGCGTAGACCGATATTTAAACCTGCGGAAGCGGCTGCGCTTGCCGCCGAGAGAATGGCGCTAAAGATTGCCATGCCACCACCTGCCGATAGGGATAGCGCCAGAATTGGTGCAAGGAGTCCAAGGGTGATGGCAATAGAGAGCGTATCCAGTTGTGCGGAAGCGGCGATCGCTGTGGCGGCAAGTCCTGTGACAATGTTCAAGCTCAGCTTAGCCATGCCCAATGACCAGAATCCTGTCATCCATGCATAGAGTGGCTTTGCGCCAATGGGCAGTAAGGAAGCACCAACCGCCAGAGGACCAAGTAAACCTGTGAGTAAAAATCCGACCTCAATCAGAGCCTGAAAAGCGGACTGCATCGCCACCATAAAAGTCTCAATTGCCGCCAGCATGATTGACCTTGAAATCACTGTGCCGGGGAAGAGATTGGTAACAGCTTCGAGAGGGTTTTCACTTGCCTTCGCAATTTGTTTTTGTAACTTGCCAACCAGAGCCGCAGCAACCGCACCATAGTTAGATTGATAATTACCGAGCAAAGCCTGAGCTTTGGTATTCACCTCCTGTAAGCAGACTTGCATCTCTTCATTTTTGGTGAGTCCATTGCATTGCTGACGGTAAGCAATAATTTGCTCTTGAGTTACTGAGAAATCAGCTAGGGCCGATAGGGTTTTCTCTAGTTGGGCAGTTGAAGTAATTGCCCCTAAGACCGAGTTATTGGCATTGTTAATTACTGTCCGCATCCCATTGGTGAGTCCGATCAAGTTTTGACCACCATTGGTGAGCAGCACAATCACAATTACTGGCCAGATTAATTCCCCAAACTGCCGATAGCTCTGGTCATCAATCAGGTTTTTGGTGAATTGGATTGTCCATAGCAGCAGCGAAGCCACGGCAATGATTAATCCCAGATTGGTGAGTGCTTGGTAGAGAGTGCCATTGAAGGCAAGTTCCCAAGTGTTCTGCCAAGCGCCTTGCACCGCTAGCGATACCTCTTCTGAATTGTTGACAATCGCTTGAGCAATCAGCATAGGTTATCTCGCTATCTTAGAAAGGTATAGGGCATCCGTTGTTGAACTGTGGAGTTACGCTCGATCAGCCGATCTTGCCGATCGCCCTTGAGTGAGGCGTTAATCTGGTCGAGATTGAGCAAAGATGTTGCGCCCTGTTGGGTTTGTTGCACTTGCAGCGCTAACTGTTGAGCATCGATCTGAGCGCGTTGGCTATTCTGTTCCGCTACCTGTGAGTTCTGCTCCGATAGCAACCCCAGTTGATTAGCAACATTACCGACCTGACTCGCATTGTTACCAAACTGGGAAGCAATATTGGCAAGGATTGCCGAATTACCAGCATTCTGTTGCGCCACGATCTTGAGAACATCCTGTGTCGATAGGGCTGCTTGTGCTTGCTGCGACAAGCCATCTACCTGTTGGGAACGGGATAATGAGTTCTGAGCAAAGGTAACCGAGTTCGCCGCGATCTGCTGGGAGACATCAGCGATCGCTGTACTATTTTCTGCACCTGTCGCCGTATTCAAAGATAGCTGCCCGACCTTCTGGGCATTGACGAGCATATCTTCAAGGGTTTTCTTCAGCCTTGCTTGCCCCTCTTCTCCCAATACATTTTGGATCGAGGTATTCGTAATTGCCGAGGTGACGACACCTTGATTGATCAATGTGTCATTTAGCCCTGCACTGTTAAAGGTTCCCTTAATCTGGGCAAAAACAGTAGCTTCGGCTTTACTTGGATCTGGTAATCCCAGTTGCCCGATTGACTGAGTAATGGCGGCTTGTACCTGTGGTAAATATTGCCCCAGTAGTTTGTCCATCTGAGCTTTTAAGAAATCACCAGAGTTGATCGAGGTAATCAGTTGATTGACCTGTTGGATTAATCCTGTGAGTTCGGGTGGTAATGGCACTTGAGCATCCGCAGGGTGGGGACTCAGGAGCAAAATCGAACAGGTTGCGAGGCTGATGACTGAAATCTGACGGGGTTTTCGTTTGTTCATGGCGGTGTGAGGAGTTTCTAGAGATCAAGAATTAAGCAGCCAATTCGGGTAATTTCAGCTTGCGCCCATCCCTCAAGGCACTTGCCATCTCGCGTGAAAAAGCAGCTAGCCCTTTGTAGGGATCTGCCATCGCTAGCATGTAAGCGGTACGCGCTTCTTGTTCGTCGGGATTGTTTGCCACCACGCCCAGTTGGATATAGCTAGGGAAAAAGCGCACGAAGGTGTAAATACCCGCATCATCCAGCAACCATTGCGAATAGATCGCCTCGCGTTTGGGGAAGAACCGCTCCTCCGCATTCTGGGCAATCACCTCTCTGGGATATTTGAGGATGCTTACAAAACTATCTACTGCCGATGGTTGGATGCGTCCAATCAATCTGGTGGATAGGTTTTGAAGGATTTTTGGCGCAGAGGGCGATCTGGCGATCGTGTCAGGGTCTTGGGCGGAAATAATTACCTTGATTCCAGCCTTAGCTCCATTGGCACAGAGCCGCGCCACCATTTCCGAGATCGTGGGATATTCAAATAAAATCGGTGCTTCATCGATGAATAGGATGCTGGCTGGGGATGATAAAGCACGTCTCAGGGCTGCCGAATATGCCGATAAAGCTAAGATTGCCGCATCCTCAGCTTCCGATAGGTTTCGCAGGGCAAACACCAACAGTCTCGCATCGCTGCGAAAAGTGGATGGACGGGAAATGGCGCGACCAATTCTGGAGTTAAGCCAGAATCGTAGCTGAATCACAATTTGATTCGTCGCCTGATCGATCTGTTCGCTATCGGCAACATCAGATGTAATATCCGCTTTACCGATCGTCAAAAAGTAATCGAGAAAGTCCGACAGCGTGGGCATATTGCTCCATGCTTCTGTACCAAATCCATCGGCGATCGCCTTGTCATATCTGGCTTTAATTTGCTCGTCGTCAAAAAAGGCATTGACCACAGGCACTAACAAAGCCCTAATCAATTGCCGCAACTGTCTTTCTGATGAGGAGAGGTCATGCTGACTTGCCCCGAACACCATCGTCATCAATGCTGATTCCACGAAGGATTTGAAATCCCGCAGCCTTTCCTCTGCTTGCTCGGAGTCAAAGGCGCGTAAATCTGGCAGTTCCAGCAAATTCGAGGACTCTTTGCTAATGTCAAAATAGGCTCCCAGTTCACCGATGAAATGGGTATAGTCCGTAAACGTACTCGTACCATCGGGCTTGGGGAAATCTAGCGCCACAATTTGCTGTTCGTGGCAGAGGGCTTGGGATAAAACCGCCGATACCAATACCGACTTACCCGCACGGGTAGTGGCGAAGATGCCAATATTGCGATGCTTTCTTACATCGATATAAAGAGGCATCCCGCCTTCTTCCGTAATCAATTCAAAGCCAGTCTCATCAACAGATCTGGGCATCACACAACCCGTAAAAGCAACTGCTTCATCTGATAGATAGACATGACGACGGGGGAAGGGTTGAGCCAGCAGATTACCCATTGTCACGGGCAAGGTTTGTTTCCACATTAGCCACGCATATTCAGTTTCGCGTTCTACCCAAGCAGGACGTTGGAAGCAACTGCAAAAATAGCGACAAGCATCATCAAGGGCAATCAAATTAGGGCGACGGATTAAGACTGCTACAGCCACGTTAATTGGCATCGCTCCTTCATAGAGAGCTTCCTGTGCTTTGACCGCTTTTTGCTGTTTCAATGACGCATTAACATTGATGTTATTCAAGGAAGCTGATTGTTCTTGCGAGACGATGCTTTGCTTCGTAACCCGTTGCATATTTGCTTTGACAATCGTTTCATTTGCCCTTGTGAACTGACAAAACACTTCCGTATTTGCCACAGAATCGCGGGCGATCGCTTCCCAGAGATAGCGCATCTGCTTACCCTTAGATACCCAGCCTCCTGGTTTATCCATGAAGGTGAGTACGCCGATATATTCACCCTTGAGATGCACGAAACCATTGTCAGCAAAGGGAATTGAATCGGGACGCTCTAACAATAGTGTTTTTAGATGCACTTGGGTATTGATACGCTCTTCCACACCCCGCTCGGACATCACCAACAACTGCGGAATCGTAGGAGGATTGCTGCTATTAAATTGCCGCCAGAGATGCTCCCATAGTTCATGCTCAGTAAGTGGGCGCAGGTCTAAACCCATGCGATTAACCAGAATCTGTTCCCAGTTCAAGAAGCCATCGGTAAATGCCTTCGCAAAGGCTATCTCATGACGCTCCTGCTCGATTTCCTTTTCCTGACCCATCAGTTGTTGCGATAACCTCTGTATCCAAGCCAGTGCTTTTTCCAGCACATCATTACCTCCAGCCGTTGCACCTCGCAGGGTATAGGTGGCATAGAGTCTCAAGAATTTTGGTTTGCGTAGTCCTGACTTTGCTAACTCCTGCACTCTTTGCTTTTCACCCATAACCAGAAACTTGAGTTGCGGCGTATCCGCTTGTTCGTATAGTTCTTGGAGTTGTTGTTGGCGATCGCTGTCTGAGCTAACTGAACCAAAATGCACCGTCAGTTTTTCACCATCAGGAATATCCTTTAAACCTGACTGAATCGCCTCAAATAATGATGATTCCTGTTCGGTTGAGAGGGTGGTGTGAATCCCCTTGGACTCCCAACCAAATACAAACTGCAATGACTCTAGCGACGATTGACCTTGCTTGAGGACAAAGCAACTGACGGCGCGACCGCGCAGCTCGAACTTGAGCAGACATTCTACGGCAAGCTCTTTTTCAAAGTGCTTATATCGTTTTTGATTAACGCTCTGCATACTTCCTAACCTCCTGCTTACGCATCCCTCTGTACTGATAAACACCTCGCGTCCATCGCGGCACAGGGATAAATTTTGATAAAAACCGATAGGGTTTGGAACCTGTCAAGATCCACCATGTTGCATCACCCCAAGATACGATTAGCAATACCCATAACCAAGGCAGGTTCAGAACCACGTAGCAAATCATGAACAGGGTAAAGCTGATAATCGACCAAGGAATGATTAGCTCAGTGGGAAATGGTCCAATCTTGGGACTTGCACCTAGAATGGCATTAACCTTACGAAATTTGTATTCTTCTGCCATAGCTTTAGGCTGCACCCGTGATAATGCCTGCCAAAATATCGCCCATTGTTACCGTCACCACCAAAATCAACGGGGTTCTAGCCATTTGCTGCCAATCATCATCATTTCTGGCGGATTGAATCACTTTTACTAATCCAATCCCCAGATAGATCACAAATAAGGCTCGCAACACATTAAAAATCAAAGCAACTAGTCCTGTATCAATCCCAGGAATTGCACCCGTCATCCATGTCTGAGTCCTATTGAAAAACTGGGCTTGAGCTGGCTCTACTGTGAGAATTAGCAGTAAACCAATCACAAAACCAATGGCGATACCCAGTAATAAAACGGGACTGTACTTAGAATGCCGAATCATTTGCTCGAATTTGCTATAGAGCATTAGCAATACCTTCGGGAAGGCTAACAGCAAACCAATCAAGGCTAGTAAAGCCGTGAGATACATTCCTTTAGAACAAGTAAAGATGATAACGATTCCCACAATCGCAGCAGTCAATGCGGCTATCTGAGGATTTTGGATTTTGTCGAGGAAGTTACTGCGGTGGAGACTATAGGTAACTCTCATGGAATTATTTGGATAAGTTTTCATAGTTTCTCGCTAGGAAAAATTTGAGACTTGTGCATAGACTGGCAAAAGGCATAGGCAGCAAGGCGATCTCTTTGTCCTTGAAGCTCTGCTTTTGAAGAGCATTTTGATCGATAGCTCTTTTCTCGTCAATAGTCACACATCATACGCACAGCAGATTTAGGCTGTATTTGGAACATCACGATCGCCGCCGCCGATCTGCTAGGGCATCATTTAATCCGCCTTGCAGGTATTGCTTCCGCAATCGCCACAGACGAGTTCTTTTAACCCGTAGCACTCGCATTACTTCTGAGATATCCACACCGTCATGCAGGGCTAGCAATACCTGTGCGCGATTAATGGTTGAGGCATGACCCTTACCCTTTAGGCAGAGTGCTACACATTGACGATAATCGGTGTTAGTGAGGGTGATTTTTAGTCTTTCCATGTTTCAAATAACGTTTTGTAAAGTTTGGCGTGGGGCTACTTTTTTTGCTAATCATTACTTTTGTCGGACAATTATTTGTTAACTTTCCTGACTAGAATGTTTTATGTAACACAAACTTTATAAGCATAATCTTCTCAACTAAGTTCTGAAAATATTTCATAGGGAAGATTCAGCATATTTTGTAGTTATTGTTGAAGATTAGAAAGGAAAAATCAAACAATACGAGAGACTGGTCATGCCGATCGCTAGTTTATCGGTAAGCGATAATTGGAAAGTGGTTCGCAAAATGGAGAGGATTTCTCATGACAGCAAATTTAAAAGGTAAAGTTGCCTTGGTAACAGGGGCTTCACGGGGAATTGGAAAAGGTATTGCTATTGGTTTAGGCGAATCTGGTGCAATGGTTTATATCACGGGGCGCAGTGTGAATCAGACAAATTCTATAGATTCTATTTCTGGTAGTTTACTAGAAACCAAAACCGCCATAGAAAAAGCGGGTGGAATTTGTATTGCAGTTCCCGTTGATCATAGTGATGATGAGCAAATTAAATCTCTATTTGAGCAAATTGATCTCGAACAAAATGGTCAATTAGATTTATTGGTAAATAATGCTTATGGTGGCGTGCGATCGCTAATCTCATCTAATGGTAAACCATTCTGGGAAGCAGATCTTAGTCTCTGGGATGCTTGCAATCAAGTCGGCTTGCGAAGTCACTATGTGGCAAGTCATTTTGCTGCGAAGATGATGACCCAACGCAAACAAGGTTTGATTGTGACGATATCTTCTTGGGGTGGATTGGCTCCGATCTTTGGCGTTGCCTATGGTACTGGTAAATCAGCTTGCGATCGCCTTGCATCCGATATGGCAGTCGAACTAAAGCCGTTTAATGTTGCTTCGATTTCACTTTGGCCGGGGATTGTTGGCACTGAACAGTTTCATCAGTTGGCGGATGCAAACCTTGAGGGTAATGAGAATAATCTTGGTGTTGCAGCGATCGCAGATAAATTTAATTGGGAAACTCCTTTATTTGTCGGTAGAGTTATTGCTGCCCTATGTAATGACTCGAACCTGATGCAGAGAAATGGGAAGGTTCAAATTGTGGCGGAACTAGCAAATTATTACGGAGTAGTTGATGAATATGGTCATTGCCCTGCTTCGTTACGATCCCTCAGATTTTTATTGCCACAAGGTTTACCGATGCTTAAATCTAGAGCCAAGTTAATTCCATCTCTTCGAGTTCCATGGTGGTTAATCCTTTTAGCAATTCTTAAGTCCCCAAAAATTTGAATATAATCCTAAATCATTGGGATGGTCTTTCGGCTCCAAACTTCAAACTCCATCTTGAATTTCAAAGTAAATAGTTCAAACCAATAGACTTGCAATGAAAAAGTTATTAACCCAATGGATAGATCGAATTTTATCTGCACCAGAAACAAATTTATTTTTATTTGCCTTTTTACTGCACTTTGTTTATGAAGTTTGGGAATCACCTTACTTTGATTTCTACGCGATGCCTTCTTTGTCTGATAAGGTAAACTACATTACTCACTGTACTGTAGGAGATGGAGTAATTACTGTGGTTAGCGGATGGATGGTAGCTGGGTTATATCGATCGCGCAAATGGATACTCAGAAATACTTGGAAATCAACATTGCTATTTACGGCTCTAGGTTGGATATACACCCTCATTTCGGAAATTTACCGCGTTCACATTGCCAAGCTTTACGGCGTTTCCATGCTAATCGTGCCAGTTATTAATATTAGCTGGCTACCGCTTCTGCAATGGGTAATCCTGCCACCTCTGATTTTGTATATGACTAAACTTCATATGTTGGGCTATGGGCAAGAGAGATAAACAGTATTTATCTTCAGATAACTTTATTAATAGGGAAATTACAAGACAAAATTGACTTTTTTTAGACAATTTCATCATGGCTTCATTTTCTTAATTTATTGTCAGACTATTAGCTAAATATTTACAAGCAAATACAGACTGAGTTAGGAAAACCGAATCTTGCATCAATACATTAAAAAACCGATATTCTCCCTAGAATGCTTTACAATCGCTTTTCTTATTGGGATTAGCACTAGTATGACATTTTCCTTATTCTGGGTAAAAGAGACTGCTGCTGAACCTTCGATAACCAATTCCCCTGCACCCTCTAAAAACTCCGACAGTCAGGGATATATAGAGACAATTAAGCTAGATCAGAAAGCTGATCCCTTACAGCTACCAACAAAGCCTGAAGAGGTGAAGCTACAAGTTGTACAACCAGTTACCTTAGAACAAGCAATCCAAATAGCCCAAAAACATAACCGTGAGTTACAAATCGCTGAACGTACCCTTCAACGTAATGAAGCGGCGTTAAGGCAAGTCCAAGCAACTCAACTCCCTGCGCTTAATTTAGAAACAGAATTTGCCAACGAGCGAGATGCGAAAGATACTCTTGATGAGTTGAAAAAAGGTGAGATTGAGCAAACAGGAAACTTACTGACAGGAAGGCTCGAATTGAGCTATGACCTATTTAATGGTGGAAGACGATCCGCAAAGATTGCAGCAGCAGAAGCTTTAGTGCGCTCTGACCAATTAGAAGTAACCCGTCTAAAGGAGCAAATTCGACTAGAGATATCTAATGCTTATTATGATCTACAGGAAGCCTCAGAGCAGGTAAGAATTACCCAAGCAGCAACCCAAAATGCTCAAAAAAGTCTGGTTGACGCTGAAGCATTAGAAAAAGGAGGCAGGGTTTCAAAATATGATGTTCTTAAATCAAGAGTTCAACTGGCTAATGCTGAACAAGAATTTGTTCAAGCACAGAGTGCTTTAGAGATTGCACGTCGGCAATTGTTACCTCTACTTGGTTTAGTAGAATCTATTGATTTCACAGCCTCCGATCCAGTGCAGCCACAAGAGCAGTGGCAACAGTCTCTGGAAGAGAGCATCATTCTTGCTTTCAAAAACCGTCCTGAATTAGAACAACAACTTTCACAACGTCAAATTAGCGAACAGCAACGCACTATTGCACTTAGTGAAACGCAGCCTCAAATTGGTCTATTTGCCAACTATCAAGTGCGAGACAACTTGAGCGATCGCTTCAACACAGTAGATGGCTATGCTGTTGGCATCAGATTGCGTTGGAACTTATTTGATGGCGGGGCAGCCTTAGCAGGGGCGCAACAAGAAGAAGCAAATAAGGCGATCGCCGAAACTCGTTTTGTTGATACCCGAAATCAGATTCGCTTTCAAGTAGAGCGAGCTTACAAAACATTACAGGCAAATACTAAAAATATTAAGACATCAGAGTCTGCGTTAAAACAGGCAAAAGAAGGTTTAGAAATAGCCCGTTTGCAGTTTAAGGCAGAAGTAGCTACTCAACTTGATGTAATCATTGCTGAAAATGAACTTACTCGTGCAGAAGTAAATCGCATCAAAGCTATTCTTAATTACAATCGTGCTCTAGCCGCTTTACAGCGTGCAGTAAGCAATAGCAACTCATCAAAAGAGGTTTCCAAATAATAATTTAGACCTAAGATTTTCTGGACTAATCCTCTACAGTGATCGCACCGTGAAACATACCCATGCCACAGCTAAACTGAAACATTCCCACAGTTTGAGGCGTAAACTCTACAAGTGTAGTCTGATTAAGAACTAGATCTTGAGCAATATGGAAATCAGGAAAGAGAACTTTTTCTAGGCAACTACTGGGATCGCGACGATCAAACTGCAATCGCACAGGCTGACCGCGCTTAACTGTCACCAACGAAGGTACATAGCCACCATCGACGGTAATTGTGACTTCTTGAATGCCTTCATTAACTTTTGCTTGTTGGGATTTGGGCTTGCTGCCTAAAAACCACCATAGTTGAGCAACCATTAGAGATAGACCACCGACAGCGATCGCCATTTTAAGCGCTATAGGCTGTTCAATCGATTGAAATCCTTTCGAGCTTGAATTATGATTTGTCATCTCCTCTGCTGACATGCTGGAAACTATGACAAAAGATAAACCAATACTTACTAGAATACTGATCACTTGATATTTTTTCATGGTTGTTTCTTTTAGTTAGTTGAAGAAGGACGAAAGTTTCTCAGTCGTAAAGCATTTGTAACAACAGAGAGAGAACTAAGTGCCATTGCGCCACCCGCAATAATCGGATTAAGCAACCAGCCAAAGAACGGATAAAGAATCCCTGCGGCGATCGGAATACCTGCCACATTGTAGATAAAGGCAAAGAAGAGATTTTGTTGAATATTACTAATCGTGGCGCGACTGAGCTGAATCGCAGTCACAATTCCTTGCAGATCGCCAGATATTAGGGTGATATCGCTAGCCGCGATCGCTACATCTGTTCCAGTACCGATCGCTAAACCAACATCGGCTTGAGCTAAAGCAGGAGCATCATTAATGCCATCACCAACCATCGCCACAACTTTACTTTCAGCTTGCAACTCTCTAATTTTGGCAACTTTCTGATCGGGACGGACTCCTGCAAATACTCGTTTAATGCCAACTTCACGGGCGATCGCCTCCGCCGTTGATTGATTGTCGCCAGTCAACATTACTACTTCTATTTTCATCCTTTGTAAAGCCGCAACTGCCACTTGAGATGAAGGCTTGAGCTTGTCCGCAATGCCAATTAAGCCACAGGCAGCATTGTCAACCGCAACCAAAACAACAGTTTTTCCGCCTGTTTCCCATGAGTCTTGGTATTGATGAATCTCACTAGTATCAATCTTTAACTCATCCATCCATCGCCTCGTTCCGACCTGTACTAAAGAATTATCTACCTTGCCTTGCACACCACTACCTGCGATCGCCAGAAACTCAGTCACTTCAGAAATAGTCATATCCTTTTGCTTAGCATGGTTCACAACCGCTTCTGCTAAAGGGTGCTCAGAATTACGCTCGATCGCGGCGACAAGCTTTAATAATTCATCATCATTCTTATTGATAGAAAAGATATCTGTAACAACGGGTTTACCTTCAGTCAAAGTTCCCGTTTTATCTAAAACGATAGTCTGAATTTTATGAGCAAGTTCTAAACTACCTGCATCTTTGATTAAAATTCCGTTCTCTGCACCTTTACCAGTTCCTACCATGATCGAAGTGGGAGCCGCTAAGCCCAGAGCGCAAGGACAGGCAATAATCAGTACACCCACAGCAGAAATTGTGGCTAGGGTGATGTTGCCCATAATCTCAAACCAGACAATAAATGTGGCGATCGCAATCGAAATTACAACTGGCACAAACCAACCTGTCACTTGGTCGGCAAGTCTTTGAATTGGCGCTTTAGAACCCTGAGCGTCTTTTACTAACTGGACAATTTGCGAAAGAACTGAATCTTTGCCGATGTGACTAGCTTTGATTTGCAAACTTCCAGATCTATTTATCGTTGCGCCAATTACGCGATCTCCAACCTTTTTCTCAATGGGAATACTTTCTCCTGTAACCATTGACTCATCAACGGTGGAGTTACCTGCTATCGCCTCACCATCGACGGGAATTTTCTCTCCAGGGCGCACCAGCACGATATCGTTAATTTGCACGTCTTCAATAGGAATGTCTGATTCTTGACCATCGCGCAAGACTCGTGCCGTTTTTGCTTGCAATCCGATTAACTTACGAATCGCCTCCGAAGTTTCGCCCTTAGCGCGATTCTCGAATAATTTACCCAAGAGAATCAGGGTAATTACAACTACTGACACTTCATAGTAAACTTCAGGCTGCAAGCCCTGAGAGATGAAGAAACTAGGATTGAAGGTAACAGTAAGTGAATAAGAGAAAGCTGCGAGTGTACCTAATGCAATCAGTGTATCCATCGTAGCTGTATGATTTTTAAAGGCTTTCCAAGCCCCCGTATAAAAAGAACTACCACACCAAACCTGCACGGGGAGAGCCAGAGCAAGCTGAAACCAGCGATTATGCAACCAATCGGGAATCAAAGGGATCTGTAGCCCTGTCATCATAGGTAGCACACCAGTTACTAGAACTACGCTAATCACCCCACCCACCCACACTTTACGGGTTAAATCTTGATTTTCAGTCAGTCTGGATTTCTTGTCAGAGTCAGCATCTACTTGATCTGGCAGAATCGCTTCATATCCAATATCTTTAATTACCTTCTGAATAGCAGAAGCAGAGGTTTTTTTCTCATCGAATTCAACCACCGCTTCTTCGGTAGCAAAATTAACATTACTACTAACAACACCAGATATAGAACGAGTCGCCGATTGAATACTACTGGCACAAGAAGCGCAGTGCATTCCGTGTAAGTTAAGTGTAACTTTACTCATTTTGAATCCTTTTTACCTGAATGTTTTGTTTTATCGACTTAGCAATTTTGAGCGGAGTCTAGCGTAATACTACTGATTCTGATTTTTTTGGGAATTGCTTGACTGGCTAGTTGGTTGAGGGTTTGATGGTTGTTGGTTAGAGCGTCCTAGCCACCAGCCTAAACCTCCTCCTGTAAAAAAGATAATGGCAAGTGGAATAGCGCAACAGGCGATCATCATCCACATCATCATTTTCATCCCAGATTTATCAGAATCTTTCGATTCGCTACTTTCTTGATTATTTGGCTCTTTACGATTCATTGAATTTATCCTCTAAATTAATTTACTTGATAGCCAGCCGTCGTAATTGCATTCTTAATAGCAACTTCAGGAAATTCAGTTTCCACTAATACAATCTTGTTTTTTGGATCGCCCTGAATAGAAGCATTCGCATCGACTGTTTTAATCGCATTAGTGATAGTGCTTACACAGCCCCCACAGGTCATGTCAGGAACTTTTAATTGGAGTTTCATAGTGTTAAATAGTTATTTTTAAGTGGTTTAGTTATGAATTGATTGAGCGATGATCTACACAATCAACTGTTTCTTCAGTCAGTACAGTTACTGGATGGAGAGCGCATTTAAGATAACGGTTATCGCTAAAATATTGACAGCGATGACATATAACCTTGGGCGATGGTTTGAAGCCAAATGAAGCCCGCTTTCGCTTAACAATAAAAATATAGATGGGAACAGCGATCGCTGAGAGTAGCACAAGATTAAGGATAATAAAGAAAGCTATATCAGCAAGACGAGGTTCAATCGCTTTCTGGCTTGGAAGGATTGAATTAGATGGTTGAATTGCGATCAATTTTGGTTCCATGTGAGTTCTTCTCTAAACATAGAATCTGTTTTTAGTTCGCTTTTGGTAAGAGCTGCTTGAAGTTTTGCTTCATCTTCATGGGATAACGAAGTTTGTAAGACTTTTCCCTCGAATTTGCTCAAATCTTCCAAAACTCTGTCGGGTGTAGATTTTCTCACCAAGATAAAAATTGCCGAAGTTCCAGATTCGATTGTATTACCTAGTTCTTGAATGAAATTATCATCAATGCCAACATCTGTTAATGCGCCAGAAAGTGCCCCAACCGCTGCACCCAAAATTCCTAGCAAGGGCTGGAAGAACAGCAAGCCGATTAGCAGCCCCCAAAAGCCGCCATTTAATGCGCCAGAAGCGACAAGTTCTTGAGTTTGGTTAACCTTAACTTTGCCATCTTTATTTCTGACGACAATAGCTGCGTCTTCCAAGTCAATAAGATACTCTAGTTCAAGTTTCCTCAAATCAATAAGAACCTCATCCGCTTTGAATTCATCTTTAAAACCGATAACAATTAAGTCACTCATTTTCTTTTCCTGCAAATTAATTTTAATAGTTAAAATAGATGTCTCAGTTATCCTTCGATTCGATAATTTCTCATCATGCCAGCATCTTCATACTCCAAGTTATGACAGTGGTATGTATACAATCCACAGTATTTCTCAAATTTCATGAGCAGTTTCACTCGCTCACTCGGCACTACCATAACCGTATTTTTTATTCATGAGTGCGTAGTTTTTTCTGAGTATAGCGACGACCCCACGGGAAAAATGCAGGGGTTACGGCGGCATAACTGGCATACGTCTCACCAAATTCTGCCAAAGCATCGCCTTCTTCTCGGTGTGCCAATCGGACGTACATCGTCACTAAGACGGGAAACATAAGCAGTGTCACGATCGTGGGCCATTGCATCAAAAAGCCCAACATAATCACAATAAAGCTCATGTATTGCGGATGACGGATTTTTGCATAAGGGCCTGCAACCGCTAATGTATGACTTCGTTGGGCTTTGTAGAGAACTTCCCAAGCATTGCCTAAATAGAACAGTCCACCAAAAATCAAAACGCTGCTCAGAATGTGTATCGGATTCCAATGGGGATCGCCTTTCCATCCCAGCAATGTTCCCCAAAGATGTCCAGCGTCATGGGAAAAGAAGTTCAGTCCTGGATAGCGAGTTTGCAGCCAGCCTGAGAGCAAGTAAATCGTTAAAGGAAATCCATACATTTCTGTGAACAAAGCCACAATGAATGCTGAGAATGCTCCGAACGATCGCCAATCTCTAGGATTACGCGGCTTAGTGAAACTAAAGGCAAAGATGATAAATACCAGAGAATTGATAATCACCAAACCCCAAAGTCCATAAGCAGGAACCTCACTCATGTCTTGCATGATTCCCTCTCCTCGAAGTAAATTTATTTGTAGAGTCCGTACGATCGCTTTCTCGACTATTGCCGCTGTTACTACTTCCATCTCTTCCATTTCCTCCGTGCATGAATAGATGCATGAGTACAAAGATGATTACAAAAGAGTATGGTAAGAAGCTCGATAAATGTACTAAATGTTCTGTAATCAGGAAGTAAGCCACAATCCCAATCGAAACATATAGCACAAGTCTAATCGGTAAGCTCAGACCAGCTTGAGGACGATGAGGTTGGGGTTGATTTGATGAACCATGCTGATGCATAAAAACCTCAATTTGTGTAATCACTAAGAATCAAATTAGATCCAAAATTCGGCTCCTAAATTGAAAGGCAAATGGCTATAAATAGTTTATAATCTCTTGCTCTTTCATTAACTCAGAACAATGATTGATTACTAGATTGAGTTGATTAACTACAGCATAAAGCGATATCAAATATAATAATTCTCAATCAAATACTTGCTTTATTTTTCAATCAAATAGAGTGCTAAATTCAGCTTACTATACAATTATGAAATGACGATGAAATTTTAAATATCTGTATCAGATAAGGTGAACTACTTTAGCTCAAGGTTTCCCAAGTTTTGCCAGCATTTTGAGATTTAAAAATTTGATTTTTTTCGTTAGCAGCATAAAGAATTTGGGAATTGCTAGGAGCGACTGCTAGTTTGACAATCACTCCATCTGTTTCCGACCAAAGTTTCTCCCAGTTCTTACCGTCATCATTGCTACGATAGATACCAGAATTTAGTTTATCAAAGCGATAGCCATACATGATTGTGTGATCGCCTTGCTTGACCAAATTCAAAGCCAGAATTGGCGCAGTTTGAGTTTCACTGATCGCAGTCCAGTCATCTCCACGATTTACGCTCTCATACATACCTGAACGAGTGGTCGCAAAGACGCGATCGGGCTTCTCAGGATCGACAACGAGATCAAAAGGAGCATCAGTTAGTCCTGTCATCTTAGGTTGAGTCCAAGTTTTACCACTATCGGAACTGACAAATAAACCTTTTGCACCCGAACTAGCCCAACCATAAAGAACTTTAGGATTACTAGGAGAGATACCTAAAACATGAAAATCCACTCCTTCCATTGAGATAAACTGCCAATCTTCACCTCCATTCTCACTAATCCGAAAACCAAGATTTCCACCACTTGAAGGGTGTCCACTAGAGTAAAAGCGTTGACCGTTAGTGCGATCGCCAGTAAAGCCCATATAGTCTGATCGGTCTTTGCCAACCCAAAACCATTGTCCTGATTCAGCACGTTGCAACAGTCCATTATGGCTAGCAACATAGATAATATTTGGATTTTCAGGATTAATGGTTAAACCATGAATGTGGTTATCGGCTTGCCAATTTTGGGCAGGAGTTAGGGTGACATTATTAGCTAATTTTGGCAGATTTTGGGGATTGCTTGGCTGACTAATTGGTTGAGTGCCAGTTGTTTGTTGATTAGAGCGTCCTAACCACCAGCCTAAACCTCCTCCTGTAAAAAAGATTAAAGCGATCGGGATAGCACAACACGCGATCATCATCACCATCATCATTTTCATCCCAGACCTACTGGAATCTTGCGGTTCTTTCAATTTTCCGCTTTCCTGATTATTTTGCTTCTGATCATTCATTGACTGTTTTCTCCAAATTTGCTTTTAAGCTCATTATTCAGGCGCATTAAAAACAATAGAAATTAGGAGAGGCGGCGCAAAGCGCCGCCTCTCCTAATTTCTATTGTTTTTTATACCAAACTTGCTTCCATTCTTGCATTTGTTTGATTTCTGCTTGCTGAGAAGAAATAATATCCTGTGCAAGCTTCTTGATTTCGGGACGAGTTGACTTAGCTAAAGCATCTTTCGCCATTATCACAGCACTCTCATGATGAGGAATCATCGCATTGATAAAGCGTAAATCAAATTCGGCATCCTTTGCACCTAAGTCTTGGCTCATCATCATGCCTTTCATTTGTTCATCGCTCATCTCCATCATATGTCCCATTTGGGCATTGTATGCCATTGGCTTGTTGCTAGCGTTGGGATACCATTGTTTACGCCAAGTCTGTAGTTCATTAATTTCTTTAGCTTGAGCAGCAATAATATCATCAGCTAGTTTTTTAATTTCAGGACGCTGTGATTTTTGTTGAGCTTCTTTTGCCATTTCAACTGCACCTTTGTGATGCGGAATCATCCCATCAATAAATCGCAGGTCAAAGTCAGCATCGGCTGGTCCTAAATCCATTGTCATATGCGTATTGCCCATATTATGCATATTGTCCATGCTAGGCATAGCCGTCTTAGACTCAGGTGTAGAGCTAGGTTTAATCACAACAGTAGAAGTAGAAGCAGATGTTTCTGGAGTTGTTGTGGAACAAGCCGCTAAAGCTCCAGTTGCAATCGAGATAATTGCTACTAGACCCAAACTGTGAGATAGGATGTTCAATTTAGTAAAATTCATAGAACTCAAATTTTTTAGTCACTAAATAGTTTAAAGCGAGACAATGAAATCAAGATGAAATCAAACTATTTTCTAGGTAGTTCTATTTTAAATAAGTAGCTGGGCAGAATTAAAAAGCCGAGTCAAAACCTGTGGCTCACGCGCAGCATGAGCCACAGGTTTTTCTGTATTTAGAAAACGACCACTACAACTTAAAGTTAAATCGCCCGTTTACCTTTTCACCTTTAATATCTGACAAAATCGCAACTTTATACTCACCCGTTGCTTTACTTGGCAGCGCAACTGTGTAGTGCTTTGCAGGAGCATCATATTTTAGATCGAGATTCTTTTGAGTACCATCAGGCAATTGTACCTGTGCAGTTACCTTAGCATCAGGAATTGCCTCATGATTGTCGCCCTTTTGCAAAAAGAAATCAAGATGGATTGCATTCTCTTCTTTCTCTGGAATTAGCTCCAAATGGTAGATTCCTGATTCAATAACTTGTCCTGCTTGCTTAGAATTATCATTCTTAGTTTCAGGTTTTGCCATGCTAGGAGCAGAACTAGCTTTAGGTGTCTCATCGGACTTAGCTACTGTAGTTGCAGGTGCTGAGCTTGTCGCCGTTGGGGTACTGTTACTACAGGCGGCTAGTACAACTAAACTAGCCAAACTGAGACTGAGAAGGATCGGTTGAAATAATCGCATAAATTTCCTTAAGTGATAGATTCTTGGATAGATAGCACTTCAACCTGTCTATCCAAATTAGATTTGGGAACGATGTATTTCCCAAATTGGGAATACAAAGCTGGTAAAACCAGCAAGGTTAGGGCTGTCGAAGTAAACAACCCACCTAAAACTACAACCGCTAACGGTTGTAGAATCTCTTTGCCTGCGCCAGTGCCAATAACTAAGGGAGCCATACCTAAAGCCGAAGTAAAAGCTGTCATTAGAATTGCCACTAGCCTTTCCATTGAACCTTCTTTGATCACTTGGGATAAAGACATTCCTTGTGCAAGTTTTTGGTTGTAGTTATCCACTAGCAATAGACCATTGCGAACTGCCACTCCAAAGAGCGTAATAAAACCTACGAGAGAAGCAACGGAGACAATACCACCCGCGATCGCGATCGAAAAAATCCCACCCACAATCGCTAGAGGTAAATTAATCATGATCATCACCATGCCAGCGAAAGATTTAATCGCAAAGTACATCAAAATAGCAATTATGACTAATGCTAATCCTCCAAATACCAGTAAGTTCTGAGTTGCACGACTTTCTGATTCAAATTGTCCACCATACTGAATAAAGTAACCTGATGGTAAAACAACCTGTTGCTGTACTTTTGTTTCAATTTCGTTCACCACTGAGCGCAAATCTCTACCCGACACATTGGCAGAAACTACTAAAAAGCGAGATACATTCTCTCGATTAATCGTATTTGGACCGTCACCATAGGTAACTTGAGCAACTTGAACAAGAGGAATTTTTTGCCCTGTAGGAGTATCTATTAATAAATTCTGAATAGCCTCAAGGTTACTGCGGCTATCAGGTTTTAACCATACTAATAAATCAAACAATTGTTGATTTTTTAACACTTGAGAAACTACTTGACCATTCAAAGCGGTTTCTGTAACTTCGGAAAGCTCCTTAATCGTAAGACCATAACGCGCCGCAGCCGAGCGATCAAACTTAATCTGCAATTGGCGAATCGGAATCTGCTGCTCTAATTGTAAATCAACAACACCATTAACTCCTCGCATCGCTGTTTCTACTTCTTTGCCAATTGCGCGTAGTTCCGATAGGTCAGAGCCAAAAACTTTCACAGCGATCGCACTGCGTACTCCTGATAAAACCTCATCCATGCGATGGGAAATAAAACCACCCACACTGGTCGCCACGCCGGGTAATTTATTGAACTCTTCGCGGATTTTAGCGATACTTGCTTCGCGATTTTGAATTCCTTCGTCACTTAATTCCACATCAAGGTGTCCTAAGTTTACGCCTGCCGCATCGGCATCCCCAGGCGCTCTACCTGATCGCATCTGAATCGCACTAAAACGGGGATCGTTCTTGAGAGCATTTTGGATAGCTAATCCCATGTCATTGGTAGCACTAAGAGAACTTCCAGGATAGAGAAGCATCGTATTGACAAGCGATCGCTCTTGAAATTCTGGTAAGAATGTTCGCCCAAAGGAAGTCATCACAATTAAGGAAGCGACAAAAGCAGCAATTGCAGGGATGAGAATCATTTTGGGACGACGAATTGCCATGTCAAGAGCAGGTAAATACAATCGTTGGCTAAAAGCTGATACCCAAGTATCATCAGGTGGCAATTGGCGATGGGCTAATAAAATTGCACAGAGAGCTGGAGAAAGAGTCATAGCGACTAAAGTTGAAGCAGCGATCGACACCAGATAAGCGACTCCCATTGGGGTAAAAATCCTGCCTTCTACTCCACTCAAACTAAAAATGGGAGCAAATATAACCACGATAATTATCGTTGAAAAAAGGACGCTAGTCCGCACTTCCACCGAAGTATCATAAACTACATCAAAATCATGCTTGGGATTACCTATAGCTTGATTTTTTCGCATCCCCCGATAGCAGTTCTCCATATCCACAATCGAATCATCGACCACCGAACCAATCGCTACGGCTAATCCACCTAAGGTCATCGTGTTTATGCCCTGTCCAAACCAATTTAAAATCAACATCCCAATCAAGACTGAAAGCGGAATTGCACTTAATGTAATTATTGCCGTGCGCCAGTTCATCAAAAACATCAACATAATCACCGAAACAATTATGATGCCATCCCGCAGAGAATCACGCACATTTTCAATTGCTGACTCAATAAAACTCTCTTGGCGAAATGTAATTTGAACTTTTATATCTTTTGGCAATCCTAATTCCAATTCAGCAATTGCTTTTTCAACAGCTCTTGTGACTGTAGGCGTATCGGATTGAGGTTGTTTATTCACCAGCAAAATTACGGCTCTCTTGCCATTAACACTACCATCTCCCCGAGCCAAAGCAGCACCTAGCTTTACTTCGGCTACATCACTTAGTTTTATAGGCTGTCCATTTCTCGCCTTAATTACTGATGCTCCTAAATCTTCTATAGATTCAATTCTACCGATACCCCGAATTATTTCCTCACGATCAGTAGAAATTAAAAATCCTCCCGCCGCATTGTTGTTTGCTTCCCTTGCCGCTTGTGTAGCTTCCGCTAAAGAAATATTAAATTTTGTCAGTTTGTCAGGATCAACCAATACCTGATACTCACGCACATCACCGCCATAGGCAATTACTTGGGACACACCTGAAACTGCTAAAAGTCGATTAGTCACGTTCCGATCAACTAATCGACGTAGTTCCATTAGATCAGTCTTGGGCTTTTGACTTTCATTTTGCTCATCAATAGTAAAGGCATACATTAAAATCGTCCCAATCGGTGAAGAGACAGGAGAAATCTGCGGTTCACCTGTTCCCTGTGGTAGTTTGGAACGAGCTTGTTGTAATCTCTCCGCCACTAATTGACGAGCCTGATAGATATTTGTATCTGCCTGAAAAATTACCCTAACAACTGAAATTCCCACCGCAGAAGCAGATCGTACTACCTCCACCCCAGGGGTTCCATTTACTGCACTTTCAATCGGCAGTGTAATTAATGATTCAACTTCTTCGGGGGCTAGCCCATCAGCTTCGGTTTGAATCTCCACTTGAGGTGGAGCGAAGTTAGGAAATACATCTAGAGGCATCTTTGTTAGGTTATAACTTCCTAAAAAGGTAATGATCACTGCACAAATTACTACTAGCCAGCGCTGGGCGATCGACCATCTGAGAATAGAATTGAGCATGATTTAAAGTATTGAAGATATGATAAAGCCAAAGTAAGATTATGTTGCCATAGAATTATGAAACCACAATGAAATTAGCTGAATTAGCAATTTATTAAGGTTTGCAAGCAAACAAGAGATTTCATCCTGATTTCATTGCTCTAAGTCAAACTAGATGTAAAAGTAATGGCTAGATATACATTAGTCCCTTCAATCAAGTCTCTATGCCATTAGTTCCTAGATTCCTTTATCATGGCTCATAGCCCAAATAAAAGTATATGAATTCCATTAATCGACGTAGGTTTCTCTCTTTAAGTGCTGGTACTACTGGATCTTTACTATTAACCCAGTGCAGTTGGGCTAATACTTCAAGGCAACTTACTCAAAAAACTAATGGTGCTGAAGTATTTACAACTAATTCCGACGGTTTATTAGATGTGGCTTTAGAAGCACGTCCCAGTCTCATCAAATTGGGGCAACAGCAGGGCAACTTATTGACCTATAACGGACAAATTCCAGGACCAAGATTAGAAGCAAAAGCTGGGGACTCTGTACGCATCCGCTTCACTAACAAGTTATCTCAAGCCTCAAACCTTCATTATCACGGGCTGCACATTCCGCCCACAGGCAAAGCTGACAATGCTTTTCTTTCCATTCCCTCTGGTGAAACTGAAACCTATGAATTTACCCTACCAAAAAATCATCCTGCGGGAACATTTTTCTATCATCCTCACTTGCATAAAATGGTTGCAGAACAGGTGTTTAGTGGCTTAGGTGGAATCTTTATTGTGCGTGGTGCATTGGATGAAATTCCTGAAATTCGAGCCGCTAAAGAAGAGTTTTTGTTTTTGAAAGATTTTTCCCTTGATGCGAACGGTCAAATTCCTGTCCCTAATCATATGGAAGCTATGCGCGGACGAGAAGGGTCAATTCTTACCGTTAACGGACAAGTAAATCCCACATTTTCTTTGGCTTCTGGCGGTTTGTTGCGCCTTCGGATTATCAATGCTTCAACATCCCGTTTTTATCGTCTCAGCCTCGAAGATCATCCGTTTTATTTGATTGCTACTGATGGTGGCGCGATCGCCGAACCTGTTGAACTAAAAGAACTGCTGTTATCTCCTGGTGAGCGTGCAGAAGTATTAGTTCGAGGCGATCGCACTCCCAAACAATATCGATTGCTAAATTTACCTTATGATCGCGGTGGATTTTCGATGATGGGCAGCATGAATAATGGCAACATGATGGGTAATCCTGTAACTGAAGCTAGCACAACCCAAGTTATTGCCACAATCGCTTACAAAGACGCGCTAGCAAAACCACTCCCATTACCACAAAAACTCATTCCCGTTGAAGTATTGCCTCAACCAATCGCAACTCGCCGCATCGAAATGTCAATGGCAATGGGAACAGGAATGGGAATGCAAATGACATTTCTATTTAATGGCAAAACCTTTGATATGAATCGCGTGGATGCCGCCGTAAAATTAGGGACTACTGAAGATTGGGAGATCGCAAACGTAGATCCTGATGGCATGGAACACCCATTTCATTTACACATCAATCCTTTCCAAGTCATTGATCGCAATGGCAAGCCTGAACCCTACCGATCATGGAAAGATACATTACGAGTTGGTGGAAAGGAAACAGTACGGATTCGGATTCCGTTCCGCGATTTTGTGGGAAAAACTGTATATCACTGTCATATACTTGACCATGAAGATCTTGGCATGATGGGGATTGTGGATATGCAAGCATAGCTTAAAGACTAAATAATGTTCAAAGTAAAAATAAAGCTCTGGTAAGATTAAAGTTGAAAATGATTATCAATTTTTATTGCCATGACCGCTAAATCAAAAGCGCAACCCGCAAAAACTGATGATGTCGCGAATTGTGAAGTTCATCTGGTGCATTTAGATAAAGTGGTTGCCTGTCAGTCGAATATTGCTACTCTCGATCAAGCACAACAGATGGCAGATTTTTTTGCGGTTTTGTCTGATCCGCACCGATTGCGTCTTATATCTGCTCTTACAGGGCAAGAATTATGTGTTTGTGATTTGGCTGTGGCGATGAAAATGAGTGATTCGGCGGTGTCTCATCAACTGCGGATTTTGCGATCAGCGAGATTAGTAACTTACCGTAAGGAAGGGCGTAATGTTTACTACAGACTTGTAGACAAACATATTGTCAATCTCTACAAAGAAGTCGCAGAGCATTTGCAGGAGATTTAATTCTAATATTCAGTGACTTTTAGCTTACATCTGATCAAATTTACTGTTAATCTATTGAATAGTTATTCAAGTATTCATGTATGACAAAAAGTTGTTGCGGTGACGATGAGCCTAGAAGTTCTCACAATCATGACCATGATCACAATAGTGCCGATTCTTCAGGACTTAAGGGTGAGGTAATTACAATTGCAGCGACAATCGTACTATTCACCGTTGGTCTCATTTGTGAAGAAATCCTACATCATATGAGCTACTGGTTTGTAGATTATGTCCTATTTACAGTTGCTTACCTATTGAGTGGATGGAGCGTTCTCACAATTGCAGGAAAGAATATTTTGCGTGGGCGATTCTTTGATGAGAATTTCTTAATGACGATCGCTACATTAGGAGCATTTGCCATACATAAGCTACCTGAAGCCGTTGCGGTCATGCTGTTCTACAAAATCGGTGAATTGTTTCAAGACATGGCGATCGGTAATTCGCGGCGATCGATCAAGGCTCTTTTAGAAGTGCGCCCCGATGTCGCTTTTCGTCAAACCGAGTCAGGCGTGGAGCAAATTTCTCCAGAATCTGTATCTGTAGGTGAGGTCATCATCGTCAAAGCAGGAGAGAAAATCCCCCTTGATGGTGAAGTCATTGCAGGTAATGCTCAACTAAATACAGCGGCGCTAACGGGAGAATCTGTCCCTCGTACTGTGGACATTGGCGATACGGTTTTATCGGGCATGATCAATGAGACTGGATATCTGACTGTGAGAGTGACCAAGGTTTATGGTGAATCTTCAATCGCCAAGATTCTCGATTTAGTCGAAAATGCCAGTAGTCAGAAGGCAGAAACCGAGAAATTTATCACGAAGTTTGCCCGCATCTATACGCCGATTGTGGTGTTTATCTCTTTAGCAGTGGCAACGATTCCACCATTGGTAATTCAAGGGGCAACTCAATCCGAATGGTTCTATCGCGCCTTAGTTATTCTGGTAATTTCCTGTCCTTGTGGTTTGGTGATTAGTATTCCATTAGGATATTTTGGTGGTGTCGGTGGTGCAGCAAAGCGCGGTATTTTGGTTAAAGGTTCCACTTTCCTAGATACCTTAGCGGCGGTGAAAGTGGTTGCTTTTGATAAAACAGGAACTTTAACTCAAGGCAACTTTAAGGTAGCTAAGATTGCTCCTAGCAATGGATTTACCGAATCAGAACTACTTGAGATTGCCGCAAAAGTGGAAGCGAGATCGAATCATCCTATTGCTAAATCGATTTTGGAAGCTTATGGGAAAGAGCCTGATCTGTCTGATATGGGTGAGTTTGAAGAGATCGCTGGTCATGGTGTGCGATCGCAAATTAACTATCAAACTGGCAATCAAATTATCTTTGCGGGTAACGAACGCCTTTTACAACGTGAACATATTGCTTACACAATTCCTTCCAATCAAGGCACGATTGTCCATCTAGCAGTTGACCATGTTTATGCTGGCTATATTCAGATTGCTGACGAACTCAAAGGTGATGCAGATCAGGCAATCAAATCGCTAAAACAACAGGGTATTTATACAGTCATGCTCACAGGCGATCGCGACAATGTGGCTAAGATCATTGCCGAACGTTTGGGCGTAAATCGCTACTACGCTGATCTCTTACCTGAAGGGAAAGTTGATGTCCTCGACAAGCTCTTAAAAAATGTCAAAAAGGGAGAGAAAGTTGCTTTTGTTGGGGATGGCATCAATGACGCGCCTGTTCTCGCAAGATCTGATGTGGGGATTGCGATGGGTGGATTAGGTTCGGATGCAGCGATTGAAACTGCGGATGTGGTGCTGATGACTGATGCTCCTTCTAAGGTGTCGGAAGCGATCGTGATCGGACAAAAAACACACCTTATCGTTCTCCAAAATATCTACCTCGCTATGGGAATCAAGGGGTTATTCATTGTCCTTGGTTCCTTTGGTGTGGCGAATATGTGGGAGGCAATTTTTGCTGATGTCGGTATGGCTTTGTTGGCGATCGCCAATGCGACTAGGGTTTTGAAATAGTACCTATTACTCTTGTATGAGCCAATTATTAAATAAAGTTCTCAAATAAATTTCATCTAATTTATGTTCAAAAAGATATTCATTACTTTTTTGGTGTTTTTCATGTCTGGGAATACGGCAGCGTTTTCCCACGTAATCTCGCCATCAGACAAAACTAAACCTAGGGTTACAGATTTAGTCAAACATGGTAGAGAGTTGTGGGATAAAAAGGATATAACCAGTGCATTAGCTGACTATCAACTAGCCGCCACCATCGAATCTAAAAACGCCAAAATCCAAGCAAGTATTGGCTTTCTGTTTACCCAACAAAGTAAATTTCCAGAGGCGATCGCCGCATTTCAACAAGCCATCCGTTTAGATAACAAAGATGTAAAATCTCTAATTGGTCTAGGTTTCATATATACCCAGCAGAAAAACTTTACAGAAGCATTGGGGTTTTATCAGCGAGTGATCGCCATCGATCCTAAAAATATTGATGCTTATCAAAGTATTGGCTATATTTTCGATAGTCAGAATGATCTTGCAAATGCGGCTAGAGCATATCAACAACTGATTACCATTGCTCCAAGCAATGTGAAAGCATATCTTGATCTAGGTCATGTTTTTGAAAAGCAGCAGAACTTCCAAGCTGCCTCAGATATCTATGCCAAAGCTGTCCGCCTTGCCCCCGCAAATCCAGATGTTTTATTTACTAGCGTAAGTTTAGACCGCGCAAAGATTACAACAGAAGAAGCGATTGCGAGATATCAGCAGATTCTTAAAATTAATCCTCGTCATCTTGAAACAAATTTAATGATCGCCCAAGCTCTAACTACACAAAGCAAATTAGATGAGGCTATTGGTTTTTATAAAACTGCTGCCAAACTTAAACCCAATCCACTTATACATCAAGTAATCGCAACTTTATATACTAGGCAAAACAGACTTTCTATGGCAATCATCACCTATCGTGAAATCATCAAAAACGATCCTGAAGATGCCCTTGCCCACTTTAATATGGGTAAAATCTTGGTACAGCAAAAACGTAACCAAGAAGCTTTGCAGTCATTTCAACGGGCAGAAGAACTATATACCCGCCTAGGTGATCTTAAAGCTATAAATGAAGTCCAAGCAGCCATTAAAGATCTCAAATAGTCAATTTATTAATCAAATCTGAATTAGAAATTATGAACGAAAATATTCCTGAAGAGACCATCTCATCCACCGCTCAAAAAGTCAAAGAACTCCGCAAGAAACAGCGATCGCATAGTTGGTTACAGCGATATCAACGCCCAATCATGGCTGGGATATCAGCTCTGGGATTAGTAATTACTATATATCTCACCTTTGTCAGTTTTTCCCAATCATCGGTAGCCTGTCCGACCAATGCCTGTGATGTCGTGCTTACTTCTCCCTATGCCAAAATTTTCGGCTTGCCGCTATCGCTATTTGGTTGCTTGGGATATGCCAGTATGATTGCCTTTGCGATCACCCCCTTATTAGTTAAGCAAGAACAAAAAGAACTTCGTACCAAGCTAGATAACTGGACAGGATTACTACTCTTTATGGGTGGCACTGCCATGATGATATTTAGTGGCTACTTGATTTATTTGTTAGTTACGGTAATTCAAGCTGCTTGCATTTACTGCATCGCTTCTGCACTTCTATCCACCAGTTTATTTGTATTCTCCGTCATCGGTCGTAAATGGGAAGACATCGGCAAATTATTCTTCACAGGTGCTATCATCGCTACGCTCACAATTGTCGGGACATTGGTTATTTATGGAAGTGTGAATAAACCGATCGTTAGTGCAACTTTACCCATTGATGCAATTACAGGTAAACAAATTATCCAAACACCGACAACAAGACCTAAAAAGGGAATCGGCTGGGAAGTAACAACAACTTCAGGCAGCGCCGAAATTGCCCTAGCTAAACATCTCAAACAAATCGGGGCAAAAATGTACGTTCTCTATACCTGTCCCCATTGCTATAAACAAAAGCAATTATTTGGTAAAGAAGCTTTAGCCGAATTGAATTGGATTGAATGTTTACCTGATGGGAAAAATGCCCAGCCTCAACTATGCGAAGCAGCCAAGATTCAGACAGTACCTACATGGGATATCAATGGCAAGTTTTATCAGGGTGAGCAATCACTTCAAAAGCTTGCTGATTTGTCAGGCTATCAAGGCGATCGTAATTTTCTTTATATGCTGCCTGATCATTAACTCTCAAAAAAATACTCAAAAATGCTGTTTATAGCATTTTTGTTTTTGAATAGATTCTTGTTTCAACTTCACACAACATAAAATCCTAATGCTTAACTTCTTACCATTTGCATTTGAGTTTACATCTCCGGGTCCGATCGCTTTTGGAATCGGAGCACTTTCGATTCGTTGGTACGGAATGCTAATTGCCTCCGCAGTTGTTATCGGCACACTATTAGCCCAAAAACTTGCGAAAAAACGTGGTGTTGATCCAGATATAGTCGGCAATCTCGTAATTTGGTTGGTGGTTGGAGCTATTCCCTGCGCCCGTCTATACTATGTTTTATTTGAATGGCAACGCTTCCAAAATCAACCTTGGTATAAGGCTTTTGCAATCTGGGAAGGCGGCATCGCGATTCATGGTGCAATTATTGGCGGTGCAGTTGCCACAATTATTTTTTGCCAACGCCAAAAAGTCTCAGCATGGTTAATGGCAGATATTATTATGCCTGCGCTGATTTTAGGACAAGCGATCGGGCGTTGGGGCAATTTCTTTAATTCTGAGGCTTTTGGTAGACCCACAGATCTCCCTTGGAAATTATTTATTCCCGTTGATCGTCGTCCTCCTGAATTTGTAAGTGAGTCTTACTTCCATCCCACATTTCTTTACGAATCAGTCTGGAATATTGGTGTGTTCGCGATCCTCATGTTTCTATTCTTCAGATTTCCCAAAATTAGAACTGGGACATTAACCATGACTTATGCGATCGCCTATAGTCTAGGACGCTTTTGGATTGAAGGATTGCGTACAGATAGCCTGATGTTTGGATCACTGCGTACTGCTCAAATTTTCAGTCTTGTGGCGATCTCATTAGGTATTGCGGGTTTAGTTTGGCTATACGGACTGCGGCGGCGTTTTCCCGACACAGTTTCCCAAAAAGTTTCTCAAAAAGATAGTCACACATAAAAAATACTGACTCTTGCATAGTGATCGCTCTAAAAAGCATTTGACTTATCAGACTATTTTTTAAAGCGATCACAACTTTGGATATACCTTAGACGCAGCATTAAGTTTTTTCCTTCCACAAAATACTCATTACTCATGCTGGTATAGTTTGAGATGCTTATCAGTTCTAGTGAATAACAGTCACTAGAGAAGACGGGGAAAGTTTGGTGCAAATCCAACGCTGTCCCGCAACTGTAATAAAAGTAATCATCTTTTTTAGTCAGAATACCCGCTAATGAGCAATCTCAAACTCTTATTTCATTTGCGAGGTACAAAATGAAAAATTCCGTTCAAACAATATGGTGGCGGACTGAGCAGTTCGCTATGTCAGTGCAAGTACAAGCAGCTTTATATGTTGTCTTGTGGGCGCTAATAATCTGGTCGGTTTACTTTACAACATATCCTGCGGTACATGACTCGGTTCATTCACTGCGACATCACACACTTGGTGTGAGTTGCCATTAATGTTTGAGTTCAGTACTTACAGGAGTTTTTAATTGTGTTATCAAAGTTTAAATTATCAACATTCTTGATGGGCTTCACCTGCTTCATCATTATTACAAGTACCGCATTCATTGGAGTTTCTCAATCATCCCTACCCTCTGTGCAATTAGTGACAACGCCGCCGATCACGCAAGTGACTCCACTAGAGGCGGAAGCCACAAAATACTTAGGCTCAGGAAAATATGATTCACCTGTCCAGTTAAAGTTACAGGCGCAAGATGCCGCAGGTAAGTCATTACATAATGCACAGTTTCATCTACAAATCCTCACTCCTGCACCAACACCTTGGTTTACGACAGACTTTCCAATTGTCGAGGGAACAAAACTGTTAGACATTGTTGGAGATGCTCCTACAGGTGAGTTTTTGGTGCAGCAGGTTTTTCCAATTCGCGGTGAGTATCGGTTGAAGATTAATGTCAATCCAACTGTAGCTGATGCGTTTACCCCAATTGAGCAGACTTTAAATCTCACAGTTCCTGAAAATCCCTTGAAGTTTCGCTACTTTCCCGTTCTTATTGCAGTATTGTTAGTGATCGGGTTTGGTGGTGGTTGGATTATCGGTGGCGGGCAAAAGACTAAGATTCAAGCTGGAGAAATTGCCCCGCAACCAGTTCGATTACTTCTCAGTGGTGTGACTGTTTTAGCGATCGCCGCCCTGCTGTTCTTTAATATCAATGCCGAATTAGTCAAAGCACAGTCAGGCATGGAGTCAGAGAAATCTACTGCTAATAATTCTAGTTTAATCGAATCTCAAGGACTAAGACTGGAGCTAACTGGAGATAAATCCACTACAGTTGGACAAATGGCAGCTTTTCAAGCAAAAATTACCGACAGCAAAACTAATCAGCCTGTCAGTGATGTCATTGTTGCGATTAAGTCCACACAACTAGAAAATAACTGGGTAGCTTTTGGCTATCAAGGTGTTGCTGATTCTAAGGGTTTACTGACATGGCAAGAGCAATTTTTTGATGGTGCGCCTCACAAAGTTGAAGTTAAAGTATCACCTAGCCCAACTAGTAACCGTCAATTCCAGTCATTCCAAGTGATCCAAGAAATTGATGTAGAAGGGATTGCCCCGCCGATGCTAGTTCGATTTATCGGGTTATTTTACTTCACTGCTATTTTGGCATTGGGGTTGATTGGAGGATTATGGTTACAGCAGAAGTCAGAATCAATCTAAATCAGATCGTATGACTATTCAGTATTGGCTAAAGTCAAATCTCATAGCGTAAACCCCAAAAGGGAATGGCGGCGCTTCGCGCCGCCATTCCCTTTTGGGGTCTGATTTTGTACCAACACTGAATAATGAAACGATTATGAAAACTGTTTATGGCTGTGATATCATAAATAATGAAACGATTATGAAAAACTGTTTATGGCTTAAGGCTGCTTAACCGTAGTATTTTTTATGGAACCCAATTCAATTCGGCGATCTCTCCTTGGAGCAGGCTTACTAGGGGCTGGAACTCTTTTCGGTAAGTTGTTTCCTGCCAATGTTTTTGCTCAGTCCTCCGACCTGTCAAAGGGCGATCAAAAAGGGATGGATATGTCCCAGTCGGGCATGGTGCATGGCGGTAACATGATGGTCGGAGATGTAGATTCGACTAAGAATGGATTTGACCCGCGCAAAATGTTAACCGATTGGGATGGAGGGAAAGTCTCGCAGTTGTCTAATGGTCAAACACTGCGGGAATACAACATTGTTGTAAAAGAAAAAGAAATTGAAATTGCCCCTGGCATAAAGTATCCAGCTTGGACATACAACGGTCGAGTACCTGGACCAACAATCCGAGTCACAGAGGGCGATCGCGTGCGGATTAATTTCAAGAATGCTGGATCTCATCCCCACACAATTCACTTTCACGGCATTCATTCAGCGCGTCAAGATGGAATTGCTGGAACACTCGAAGCATTCCCTGAGATGGAAGTCACCTATGAGTTTGAGGCAAAACCATTTGGCTGCCATTTATATCACTGCCACTCGGTTCCATTTAAACGCCATATGCATAAGGGAATGTATGGAGCATTTATTGTTGACCCTGATCCTCAAAAGCATCTCGAACAGGAAGCGGTGGCGAAATCTCGGCAACTAGGAACCCCTGAAAATGCTAAGTGGCAAGAGTTTGTCATGGTGATGAATGCTTTTGACACTAATTTTGACGAGAAGAATGAAGTCTATGCAATCAATACAATTCCCTTCGAGTTTATGAAGCGTCCAATTCGGGTTGAACGCGATCGCCCGATTCGGATTTACCTGATCAATGTGGTTGAATTTGACCCGATCAATTCTTTTCATCTCCACGCTAATTTCTTTGATTTCTACGATCACGGCACAACGCTCACCCCGACCCATCGCATAATCGATACGGTATCAATGATCCAAGCCCAGCGAGGCATTTTAGAATTTTCTTTTAAAGATTTTGAAGCTGGAAAGTATATGTTTCATGCCCATCAGTCTGAATTTCTGGAATTAGGTTGGATGTCTGCTTTTGAGGTAATGGTATGAATGAGCAAAAACAAAATACTTGGCTTTGGGTGATTCTTCCCCTAGTTTTGATTACTGCATTAATTGGCATTTTTCTAACGACAAATCCTTTAGCACTGTTGAAGAGTGCTGCACCACCCGTAGAAAAACTCACCGTAGAACAGACAATTTTAGATGAGACAGGCATTTCTCTTTCGGTTCGTGCCGATGGTTCACAACCCATGCAAATTGCTCAAGTGCAAATCGATGGAGCATATTGGCAATTTACGCAAGATCCAGCAGGTGAGTTACCTCGGCTTTCGAGTGCTTGGATTCGACTGCCTTATCAATGGGTCGAGGGAGAATCTCATCATATTAGTTTGTTGACGAATACGGGCGTGACGTTTGAACATAAAATCGAAGTCGCGGTGCAAACTCCCATGATTTCGGGCAATCGCTTGTTGAGCTTTGCCTTATTAGGGTTGTATGTCGGTATTGTACCTGTTGGTTTGGGAATGATGTTCTACCCTGCCCTAAAAGCATTGAGTGGTCAGGGAATGAAATTTTTATTGTCACTGACACTTGGTATGTTGGTCTTCTTGTTTGTTGATACCCTTTTGGAGTCAATTGAGAAAGCCACGAAAGTCGCTACGGCTTTCTCAGGCAGTACGCTAGTTTGGTTGATTACTGCGGCTAGCTTCTTAACAGTCTTTATGATTGGTAGACGGGCTGGTAAAGCTCCAGAAGGAACTAAGTTATCGACATACATGGCTATAGGCATTGGTATTCACAACCTAGGTGAAGGATTGGCGATCGGGGCTGCTTTTGCAGTTGGAGAAGCGGCTCTAGGATCTATGCTTGTGATTGGTTTTACGTTGCATAACATTACTGAAGGAATTGGTCTTGCGGCTCCGCTCATTGACCTCCGCCCAAAACTCGGAACCTTGATTAGTTTAGTCGCTTTAGCGGGGTTACCTGCGGTGATCGGCACTTGGATCGGAGCATTCGCGTTTATGCCGATTTTCGCCGTGCTGTTTTTGAGTATTGGCGCAGGAGCCGTATTACAAGTAATTGTCGAGGTTGGGTCATATCTAACTCGCACTGCCCAAAAGCAGGGTAGTTCGTGGTTATCTAAATCGAGTTTGGCGGGATTTGGTCTGGGGCTAGCCGTGATGTATGGAACGGCGCTGTTGGTGAGTGCTTAAGGTAGGGTAAGTGAATCATGAATAAACTGCCTTGTTCCTGCTCACTCTTGACAGTGAGATGACCTTGGTGATGATGCACGATCGCCTGCGCGATCGCCAAGCCTAAACCCGTCCCTCCAGTTTTGCGAGAGCGATCGCCATCTCGATAGAAGCGATCAAAAATTCGATTTTGCTCAGCTTTAGGAATGCCATTTAAACAGCAGGATTGAAATTTTTTTGGAGATGAATTTTGCTCAAGACTAGACAGCACAAGTAAGTCAGCAATTAAATTACTCAAGCGCCTTCCCTGCTTTTCTACTTTGTAGAGCATAGTTTGCGTATCTTCGGGATTAGCTTGTGGTACTCGTAAGATTGCTTCGATAGTAGCAAGGAGACTGGCGAGGGGCGATCGCAATTCATGGGCAGCATTGGCGGTGAACTGTTGCTGTTGTTGATAGGATTCATAAATCGGTTGCATTGCCATTTTAGAGAGCCACCAACTAGAAATCGCAATCAAAATCAAAGCGATCAGCAATCCAATCGCCAAAATTAGTTTGATTCGCTGTACTTCCGCTAAGTTAAGTAGGTCTGAACATCTAATCAAATCACATTATCTATCAATATGATCGCTTGTACTTAAAGGCTCACGCAGGATCACCATTTTTGTACCCGATCGCCTTCCTAACCAAAACGAAGCCGCAACAATCCCGCCGCCGCCAATTCCGCCCGCTAAGATGATTGCCCACCAAGCAATTTGTCCATTTGCAGAATTAGGTGCAGATACCACAGCATCAACTTTCTCATCTTTGGGCTTATTATCTCCACGTAGAGATTGGGCATATAGTTGACTAGCACGTTGAGTCACAATGCGATCGCCTTCAAATAATCCGCTTTTAACTTCTACTAAGTCACCCGAAGTCCGTCCTAAAGTCACATCAACGGGCTGATAAGACTTGCCATTTTGCACAAATACTAGCTGCTTGCCATTGGCTTCTACTACTGATGCAGCAGGAATCGCTAAGGTTGGCACAGAAACGTTATCTGTGAGGATTTCGATATTGGTAAACATCCCTGCCTTTAACTGCCCCTTCACATTGCCAATCTCAGCTTTCACTGGAACAATACGGCTTTGTCCTTCTACAGTCGTACCAATCACCGTCACCTTTCCTTGAAAAACCGTAGTCGAAGGCTGTCCTGCGATTTTCACCTGTACGGGTTGACCAATACGGATTTTACTTATATCTTTTTCGTTAATATTCGCAGTGGCAAGAACCCTTTGATCATTGACGATGGTCATTATAGGCTTTCCTGCTGCATCAACTGATTCTCCAATTGTCGCTTCGCGATCGCTGACAACTCCATCAATTGGTGCAGATATCGTAATCGTGCCATTAGAGTTTGCACTAGCATCTAACTGATTCAAACGTGCCGAGTAAGCTGCTGTACTGAGATCGACTCTAATCGAAGACACTTGTACATCAGCTTCTGCTCTTTCTAGCTGTGCTTGGGCTTCTAGCAAAGGTAAGCGACTTTGCGCCTTAGTTAATGTAGCTCTTGCAGCAGCAAATTTTGCTTCCGATTCTTGTAACTGTCGTTTGGCGATCGCACCTTTCTCTAATAATTCTTTATCGCGCTCATAACGCTCCTTATCTAAATTTAATTCAGTCTGAGCCTGACGGATATCTGCTTCAACCAGTAGCTTCTGACGTTCAAGATTTTGTCGAGCTAAACGTAAATTTGATTCAGAAGTCAAAACATTTCCACTTGCTTCTGCCTGTTTCTCTAGCGCCCCAACTCGTAAATCAGCTAGTTCTGGACTAGATAGAATCGCAACAGGTTGACCTGCCTGAACTAAAGCCCCTGGCTCTACCAGCAAATTAACAATTGTTCCCTTAATCGGAGTGGTCACTTTTACTTGTTGGTTCGGTAAAGTCTCAATTTGTCCTGTAGTTTGAATACTAAATTTTAGGGGCTGTTGCTTTACAATTTCTACTTTAATTCCAAGAGATTTAGCAACTTCATCCTCTACAGTTATTCCCGTAATCTGAGTTGTGTTATTTCCCTTAAATTCATCTCCATGTCCAGCATGAGCCAGTGCGATCGCAGGATTAGATAGCAAGATCACACTAAGAAGTACCTTAACAATGGGAGTGCGAAGTCTTGGGGATATGCTCATTTACTTAACCTAGTTTTTGTACTTAAAATTTATTGCGTTTCCTTTTGAATAAAGCATCTCACAACAAAATGAAATAGGAATGAAATCTTTAAAATTAGCAATGAAAGCATTTGCATTGCTACCTCTTTCATTGCTCAAGCAACAGTTAGTTCTTATTTGTTCGCTAGAATATTACTGAAAATATTTAGTAATGCAGATTGCCAATCAAATTCCCATACCCAAGTAAGTTAATTTATGTAGATTATCGTCACGTTGCGTCAAACCTAATGCTTCCAATTGAGTTCGGCTTGGTTTACCTGTATGAACGACCCTTCCATCAATAGCAATTGATGGAACAGCTTTTATATGATACTGCTGAAATCGATTTGGTTCTTTCTGAATGTTATAAACATTTACTGTAAAACTGTTGCTAGCAAATTCTTTAACTAGTTTTACAGCGTCATCACAAAGTGAACAATTTCCAGTAAAAATTTCAATTTTTCGGTTTGTCATAAGAATTACTAAAAATTTCAACAAAAATTTACTTTCTAAATCTACAAGTCTCCAGTTGGATAGAGGGCTAGAAGATTTACAAAACTTAATTAAACCAGCCGACGTTTTATATTTAACGATGTGGTGATTGCCAAATCATTACTAGGTAATGGTGCAGCAACCTCATCAATCAGGCTACAAAGTTTAGGCGTATCGGGCTGATCCAAAGAACGCTCAGCCCATCGATCACGGTACTGTTCCAACTCCGCCTTAAATTCATGAAGATGCTGAATTTCTCTATTAACTTGATCGATCTTTTCGTTTAGAAGCTTTTTAACAGTTACACAAGCTGGATTACCTTGTTCACAAGTTACTAGAATCTGCTTAATGTCTGTAAGAGAAAATTGCAGGGCTTGAGCCTTTTTAATAAATTGGATTTTGCAAATTGCTGCATCCTCATAGTATCGATAACCATTTTCTGACCTTTGAGATGGCTCAATCAGTCCCAGACTTTCGTAATAGCGTAAAGTCCCAACTGACACGCCTGTCTGCTTGGCAAGGTTTCCAATCTTTAACATTTTACTATTCTCATGCTTTTAATACTGTGGATTTACATGAACAATCAATTATGTGACTACATCTCTTGACTCTATAGTCGGCTAGAGGCTCTAAAGTACCTAAAGTCTTAAAAAGACAAATCTAAACATTCTCATTTTGGAAATAAGTACAAATGCCAAATCAAATTAAATTCAGAATTCTAGTTGGTTCCTTGCTTGCAGGTGTAGCAGCGCTGACTCTAGTTGCAGGATCTGCAAGTGCAGAAGATAGTGGATGTGCCTGCTGTAAAAAAATGGGTTCAATGCCGATGCCGAGTTCTATAAGCAAATAATTCTAAAGTAAGGATTCACACAACCGCTTCCTTACCCATGCCTAAAAGAGTAAAAGCTTAGCAATGCTAAGCTTTTACTCTTTTAGGTTAGTCTACACAAATCAACCCGTTATTCGTTACTTGCCGTAGGTTTGAATGCGAACAAGTCCAAGTGAAATATCAGCATCTAAATTTGCGAACTTTGCAGAAACAGGAATTTGATGGATCAAGTCTTTTTTGTTCCAAGCAATTGATATATTACGCATATAAAAGTTTAGCGTTGTACCAGTGGCAACTGGCTGAGCAAAAGAGACCACAGCTTTGTTACCCTGCGGCGTGACGGTTGCTCCTACAGAACGATTGAGTTGATCGACTACATCAATAGTGCCACCACCCTTAATCTCTTCGGGTAAGTCGATAGTCACACTTGAAAGCGTATGTCCTTGTACATGAACTTGGAAGAAATAGGTAGAACTTGATGCACCTCTGTTATTTGGTAATGCTCCAGTTGCGTCAATGTGCGGTGCGGATAGATTAGGTAATGAAGGAGTAGCAAAAGTGGCGGACACAGATGCAAATGTTGCTGCTAATAGTGTGCCGAGAAACATTGATTTTTTCATGATTGACTCTTTATTTGATTGCTTATATTTCAACTATGACGGATTGTTATGAAATGATGATGAAATGTCCTAACAAAAAATAAAAGGAATTTTAGTTGTGAATGTACTACCTTGTTTCAACTCACTCTTGATTTGAAAAGCTAGATCAATAGTGGGATTTAGCCATCACTGTTGCGATCGCTAAATTCCACTATTGATCTAGCTTTTCTCAAAAAATCAATCCATTAGTTGTCATAGATTTGAATACGCACAAGTCCAAGTGGAATGTTCGCATCTAAATTTGCAAATTTTGCAGAAACAGGAATCAGATGGATAAAGGTTGTTTGATTCTTATCAACCTTCATATCACGCATGGAAAATTTTAGAGTTGTGCCAACGGCAATTGGCTGGGCAAAGGAGATTACAGATTTATTGCCTTGTGAAGTAATCGTTGCTCCTAATGAACGATTAAGTTGATCAACTACATCAATAGTTCCACCAACCTTAATCCCTTCAGGTAAGTCAATGGTCAGACTCGAAAGAGTATATTTTTGTACATGAACTTTAAAGACGTAGGTAGGTCGTGACGCACCTACATTATTGGGTAGCGCTTCAGATGCATCAATGTGCGGTGCAGATAAATTAGGTAATGAAGGAGTGGCGAAGGTAGCGGACACAGATGCAAATGTTGCTGCTAATATTGTGCCGAGAAACATTAATTTTTTCATGATTGACTTTTTAATTCAAATGCTGACATTTCAACTATGACGGATTGTTATGAAATGATAATGAAATGTCCTAACAACAAATAGAAGGAATTTTAATCGTGAATGTACTACCTTCGCTAAACTCACTTTTGACTTGAATATCTCCACCATGAGCTTTGGCGATCGCCATGGCGATCGCCAGTCCTAGTCCCGATCCACCTTTTTTACGAGCGCGATCGTTACTTACTCGATAGAAGCGATCAAAGATGTTGGGTAAATCGCTAGAACTTATACCAATTCCATTATCCTGAATTTGGATAATCGCATGGTGATCGACGTGATCAAGAGATACTTCAACTTTGCCATGCTCAGGCGTGTAATGAATCGCATTGATCAGAATATTGAGAATCAGTCGATAGAGTTGATCTTCGTTACCATTGACATAAATTGCAGATTCATTAGCAACTTTTAGCTTTAGATCGATATCTGACTGAATGGCAAGTGCTGAGACTTCTTCAACTAAATCACTAACAATTTCATTCAAACAGCAAGTCTGCTTTTGTAAAGCAATTAGTTGTAAATCCATCCGTGAAAGGAGAAGTAAATCTTGAACTAATTCTGAAAGACGCACCGTTTGGCGATTGATTGTTTGTAAAACATCTCTTGACTCTAGTTCTGAAATTGGATCACTACTAAGAGTAGATTCAACTGTAGCTCGAATTGCTGCAAGCGGAGTCCGCAGTTCATGGGCAGCATCAGCCGTAAATTGCTGGATTTGACGATAAGAGAAATAAACTGGTTTCATCGCTATACCTGCTAAATACCAACTTGCGATGCTCACAATCAGAAAAGCGATTGGTAAACTGACGATCAATATCAGTTTTGATTGTTCGAGATGATGGTCATAGTCAGCCAGCGATCGCCCTACTTGCAGATATCCCCATGATTTCCCACGATTATTTTTAAGTAAAAGTGAGATTTGGTGATAGCGATTTCCCTCTCGATCCTCAATTGTTTGCCAAGCATCTTGTCCAATTTTAGGGACGATTCCTATCGGTGGTTTTCCGACTGTGGCGATCAAGGTTCCAGAACGAGTCAGAAATAATGCATAAAAACTTTCTTGCTGGATTGCACCCAGAATATGTCTTGTGGAAGATTCTTGATCACATTTCTCGTTGATCACACAAAGATTAGGCAGAGTTTGTTGTACATTCGGATTGATGCGATCGCTTTCTATTAGCAGAGGCTCCAAACTATCATGCAATGTTCCAGCTATAGACTCTAACTCACGATCAACCGCTTGCCAATGAGCATGAGCCATCACCTGATAAATACCAACTCCTGATAGAGTCAAAATGATTCCCATCACTCCTGCATACCAACCTGCAAGATGTAAACGCGCTCCAAAAAAGATTTTATTGTGATTCATGAATTCAAGCGATATCCCCAACCATAGATTGTCTCAATCCCGATATCACAATTATATTCTGCTAATTTCTTTCTTAACAGACGAATCTGTGCTGCTACGACATTACTAGCAGGTTCGGATTGAAATTCCCATAGTCGATTCATAATCTGGTCACGGGTAAGAATCTGATTAGGATGCTGCATAAAGTATTCCAATAATTGAAATTCTTTAGTTGTCAGCATGAGACCTTCAACGATCTCACTTTGATTGGCAATCGCAATTGTTGACTTTCCATAATCAAGAATCAAATTTCCCACCTGTAAGATTTGTAGCTGAACTTGAGTGGGTCTTCGTAGCAATGCTCTCAGCCGCGCCATTAGTTCAACCATTCCAAATGGCTTAACAAGGTAATCATCCGCCCCTGAATCTAAACCCATCACCCGATCTTCAATCTGATCTTTCGCTGTCAACATTAACACTGGCAGTGAATTACCCTGCGCTCTCAATCGCTTACATATTTCCAGCCCTGATAAACTTGGCAACATCCAATCGACAATTGCCAGCACATAATCTACTTCAGAACTCGTAAGATATTTCCAAGCTTCTGCACCGTCCTGTACCCAATCAACAACATATTTTTCTTGCTTCAGGCTCCGTTGTAGAGCCTTACCAAGATCCTCTTCATCTTCAACTAGCAAAATTCTCATATGATTTTCAATCTTGAGGATGAGCGGTGCTTCGTTCCGTCTATCCTACAACTCTAAATTTATACTGATGTTAAATAAGTCATACTGATATTAAAGCTAATGCAAACACGCTCTTCATCGCTGAGATTTGGTTCCACACCATGATTTAACCAACTTGGGAAAATTATCATTTTGCCTTCTGTTGCTTTATAGGTAATTTTTTGGAGCGTCCAAGGAGTCAGTTCGGTAAGTGCTGGCATAAACATATGAGCAACATCACGAGAATCTTTAAAGAAAATACCGCCACAGTTTTCGGCAGCTTTCACATAATAGACTCCACTAAGTACTGAATTCGGGTGATTGTGGACAAAATTAAAAGCAAACTTTGGATTTACAACTGCCCAACAATTCCCAAGAATCATTGTGAACTTTTTCAAGTCAAAGCCAATTTCTTCTCCAGACTCTAGCGCATTAGTTACAATGATTTGGCCAATATCTTGGAATTCTGGACGTTGATGTAAATAGTCTTTGCTATGCCATCCTATTCCATTTGACCAACTGACACCTTGATTATCTTTTTGCTTTTCAACACAAATTGCTTGAAGTAATTTTTTGTTTAGCTGCTCATAATTTGGAATATCAAAGTGCCAAATCGGAGTAGGAAACCAGTCATCTCTCTGTCTTACCATTATTTATACAAGTCTCACATCTATTTGATTCACTTTTTTTCGTACATTTTTTAGTTTTTTTTAATATATACATTGACATCGTATTTTTTACTGTAAGCCAAGAAAATGAAATCAGGATGAAATTTCATATCATATAAGAGTGAATTTTAAATTGGGGTTAGGGAGTTATACTTCTCTCGGTTGATTTTGTTGAAAGCTTGTAGGTTAATATTTTTAGACAAAGAGGTACTTCTACACATATCTTGGCTCAACCTCGTTTTGGTTTGATTGCAAAGTTTCGCGAAGCGTCACCTTTTAAAATATTTTGGTTTACCCCTTGACTCTCCACCCTACTAGAGAATGCATGATACATGCAGATGATTTGTGGACTTGATTTTTCAAGAGTTTGAAGAGGTAAACATGGAAACTAGTACATTGAAGTTACGAGGGATGAGTTGTGCTTCTTGTGCCAATAGCATTGAAACAGCGATTAGTAATGTCACAGGTGTTGAGCAATGTAATGTCAACTTTGGTGCAGAGCAAGCCACTGTCACCTATAACCCTAGATCCGTTGATGTGAAGCGTATACAACAGGCGATCGCTGATGCAGGTTATTCTTCGCAACTGTTGAAAGAGGAAAATCCCTTAGTTGATGATGACGAGGAACAAGCAGCAAGACGTAAGGAAGAGAATGATCTCAATCGCAAGGTGATGATTGGTAGTGCGATTAGTCTATTTCTGGTAATTGGTGGATTACCAATGATGACAGGATTGAGTTTGCCCTTTATTCCTGCATGGATGCATAACGCTTGGTTGCAATTGGTTTTGACTATCCCTGTGCAGTTTTGGTGTGGTGCAGCCTTCTATATTAATGCCGCGAAAGCTTCCAAACGTCACGCCGCTTCAATGGATACGCTAGTCGCCACTGGTACGGGAGCCGCCTATGGTTATTCTATTTTTGCCACGATTAATCCAACATTTTTCACTTCGCAGGGTTTAACTGCCGACGTTTATTTTGAAGCATCAGCCGTGATTATCACCTTGATTCTGCTCGGTAAACTCTTTGAGAATCGCGCCAAGGGAAGTACCTCTGAGGCAATGCGAAAGTTAATGGGTTTACAAGCAAAAACGGCGCGAGTAATTCGGCATGGTCGGGAAATGGATATTGCGATCGCGGAAGTGCAACTTGATGATGTGATCTTGGTGCGTCCTGGGGAAAAGATTCCTGTTGATGGCGAGATTATTGAAGGAGGCTCTACTATTGATGAAGCGATGGTGACTGGTGAAAGTGTCGCCGTGAAGAAGCAAGTCGGTGATGAGGTAATCGGCGCGACTATCAATAAAACTGGTAGTTTCAAGTTTCGCGCTACCCGCATTGGCAAGGATACTTTTTTAGCGCAAATTGTAAAATTGGTACAGCAAGCCCAAGGTTCTAAGGCTCCAATTCAACGCCTTGCCGATCGCGTTACAGGTTTCTTTGTACCAATCGTAATTGCGATCGCCATTTCTACTTTTATCATTTGGTACAACTTCATGGGCAATGTCACCCTCGCGGTGATTACCACTGTCGGCGTGCTGATTATCGCCTGTCCCTGCGCTTTGGGCTTAGCAACACCCACATCGATCATGGTCGGAACTGGTAAAGGTGCAGAAAATGGAATTCTAATTAAGGGCGCGGATAGTTTGGAACAGGCTCATAATTTGCAAACAATTGTTCTTGATAAAACAGGAACGATTACCCAAGGCAAGCCTAGCGTCACCCATTTCGTAACTACCGCAGGAATGCCCGATAGTAAAGTCTTAACTTTGCTCAGTATGGCAGCCTCTGTGGAACGCTATTCTGAACATCCTTTAGCAGAAGCAATTGTGCGTTATGCCAATGCCCTCAATGTGGAATTGACTGATGTTCAAGATTTTGAAGCGATCGCAGGTAGTGGCGTGCGTGGCTACATTGGTGATCATCTAGTTCAAATTGGAACCTATCGCTGGATGCAGGAATTAGGAATTACGACAGATTCCTTAGAACAAACTTGGGATACGCTAGAAAGAAAAGGTAATACTGCAATCTGGATTGCGGTCAATGGCAAAATTCAAGGCGTTATGGGCATTACCGATGCGATCAAACCTTCCTCAGTCAAAGCGATTCGTACCTTACAACGCATGGGCTTAGAAGTAGTCATGCTTACAGGCGACAATCGCCGCACTGCCGAAGTAATTGCCCATGAAGTTGGCATTGATCGCGTGTTTGCAGAAGTCCGTCCTGACCAAAAAGCAGCGCAAATTCAGCGTTTACAAAACGAAGGAAAGGTTGTCGCAATGGTCGGTGATGGCATCAACGACGCTCCTGCTCTTGCTCAAGCAGATGTCGGCATTGCAATCGGTACGGGTACGGATGTGGCGATCGCTGCTAGTGATATCACTCTTATTTCGGGCGATTTACAAGGCATTGTCATTGCGATCCAACTATCGCGCGCCACCATGCAAAATATCCGCCAAAATCTCTTCTTTGCATTCATCTATAACATCTTAGGCATTCCTATCGCCGCAGGGATTCTCTTCCCATTCTTCGGTTGGTTACTCAGTCCCATAATTGCTGGCGGCGCAATGGCATTTAGTTCTGTTTCTGTGGTGACTAATGCTTTGCGATTGAAGAATTTTAAGTTTAGCTCATAGCCCATTACTAAAGGAAAAAACTATCATGTTAAAAAAAGCTACATTTTTGGGAAACCTCGTTGGCATTGGCTTTCTATTTGGAGCCATCTCTGGGGCGATCGCCTCTGAAAAAATGCCTGATGATCACAATATGCAGACTGAGACGCGCAAAAACACTCAACTCAAAGCGATTAATCAACCACTGACTAATAAAATAGTAGTAACTGCTGTTGGTATTAGTTTAATCGGTGCAGAGCTTTGGTGGTTTCTCCTCAGCAAGCCTAAGTCAAAAAAAGCCGAATCTGAATCTGGCATTCAAGAAGTAACCGTCGTCGTTGATGGTGGTTACGAACCTTCGCGAATTGTGGTCAATGCGGGTCAACTTGTCCGTCTCAACTTTCTCCGCCGCGATCCTAGCAGTTGCCTAGAAGAAGTACGACTCGCTGATTTCCACATCGCCCAACATCTAGAACTAAATAAAACCACAACCATCGAATTCACGCCGCCCAAGGCAGGAAACTATGAGTTTGCCTGTGGCATGAATATGTTTCGCGGTGCGATCGAGGCAAAATAATAGCTCTCTCCAAAAAAGAGTAGGTGCTAAGCACCTACTCTTTTTTTGTTTTACCCCTTGACTCTCCACTCGAATAGAGAATGTAGAGTTGTTTTCAGATAGAGAAGTCATCATTCAGTTTCTCTTTCCAGTCAATCAATAGAGGTTATTTAAAATCATGACTATTCAACTCAAAACACCTACTCTTGCTTGTTCTAGCTGTGTAGATACAGTTACAGCCGCAATTAAGAACGTTGATGCTGATGCAGAAATTCAAGCTAACACCAAAACAAAACTGATTGTTGTCGAAACTCAAGCATCTGAATTGGCAATTCGAGAAGCTTTAATTAATGCTGGCTATCCAGCCGCCTAATCCTTTACAGAATATGCGTTCAAATCTGAACGCATATTTCTATCGTTCTTTAACCCGCAAAATTATTACAAATTAAGGAATAACTAAGTAGAGAAGCAAAAAAAAAGTTAAGATAGTAATGTTGAGTAACGCGCAAAAAGATGCCAGCCGCCCTAAAAATAAAACTGAGTATAGAAGAAGACAAAAGACTGCTGGAAATCAGCCAAAGTGAAGAAACAGGAAAACGAGTAAAGCAAAGAGCCGAAGCCATACGGATGAGCAGTCATGGATGGAAAGTAGCCCAAATATCTGCATATTTTGAGTGTCATGAACAAACAGTCAGAGAAATCATCCAAAGATGGAAACAAAATGGAGAAAAAGGGTTGTATGACTTACCGAAAACAGGTAGACCAAAACAATGGCAAGAAGAAGACCTGAAATATTTAGAAACCTGTCTTGAAAAAGATGGTCAGTTATACAACAGTCAGCAATTATCCGCCAAGCTTCAGCAAGAAAGACAAGTAACACTAAGTAGTGACCGAGTTAGGAAACTACTAAAAAAAAGGGATGGGTATGGAAACGGGCGCGAATTTCCCACCAAGACAAACAGGATCAATCAACCAAAGCAATTAAACAAGCCGATTTAGATTTCTTAGAGTTAGCGGCAGCAGCAGGCGACATTTGTTTAAAATATTTGGATGAGACGGGATTTAGTTGTTGGTCGGCTGTGCAATATGGCTGGATTCGGCAGGGACAGAGCAAACGCCTTGAACAAACAGTCTTGCGTGGGAAACGGGTCAGTTTGATTGGAGTCTTGGAACCTGAAGTAAGTTTTGATGGCGCTTATCTCATCGGTAGTATCACCAGCAAAGAATATATTGAGATCATGGATAGACAGGCTGATTTAGCTGCGGATTTATTCATGATTAACCGTATTATTACCGTCATTGGTCAAGACAATGGCTCTACTCATACCTGTAAGGCGGTACAACTAAAAATTCCTGAGTGGCAACGTAAAGGCTTATTTTTATTTCAATTACCTCCCTACTGCTCTGAGATGAATCCCATTGAATTAGAGTGGTTACATTTAAAGCGTGACTATATTTCTGGGCAAATGTTTGACTCTGAGGATAATTTGATTTGGGGTATAGAAGATGCTCTTCATTCCCGCTACGATTCCCTTGGCTTTGATACTTCCTATTTTGAGTTTTCTTATGCCTAGCTACTTACAATGAACAAACTAATTTCCGCGATCGCACTGACTTCTATTTTGGCATTGACTCAAGCCTGCTCCTCATTGTCCAACATATCTAATGCTGAAGAATCAAAACCTGTTGTCAAAGACAATCATGACAATACTAATAAGCATGGAGAACACGCTGATGACAGCAAAAAGACATCACCAGAAGCAACTATTGCCAAGGCAAAGTTGAACACTCCACTCAATATTCTTCCTAACACCACTGTGCCATTATCAATCGATGTTCACAACCTCAATGGCAAAGCAATTGAAAACTTTGAGGTCTTTCAAAAGAAGCTGATGCATTTGATTGTTGTCAGTGACGATCTTCAGTTTTTTGAGCATCTTCATCCCAACTATCAACACAATGGAAAATTTAAAGTGTCGGCAAACTTTCCACAGGCGGGAAGCTACACCTTATTTAGTGACTACAAGCCAGCACAGTCTCCAGAACAAATTTCCGTTCTAAAAACCCAAGTTGTTGGTGAAAGCCCATCTGCTACACCGATTAACTTCGATCACACTAAAACATTTGGAACAGCACAAATCAACTTGATCAGTTCTCAAGATCACATCAAAGCTAGTGAGGAAGTGACCTTGACTTTTGATCTAAAGGATACTGACACTAATCAGGCGCTTACTGATTTGCAGCCCTACTTGGGAGAAAAAGGACACCTTGTCATCATTAAAAAATCAACACCATTGACTGCATCTGATTATATTCATGCCCATGCATTAGCTGATAGCTCTGTAGGGAAAGTTACTTTCGTGACTAAGTTCCCCACATCAGGAGAATATAAACTCTGGGGACAGTTTAATCGCAATGGCAAAATTGTCACGGCTGATTTTGGGATTCATGTGCGTGATTGATAAAATAGTTGTGGCAATTCTAAATTAGGTTGCAAAATAAGAATACAGCAAAGCTAGAGTTAGCTAGTACAAACCAAAAACCAAGAAACGAGTTGCGGCGTGAAGCGGCGCAACTCAGCTTCTGGTTTTATATCCTAAGCAAAACTTTCTTTGCTATAGAAATAGGCACAAAACGAGGAAATATATATGTCAGCCCAAGAGGAACGTAAACAAATCGGGGCGATCGCCAAAGAAAGCGGAATTCCCATTAAAACTATTCGCTATTATGAAGAGCTAGGGTTATTGGAATCTTCAGGACGTACTGAGGGCGGATTTAGATTATTTACAACAGATGTACTTAATCGCCTTAGCTTTATTAAACGCGCTCAAGGACTGGGCTTAAGCCTTTCAGAAATCAAAGAGTTTCTTTTTATTCACGATCAAGGCGAATTACCCTGTGATCATGTCAAGGTAAAACTTCAAGATAAAATTGCTGAAGTTAATCGCCAGATCCAACAGCTATTGACTCTTCAATCTAATTTAGAATCTCTACTGGTTGGTGAACCGATTCTCTCTGAGAATTCAGAAATTATCTGTCCCATTATTGAAGTTGTCAAAGTAAAAGAATCGACACAACAAAATATTATTCCGTCTAGCAGGAGATCAAGTAGTAAATGGGCAAAAACCAACGTTAAGACAATACAAACCCTCAAGTCCTAATATCTTCAAGTCTTTAGAAATTAGGAGACTTGTGCTTAAATAAATTTTACCAAGATATTTGGACAAACACATCAGCCTGTCTAAAGCCCATAAAATTCAAGAGATGATTGACTAAAACACCAACTTAGACTCTAAAGTTGGTGTTTTTTACACCACTTTTATTGCTTTTTTGTAGAAAGCTATTTATCTCTCTTGTAGGCTGAGCAAGGTTTTTAATCTTAACGTTGGTTTTTATCAATTTACTACTTGTTTCCAGAAACATCAAGAAAAGATCTAATAGGGGTCAACGCACGAAAAGGAAATTTTTGTACGCTAAGGCTATATTCCTTTGCTAGCCTATCTTCTAGCTAATAGAAAATATTCCACTTAGAATTCAAGCTTTAAGGAGTGCAAAAAGTCTACTTTCTGCACTGTGCAATGTCTTCACTGTATATTCTTGTTTTCAGCCTGATTTCATTGCAAGAACCTTTGCCAGAATCATAGTGTATTTAATATTGATATCAGTTAAATTTTTGCACTTAGCGTACACATTAATCCGTTTCGTGCGTTGACCCCTAATTGGAGTGTATTAATTTCATAGACAGAGTATATTCAATACTCTGTCTATAAAAACTGAGGGTTGATTCCAGATCGGCTGTAAAACGGTTCATACACCTTTCTTAAATCAATCGCTGAAAGTATTGCTATATATTACTTTTAATCCTGTTGTGATACAGTTTTACACGAATCGTTGCCATACTCGAATATTTTCCTACATCCTTTCCTTTTTAGGACTACCTTTTTCTGAGGTAGAGTCATGATTAATTGAGTTTAAAAAATCATCAATAGAGGACAGATTTTACTCTATTTACATGACTATCCTCAATAATTAATTTGCGACTCTCAATGCTCCAATCTCTCCGACGCTTTCAAAAAAGCACGTTTCGCCGCAATCTTATTTTTGCGATTCGTATAACGTCTAAAACTCCTAACATCACGATGGCGCGTCAACTCCATCGCCAAAGACGGGTCTAACTCATACTTCACAATCAAATTCGTCGCAAATGTATGCCGTCCTCGATGCGAATGCAAATCAATCCTCGTTTTCTCAGCCAGATCGTCCATCACATGACGAATTCCCCAATAGGTTAAGCGCTTACCTTGACTACGATTGGAGCAAGATACAAATAAAGGACTTTCATCCGACAACTCTCCTTCTTTCTCCTTCCTCCAATCCAAATAAGCATCCAAATCCTGAATACCCAACTTTGTCAAAGGCACTTCCCCCTTACTATCCCACTTCGCTTCTTTAATCACCAATTCCCCATTCACGTAATCTTCAATATTCAAACGACAAACCTCCTCCGCCCGCAACCCATGCAACAAAATCGAAAACAAAGCCCGATCGCGCAACACCACCTTACCTAACGAGATCGCCTCATAAATCCGCAACACCTCCTCATCTTCCAAATCCTTTGCCACAGGATCTGGCAATCTTTCCTGCTGAATGCCAATTGTCGGATCAGCCGTCACATATTCCGAGAGCAACATCCACCGATAAAAAGATTTCAGAGTCCGCAACACCCGATTCACCGAACTCAGCGCCAACTCACGCTCTTTCAGCAAAAAAGTTTTAAACTGCGTCACTTTACGACGACTCACATCCACCCAAGCTAAATCGCACCAATCCATAAATATCCGCAAGTCTGCTTGATAAGCTTTACGACTCTTAGGCTGCAAAGACCTTGATGCTAAAAATTCATCAACTCGTGATTGGCGCAAGTCTGTGGCGGAGATCGCTTTGGGCGGTTCACTATAAACAACTAAAATTGGTTCTGGAATGGACATATCTATATCAATTGATTAGTTATCTATCCACGAATCACAATGATTTCTCGACCTGCGGGACTGATGACATTCTCAGTAGTAGTCCGATCGCTTATCGGCGGCAACCCAGAACGGCGATCGAATATTACCAACCAACCTGTATCCAAACTCAATCCCGATAAATATTTATCCAACTGCGATAATCCTTCCTTAATTGGATCAGGCTTCTTATCGCGCCATACCTTCAACTCCATTCCCAAAGTCACCTTACCATAGCGCAAACAAATATCCATACGCCCAGAACTGATCGCATATTCTCTCTCCAAAGTACCACCACCATTAACAACCCGATGCAGAAAAGCCATCAATACTATATGTGGAGCAATCTCTGGATAGGGCGTGCTTCCAAACAATGGTTCTCCATGCTGTCGCCAGAATAATAAGAACGCTTCTAACAAGCGCTCAGGCAAAAATTCGCCTTGCTTGCTTAGCCAGATTGGTCGAACATATCCTATTGACGCAGTTGTTACATAGGCAAGCACTCTTGGTATGACTTCCTGATAAATAGGATTAGCAATAGCCAGACCATCTTGATTGGTACAAAGTCCCAAATCTAAAACGTAGCGAATATCATCCTGTGGCACATCTGGCAATTCCTGCCCCGCAAGAATAGGCTGAATCACTGCTCTGACTCTATCTTCTCTCAACCTTTCTGCAAGACTATCCAGATGCGTATCTTGTCTCTTAATCAAGATCTCTTTTGCTTGACTTACTAACTCAACTGTAATTGGAGTGACTGGGTCTTGTGCAATATATTCAACTATTTCCTTAGCGATCGCATTCACTAACCAAGGCTGTCCCTGTGTCAAATGAAAGGCTAAATCAACTGCTTCTGGTGTAAATATTTGTCCTGTGGCTTCCGTATGTTGGTGATAGAGATTCCTCACATCCTCAAGGGTGAAATTACTCAAAGTAAAAGAGCGTACTTTGATATTGAAAGGGCTAGAAGTATTTAGGCGATCGCTTCCCCCTGACGCATATTTATAATCCCGCACATCACGCATCCCCACCAACGCAACCGACTGCGGAAATCCCTGGGGACGATTAGGAAAACCAGATCGGATTTGTCTTAATACAGAAATTAACGTTTCGTTGCTCAAGGCATCAATTTCATCCAAAAAGACAACTAATGGACGGGAAGATTGTTCAGCCCAGTTGCTTAAGTTTGTACCAATTCTCGCTCCTGCTTCGGCATCTAACCACTGGTTAGGTTGCAAATCTTTGGGCAACCGAAACCGTATCGATTGCTTCCACTCACCTAAAATAGCCAGTTCAGCTGCTCCCAAATCATCAGAGAAAGCGGCCCCCACTTCCAGAGATAACATTACCGCCGTATACTGACCGCTAGCAGTTAGTTCTTGGGCAAGTGCCAACATCGCTGTAGTTTTACCCACCTGCCTTGGTGCATGGATCACAAAATAATTTTCTTGAGCAATTAGTTGTTTGATTTCAGGCAAGCGATCTGTGGCTGACAACATGTAGTGAATGTCAGCCTTACAAGGACCAGCAGTATTAAACCATTTTTTCATAACGACAGCTAACTAACGGGCAGACACCTCTTCAATATATAACAACGCGCCAAGCAAAGCCCTGAAACCTTGAAAACACGTCAGCCAAAATAAGCATAAATACTCATTCGTTTAAATCATAGAACAAATAATGTATGATTATTTGCTCTAAGATGTTTCTAAGACAAGTTGAAGATTAAAGCATATATTTAAAATTATTTTTGACATAGGTTTAAAAACTCGTATGTTGAACCCACTTATCTTGAATTATTCGTCAGTACTAAAGGCTGTCTCTAAAGTCCATACTGGAGATAGCTTGTAGTAAAAAACATTAAGAAAGCAGACTGCCTTTATCACTAAATCTGCCTCCCTTAAAGTTCAACGCTTTTAACTATTTACCAAAATCATAGTGAATAATTCAAGTTAAAGTAGTATTTATATGTGTATAGTCAAGATTAGAATTCTGCAATAATTTCAGGATATGTTTTTGAACTCACATAATTAATATATACATAGGGGTAGCTACAGGATACATGGAAAAACCTGCAAGATAACCATCAAAGCTATATATAGAAAGGATTTAAAAAATATGTTTTTTGCCTTTCGTGTTAAAAAAAATCAACGGTATAATGCGCGTTTGCGACCGATCTTGCAGGTTTTTCCATGTATCCTGTAGCTACCCCATTCAAAACTTACGAAAATTAGAAGCTTGTGGATTAGTTGAACGGGGTGCGACCTCTACTTGATAACCCGTTACGGTGTAAGGATTCTGGCTTCCCCTAATTAAGGAAATAATTTTGAATGGATTTGATGAAAGCTCTGCTAGGCAAAGATTTCGCTAATTTGAGAAGGTATCATATGATTGGATTTTGGACAAATGTTGTAGGTAGCGTTTTTTAGCCTGTGATTTGAGATCTAAACCACCACTAATAGCGTAGTTTTTAACTTTGTCCAAAGTCCAAATATGAAGGTCGCACCCGTTATAGTTGGCTTTAAATCTAGAATTCAAGCTATGCAAATCAAAATATCCGTGTACTTTATCTCAAAAAAACATATCAAATACTCATATTATAGTTAGAATAATTAAAAATATAGATTTTTGGGTTGTAAAATGAATTTTAGTAGTCCCGAACATACAAGATGTGTGTGGGAACAGATTAAGCCAATTTTGCGCGATCTCCAAAAGCCTGAAGGATCAAGATTTCTGGGGAATAACAAATTTTCCTCAAATTCAGTCAATGCTCTGCTTGATGCATTAGCGGAAAATTTATCAAATATAGGCACAATATCAATTGACAGACTAAATCATCGGTGGGGCGATCGCCAAAATCGTAACTGGGTAAAAATCATTACCTTTTTATTATCTGAGTATGCCTATTACAACGACTCAGAAGCTGGTTTTTGGGATAGCCTTTTTGTGAGACTAAGAATCAGCGATCCTCAAGGGGCAAAGCCAACTTTTTATAATATCCTCAGAGAAGGTTTTGTTTTACTTGGCGTGGTTAGAGCTAAAGGGGGCTACAAATATATTTCAACGCTATATTTACAAAGCGGTATTCCACAAAGAACTCTGCCCCATTTTGCTGAGTTGCTGAAATATGTTGCCAATAATTTGGGTTGGTGGAATATTGTTCATCGCTACAACGAAATCGACCTTGCCCAAACCTTGTATGATCTTGCCGTAGAAAATCATTCAACAAGAAAAACTCTTAGACGTTTTCTTAAGAATTGCTTAGATGATGTCACCAGTGAATCTGACAAGCCGTTATCTGGTCAACTTCTCAAATATATTGCTACAGTTGCCTTAGAGCTACAACGTAGGCAAAAAGATCCTAGCATTCTCAAAAACGAGAAAGAAAGAGAGAAATGTCTACAAGGATTAAGCTTGCCCTACAACTTCTTTCTCAGAAATTGGGATAATCTCGCATCAGTCTTAACACCTCGACAGGTAACATCAACAAGAGCAAATCAAGTAATTCGGCAAAGAAAGCGTGAACTTGCATTACGTCTAGATACCTTAGAGCTAAATCTTCAGCTTGCTTTACCAGAGCAGAGTCTATGGCGGAAAGAATGGAGAAACTTAAACAATAGCTTCTGTCGAATTCCTCAGACTAAATGGGAATCTAACATTAACTATCCTAATAGTCTAGAGGTTCCTGAGCTATGCGTTAACTTGCATGATTTAAGCGATCACTGGACATGGCAGCTCAAAGACGCAAATAAATGCGATTTAATCGAGTGGCATTGTGAAGGAATTAACGATAATTTTCCACTGCTAATTTTTGATGCAGAAACAGGCGATCGCCTTAACCTGAATTCAGAAAATCCACAAATCACGGGGATTAATGAATTAGTTTGTTATTTCCCTGCTCATACCAATTTGCAGACAAATAGCGACATTGAAGTAACCGATGCTTGTTTTCCCTGTTTAATCCAAAACTGGCAAGCAAAACAGATCCGACTAAACGGGCGATCGGCAACTTTTAAAATGATTGGAGAAAACATTGATATTTCTGTGAAATGGCAGGTCGCAAGCAGTAGACAGCCAACTATGAGAGGATTGCAAATCAAGGGCAAGAAACCAATTTATCTAGAAGCACCACAAATTTATTATCCCTTGGGTGATTCAGTGGAGGCTATCCGTATTCAAATTGAAGATATGGATCTTCAAAAAACTATTACTGAACCTGATGAGAAAATCTCAGTAAAGCTGATGACTGGTGAAGCATGGCAAGAGATCAAACTGAATCAATGTAAGACTACGGGCAATTATGAAGTCAGACTTTGGCAGGGAAATTGGAGTTGGTCAGCAGCATTTACGATTCAGTCTCAAAGCCAAATCTCAGCAAACATCAATACGCAACCAATTCAAATTCAAAGTTCAAGGCATCCCGAAATACCTACGATCTTGCCAATTCGATGTCATGGCAGGAGTGACTTTTGGGAAGAACAGATTACAATTCAAGGGCTATGGTCCTTTGAGCCAGTGATCTTTGTCCTATCTGGCAGTGAGGAGAATCAGAAATACAATTATTCTACCCAAGCAGATCAAACAGGTTGTTTAAATTTGTCTCTGATGTCTTTGCGGGAAGTTTTACTAGATAGCGATCGCTATACTTTAGAATGGGTCAGACTTGGCAATTCTCAGAAATTAATCGAGATATTAACAGAAGTGGAATGAGGTAAAGATTATGCGATATATGCACCAAATTCTTAGAGGACAAAGAAACTCCGTTATCGCCGAACTTGAGAGACAAATTAGACTGGCTCAACTCAATGTTAGAGTTATCATCCCAGAAGAGAGAGATTTAAGAACAGAGTTTTATATTGAAATCGACTCAGAACTATTAGCTGGTGATGTTCGCCGTATTTTAAGGCTAGCTTGTAAAGAGAGAGATTGGAAAATTGCTGGAGGTTTAATTGAAGGAAATATCTCAAGATCAACGGGTAAAGAGAAAGATAAGCTACCGACTGGAAAAGTGATTGTTAATTCAGTTAACCAAGATATTGCTGTCAAGATAGTTACTATACTTAGTAATCATCGATCACCTGTTACTCAATCAAAACCTCTCACTCTCACAAAAAGACAAATTTTATCTGTCCTAGAATCTAGCCTTAGTCCTGATTATCCACAGGATAAACTAATCAAAGAATTAGAATCTTCACTTAGGGAACTAGAGACAAAGGGAGAGATTTATGCAGGTGTCGGCAATCGCTTTTGTATTGCCCATCCAACTGTGCTGTACGAAGAAGCATTATTTATAGGCGATCGCGCTTACTTACCCCTTGCTCATCAAGTATTGGGAAATCCCGTCACGGAAACTAATGAACTGGTATTCCCAGATCTGAGTTTTGAAGTTCTCCAACAAAAGTTTTCAGAACGTGGAATTAGCTTGACTACGATCGCGCAAAGTCTGCAACATTTGCCAGCGCCAAGTCTCCCATTAACTCCAATGCTGCGCGGATATGATGTTGAAGATCCATTTGTAAATCATGATTATGCTGGAATTCTGCACTATGTGCCACAGTGGGGAGAACAAAGCGATCGCTGGCGAGAGCCGAGCCGTAGTACAATCTACAATCCTGACTTATTAAGACTTCCTACGGGTGAATATTTATGGCATGAGCAGGGAATATTCTATCAACTAGAGAAAGATGCGGCAATTTTAGCAATGTTCACATTAGATCGAGAATCTGGACAGCCGATTAGGGTTGTGTGGGACAGCGATCGCGGTCATCTGGATCTCAAAAGTGTGAACTTGCCTAGCGGCTATGCTCAATGTTTATGGCGACTCTCGAATCCAACCGATACCGATAATCGCGATCGCTATGTCGAACCTAATCGGCGTAGACAAGTTGAACAGATTTTGAAAAAACTAGGTTGTCAAACTATCTAAATGGGAGAACTCATAAAAGGTGATCGAATTCAGGAGTTTTATCCAGTTCTCTAAATCCTCAAATCCCTTGTAAACATTTAACTCATCACAAAGAAATGTCTAACTACCTTAACCCCATTGCCGCTACTGAAGAACCCCGCCGTGATTTTATCCGTTATCTGTTAACAGAGTATTCTCTCAGAGATTCCCATTTGCGTTACGGCTTTAAGCAATTGCTAGATCAGGTTAGCAATGTCTGGCAAACACCCTATTTAGAAGGTTCTCAACCCTATGAATCGGGGCAGAGCATTCGACAATTAGTAGGGCAGAAGGTTCTACATTCAAACACTGTCAATCTTTTACCAAGCGATCGCCTATTGTATCAACACCAAGAATCGGCAATCAGAGCCGTGGTTGAACAAAATCAAAATATCATCGTGGCAACGGGGACAGGTTCAGGGAAAACAGAATGTTTCCTAATACCGATGTTGGATATGTTGCTCAAGGATCAAAGTTTAGCGAGTGGGGTCAGAGCATTAATTCTCTATCCGATGAATGCACTGGTTAATGATCAGGTAAAACGCTTACGTCAGTTACTCTGCCAACAAGATCAACCTAAAATTCGCTTTGGTTTTTATACCAGTCGCACTGAAAGAACTGACGATAAAGCCACAAATTCTCTCAGAGATGAACTGAGAGGTTACGAAAAAAGTGAACTATTACAGCTTCTACCCGTTGCACAACAAGCAGCAATGCAGGGGAGATCGCTTGATGATTTAGTACAAGCAGCCATCGAGAGAACAAAACAAGTACAAGCTATTTCCCGTGAAGAAATTTGGACAAATCCGCCCCATATCCTTGTTACCAACTATTCCATGTTGGAATATATGCTGATGCGTCCCAGAGAACGCACAGATATTTTTGAGAGATCGCGTAGCACTTTCAAAATGTTGGTAGTTGATGAAGCTCACAGCTATAACGGTTCAACGGGTACAGAAGTATCCATGCTAATCCGTCGCCTCAAAAGCGCAGTGGGTAAAGAGGAAAAAGGCACAATTCGTTGTATTGGTACAAGCGCAAGCTTAGGCGATCGCTCCTCAGACCCTCAAGTTCTTGAATTTGCGGGACAGCTTTTTAGCGAAAATTTTGCACAGGTAATTCGAGGCGATCGCCGTCAAGCGGATGATAGATTGGGTAAGCCTTATCCACTAGGTCTAGCCGCAGAAGATATTTATGAACTTTGGGCAATGCTACCGAAAGATTTATTACCTCTCACTGCTCCTATTGACGAATGGAGAAAGATATTAGATGTACTTGTTCCCCATGAGATTTTAGAATTAGCTCAAACTCAAGCAAATCATGAGGTTCATAAATTCTTATGGTATGCGATCAAACAACATCCTAGCATTCATAAATTAATTCAAATCCTGAAAACACCACAACCTTGGGATCAAATTTGGCGATCGCGTGATCTTTGGCAATATCCATTAACACTAAATGGCGAAATCTCTGCTGAAGTTGAGCAACAACTGAAACAAGCTCTAGCCAACTTAATCCAGTTGGGAACTTTGGCAAGGAAAAATGAGAATGATTTACCATTACTGCCAGTCAGATTACATTTACTATTCCGTAGTATCGAGGGACTATTTGCCTGTGTAAATCCTGAATGTTCAGGAAAAGTACGCGACCCGCATAATCCTAATCCTAATCGTTATGGCAGACTTTATTTGAGCGAAAAAACTAAATGTGAAGATTGCCAATCACCTGTAATCGAGATTTCTAGTTGTCGCAAATGTGGACAGGCTTATAGCTTAGTCAGGCTTGACGGTAATCAGCTTACAACTTTACCGCGATCGCTTGCTGCTATAGAAAACAAGGACAATGTCTATACTCTTACTTCAGGCAGTTTAGATAGCATTACCGAGGATGAGGAAGAAGAGACAGAATTTCCAGAGCCTAATCCTGAAGGTCAAAACAGCCTGAGTTTTTCTCAATTTATCCTGTATGAAGAAAATCATGGTATGGGTTGGCTAGGACAGCCAATTTTGAACTTACCAGAGGTAACACCCAAAGGGAAATCAAAAGCTAAATCTAAATCATCTTCAAAATCAAGCCCAAATCTTCCACCTGTCAATGGCAAACAATATCCTTTAGTTCTGCATCTCGATAAAGACAACAAAGTGGGATACTTATCCAAATGCCCTGCCTGTGGTGCGGGACGAAGTGATACTCCTAGTTTACGGCGTTTTGCATCCAGTACAGACGCACCTCTCGAAGTGATTATTGATAGTCTATTCGGGCTATTACCTGAACCAAGTCAAAATGATGAAAATACAAATATTGCGACAAAGCGTAAACTCTTGACCTTTTCCGATGGTCGTCAAGATGCCTCATTCTTTGCCTCTCACTATCAGCGCACCCATACCGAAGCACTTTATCGTCAAACTGTATGGCAAGCTTTTCAGAATGACAAAAATAGTGATGGAATTGCTTCAATTGGTGGTGTAGAACAAAAGCTCTATCAACAATTTTTACAAAATTCTATTCCGCATCCCGATCGCAATAGTGAATGGCATCATCGTAGCTATATCCTAAATGATGTGAACCCATTAGAAGGTACTACAAAAAATCCTTTGGAGTGTGAAACGCGATCGCACCAACGTGCCAAAGAGTTATTACTAAGAGAATTTGGGCTGCCATCAGCAAGACGTTTTTCTATCGAGGCTTTGGGCTTACTCGCCTGTCATATTTATATTAGTGAAGAGCAGATTCAAGCAACTGCAAACTATTTCCAAATTAGCAATACGGAGGCAAAAATATTCTTACTAGGGTTAACCGATATCATCCGTCAGGCGGGATTAGTCGATCTCAAAAATCCCTCTGATTACTTTCCTGAACTAGGTGGCGTTGCTGGCGGACGACCACCAGCTTTAAGTGGCGGGAAGCTAAAGAGTTATCTGAAACTACAAAAGGCGGCTGGGGATGATGCTAATGCAGTTTCTTTACGATCTTATCGAGCCAGTAACAATCGCATTATTAAAAGTTCTTTGTTTCTGTATTTCGAGAAAGTGTTTCCCAATTATTCAGAAGTAGAGAGCAATAACCATCTCTATTGGCTGTATGAAAATGTTTTTAGAAATAAGTTGTTAAGTCTAACTGGACAAGAATCTCGACTCAACTGGCAATTATTAAATCTCTATGAAACCAATGAAGACTGGTATCAATGCCAAACCTGCCAGCAAATCTTCCATATTCCTGAGCTAGGAACCTTGCCAGACATCAGCAACCATTACACCTGTCGGGCGAATAAATGTAATGGCAGATTAGAAGTTTTTTCAGGGAATCAACTAGCCGATCATCACTATCGCTATTTAATCGGCAAGCGATCACCTATTGCCATCCGTGCCGCCGAGCATACCGCCCAACTTGGTACAAATGAACTAGCGCAACGGGAAAGCCTATTCCGTCAGGGTTGGATTAATCTCCTAAGTTGCTCTACAACATTGGAAATGGGTGTAGATATTGGAGAACTCCAAGCCGTAGCTTTACGAAATTTTCCGCCCCATGTTAGCAACTATCAGCAACGTGCAGGACGCGCAGGCAGACGTACCGATGGTGTAGCAGTCACGCTGATGTATGGTCAACGCCGTCCCCATGATCGCTATTATTTCGAGCGTCCTGAAAAGTTAATCGCAGGGAAAAATCTGATCCCAAAACTAGATCCTGCTAATTTCAACATCCAAGAGCGTCATATTCGTGCTGAATTATTAGCAGCATTTTTAAGGGAGAATCTGACCACTGCCCTCGCTGCGGAAAACGTGAAAATTAGCGAATTCTTTGATCTACCAATCACTACATTTATACCATTAATCAATGGAACTATACCTACAGGTTCAATCTGTGCAGAATTTCAAAACTGGTTAAACTCTGATGCCGCTAGAGCGATTACACAACTATGGCTAAATCGGTTAGGAAGTACTTCCACAGAGACACCTAACATAGTTCTTAGTAACTTCAATACAAGGATTATTCATGATCTGATTGCATCACAAATTTCCGATTGGAACGCTTTGGCTAACGAACGATTAGCACAACACCAACGATTAACCGATCCGTCAGAAGTTCAGAATATTCAAAGTATCGCGAATCGCATGGCATCTATTCAAAGAGAACTTGAAAAAATAGGCGATCGCCGTCTCCATGATGAATTGGCAAGAGCAAGTATATTACCGATCTATGGATTCCCGATTGACGTAGTGCGCCTAATGACTAATGAAAGCAGTGGCTACCGTCAAAATGCAGGGCAAAACAGACATCGACTAGAACGTGATCGCCGTCTGGCTCTGGGAGAATATGCCCCCAGTCAAGATGTCGTTGTCGATGACCGCGTACATACCAGCGTTGGCGTATTTCGAGCCGACACTTTAGAAAAACGATACTACTGGGTTTGCGAACATTGCAATCACTTTCAATCACAGCAGCAAGAAGCAGTTGTAAATCCTTGCCCAACCTGTCAAAGAGTTCCTTCATCTGCGGCGAAAGCGAAAACGAGACAGTACCGAGTTCCCACCGCTTTTGTGACCGACCAAACCCAAGCCCCTCGCGTAACTCCCTACGAAAAGCCAATGCGTCAACCCACTTCACAGGTGTTTTTAGCGCAGGACGGCAGTAAACCTGAAACATTCGGTGCGTCTAGCGAGGCTTATAGCCTAACCTGTAGCCAAAATGGAGTATTTTTCTTAGCAAATAAGGGTAAGAGCGATCAAGGTTTTGCCATCTGTAATTTTTGCGGGCGTGATCTCAACCATGATCAAATTAAAAAAGGAAAACATACTCGTCCTAATGATGGCAGGGAATGTACGGGAGGATGTACCCGCATCCATTTAGGTCATGAGTTTCGCAGTGATTTATTAAAAGTTCGATTTAGTCATATTCCTAATCAATACCGATTATTTCAACAAGTCACCCATCTCGCTGATGGTCATGAAATTGCTACCCAAACGGAAGAGACTACAACTAATACAGGCTTTTGGCGATCTCTACTCTATGCTTTGCTTGCTGCCGCCGCACAGGTGATTGACGTGCCACGCAATGAACTTGATGGCTTATTTCAACCCATCCAAAATAGCAATGGTATCGCCGAAATCGTGATCTATGACAATGTGCCAGGAGGTGCAGGCTATGCTCAACAAATTGCCAGACAGTTTCAGGCAATTTTACAAAGAACATACGAATTAGTCCAGTCTTGCGATTGCGGTAGTAGCTGCTATGACTGCTTACGCACCTATTCTAATCAGATTTTCCATGCAGAACTCGATCGCTACGCAGTTATAGAGTTTCTCAAACCATTATTAGAAAAAATAGAACCGAATGAAACACTAACAAGTTTTGCTCCAGATGCTCATCAAGTTGCTTTGCTCAAAGTCAATAGCAATTTCCTGAGCTATTGCCGTCAGGCGGTATCAGCTATTTGGTATTTACCTAGTTTTGATGAATCCAAAACAGGGCTAAATTGGTTCAAGCATTTAGAGGTTCTAATTAAAGATTCAGAAAATCCAATAAAATTAATTCTCCATGAACTTCCTCGACCTAATTCTGATGAGCAATTATTTCTCAGAAAGCGTCTTGCTCAGTGGATTGACCAAAAATCACTCGAAGTTCATCAAACTGATAATCATGGTAAATATCCTGAACTAGTTATGCAAATGCGTTCGCAAAGTCCCATTGCGCTTAAATTACATCCAGATACAGAAGAGATCACATGGCTTGAAACTCGTAGTAATCAAGGTTACGAATTTGTGAGAGCGCGTTTAGAAAACTTGCGATCGCATTCAGTTCTCGCATCACAACTCAATGATCCTGATACTCAAGTTATCTATCCCAATCCTCAAGATTCCCAATGGCAAAATCTGACACTCAAAGAACTTCGCGATCAATTAGGTTTAACAACAATCCTACAAAATCAACAAATCAAGCGAATTACCTACAGCGATCGCTATTTGCAACCCCAAGAAGCAGAAATTCTCGCCGATCTCTTACAGGGTATTTGGCTACAAGCTAAGGTCCAAATATCAGTGCGTATTCTTGAGCAGAAAGAGCAGCCACCAAACCGACGTGCGGAAATTGAGAAAGCTTTAAGCCCAATCAAAGCCACAGTTACACAGCAGCCATTACGCGATCGCCAACATTTTGATCATGGGAGATCACTAGAAATTTACAGACAGGACCGTAAGCATTACCGAATTCTATTAGACCAAGGAATGAGTTTTCTCAAAAAAATATCACCATCAGTCTATGAAGTAGCCAAACCAACCTATGTAGTTATCAGCGATCATTTATGATCTGAGTTGTTTGAGGCTATTTGAGCGAACTAATCGGGGTAGCTACAGGATACATGGAAAAACCTGCGAGATCGGTCGCAAACGCGCATTATACCGTTGATTTTTTTAACACGAAAGGCAAAAAACATGTTTTTGAAATCCTCTCTATATATAGCTTTGATGGCTATCTTGCAGGTTTTTCCATGTATCCTGTAGCTACCCCTACATAGGGGTTTGACATGATTAATCCGTTCAGCAGTTTCCTTGAAAATTCGCTACATAAAAGTTACGAGAGCAAACTTCGTTTTAGTATTTTAGCTACGACTTATTTTTTATATCGTTAATTATTTTGAGCTTCATCTGAGAAAATGATGTAGCTTTTATGGACGCTCACATAAAGCTCTAACTATTAAATTTGTTACCCATGCACCATGTAATTGGTTGGCAGGCAGTTCCTGTAGCCCTCTAGATAGCCCAATCATACGTCTACCTAAAAAACGAGGGCAAACATAGAAAATTCGTTTGAATAAGTCATTAAGAGCAAGACTAGTTGTGCGAGGGTCATTAGCTCTAACAGTAAGCTTAAAAGTACATTCAATAAAACGATCAGAAATTTCATCACTGACTGGCTCTTTTGGCTCCTGATTGTTAATTAATTTAGCAATTTCAACTAATTCATTTTCTAACTTTACGCGAAGTTCTTCATTAATAGTATTTGCTGTATGATCGCAGGCAACTGTTAAAGCGAACAAAGCTGTAGAAGGCTCTAAACTATAAAGTTCAATGAAATTAATTTCTCTAATTAAGTTGTCAAGTTTACCCACAAGATCGTTGTAAATTGGAAAATCTCCAATCAGCCAAGTAATTAAAAGCCATTTTTCACTAGAAAGTGGTTCGCTTATTAGAGCATCCAATGCACTTGTTAGAAGCAACTTCAGATGATCCGATGAAACTTGGTGTCCCAATTCCTCCCCAAGTAGATACCCTAAGCAATCACTACGATTTCCACCAAGAAATGACTCTATACTATCCTGAGCAAGTGTAATGTCATGAAATAATTCTGGGTTGAGAAATTGCTGCTCATCCAAGTTTTTAACTGCAAAATCAATCACTTTTTCAGAAATTTTTGCTGCTTGCAAAATCGCTGGGTCTCTATCCTTTAAAATAGTTGCTAACCCATGAACGATTAAATTCATTCTATTTAGGTGACGAAGGTGAAGAACGTTGTTCCAAAACTCTGGATCTCGATCAAGAATATCAGCGCTGATTTGTCTTTGATGGCTATGCTCTTCCAATCTTTGAATAAATTCCTCTAAAATGACTTCAGGATTGTATAGCAAATTATAAAGCTTACTTGTATGAGCCCAAATCATTACTAAGCGAGTTGGTGCTGACCATGCCCGCATTTCATGCCAATAACTGAACTCACGGTTGAGTAGATCAAGAACTGCCCTAAAGAATTTGAATTGGAGATTACCTACATCACTGTAAAGTTCGTCAAGGAGATTCTGAGCAAGTTTAGTTGAGTTAGGAACAAGTAGAGCTAAGTTAATTAGATGTAATTTACATACTGGGGAAGTTAACCGTGCTGTTAATCTATGTAAAAGAGGCTCGCGAACACTATTTGACAATTGTTGAAATGCCTCTTCGAGTGGCAGTGGAAGCTTTACTGGCATACAAGAAAAGCGTTCTATACAAGTTTCAAGGTCTTCAGATTCAAGCATAGATTTTGCAGCTTGATTGAGATAAGCATGAAAATTAATGTTTTCCGATGCATAACGATCTAGGTAAAAATGTCGAAGTAATCCAACGGCAGAAGGAGGAATTAAGTCATCCGTTGAGAATTCAGATCTCTCGTAGACTTTATTCTCAAGAGACAAGTAGAAAATTGCCGCTGATTCACTGTGCCAATGATTTGCTTGGTTAATGCGTTTGCGTAGATCCAAAGTTGAAACTATTTCATTAACTACTTTCTCAAAAGTAGAATTATCACAATCAAACCAAATTCGATGAGATCGCAAAACCTGCTCACGTACAATAGGATTTTCTGATGCAAGTAGCATCAAGTTATCTTGCCATGCATAGACATTTGAATTTGACTCATTCATGAATTGAAATTCAACAGATATGTCAGTTTGATTAATTGTACAAACCCTGAATGAAACTTCAGGCTGAAAGGTTTTGATAGTTGATTCTTCACCATTGATGGCTGAAGCGACTGTGCTAAAAAACTCTGAAGCAGGAAATATTAATGGAGCAGGCAACTCTAGGAACTCTATATTAATTGAAGCCGCTAACTGAATTTGAAGATAAGACATTAAGTCAGGATCGGTTTTTAGCTCATCTTGTAAAACACTGGGCAGATCTCGAAAGAGATCCTTGAGCATGAGTCGATTGGCAAGTTGCAATGACTCTTCTTGTTCACGATCTTGTTCACGTCCTAAGTGAAACATAATTTCTTTGATTTGCTGTGCAACAGAGGAGATTAATTCTGGATTTGCTCGAAAGCGCATTTCTGAAATTCGCTGTTCGATCCACTCAAAATATTTTTGGCGACGGCTAGAAGTCGCATGAGCACTTTCACTCTCAATTCGCCATAATTGAATACCTCGGAAATAAAGTTCGCTAATATCAAGGCTAATCAAATCCAGTGCATCGCTGTTAGGGTCACTGTTAGGGAAGAGATGTTGAACCCCAAACATTCCTGTATATAAGTTTTGGAGTATCCAATCCGAATAGGCAAATGCTGTTTCTACTGTAACGCTAGTATCTTCCCAAATATTGATGATTGAGATTTGTACTGCACGTAGGCACTCAAAAACAAACATCATTTCACCATCAGGATTTGGCGATTTTTCTGGTAGAGGAGGACGTTGGAGCCTCTGAGAATCTAGGAGGCATGAAGCAATATAACGACGAATAATCTCCAATTCCTCAGTCTCTCGAACTCTTTTGTCAGAAACCTGTGCTTGTTTGAGGTGATAAAGAATTTCTTTGCTCGCAATAGAAATATACCGAATGTTACTTTTACGAAGTTGGAGTATTTTCTCGTAATATTGTGACTCGCTAAGATCGTCATTGCCCCTTAAAGCTTCTAAAATCTCTAAAACACCGATAACAGGAACACTATTATCTCGATTAGGGTATTTGCTAAAGAAGCGTTCATCAATCCAGATAACATCATTAGACTGAGGTGTATATCTGAAAAGATCGTAGACGGTTAATCCGTTTGCATCCCAAGAATTTAAGGGTTCATGCTCTTGTTCAGATACGGTTTGTGGAGTTGCAAGCATCTTATATTTGCCTTGTAGTAATCCAGTCGAGACTCGCTGTGTCAGATCTCTCAGCCATTTAAGTACTTCTGCCGAATGATCACTACTCGTGATTGTTGCTTGTGCTTCTTGGATGAACTGTGGTGATACAAACACTCTAAAAGCCCGACATATCTTTACTAGCAAACCCGACCCCGCAAGAAGTATTGCTAGTTCAGAGTTTATAAATATCGGAGCATTATGGTCTGGTAACTGTGGCGGTAAATTTGCATATCTTTGATCTCCGAGATCTTGTAATGCAGTTTCATATGCACTGCTAGATAAGGTTCCTTTCTTGTTCAGTAACTCAATTAGAGTTCGACAGTTGATCATCCGTTGTCGATCAGCTTCATCTAGAACAGATGACTGCATAGCGCTGTTAGAATCTAGTCTCTGCAATGGTAAAAACTCAACTACTAGACCATCTGCTGTACGAGCTTGCTCTAGCAAAATTGCTGAATGTTCTCCCAATTGTTCAACTAACTCATTAGAACTTGGTAGCAAAGATTCTGAATGTTGCTGAAGTTGGCTAGCCTGATGCAACCGTAAAATTTCACGATAAGCATACAAACGAGAAGGCTGATGAGGTTGAAAATACTCACATTCTTGCAAGAGAGCCTTGGGTAACGACTGTGAAATATGAATTGGACTAAATCTGCGCTCTACAGCATCTAAAATCCCAAGATGAGCAGCTAGCAAGAAAGCCGAAATATCAAGATGCAGTCTCCATTTGGTAGTTGAGTCTACAAAAAACTCTGGAAAGGGTCGCGCACCATATCGTGCTAAAATCGCTACTTGAAAATAGGGATTTGAATTGCTGGCATTTGTTTTTGGTAAAACATGGAAAACTTTGGTAAGTGGGAATCTCAGAGTTTGAGCAATCAAATGAATTGGGAAATCCGATTCATCGTATTTTTTGTATATTTCTTGGGTGTTATTTGCCCAATTCTGCTGCATTTCTAGAAGCTCATTCAGTTCAACAGAATGAAATGGACTTTCACTTCCTCCAGCAAGTGCGATTATTTGTGCTCGGTGAATAAATGGTGGAAGTTCGCGATCTAGCTCTAGGTAGTATCCCAAACTGATGACTTCGCCTAATATCTCTGGTGTAATTTCTAAGCCTATAGCACGTTGCCATAATTCACGAGCTAGATTTCGATCTTCTGACAACAAACATCGTGCAATTCGCAATAAAGATAAGGGATATACATTCTCTTGCTTCAGAAGACGAAATGCGTTAATTGCTGCTCCTCGCAGGTTTCCTTGATTTAGTTGGAGTTCAATTAAAGTGGTTAACGTTTCGGCTGTTTCGTGCGATCGCACTAGCTCTTCTGCCTCAGTAACCCCCTGCGAAATCAATCCTAGTTGCGCTAGACAGTAAACCTTAATACGACCAAAAGATGTAGGCAAAGTACCACTAGGAAAAAGTTGCTTATGGTCATTCAACAAACTTAAACATAGTTCAGCACGATTACTCTGCCAAGCACATTCTGCTGCAAGACTAAGGGCAGTCAATGTACCTACTGAATTAACTAAATCCTCAGCTTTATCTGCAACATATGTCCAATTCTGTAAACTAGCCTGAAGCTGGCAAAGCTCTAATAAATAAATGGCACTTTTGCTTTCTTGCCAACAAGACTCTAAACACTGAACAAGTATCTGCCCATCACCATCTATTCTTGCCTTTTTCCGTAGAATTGATACTCGAAGACTGCGCTGAATTTCAGGGCTATCTATAGGCTCAATTTCTTGAAGTGCATTCTCTATGTCACCACTTGCCGCTAAAGCCTGCACATGCCAGAAGAGCCAAGGCTTTTCATTCCCAGTTCGCACAAAAGCATCTTTCTCTCTCGTTAAGAGTTCTAGGGCTTTTTTGGGAGTATCTTGATATAGGTAGATTTCCAATAAGGCAATAATACGCTCTAAATCAATGTTTTCATTCTGTAACAGCGTTTCTAAAGCTTGCTGACTTGGAGACAAATCAATGTCATAGTTAAGGACCATTTTCCAGGTAATTGCTTGGGGATTAGTGGGATCTTCTGAGAGCAATGTAGAACAGAGTTCTTGTGCCTCTGATTGTTGCTCAGGATCGTTTGTCAAACAAGCTAGATGCCAAACTTGCCAATATTTTCGTTGGTGTTCTCCCAGTTCCGATTGATATGCTAGTCGTTGAAATTCTTCTGCTGCTTTGCGTAAATATTTTAAGCTTTCATCATCACGCTTAATTAACGACCACTCAACTGGATGTGGATAAGTGGTTAATTGTCGAGGAATAGCACTTGAAAGCGCACTAAAATAGTTGATAGTCGCCTCTGTCGCTCTTACTTTTTCCCAGTTAGGTTTTTCGTAAAGTGCTTGTTGAATCTTGACCTGAGCACCTGCAATATCACCATTTCCTAAAAGTGCTAAAGCATGAATGCGATTGGTTTCAATATCTGGCTCTAAACCTTGAGGGAGATTTTGCAGTGCGGCAATTACTTGTGATGTATGTTCAAGATCTAATAGTAATCCTAATTTAAGATTAAAAAGATTAATCGTTGATGTGTTGTCAATTAATCTCAGAGCAGCTTCTGCACCTTCAGACTGGTAAGCAATTAGTACTTGTAGAAGTGTGTCATCTCCTTTTGGATCTAGAGCATATGCTTCTTCTGCTAGAGAGCGTGCTTTATCAGCATTTTGCTCAACGTTAATTGTATAACCTGATATAGCTTGAAGAATTCTTGCCTGTAATGGTTTATCGAAAACATCCCAATGTTCATCATTCCTTAATGAATCAAGGCAAATACGAGCTTCACGTAATTTTCCTTGATGATATAGTTCCCGATATTCATCCAAGCGTAGTGCTTTTACTTTAGATATGTCGGATGACAGGCGATCAATTTTGGAAGAAAAAATACCAATTGTAAGCTCAGAGATTCTAGATGTATGCTGTGGCTGTAAACCACAAATTGACTCTACTAAATCCTGCGATCTTAAGTAACGCAATGCAATTGCATGATGAGGAGAAAGTTTTTGACGTAATGTTCGAGCTTCCCAGACTTCATATTTTATTTTATGACGTTGAAAGAGTTTGATTTGATTAGAAATCTCATCTTGGCGGTCAGTAGTTTCTAATTCAGAGGCAACAAAAAGAATGAATCGTCTAACTTTATGTTTCTTCCAGTAATCTAGATGCTTAAAAAACGCTTCTGATACTTGTCGAATTTTAAGCGGAGGAAAATCTTCATAGCATTTACATTGTCCTACTTCAATATATTTACCATCATCCGAGCGAGCTAATAAATCAATGCCGCGTTGCATTTGTCCTCTTGTCCCATAGGTATTACATGTTGCAATACCAGATTCTGCGGCAAATAAGTCTTGACACATTTCCTCGAAGGCATATTCATCCATCTCATAAAATCTTGGCGGCAAACTGGGATTATATCTGGGGGATAGCATTTTAATTAAGGTAAAGTAAAGAGACTATTTTGAGTTTTTACAGAATTGTTAAACTAATTGCCAAGAGATACTCAAAAAGAGGATCGCCAAAGGTCATCAACCGTAAAGATGGATGCTCATCAAAGGTATCAGGGTGGAAAGTAACCTGATAAGACTTTTGCTGTAATTGCATTGTCCAAACCTTGTCTCCTGAATCCTCAAAGGTGATTCCAGATTTTTGCAGTAGAAGCGATCGCGTAAACATTTGCTCGATCGCTTCAGCGTCAAAGGGCGATCTCGGTATAGGTTTCCGCAATTCGGCAAGATCGGCTTCGACATCCATTGCCACAGCTTCATCAAGTGCTAGTTGTATGGATGGAGCATCAGGAGCTTCAAAAAATTCTGATAGTAAAACATCTTCCTCGAGTGGGTCTGCACTCATTACCGCTTTTTCGATAAAAGTAGGTACGCGAGCAAGTATAGGCTGTAAATTTCCGACAACGTTTTTAAATGCTTTGATACGATCGCGTAATTTGAGATAAACCTTTGCTTCTACCGTGCCGTCATAGTAAAAGTTGTGGATTCTGACCGTTGCAAATTTTTGACCAATGCGATCGATTCTGCCAATACGTTGCTCTACACGCATGGGATTCCAAGGCATATCGTAGTTAAATAAAACACCGCAGGTTTGCAAGTTTAGTCCTTCACTGGCTGACTCAGTACAAAGTAAGAGCTTGATTTCTCCATCGCGAAATCGCCTTTTGATTTCTTCTTTTTTGACAATCTGCCATGTACCATCGCGATTGAGTTCACCACCACGCCCTGAATAACAAGCAACCTGTGAGCCGTATAGCTGAATCAAGGTATCGCGTAAATAGTCCATCGTGTCGGTGTATTGCGTAAAGACGATCGCACTATCACGCTCTAAGGATTCTTGACGTAGTTTTTTGATAAATTCAGAACGTTTGGTATCTTCTCCAGTGTTATCAAATTGTTGCAATAAGTCTTGTAGATATTCAATTTCTTTAGGATCGATAGGCTCCATATAGGACTCTAAGCCTTCGATAATCGCATCATCAGCATCGTCAATATCTCTAAGATCGTCTTCTCCAAACAGGCTACCTTGTTGAGTCAATAGATACTCTAGTCTCCGTTGTAAAGATTTCTTGATCGCATAAAAAGAACTGGTCAAGCGCTTGCGATATAGCGTCATCAGAAACCCTAGCGCCTTACGGTTTTCCTTTTGAGCGAGACGGTAAAAATGGCGTACATAATCGCTGACTTCACGATATAAATGGGCTTCCCGTTCTTGTTCTAGGGTAATTGCATTATCAAATACCTCTCTCGTTGGTACAGATTTATCTAAGAAGCCACGTTTGTAATATTCGCGCAAGGTATCGCGGGTATGGCGAAACATCAGGTCTTTAATTGGGGTATTGGCGGCGAGAAACTTTTTCGATTCACTGATGAAATTATCGTCAGCTAGGTATTTTTGAGGATTAGTTATCTTCTGACCAGTTTGCCAAATATCTTCGATTTGGTATGACAACAGGCGATCGCTAGTCTCTAATGCTTGCTGAATCTTACTGCAAGGCTTGCCTCCATTGGCAAAGTAATCGACAGACATGGTTTGCCAAAAGTTGAGATTATGCTTGTCGGCGGGTTCGGATAGGGTCGCAAAGTAATCACAAAAAGCATCGGCAAATTCCCAATGACCTTTTAAACCAAGCAATTTAATGAGGTCAAACATTTCCACCGCGTCGATCTGCATTGGGGTAGCCGAAAGAAGCAAGAGAGCTAGGGTATGCGCTCTAAGTTGCGCCATTAATTCGAGTAGACAGTTGGGAGTATCCTTACGATTTTGAGGACTTTTACGCCTTGCATGGTGTGCTTCGTCCAATACTACTAAGTCCCAAGGTTCAGACTCTAATAACTCTTGCATTCGCTCTTTGCGGCGTACCAAATGACTAGAGGCAAGGACTAAGTTTTTCTGATTCCAAGGATTGCCTGTAACTGTGACTGATTGTTTGTAAGGATCGATAAGTTCGTTTTTGCCATACGACCAGAAATGCAAATTAAATTTTTCACGCATTTCTTCTTGCCATTGAGGTTGAACGCTGGCAGGAGCCAAGATTAAAACCCGTTTTACTTTTTTGGACAGCAGTAAGTAACGCAATACTAAACCCGTCTCAATGGTTTTACCTAAGCCAACTTCATCGGCAATTAGGGCATTACGGGGAAACTCGGCAGCCATCCGACGCAAGATTTTCATTTGGTGCGCCCAAGGTTTGACAGGAATGGACTTAACGGAAAAGTCTAGACAACCTGCATGGTCATGAATATTGGCAAGTTGAATAAATTGTTCGCGTTCCGCTTGTATTTCTTCTTTAGAGATTTGGATTTCTACTTGAGGTGGTGGTGTAGTTTCTTCAGTAGGCAGTTCTAATATTTCTGGCTTTGTTGCGATCGGACGGTCATCAAATTCAGCTTGTCGATTCCAGTCTGGCTTTTGGGTTGGAGCATAGCGCAATAGCTTTTGTTTTACGGCTGTGGGAATTTCAAATACTCGCACATTGGGAAGTTCATCTTTCCATAGACGTTCAAAGCGATCGCTTTCATGTTGTACCCGTTGTAAATCTCTACCGCCATCCCATGAAAAGAAGACATGAAACGATTCACGATTGGCTTGCCAGCCCCCGATTGACTCATTGTTAGAGCCATTAAAAGCAAGACAATCCCCATTCGCGTCAGAGATAATACCTACCTTTTCGTGAAAGAGATGTTGCGGATCGAGAACTCGTTCGGATGAGTCAGGTTGACCGCTTGGCTTGAGTGGTATGGCAATGCGAATGTCGAGATATTCATTTTGAATTAACCAACTAAGGATTTCAAAATGCTTGAGTTGGGCAAAGTTGCTCGGTGGGGTGAGTTCAGTATCTAGGCGACTGGTCAAAGCATCACGCAAGGCGTAACCCTGTTGGACGGCTTGCAAGTCTTCGGGTGAGAACTGACAACCCATGATTAGGCGCATTCTGCCTTGATTTTCCAGTAATGCACCAATGCCTCTAGCTACGCGACTGAGAATACTGCTATTGAAAAATCCTGCTTTGCGATCGTATTGCAGGGCGCATTCGAGGGCAGGAATATAGAAGTCAGTGATTAAGTTATCTTCATCACTGCCATATCCGATTTTCCAATGGCGATCGCTTAGTTTTTTACTCATTACTTTGACGAAATTGAATCGAGGCTAATTGGGTGGGTGGGTTAATTGGATAATGCTTGTCTTCATAGGCTTCAACCAAGATCGCCAACATTTCCAACTCATTAGCTTCAGATGTACCAGCCTTAGCATTCATTAGCAATGCAATTTTCTCTAGTACGCGATCGTATTCAGATTCAGTCTTGATGCTTTGTTTCATAAAAACATTTAAAATAAGTTTTTCTCGCACTCTTGGAAAATGTAGTGCAATGCTCCCAAGGTTAGGGCTGCATCGTCTGCAATATAGCCTCTACTCTCATAAACTTTACCTGACAGGTCAAGTTTATAAAACATCCATTCTCTTGCATTCGTCACTATTCCCAATACATCAATCAGCTTCCCCGATTGTTTGTTTTGCCATTGGCAAGCTTGCATTTCCACTAAGCATTGTGCTAGTCCCTGTTCAAAGTCGTCTTTTTTTGCTTCGACAATACAAACAAATGGAGCTTCTAAATAGTCTTTTTTCTGAGCGATCAAATAGTCAGCGTTACCAATTAATAAGTCACTTTCTAACCTGCCGCCTTTCCAAATCTTAAGCTGGTCGAAATCTTCCATTGCTTCTTCACAGAAGGCATCGATCAGCAATTTTTTCGATTCTTCGTAGCTGCGGAGGTCAAAACGCTTCTGTAATCGCTCTAGTCTTTTTTTGAAAAAATCAGTTATTGGGAGTGGTTGACTTTCAAATTCCCAAGGGAGCAATGTAATAATTCCTAACTGTTTATAGGCTTCACCAACACTAAAACTAGAGAAATTTTTCTTTTTGGATTTTGGAATTTTAACTGTTGCCATAATCTAGTCCTCCTGTAATTCTGTTGTATCAAAATCTAAACCCATCTGACCACTTGCATAGTCAATCTCTGGCTGCACATAACTAACCTTAGCTTTAATCTCATCCATAGCAAGCCACAGGTCAGCAAGGGCTTTTTCTTCAGGAATGCGTTTGCGCGGATCGCTGATGTGGGGGATGACGCGCAGGGCTACTTCCCATGCTCGCATAAACATCTCATTGCTGACTAAGCCTGTAGCTTTCATGAAGCGGCGGACGGGTTCGATGGTTTGTTCTTCGAGGTAGATAGCGATAATCGCGTGCAGTCCATCAATGAGATAACGTGCCGAAAACTCATTGTCAACGAGGGAGAAAGCGTGTTTTTTGTAGCGTTGATCGGGGCTGAGGAGCTTGCAAGTACCGCTTTTGATGTCGAGGAGTTTGTAGGTTTTACCGAGGTCGGCAACATTGAAGCCGCCAACGGCGAGGGCAAGCTGTCGGGCATCATCAAAGGGAAACTCACGGGCTTGGAAGGCATCCCAAGCGAGGAAATACCATTGCGTCAGTGGGTCAAATCCTGCGGTGTCAGTTTGGGCAAGTTTGCGGAAGCGGTAATTGGCTACAGCTTTACGGGCTTCGGCAAAGGCTACTTCAGGTCGAACTTCTTCACCTGTGCTGTCGAGGATGGGATAGTTGCGGGAGAAGACATTAAGGGCAGGACCAAAGGCGCTGAGATAAAGGTCTATGCCTTGAATCTCATTAGCTTCAAATTCGGGGGCGCGTTGTTCGACTAGGTTGGCGACTTCGGGGCGGAGATCATCCCACCATGCTTGTCCTGCGTTGGGGTCGCGTTTGCGGCAAATGAGCAGGACGGTACTAGAGACGCTATTTTTCTGAGCTTGGTGCAGGTTTTGCGGGTTTTCGGTGCTGACTGCCCAGCTTGCGGTGATTTCAAATCCTGCGACGATTAGGGATTGGGCGAGAACATCCCATGCGCCAGAGTCTTTGTGGTTAAACTGCACGGTCATTACGCCGTTGTCTTTGAGAACTCGGTAATATTCACCGAAGGCACTTTGCATTTTGGCTTCATAGTCGCGATCGGCGAGTTCTTTAGGGCTGACTCCCATATCTCGGAAGCGAGAGGGATTGGCGACTGCTTCGCGATCTTTGTCAGTGAGTTCGGTGTAATAGAGGTCTGGGAATATATCGCCTAAGATTCTCTTTTGCCAAACATAGAAAAAGTCAGATAATTCTGCATATTGAATTGTGGAGTAATAGGGCGGATCAGTGACGATCACATCAATGCTCTGATCGTCTAAATGAAATAGACTATCTGCTGAGGCTGAATCAATTTGAAAGGTTTTTTCGGTATGACTTTCTATTTCTTGAAAGCTGGATGAGTTTATTTTAGTGCCAAGTATTTCACAAAGTTTAGAATAGTTTTTAGAGCCATACTGACATGATTGCCATAAATATTCTTTTCCAGATGGTTCCGCATAATTCCACATCAAATTTAAGGAATGCTGACTAGATGCTTCTTCAGTTGTTCCTAGTGCAGGATTAACCCTACTTAGCCGAGAGTTTTTGTCAACACATCTATCCAAAATTAGAGTTAAATAAGTAAGGATAGCCTGTAATTTTTCCTCGCCTAATTCCTCTCTAATCTTTTCCTTAGCCTCATTAATAATCTCAACATAAGTCGCCAAAGTTAAAAGCTGGCGAGGATTAAACATATCCTTCCAAGTCGGACAAAAAGTTCTAATTTGCTCATCTAAATCTTGTCCCTCTGGAACTATTTCATTAGGAATTAAACTATCAAAACAATCAGTTTTCTCTTGTGACTTCTCAGAAACTAAACTAAAAGCCTCTAAATCTTGCTGAATAGGAATCCGAAATTCTAATCCACCCTTACCCCTTTTAAAAGCTACTGCATAAAGCTGATACCCCATCTGTTTATCTTTAGCAGCTTGCATAACAAATTGATTCTCAATAACAGAATCACAATTTGGACATTTTCCAACGCCTCTAGCGATTGTAGAAAAATCATCAGGATCGTAATCACCATCAGGAGTTTGAATAAAATTACTTTTACTCTTTTTACCCTTAATCAATTCAAAATCAACCCGTTTTTCTGCAAGATTCGGAATCGGTTTAACCGCATACCAATCAGTTGTAACCTTTCTCTCTTGACCTTTACCAGCATAATTACTCGTTTTACTCAGCCACCAATTCGGACTAAGCGGCACAACCGACTGACAACTCGGACAAACCACAGTATGCGCCCAGAGATAATTTTGCACCTTCTCCCCATCCTGAGACGGAAAAAAATCCTTTAGCCGCTCCTCCGCCTCATCACCAACCCACTTCACCCACTTATCAATATCCTCCTGCAACGCCGCCCCAAACTGTAACGGAAAAGCGATCGCTGCCTTCATCGTCACCACCGCCACAGGATTCAAGTCAGACGCAAACACCCGCAACCCATATCGCGCCGCCTCAAAAGGTATCGACCCACCACCCGCAAACGCATCTAACACCGCAGGAGTCTTATCTCCCCACATCTGCTCACAAAGCTCCTGCACGCGCTTCACCCGCTCAGGAGTTGGCGGCGTTTTATATAGCCTTGTACGTTGGTGGCGATCGTTTTTTTCTTTCTCAGTCTCGCGCCGATCTGTTCTCGCCTGATCCAACCCCAACAAATACTCAAACTCCTCCATGCTGATATCCGCAGGCAACAGCGAACCCAACACACTCGCCCGACTAAAAGACAACGGCTTCCGCGAATACCACCGATGCAAACCCTTAAACGGATTGCCCCCGTTTTCATAGTAAACCTGCTCGTTCAGAAGCTTCACAGGCATAATCTTTTCAATAAAAACGGGTTTGCGTTTTGGCTCAGTATCAGGCATGGATATTAGTTACGATAATCATACTTTTGACAGATCTATTGACATTATCAGCTAAACTGAGCGTATATACCTGTGTTACCAAACGTTTTGCTCTGTGAAAGCTGATCTGCTCAAAAGAATGTTTAGGGCGATCGCTACTGATGATGAAGTAGCGGTCGAAAAGCTTTTGGGCGCAATTGTCGAAGAAGAAAGGCACAATTGTGAAGTAAGTGTATGAATATGGCTCAAGCAAAGATGAAAGTAAACTTAGTTGGTAGGGTTAAAAATATGACCCTACCAACTAGCAAAGCATTGATGCCACTTTATGAGGCTATTGTAAATTCCATCCATTCAATTGAGGAAGCAGGTATCTTGGATGGCTGGATTCGGATTACTATTGAACGCAACGAATCCCAAGGAAACCTAGTAGACAATTCACGAAACATCTATCCAATCACAGGTTTCAAGATTGCTGATAACGGAATAGGATTCAATAATGATAATTTTGAATCATTTCTCACTTCAGATTCTGCTCGGAAAATTGAAAAAGGCGCGAAAGGTATTGGACGATTCCTATGGCTAAAAGTATTTAACTCAGTTTTTATTAAAAGCATATACAAGTCTGACAATAAGCCATATAGGCGAGAATTTAGATTTTCGCTCCAACATGAAGCAGTTACAGATTTGGTAGAAGAGGTCGCAGCAAAAACTGATAGTCTGAGAACCGAAGTTAATTTGCTGGGTTTCAAAGATAGCTATCGTAAGCATTGTCCTCAAAAGGCTGAGACTATATCTAAAAGAATTATTGAGCATTGCTTAGTCTTCTTTTTGTCACAATCATGTCCCAAAATTTACGTCCATGATGGCGATGAGACATTTGAATTAAATAGTCTTTTCTCCAAAACAGTTGAGGCAAACTCTAGAGAAGAAATATTTACTCTAAAAGCAAAAGAATTCAAGATTAAAAGCTTAAAACTATATGGTAGCGAAGAATCTGAACACAGGATATATTTTTGTGGTCAAGATAGAGAAGTAATAAATGAGAAGCTTAGCAGCTACATTTCTGACTTAAACAAACGATTAAAAGACGATCAAGAGAATCCTTTCACATATTTGGCTTATGTCACAGGAGCCTATCTTGACGAGCGAGTAAACCCTGAGCGAACTAACTTTAATATGACCAGTTCTTCCGAGATTGACTTTCCAGATGAGATTACCTTAGATGAACTCAAAAAGGAAACAATTTCTCAAGTAAAAAACTACTTGGCTCCTTGGCTAGAAGGTATTAAAGACAATAAATTTTTAGAGGTACAGAGATTTGTTACAACTAAGGCTCCTCAGTATCGGTCACTATTGAGACATCACCCTGCACTTCTAGATAATATCGAAGCAGGTTTATCTGAGGATAAACTTGACCTTGCCTTATATAAGCTCAATGCAAAAGTTACACTTGAAATCAAAGAGCTTAGTCAAACTTTTCTTACTGCAACTGTTGATGATTTTAATAATTATCCTGACTATTCTCAACAATATAACAAGTTTATCGAACAATTCAATGACTTTGGCAAAGCAAACCTCGCTCAATATATTGTTCATAGAAAAACTCTTTTAGATCTTCTAGATAGTCACTTAAACCGTGATGAGGAAGGTAATTATAAGCTGGAGAAACATATTCATGAGCTGATCTTTCCAATTAAAACAACTTCAGATAATGTTGATTTTGATCGACAAAACTTATGGATTATAGATGAGAAACTTGCGTATCATAAATACCTTGCATCAGATGTTCCACTTAGTAATTTAGAGGGGATGTCAATAGAGAGTAACGATCGCCCAGATCTTGTAGTATTTAATCATCCTTTTGCTTTTGTAGAGGGTGAAACTCCCTATTCATCTGTCGTGATCATCGAATTTAAGCGCCCTATGCGTAAGGGATATAGTGAGGATGAAAACCCAATCAATCAAGTTCTTGGATACATCAATAAGATTCAAGAAGGTAATACTACAGATAAAGAAGGAAGATTAATTCCGATCTCAAAGAATATTCCTTTCTATGCTTATATTATTTGTGATTTGACACCAAAGATTAGAGATCTTGCAAAATATGCTGGTTTTACTGTAGCTCCTGACCAAATGGGATACTTTAACTTCAATCCAAATCTAAACACTTATATAGAAATCATCTCTTTTGACAAACTTGTTTCTGATGCGAAGAAACGTAATAATGTTCTGTTTGAAAAACTTCACTTACCATTAACACGTTAAGGTAAATGTATTATTTAATCACCTAGTAATACCCGAATCGCTTTAAGAGCATTTCTTTTAGACCCATTGGACACCTTTGCAAACCAATAATGCGCCTCCTCATTACTCATCGCCGTCACACCATTAGCAATATTGGCAATCCTCTCCTCCTTCGAGAGTGGTTGTACCGTCTGAAATAGCAAAGCCAAACTTACCCCTGATTGTTCATCAAGGATATAGGGCGCTTGGCGATCGCATTTCAAAGTTTTGGGATCGTACTTATTTGCTTTCAGTGCCGCATAGATCGCCTGTCTGGTCAGTACTAACGCATTACCCTTGAGCTTACCGATCCGCTTTGCCGCAGGACGCTTTTTCTCACCCGCTTGCTTATAAGCACATTGATATAGCTCCAAAGCAAAATTATTGTTATCTGTGGGTACAACCCTTAGTTGAAACTCTTGCATTAGTAACTTACCCTCGCTGTTAAAGATAGACGCTCGACAGGATTACGCAGTAAAGCTTGTTGTAAGATTACTAACTCATTACCATTAGTGGCGATCGCAGGTTCAAAGGTAAATGTTAGCTTGAGACTCACATTAGCTCTAACTCCCTCAGTATTTAAAAGAGAATTAACAGGATTCAAGAAACCTTGAAAACCACGCAATCCACCTTGATAATCTAAACGCACAAATTGCTTGTCCATCTGAATTGTTGCTTTTTGATCAATCTCAAAGGTAAGTTTACCGAGTAACGGGAAAGATGTCGTAATCTTGCGATAGTCCATCACTTGATCGACCGTAATCTCGATACTCTGAATGTTTTTAACTTTGTAATCAGAACAGCGATCACTAAATCCTGTAAACGCAGCATTAACAGTTCCAGACAGATCAATCGTTTCAGGCTTTACTTCAAAAATTGAAGGTGCATCATGTCCATTTGTCGCCGAACCCATGTTAGTGGGAGTTTCATAGGAAACAATTGCGGCTCTAGTTTCCTGCTCTGCGGTTTCCCCATTGCCATAGTCAGCCACAATTTTAAAAATCGTGGTTTGACTAATTTGTACCTGACGACTATCCGATGGCAAAAATTCACCAGCGATTGGTACTCCATCCTGATAAAGCTTGACCGATAAAGCTCCCTGCGATCGCCACCGTAAATTCACAGTTTTTGCTAATTCACTACTGGGCATCACCTGAGCAGACAACTCGATCACACGCGGCTCAGGTGGCTTGAGAATACCACGCCGATATAATTCCATGCGATCGGAAAATTCAATTGTGTCTGGTAGACTTGGCAACTTACCATCATCACCACGAATATAGACCTTAGCACCAACTTTTAAATCCCATTGACCTTCCTGTATACCTTTACGGACGGTTTCTCTTAGTTTGGGAATATCCGCATCAAGCAACATCTGTAATCCTAGATTTTTGGCAAATTCTTCTTTTAATGCTCTTGTTGTCCAATGCTCTATTCCTGCTAACCAAACCTTTTGCAGAATGTAAGCAGGTGCAAATGCTCCCGCATCTTCTAAACGAATTTTTTGACAATCCTTTAAAGACTTGAGAATCACATCCTGTTGGTTTTTATTGCCTTTGACATCACTTGATGACTCCGCAGGTAAAGTGAAATGGAGCAATCCTTTCGGTGCTTTGACTGGATCGTTAGTTGGATAAAAAAGATGGCGATAGGTATTTGTTAAGGCAACTCTTACATCTAGGTCTTTGATACCACCTCTTTCACGCAATTGCTTACGCTGATTTTCTGATAAGTCCTCTTGGCGATTTGGTGACTTCAAAATGTTTTGAATGGCAAGATGCTCCTTAGTAATGTCGATCGCCCGATCTAGTTCCTGCTTATTTGCCACCAAAAAAAGCAATCGATTCCGAAATGTGCGGAACTTACCAGACTCACCAGTATTATTAAAAATTTGCTCAACTAGATTCGGTGCAACATCGGTTGAAGCATTCACGGTTCCTTGGTCAAAATCAATTACACAAAGCGCAATATCATCAGGTTTATCATCAACATCTCCCGAACTTTCAGGACTAGCTACTAAGGTAAATACTTTGTTGGCAAAGATACTATCGCGACGCGATCGCAGATGGTCTTTCGCTGTGAGATTGCCAATCTGTTCTTTCTCTTCCGCAATAATTTTATTGATCGATGGTTCTTCTTTAAAACGTGCGATCGTCGTAATCGGATCGATATCCAGATACCATGCCACGCTCGTTAATCGATCTAACACAGGTTCAATATAACTAATTTCAACAGTGGGCATCAGCAAAGCTAAATTTAGCTCTGCGCGACGGATACCTGCGGATGTACCTTGATTAATGGAATGCAAGAAGATTGTTCTCGCTACCCATGTCGCAAAGGGCGACTTGCCTGCTGCCTCCCACTCTTGATCGTGTATTTGGGCATGAGCAAGTTTCCCATCAGTATTAAAAATATCTGCCTGGATTGGGCTTCGCATCAATGGACGCTCTAATCGTGACGTAAATTCGCTGGTCACACCTTCATCTAAACCAATGGGAATATGGTGTGGATGAATCATTGGTATCCATACCGTCATATCTTGCCAGAGATGCCTTACCACCATCGCAAGTAACCGCAACGCCCCTCTTGTACGCTGAAAATTAGGAATAGATGCAATTTTTTTGGTTAATAAGTCAAATAGTTCTGGAGAAAATGGATAGCTAGACTTCAATACTTGAGCATGGTTCGCATCTTTACACCCATCAGGTAGATTTAGCCGACTGGATTTATAAACGCTTAAATAATCCTTTGCCGCAACATCAGCAGCTTTATCGTCAATACTCTTAAAAATTCTCTGCTTAACAATGTTGTAGATTTCAATATCTGTGCTGGGACTAAGTACCCGTTCTTGTCGAGCCGACGTTTGCAATGCTTCCTTTAGATCGTTGGTTTCTGCGCCAAAGGTATCGGATATCGAGGCTAAAGTGTAGACAAATACAATATTGTTACAGGCAGCCGTTAAATCCATCAGTGTAAATAGAAATGCAACGACTTGTTCAGATAGATCGCTTTTGCCTACGGCAATTGCTTTAGCACGGCGCAAATATTGAGCAATTTCATCAAGAATGATTACCGTCGGTTCTTTTTTGGTCAGTTTTTCGATGACAACTGTTCCTGGGCTAACTTTCTGCTCATCCGAACCTCTAAGCAAGCTATAGCCTTCTACCCCGCCAATTTGATAAGCGATTTCACCCCAAAGTGTATGTACTCTTATCCCTGACTCTTCATGCAATACACCATTTACTGGGTCAAGATCTTGACAAGCGATCGCCGCTACTTGGATCGGGCGATCTGGAATAATTGTAATGTCATTTACAAATCTATCTAACCCACTTATTTGTCTTCCATTTTTCGCAATATGCCAAATCGCGATTTCATCGTGGGTCTTACCTCCTCCAAAACTGGTTTCTAAGCGAATTACAGGCGAACCTGTATCTGCACCTGTTAAACGCCCAAATACTTCGGATATCAGAGTCTTGAGTCCATTTGTCGGAAAAGTATTCGCGAAAAATGTATTTGGATCTTGATAAACTAAAGGCGCACTACCATCCACAACTTGCTTTAATTTCGCAGCAAATACATCCTCTGATAAGTTACCGCCAAGCACCTCATCGCGTGGTACACAGGTTTCAAAAATAGATCGGAGCATAGATTCGGTAGTGCAAGACTTTTATGGTTAACGATTGGTAAGCTTTTAGCTGTATATAACAATATGTATTCATAACACATTTGTTCTCTAGCATACGCTACCAGAGCTTAAACCTCACATCTGAAGGAGTCTTAGCGATTTCTATTAGGTTATTTCTGTCCTAAATATGACTAAAAGTATTCCAGAGAAATGTAAAAAGTGTGCGATGCTTTCGGCGACTCAGGCTCAAGAACTTCATGGTGAGTTAGGCGATCGCTGTTGGAATCCTGCTGTTTGCTATAGTCGCCGCTCCTATGCTCGTCATCGAGATCGCCGTAATCTGGTTCGCGCTCATAAACGTGGTGATTCTGATGAAAGTTTAGTTGTGAATATTGATGAGTTTGCGTCAGTATATTGGGCTGTGCTAGTGGTTTATCGGCAGGCAGGAACGGATACGCCGATTCATGCAATCGCGGCGCAAGTATGGAAAGGGCAAGAAAAGTTTGCGGCGGTTCCACCAATTCATTGTGCGGGGATGGTAGCGACTCAGGTGCATACATATGTGCAGAAAGTATTGGTTTTGCTAGAGTCAAATTATGGGATTAAGAAATTCGCTAGCCAAGAACGTCTCGATCCTTGGCTTTGCCCTTTGCGTCCTTGCCCTTGTCATCCTACCTAATTGGGTTTGTGAGCGTTTCGCAATCCCATCAAAACTTCTGGAGAAACTATGCAAGTTAAACAGCTTGAGTTGGATTTGTGGGATGTCCTTTCAACCGCGAGACAAACTCCTGAAGAGGCTAATTTATCAATGGTGTTTGAGCTTTTGGATCTGACTCTGGTTGATCTCGATACGCGATCGCAGTTACGAGTAGCAGGAGAAGCGGTATGTCAGATTGCAGATTTGTTTTGCAATCGCTCTAATTTTTTATTTGAGGAGTTACATTCTCGTGCGGTAAATGGTGAGCCGATCATGGCTGATGATGCTTTTGTTCGTTATGTGCGTCAGTCTATGGTGGCCGATTTTGACCAGTTTATTGAACCTTTGCAAAGTTTACCTAGGAAGATTCCTGAACAGACTAAACAGGGTAATTCGATAGTTGGCGCAATTGATAAGGAGGTTTTGATTCAAGCTTTGGAGCAGGAAAGTTTGCTTAGTTTTGAGGAGGAATTTGAACGGGCGATTAGTACGGCTCATGCTGAAGATGTTTCGGCTTGGATTGAGGCTATCGCTTATTCGCTAAAGATCAATGCTTTACCTATGCGTTTACTGGCTTTACAGGATAGTTTGCAATTGCCCATCGTCGAGATTTGGCTAGGTTTACTTTTAGGTGATTTCAAACTGGAGCAAAAAGGCGTTTTCTATAATTCAAACGAAATTTGGATTGGCTAAATTATATCTTGTAATCATTATATGATGACACCAAGATGTAATTATATGATTATTTTTTCAGTCAAAATCTTCTCAGCAAATATGTGCTTACATCACGCTCAGATCTGATACCTATCAATCAGATCTGATTTAGGAGAATTACCAACACTCCAACAATGTTGTTCAGTCTTAATCACAATTATTTATGTAATGACTGCAAGATATAATAATGTCTTGCAGTCATTACATAAATACACCAAGATATAATGAAACCTTGGTGTATTTATAAGATTCACAGAAAGGGTGCGACCTCTATTTGATAGATCACTACCGCCTAAGCATTCTGGCTTTTGTTAATTCAGGTCATAATCCTTGAGTGAATTCGATGAAAGGTATTGGATGAAGATAGCACTCCAGAAAAAGTCAAGACACTAAAAGTTAGTAAATTTAGAGAGCATTTATATAATAAGCTAAACATATAAATAAGTCTTGATATAAATATATAATGACACCAAGACTTATTTAGGTTAACCTTTTAAATTTTTAATCGCACTTTCAGCTCGTAATAAGATGCCTTGCTTACGTCTATGATCATTGATTGCAGTTGCTTGCTGAGAAATTAATTTCATAACTTCTTCGTTTTGTTGACAAATTTCCCAAGCTGCTTCTATAAAAGCATCCTTAGTAATACCTTGCTCTGACTTCAAGTTATTTAATGCTTTACTGATTGATTTTCGGAGTCTAACAGTAGAGGCTACTTTTTGTTCTTCAGGGTCTGTAATCGGTTGTGTTTCCTGAACCTCAATAAATTCCTGATTGTTACTAATATTATTAACCTCACTACCAATTGAGGTATCTCGATGCACTTTAGGACGTTTACTACGTCTCAAAAAATCTTCTATTTCTGCGGCACACATAGTTCTAAGTCCTCAACTACCTGAATAAAGGGGTGTTCCAAATCTCTATATCCAATTTCAGAAAGTGTTTTACCGTTATCCATCGCTTGTTTATGTCGTTCAGACTGCAAAATTGATGAAAAGACTCTGAGTTCTTCTTCGATAGCAGTAGCTTTGATGAGAGTCGTTGCTTTCTTGCTCGTAGTTGTTTGGTTTGCCCCAACCCACACATCTTTAAACGGTAGCACGCCCAAAATATCGCCATTGAGCAATTCAATGTCCTTCAACTCAGCAATTGTGTCAATAGTTCGTAGTAGGGATTGAACTCCTTTGATCGTACACTCGCAGGAAATAAGCAGTTTATTAGCTGCGCCCATACAAGAAATACACAATTGAGATCGCTGAGGAGGTGAGTCAATGATACAGAAGTCAAATAGATCATTGAGCGGTTTAAGATACTTACGAAGCATAAGACCACCCATGCCAGAGTCAGCTAAATGTTGCTGAATTTTATCTAAGCCATCATCACTAGGTATCAAAAATATATTGGGCGCTTCTAACTGATAAACAGCTTCAATGGGTTTTACAACTCCCTTTAGAACTTCAAATAAGCTCGGCTCATCTTGCTTGGTTTGATGTCTTGAGTAAAGTGTTAGAGAGCTTTGTGGATCGCCATCTACCAACAAAACCTTGTACTTGGCTGCCAGCATGCGAGCTACAAAGTAAGCGCAGCTTGTCTTACCCTGCCCACCAGCTAATGAACATATTGTTAATGTAATCATATAATGATGTGATTAGTTTTTGGTGTCATTAATAGATGAACCAATATATAATTACACCATTATATAAATAAAGCAATAGTGACATCCATGAATCTAAGTCATTGAGTTATTTATCTAATAACGGTTTGATCCAATCAAAATGGTAACGCAGCATCCCGCTCTTAATCCCAAAAAACTTGGTTCTGAAGCACTCAGCAAATCAAACCCACCATCCTGAACGCTATTGATGACCTGAGACACATTGAGTTGCAAAAGCTCCAAGTTAGTCATCGCATCAGTTGTGATATCACTAGATTTAATAAGAGTATGGGGAATATCACCAAGATCAAAACCCGACAAGACATAAATCACCCCGCCGCAAGCGGACGGGGTATCAAATTCTTTTTTACTAGAATATACTCACACCGCTCTGCGGTGAGGTATTTACCCTCTTAGTTGAATAAATTTTGTCACCATCCTGAAAGCGATCGCCCGATTTCGGGCTAGTTTCTCAGAAATGAAACGCACCACGTATCCTGTATCTACCCCCATTAGGGACTGGAGTTTGTCTGCCGATCGCGTTCTAGCCTTTCTAGTTCGGCTTGCAAGCTAGCAATTTCCGATGCAGATTTACTCCTACGCAAAATTGGCGTTTCTAGTAAAGCTTTGAGATAGCCAATCCTACTACCAATCGCTGATATAGGCTCAGATTTTGGTGGTTCATAGGGTCGCAAACAGTCGGCATTAGCCGTGCGGGTAGATGGATTTTGAGAGATCGTGACCTTAGAAATTTCAGCTTTTGGCTGACTTAGCCTACCATGAGTCTCGATCCACATCGGATCGCTAGGTTTTTGCGGCGACTTTGACAAGTCTGTTGAGACCTGAAAATCAACGTCGGCAAATTTTGGCAATTCTTGCCCTCGCAGGGGCGTTTCAGACAGAGCTAACGCTTTATATAGGACTTTTTCTGTAACAGTCTTTTCTGTCTGGGTTTCAGCTTGTTCGACAGGGGGGGCGATCACTATGGGGGATGGGGCGAAATTGTTTGTATTTGGACTGTTACGCGATTCTGTGAATTCTGGATGCCATAGCTGTTTGTTTTCGTATAGGGTTTCTACTGATACTTTTGCTGTTTTGGCGATCGCTTGTGCCATCCCTCGGATTGTTTCTGGCATTTCTCCTGTTTTATTTAGTTCGTTTACACTTGTGCGGATGCGTTCTAGCCTTTCTGCTTGTTTCTGGGCTTTTTGGATTTCTGTATTTTCCTTTTCGTTGTCTGTTTGTTCTTCCTTTTTACTGCCCCAGGGGAAATGATGCTTGATACACCATTTGGCGATGTCTTTGGCTTTTTGTTCGAGTCTCTTGATATCTCCGCAAAATTTTAGGAATCCTGCGGCGGCTTTTGCTGTTTTGGTGATGTATTCGGTGATCGCATCGTCTTCTTCACAGCCTAGGAAGACTCGGGCGTATTTGCCCATGAGGTATAGTAGCTCGTTGGATTGCCCCTGTCCTGTCCATCCTTGTTGGATTTGTTTTTCGAGGTCTTCTCGCCATTGGATCGTTTTTCGATTGTCTTTGGGTGGTTGATAGTTGGCTTTGGCTTCGGCGATCGCCTGTTTTAGTAGGTCGATGTCTTGATGCTCTTGTACGGTCAGCCATGTTTCGACAAATTGATTTAGATCCCGTCCAATGATCTGGAGGTCGTTGTCGAGTTGGTAACTGCCTGTTTGCAGTGGCAGTCGATGTCCGTTGTATTCTGAGTCGTATTTTTTGGTGTTGGGGAAGCTTTCGATTACTCCTGCGGCGATTTCGCAGTTGTTTTTTTGCAGGCAGGCTTTGATCGCGCAGGCGATGCCGAAGCTGGGGACTTCTTGCCACAGGGGATAGTAGATATGTAGTCCTTCGCTATGCGAACTCTGCACGATTAGCGGTCTGACTAGTCCTATGTCTTCTAGAGCTTGGAGGACTGTCTTAAATTTCTCGTGATTATTGCTGGGGTGGTAGGGGCTGCCTTTGTCTATGTCGAGTAGGGCATATTCGGTTTGGTTGCCGAATCTTACGCCGATCAGCGTTTCGTTATCTGCCCAATAGTCATATAGTCGCCTTCCTGTGATGGGGTAGCGCGTTTCTGTCTTCCATTCGGGTTTATTCGTCCGATCTACATTTTTGGCGTAGATAAAACTCCACGCATAGGGGAAAAAGCTCGCAAAGGTTTGCGCTGCTAATTCTGTTGTGGTTAGTAATTTTGGATCTATGCCTTTGGTTGTAAATTCAAGATCCGCAACATTAGAAATACGATCTATCTGTGAGGTCAAGCTACTCGACCTCTTTTTTGCTTGCCTTCAGCGATCACTTTGCAGATCTGCCGAGTCAAGTCTCGCAAATTTAATAACATCTCAATTGTCCTGAATGTAAGGGTTGTAGCGTCTTCACTCAGGAAACGGATAGATTTTTTAGACTTGTTTGATCGTTATTTTTGACAAATTCAAAAAATTTGCAACAAAAATTGTTGCTAAACTCGTATCTTGCATTTAAGATATAAGAAAGCACCGAACAAATCTTGCCTTTCCAAAGCAGCTCTGCCCGTTTCCAAAAAATTTAATTTGTACCTTCGGGTTTTAAAAAGCTAGTGGTTCGCGTCACTGGCTTTTTAACTTGAAGGGGAAAACTAATTAAGTAATCTCCTGTAGATAAAAAACTGCAATTTAAGCATACATCGATCACTCTAGATCTAATCTCTAAATTCTCAAAATTTGCTCGAACTTATTGTCAATTTTGGTTCAGGGTCGCCATACTGTCATCTGTGACACTATTTTGTAGCAAAGTATGATTTCAGTATTCATAATATTTCGGGATTTTCCCACTTTGCTGACTACAACGACTTGATAATGTTTGAGAAAGTGCAGCAGTAGTGGTGTTTTCACTACCGTCAGAGGCTGAAGTAGCAAGGGGATAATGAGATACAGAACTGACTAAAGGAAAAAAGTTTATGTACTTTCACTCGTCCTACTTAATCCTAATTCCAGGGATGATCTTGATGTTTTGGGCGCAACATCGGGTCAAAGCAACCTATGAAAAATATGCCGAAATTCAATCGAGTTTAGGGATGACAGGCGCACAAGTTGCCAAGACCATCTTGCAGCGTATGGGTATTCATGATGTTACCGTTGAGCAAGTCGAAGGACAACTGACCGATCATTACGACCCATCCGCTAAAGCCGTGCGATTATCGGAGTCGGTGTACGCATCGTCATCCCTAGCCGCCGCCGCGATCGCCGCCCATGAATGTGGTCACGTATTGCAAGATGTACGGGGCTATCAATTCATGAATATCCGTGCATCGCTAGTGCCAGTGGCAAATATCGGTGCAAACTTTGGCCCCCTGATGGTAATGGCAGGGCTATTTCTAACCTCATTGGGTAGTTTGAGTACAGTTTTTATCAACATTGGCATTATTTTGTTTGCAGGAGCGATCCTGTTTCACATCGTCACCTTACCCGTTGAGTTTGATGCATCAAGCCGTGCTCTGAAACTAATTGACGAGTTAGGAATTTTGCAAGGCGATGAAAATCGAGGTGCTCGTAGTGTTCTGAATGCGGCGGCATGGACGTATGTAGCGACAGCGATTTATGCAGCATTGCAACTGGTGCAATTGTTATTGATTAGAGGCGATCGCTAAATTGTTAGTCCTTGCCAAAAAATAAGAGGCGGTGCGATGCGCCGCTTTTTACGTTTGTAGTAATAATTTTGCCAACTCAGAAAAACCAGCAAACTCAGAAGCCTCAGTAACGTACTTGGGTAAATGCAGCATTTTGTCTTGATAATGACGAACATTTGCTACGCCGACCGAGATGGGAAATAAAGCAGGATCAAACATCGCCTCATCATTAGGACTATCGCCAACAGTTAGAACTTGCTGCGAATTGAGTTCAGGAAAATATTTTTTTAGAACTGAGAGCAAGCCAGTAGCCTTATCTTGGCTGAGGGGCTTGATATGACATTGGACATTGCTATAGGTAAAACTCCAACCCATGAGATCGCATTGAGCAGAAATTGCTTGAATATCATCAGCCGATAAATTATCGACATCAAACGTCCAATCGGTAATACGGAACTGATTATCAGCAGAAGTGAGAAGATTAGGAAATAGCTGCTTAATGTGATGGAAAGTATTTTCTAGAAGAATGCGATGTCTAGATAGATTAGGAACCGAAGAGAGCAAATCTTTTTGACCATCAGCCTGTAACCCCCCCCCCATTTTCAGCGATCGCCCCAGAGACAGGTAAATAATTCACCAAAGCACTGACCCAACCCGCTGAGCGACCTGTCACTAACAGGACTTTAATTCCCGATGATTGTAAATCGAGAAGAGTCGAGATGAAATCAGAAGAGAATTTTCCATTGCGGGTAAGAGTACCATCAACATCGGAAGCAATTAAACGGGTGTCGGACAAATCAGCTTGATTGAGATTGAGCAGGGTCATACAGAAGAAATGAAACTACAACCAGAATACAGCCAACGTGAAACTATTGGAAAATCTAGCGATTCGCCGATGAAGCTAAAACTACCATAATGGAGTATTGACAATCCCAGAATTTGTACCAACAATATTCTCAAACATCAATCCAGAGAAATTGATAAAATATACTCTCTAGATTATCGATTTCTCCAATCCGTTGTATTCAATCCTAAACACCTAAAGAGGAACCAATGAGAAACAATATCCAGTCCAAGATTGACGCAGGTTATACCTACGACGAATTACTAAGTGAAGGACTAGCCAGCTTTGATGACATAGCACGCTATGAATCACAGTATTCCCTGTATGACGAAGATGCAGAACCAAAGCCCAAAAAGGCAAAAGCCAAACCGAAAACACAAGGAACTAAACCAAATAAAGAAGCAGAAATTGACTTTGAATTCTAGCGAGAAATCATGACATGGAATTTAGACAGATTGACCTGAAGACAGGGCAAGAGTTACCCTTGCCCCCGAAAACCGTTGAGCATAGCTACCTCGAACTGAAGATCGGGAAAGACATTGAGCCGAGTAAACTAGCTGTTGGCAAGATGTACGACGGCATCACTGAGCGAGACATAGAGCGACTGCAAGAGCAAGGGCTGTATCTAATTCTTGCTAATGGGAGAACTGCTTATTTTGGCGATCGCGAGATTTCTGAAAAGGTAAGCCAAGAAATCTTCACCAATCATAGCGATGCTGTCGCCTATGGCAGTTTACCTGTATCAGAAGCAAAAACCTCAATCTATAAAGAAAGCGCCAGAATCCTAATCATCGATGATGAAACACTGAGCAAAGATCCAGATACAGGAATCTACCAAGCGGACTGGGGAAAGGAACTCATCACCCTCAGCAACGGTATTACCCTTAGTAACAAAGCAATGGGAGCGATCGCCAGCAAACTCGGCGACTGCTATAGCCTGATCTCTCCAGAACTCGCAAACCAACTGAAAGCTGAACCGAATCGCCCATTTCAATATCGCGCCGCCGTACCTGAGTGGCAGGGTGTAATCAAAGGAACCTGTCGAGCCAGCTTGCTTTGCCAAGCCCTAGAAGTCGATGGAATTATCGCCAAATCGAGCATCAAAGGCGATAACAAAACCACCACCACAGGAATCCACGAGATCAGTCTATTCTGGTCAAGAAAAGAAGATGCTAAATTCACTGAACAAAAACTGGGTACTCAAGCTCTCGTCTTTTTCCCTGAAGGAGTCCAAGCAGACGTATTGCCTAAGCTGAAAATCAAAGCCGAACGCTTAGCTGAAGCCCAATCTGACCCGCGTAAGGTAGCGCAACTGTATATCGAGCGTCATGAAAAGCGACAACAGCAGAGGCAAGAAGAAACAGGCGATCGCGCTAACATTACACCAATCATTGAGCCAGAACTAGCACTGGAACTAGGATTAAGCCCACAAGAAAACACAACAGCCAATGAAATTGAACGAGAGACAGTAACCTCACCTAACGAAGAATACCAAGATTGGCTCTATGACATCCTCAAAACCGACCTAATCGAAGGCGGTCATTGTCAGATATTAGAAATGGAAGATATCGCCAAACGCTTGCGAGAATTCCTACAGAGTGAATGGCAAGAAGTCGCCACAGGAGGCGTTTACGTCCCCAGTGGTATTGCTCAACCTCATAATCAACTCCAAGAAGGAGAAGTCAGTTTTACAGGACTACCCGATGGAGCCGAAGTTGCCATCTATCGCAGTCCCGTCGCCAATGCCGCCAACTTTGATGTATTTACGAATAACCTCACAGTTTTGCGGGAATTAGATCCCGAAGCCTATAGACAGAGAGGAGTTTGCTACCTCAATCCCAACGATGCGAAACGACTAGTCATCGACTTTGATGGCGATCGCGTAGGGATAATTCCTAGCCAACTAACCTCAGACCAGCAAGCCAGTTCCAAGAGAACAATTGAGCAGTACCCAACCCTAATTCAAGAGATTATTGACAAGAATCTGCCAGAGAACAAACCAATTCAAGTCGAAAAAGAAAAGAAGATTCCCCGCGATGCAGCCAATGGATTTGCCAACCTAGCCAGTGCTGCGGTCAATGCTGCCGATAATCCCACAGGACGAGTTGCAAATCTAGGCATGAGGCTAGAAGCCTTGCGATGGGATGCCCAATATATCCCAGAATCCGAAAGAAGCGAATACTTGCAGGACATAGGCAAACACTTCCAAAAGCTACTTGCCGAAGACAAAGAGGATAAGAAACCCTTTCGCATTCTCAATGACGTATGGAGGAACCAGATTGTCGAAATCAGCCAAATCGCCAGTACCATACCCAAACTCCCAGAACCAGAAAAAGCACCTGTTGTAACTCAAGGTTTAGCCAAAACCGAGAGACTGCTGTGGCAGTTAGAAAGCCTAGCCGCCGTCAACTTACAACGTGCTGTCGATACGCCCAAAAGTGCCAGAAAAGTCAATGAAGATGAATTTCAATTTTGTCAGAAAGTCGCTAAATACAAACAAGTCGAATGGATTAAAGACAAAGATAATAGCTACGCCTATATCGGTACTGAAGGCATCAAAACTAACACCCAAGACCCCGTAGGCTGGATGGTGGAACAAGCCAACCAGATTTACAAAGAATATAGTTTAATTGGCGATCGCAACTACAATCGTTTTGACCATATCTTCCCCAAAGACAGCCACACCGCCGCAGATAGCGAATGGGCAAAGGGAATTGCCACACACTACAACAAGCTTATCTCCGAAGCTGCCGCCAGTCGTAGCCGTCTCGAACATGAAGAAGGGATTGCTCTTACTGCAACATCTAGCAAAGGCAACAAAATCGAAATCGTCAGCGTGATTAGCACTGACCCCGATGGCGAGTCACCAATCTGGGAGATCGCCCGCAAAGGTGAAACTGTCGATATCAAGATTGCTAAGAATAAAGACTGGAAGACCGAAAAACAATATCCATACAAAGCCGTAGCCCTAATCGATCAAGACAAAATTGACGTGGGATTAATCTCGCCAGCCACCTTAGCTGCCTATGGGAAAACCCTTGAAAAGGACAAAATCTTCGCCAACCTCAAACTAGAATTCCAACTAGGAATCTCCAAAAATGACGTTGACGACAAATTTGCTGCCGCCGAGAAATATCTGGAAACCCAGAGGGATGCAATTCCAGAAGCCGAAAGAGATCGCCGAGCTGCTGCCCTATGGCATAACAATAATCGCGCGATCACAGGCAAGATGTTTACGGAAGTCGTCGCCAAGCAACTGCAAGAACTACAGGTAGAAAAAATCAAAGTAATTGGCTTGCAGTATGAAACCAACGAACTTAAAGATCGACAATGGCAACCCCATGAATCCCTAAATTGCCGAATGGCAATCGAAGCCAATCCTCAAAGTCCTATCTATGACAAGAGAGTAATTCAAGTCCAGACGGGTGACCAATGGGAAAATATGGGCGTTGTCCACAATGATGCAGCCTATATGCCCATTGGCAGTCAGTTCATTGCAAATATCCATATTTCTGCCAGCAAGAAAGATGCAGACTTAGCGATCGACAGAAGTACACTCAAATTGCCTGAAATATGGCATGGATTATCACCAGAACGAGTCAAAGAAGCAGTCAACCTTGATGCCATTGTGCCGCAATTAAAAGAAGCGATCGCCAAGGCTGCTGCAAACCAACCGACAATGACCGAATTCGTGGCAAAACTTGCCGATGAGAACGTGGGTTTAAAGGCACAAGTGCAAGCAGGAGGCAGAATTAATGGAATTACCTATCTCTATGAAGGACAGGCTGTAAAAGCAAGCTTAGTCGAGATGACATGGAAGAATCTCGCCGCGATGGGAGTGCGATACGATCCCCAGCGAGATCGAGAAGCGCTTACCTCAGTTGCTACTGCTACCCAGAGTAATACTCAGGCTACCCCACAAGAGGATTTCAAGGAAAAAGAGATTGCTGAAAAACTTGAACAATCAGTAAAAATCACAGGAAAACCCATCAAGATGGTTTATCCCCTAAAGCTGCATGGAGAAGTGAACTCATTGCCAGTCGATACCTGTATCGAAGCAATGCGCGGACATGGTAGATGTCACACGACGCGGAGATATGAACCCTATGCCGCCTATGGATTTAAGGAAGGGGACATAGCGATCGCGATCGCAGGAGAGCAGAAAGTCGCATTTCAGGTGGGTAAACAGTACAAAATCACCCCAGAAATGCTGAAAGACGTTACCTATCAACAGCAATGGTCGCAGATGGAAAAACATAGTGCCAAGGAATTGACGACATTTCAAGGACATAGCAACACATGGGGAATGCACTTTCAGCCTTTAGGAGATTATGTAGATGGAAAGATTGTGCCATTTCCGACACAACAACAATCTATCAAACTAGATCGTAATGAAGTAGCTGAAATTCAGCAACTAACGGAGTGGAGTCGAACCGCTGAGTATTTGGGCAAGAGTGAGAAATATATAGACCGTATTCAAGACCTCATCGCAGGTGAAAGTATCACCGAAAAAGCACAGCAAGCAATGCACAAAGATCATCAGTCATTGAGCCAGCACATCGCATCGCAGTGGCGAGAAGTATTGGCTACTCCCAGTGAATATGTGGGATCTAAAAATGGAAATCTTGTATTTGAGCGTAAAGGAAATGAAGGTAAATATAGGGCAACGTGGGAGCAGTCTACAGATACGTTGACCTTAGATACAAAAGCCTTGAGGCAAGGAAATATCGAATATGTACCATTGCTGGTGCAAAAAGGTTTAGAAATTGCTCAGAGTCAGGTGACTGTCAAAGATGCTCAGAATGTCGATCGCGCTCTTAAAGTTATTGCTGAAAATCAAAAGGGGAGACAAGAGCAAAGGTAGTGAGGGGTGTGACCGTTCTGAGGTTTCTATGGCAGATATTTTAAGCGCAAGCAACAGTATGAACTTTGGTATCGACTTGAAGGGTTTTACGCAGGACTTTGAGATTATCCATTGTGGGATTTCCTTTTGCAGATAGCATTCTATGAAGGCTTTTGCTGGGCTTAGATGTGGCGATCGCTAGTTCTTCAAATCCGATAGTGGCATTAACGAGATCCCTCAATATGAGTCTCGCGGTTTCTGGTTCGCCATTGAGGAAAAGGGAAATAGCTTCGTCAAGTAAAGCGGCGGCAAATGCTGAATTTCTTTGAACTCTTGCATTAACTGTTTCTTTAAAGTCGCGTGTTAGGGGGATAGTTGTCATTTTTTCTTATCACTTTTGCCGCATGAGTACTTTAAGAAAGATTCCCGATTTCAATTTTGATTTCTTGAAGTTTAGCTGTAATCAATACTTGAGCATTAGCTTTTTTTGCATCAGCTTTTCTTAGAGCATTTTGCTGATCTTCTACTGCCTTAATTTCGTGGAAGTAAAATCCATTAATAACTTGCTGTTTGATATTCGCCTCATAATCCACTTTGATTTCAGAAGCTAGATTTCTAAAAGATTCCCTAATATTCGATCTAGCTTCTCTTAGTTTTTGTTCAATACGGGCTTTTTCTTCTTTTTCTTGAATTGTCATAAATATATCAACAGCGATTCCCACTGCACCTATTACCGCACCTAAGCCATTAATAAATTTTGCGCCATTTATTGCACCCCAAGGCTTAAACTTAATACCTATAAACTTACCAATATTGTATACAAAGTCTCTAGAGACACCTGAAGCAAGTACACCTACACTTTTAAGTAAATCGGGAGAATTTTTCAAAAAGTTAGATGTTTCCGTACTGAAATTAACTCCATAGTTATTACCTTTAGGGATTCCTGATGATGGAATAGCAATCTCCTCGGTGAGAGATCTACCTAGTGGAGATTGCATGAGTTCTTCTAGGTCAATTTGTAGGTTTTGAAGTTGTTCTTCTAAATCTGATTGAATTCTTTGGGTCGTGCTGCGTGACAATATTTCTATTTGTTGTTCAGCTTTACGGATTTCACTATTGACATCATCTTCAGTGTGTTCACCATCAACTTTACTAGCAACGGCATCCCCCAACATGATAATTTCGTGTTCAAAATCATTTAGTCTTGCTTGGTAGTCATTCTGGAACTTAGTTTGAGAAGCTTTAAACTTTAAGACTTTCCTGCGGAGTAGCTCTAGTAGATTGCGAGTAGTAGGATCATCGGTACTCAGTAGGTTTCGTGCCTGATCAAGTGTATCAACGGCTCGATGTAGAGGTGTTGCAAGTTTTGCAGAAAGTTTATTTCTATTAATTAGCTTCTCTAGCGAACTTAAAAAATCATCAAAATTAGAATCCTCAATGAGAAATTCTTTTTCTTCTTGATCTTGCTCTAATTGAGAGTTTAAATATGATTTAGCGTCAATGAAACAAGTATAAAAATCATTAGGATGATACGGCTCAATAACTTCTAGTATTGACTTGATTAAATATTGAGGTTCACCACCTGCACTCATTTTGTTAACCACAAGAAGAATCTGTCCTACTCGTTGCATTTCACAAACCTTCTTAAAAAATTCTCCGCCTTGAGGATTAAACAGTTCATTAGAAACCATAAAAACGAGCAAATCACATCTAGAAACTCTATCTAGAGTAATTTCGTCATGCTCTGTTTTTCCTGCATAGATTCCTGGTGTATCAACTAGTAATACATCATGCCAAGGGTATTCTGTTATAAAGTCTGTACATACATCAGCACTAATTTTGACTGTCGGATCTCCTGTCAAAGCCTTAATTAAGGTAGATTTACCAGCATTGTATTGACCTATAAAAGCAATGGTTAGCTTAGTTTGTAATTGATAATCTTTGAAAAAATTTTGAAAGTCGATTAAAAGACATTCAATTTTATCATCTTGATATGATTCAAGTATTTTAATAGTTTCTTGACAAAGACTATCAACTTTTTGGGCTTTTTCTTTGAATTGAAATTTAGACATTAGTAACTCCTGTATAGTATTTGCTGTATTTATAAAAATTTATCAACTTAAGTTGATTTTATTTAGCCATAAGATCCCTGACTGAAATTAGCTTAACATTTTGTTCTTTCAATGGTTGTATACCAAAAATATACAACTCATTAGAGATTTTAGATAATTGGTTTATATAGGTTTTAATTCGTTTCAGTTCCTCATTTTGCCTTGAAGTAATGTACTTTTGTAGTAAATCTTGATAAGACTTAACGATTTCATTTTCTGATGTATGCAGTTTTCTATATAGTAAATCTTTTGCCTCTTGTTTTTGCCTTTGCCAAGCCCTACGCTCATCATTACCGCTACCAAATAGCCAGCCAAAGATACCAACCACAACAGATGCGATACCTGCAACCCAGCCAATAGGATTCCAGAAATTTGCTCCTGCAAAAGCTGCTATTCCTACTGCGATTGCAGAAGTTGCCCCCAAACCCATGCTCACATACCTTAAAGTGTCATCTGTATAATCTTTTTGGAAATTATTAATTTCAGGAGGATCAATTTTGATTGTTCCCATGTCATACATATACTCTTTCTCAAATTCTTTTAATGCTTCTTTTACTTTATTGACTAGTTCTTGAAATAATCCCTCCATTTCTTTTTGAATATATTCAGTCTCCTTGTTTATTCTCTTTTGATATTCCAGTTGAGCGCCCTCTTTACCTAAATAATTATCAACAAATCTAGGAATCCACCCTCGAATTTTATCGAATTTTTCCTTGCATTTTCTTTCAATCCTTTGATTGCCTTCTTTAGATATTTTTTGAAGTTCTTTCTCTAGGTTTGGTAATTCATCATTCATAAATCCAACTTGTACCTCAAGTGATTTTCGATGTGTATTGAGAGACCTAATAATATCGTCAATAAAATTGACAACTCCATTACAAATTGTTAGCACTCTTTTCTGATAGCCTGTTTTGACAATCTCTTTAGTAATTAAATTGTAAACTTTTTCAACACGACTTAAATTCCAAAGTTCATCTGAATAGTCTAAGTATTCATTTTGGGTACTCAAAAATGCTGCAAGTGCTTGAATATAAACAATATCGACTTTTTCTACTTCAAAAATGTTAGCAACATTTTCTTTGATACGTTGTTCGTGTTCTTGTAATCTTTTAGTGTCAAAGATTTTCTCAGGTGCTTTAATAAATCTCTCAATTCTTTTCTTGTTATCAAGTTTTTCTTTGACATTTAAAAGAATGAAAAAGTATTTATTGATTTGTTTTAACCAAGCCATAGCTTCAAATTCTTTAGGCTGGATTGAGTCATCGCTAACAAGAAAAATTACCATATCAGCTTCACGGGTGATTTCCATTGCTTTACGTTTATCTTCTTCTCCTTTATAAGCTTCTATCCCAGGAGTATCAATTAAACGCAGTCCTTGCCATTCATATTCTTTAACATCTTGAGTTGTACGTTGCGCTCCTTTTCCAATTGTACCGCCATCACCACGAGTAAATGCTTCCCGAATTGTGCTTTTACCCGCTTTTGTTTTTCCAAACAATACAACAGTAAAATCTTTTAGGTGTTCTTTCTGTTTGTCGAGATATCTTTTTAGGTCGTCTAGTTTTGTTGTAGATTGATCGCTTATTTCAGTAGTTATTTGTCTAACCGTTTCGCCAAAAAGGTATTTAGCCGCATCTTTATCGGCTAATAATTGGGGGGCAATTTCATCTAAATTTTTTTCGAGTTTCTCAAGTATTTGTGAAACTCTGGTGTAGTAGACTAAACTTGTGTCGTAAGCCCTTTTTGAAGCTGTTGAGCATTTTTTTAAGGCTTCCTTAAATTCTTTTTCAGAAGTAGTATCTTTATTCTTTCTGCTAGGTTGGTCTTTGACAACTATTTCCCGTGAAGGAAATATAACTTCTTGAGTGCGGCTATCAATTATACGAACTTCTCGATCTGAATACTTCTCAACTAATACTTTTTTCGCATGATCAACATTGCTATGTAGAGCTATAGTGACCCAATTATTTTCAATTTTACGCTGGCTTTCGTATTTAGCCATATTTGACGAGATATAGTAGTTATTTAGCAAATATCTTAGATTGTGTTTATAATTTTGTCTATAGTATTTCAGACTTTGATTTTGATGTGAATGTACCTTGTTTTGATTTTTGTCAATCCGTAGATTTACACGAGCGCACCCTGCTTGAATTCCGCGAACTATCTGTCAAACCAAGCGAACCAGAAATCAGCCGAAGTGGAAAAGAACCGAGCCAAGCGTAAAGCCATGCTAGGCGCAATGCCGCGACGACGATAATCTCATTTACCCGTTGATATTGATAGGGAACATGAATAGCATAGGCTAGGTCACGCTGAGATAAGCATAGAGGAACTTCATAACTTATCCCAAAATAGGAAGAGCGCTTACGCTTGAAGTCCATGACGATTGACAAATTAGGAAAAACAATCTTATGGAAATAGCAATAAGTGCATTGACAGGCCGAACACAGGCGCAGGTATTTAGATCGAAATCACGCTGTCTGAAGACGACCAAACAGCTAATAGACCTAGCCAAATCGATGAATGCAAAAGTCACCGATTTAACAGACGGCACAAAACTATTAACCTTTCGAGACGGCACAAAGCGAACAGTGCAGAACCAAGATTCGATATTGGATGCAGTGAGAGACAGCGTTCAAGAACTAGGCGCATATCTCAGCCAACACCCCGACCAAATCTCGAAAATTGGCACAGGTGTAGTGGAAATGCTGACCAGTGCCGAGTATTTCGCCAAAGCCGCCATGAATCAGTGCACCACAGATCGGGCAAATTGTCGGCGAATTGTTGAGAATCAGTTGGAAAGCCTGCACGAAGACTTCCCCTATATCTTCTCTAAAAAAAACGCAGCCAGACAATTGAACTAAAAATCAGTCTAGCGATCGCGCTCAAATTCGATTGGAATTGCAAAGATCGCTAGAACCATTTCTCAGCAAAATTAAACAGCATTAACCCCGATCAGGAAACCCATGAAAACTCAATCATTATTCGAGATCGCAACCGAAGCGATCGTAACAATCAGCCTCATCGCATTACTGGGATTAGTGACCGCACTAACCTACGCTCTACTATCGTTTCTAGGGACTGAACCCACCGATCAATCGCTTCTAAATTCTCAGGGGCAAATACCTGAAGCCACAGTCAGGAATCTAACAGCCACAAACTCAGTGCTACCAGATGCAACAGTATCTTTACCCTCAGCAAAAGCAGCCCCGAACTTAGAATCGGCAGTCAAGGCAACAAATACAGAAATCATAGCGACCGTCGCGACTAAGCCACTCACGAAAATGACCGTCCAAGAACTAAGACCCTTAGCCAGAGAACGCAAAATACCTAACTGGCGAAAACTGAAGAAGAAGGACTTGATCTTCTACTTAACCGCCTAGTTTGCAAGAGAAAGCTTGTCAATGTAGATATTCATCCAAGAATGTTATCTGCATTGACAAGCATGAGCCAAGAAGAACGCTAGCGCGTAAAGTCCGTGAACGATTGTCAACCCAAAAAATAAAGTTAGGAGACTAAAAACATGGCGCGTCAACTAAGATTCGATACCCCTGAAGAACTTGCCGATAAAATCATTGACAAACTGAGTCAAGCAGAATTGCACGTAACCACCAGAGCCTTGATCGTCCATATCAACGCACAAATCCCCGTCAAGGAACTGGGAAAGACAGTAGCAGCCAGTAATGCAGTAGTTGAAACCAGCCGCAAACCCAAAGCGCGTAAACCACAAGTCAGCACAGACAAGATGTGGCTATATCAAGCGAAGAAGGGATGGGCCTTGACCAACCTCAGTATGCCAATTGAGAAAGTGAGCCAACGCTTGCAAACTCACTATGGCTGCAAGATTCTGGCAACCAAGGAAGGGAAGATCAACTTTCTACCATCCAAGCCCACTACCATTGACGAACTGCAAAAGAATGGATTTGTCGTTTATCGTCAAGACCTGAATAGGAAAGCAGCCTAACCTATCCATAAATCAAAAGCAGATAGATTCAAACCGTTGAATCTATCTGCTCAATTATTTTGAGATTACAAACAAATGCTAACGATCGCCAAGACCAACCTCGCCACAGGCGAGATCGTCGATAACGAAATCCAATTTCGGGACACCTTGCTCGAAGCCTTACATCCAGACATCAACCTCAGCATCGGCAACATTTCTACCTACTTGCAAAAGATAGCCAAAGCCGAAAGCATCGCTAAAACCAGCAAATCTGCCAGCAAGCGCAGTACCGCCGCTAAAAGCATTGCACCCCTAAAGAAACAAGCGATCGCCGCCTTAACCAAAGGGATAGACAAATACCAACTAGCGGGAGCGTCGGGAGCCAGAAAACATGGAGACTTCTTCTTCAGCCAAGGATTAAATCCCTTTGCCACCTATTTCCCCAGCGCTATGGGACAAATCAACTACGGCTCTATCCTGATGACTGAATGCCTGAAGATATATGGCATCGAACGAGTAACCATCCTGATTGTCCAAGACAAAGAACATCGCACCGATGACTGTCACGGCAAAATCAGCCATGAATTTCTAAACCAACTGCGCCAAAGCGAAGATTTTGTCATCCACGCAAACACTCCATTCCAGTTCCGAGCAGGAGTCGCCAATCAATGGGTCGCCAAAGGAACATTGCAGCTCAGCCTAAATTGTCTAAAAGGAATCGACCTAATTCTGCCACTATCATGTTTTAAAGGACATAAACCAGCATTAGGTATTCACAAACTAACCAACCTGAAACTAGGAATCGTCAACTTCGCCCAAAAGCGGCGAGTCAAAACCTCCTACACCGTCTGGCAATGGTTTAGCCAACAAGCGATCGCCCAAGATGTGTTACCAACCACCCAACAGAAAGCGGAAACCCTAGTCGCCGCCCAGTCAGACATCAAACAACTTTGCCAACTGGTACAAACAGAGCAATGGGTCAAAGTAGACGATCCTGAAGAAGCAAGTAACGAAGAAGAAGCCGATGGCAAAATCCTATCGGAAATCCTCAAACATGACATTCATGGACAACTGCTAGAGCATCCCTATGTGGTGCGAAAGATCGAAGACTTAGTAAGACGACGTTGGTTAACCCTAGCGACAAGTGGCGGTATCAATTTCTCCAGCTTCATGGCACAACCCTGCCCCGAACTGGGCGAACTAGAAATGTGTATCCCCGAAATACCCGAAGGCGAATATGTAGGATTTCGCTATCCCATCCGCGATCGCAATGACTTACAGATTTGGACAAACAAACACATCAAGGGACTAAACCAACAGGGAACCATGTATGTCAACCCAGACATCGCCCGTGACTATTGTGGCATGGACTTTGACGGTGACACCTTCTGCGTGAAATCAGTTAAGAAACTACCTGAAATCGCCAAAGAAATTCGTCAGCACCACATCAAGCCCACCACTTACAAACCAGACAAAGTACCAGTGCAAGGCACATTAGCCGAAGTCGCCCTCAGATCCACCGAAAACCAAATTGGACTGATTACCTATTACCTAGCCACCGCATGGGCAACAGGTAATCATCAATACATTGGAGGCTTAGCCCAAGAAGTGCAAGTCGCTGTGGATCGGCTCAAATCCGACCTCAGCCACGACCAAGCCTTTCTAGATGAAGTCGGCAAAAGCTTACCGAAACTAGATTGGCTAATTGACCGCAAGCGTCAAGGAGTTTATGGCAGCTACTACGATGCTAAGCAGAGATGCAAACAGCCCGCTAGAACAATGGAAGCCAACGGCGAATACAACGATGCAATTTCTTTATTGATTCAGTCAGTAAATGAGATCTGGCAACCTGTAGATTTACACGAACGTACCCTGCTCGAATTCCGCGAACTATTTGTCAAACCGAACGAAACCCTCTACAAAAGAGCGATCGCTCGACGCGATGAATATACCAGCAAGATTAGGGAAGCCATGAAACTATCAAGCGATCGCGAATCCCGCAAGAAAATCCTGAGAGCAGCAGTGCAATGGGCAAAAGCACTAGGCGAGAAACTACGGGAGAAAAGCGATAAAACCGCCCAAACCTGTGCCGCCGCCATGTGGCAAGCCAGTCACAACGGCGATCATGGCACTGCAAGTGTTGTGTTCAATATGTTCCTCCTAGAGATCTGCGATCAGCTCCATGACAACCAACTGATGCGACTGCAAATAGTGGGCGCACAGTATGGAGAACTCGCATCAACCAAATGGACAGGAAATGGAGAACATGCCTGTATTCCCATCGTTGTATCTCAACGCCAAGAAGATGGCAGATATCAGATAGAAGTCATCCGTAAAAGCAGGAAAAAGCCATACCTGCTGGGACTAGTCGCCAAAGACTCCGCCAAAGTATTGGTGGGTGAATACACAGCTTCGCTGAAAACACAGCAAAAGACCATAGTTTGCGAACTGGTGGCTGCGTAGAAATCAAGGAGAAAAAGGCAAAGGTAACGATTTTCACACCAAATATCTGAAAAGGGACACGACAGCTTTAGTTGTGTCCTTTTTTCTTTTTTTTATGGCTAGCGCCAGTTCCCAAGAACAAAAACTAGGGAAAAAGCCAAAAATGTACCAACCCATATTTGAGATCACGCCAGAAATCGAGCAGCATTTTGATAGTCCCCTGCGAGTAAAAGCCGAAGCAACCGTCGAGGCGATCGCCCTCAGTAAATCAATATCAACAGCAACACAACAACAACAGGTAGAACTAGCCAAAGCATCAGGATGGGGAACACTCACCGATATCTGGGTGAAAGCCAATCATCAAGGTAATACTTGGCAGCATCGATGCCATGAAAAACTAAGTCAACTATTGACCCAAGCCGAAATCCAAGCCGCCAAATCCGCAACGGCAACCGCTTACCAAACTAGCTTTGAAGTAATCCGCGCCATGTGGGATCTCCTTGGTGATATTGGTTTTACAGGTGGAGCGATCATTGAACCCGCTTGCAATACCCTAGCGTTCATGGGATGTCAGCCTACAGCGATGAGAGAGATCTCTCAATGGGTCGGCATAGAACTAGACCCAATCTCTGCCCAAATTGCGAGATTGCTATACCCAGAAGCACTGATTTACGCTCAGGGATTTGAGACAGTGAGCCTAAGTGACAACAGTTTTGATCTAGCGATCGGTAATGTTCCCTTTGGCAATTACAAACTGTACGATCCACGGTATGCCCACATGAACTTAAGCATCCATAACTATTTCCTAGTCAAATCTATAGATTTAGTCAGAGAAAATGGATTGATATGCTTGATTACCAGTTGTTTCACCCTAGATGCTTCTAATACCAGCTTTCGGAAATATCTAGCGAGTAAATTAGAGCTAGTGACTGCGATTAGATTGCCAGACATCGCTTTTAAGAGATTTGCCAACACGGAAGTAGTTGCCGATATTCTTATTTTCCGTAAACTCACAGAAACTGAACAGATAGCCACGAATCAAAAGAATTATAAATGTCCTGATTGGGTAAAGACAGTTCCATCGGGCAAACACACAGTCAATCAGGAGCCAATCATGATTAATCAATGGTTTGTAGAGGTTGCCTAGCGGCTAGGCTAAAGAGTAACCACACCAAAACTACCGAGCGAGTCAATCCTTAAAAGGATTGACTCGCTTTTTTAATTGAGAACAAACCCATGTCTATAACCCCATTAAAATTCCGCAATATCCTTGGTGAACTGACTGTCTCCAAACTATATGGAGGAGAGCATTTAGGAGTAACTGCCCCAGCAAACTTTGACCTGAGAAAAGAGATTAGCAAAATCGGTAAAGCGATCGCAAAATTCTATGAACCCTCTGTAACTCAAACCAAAGTAATTCAGATCCCACCGCAGTTACAAAAAGTGCTACCCAACGCCTTTTGCGAACATGAAGGACAAATCTATCGTCGCACCGACTATCAGCTAGAACTAGTCGCAAACCAACAACAACGCATTCGCGCCGCCATGTCTGTCGCTAAAATCCTAGACCTAGTGCTGAGAATGCAGCAATACGAAGACGAAAAAGAACTAGCCAAACTGCGTCAGATTCTCAATCAAAAATATGATGAGTTCGCAATTAGATTCGGACATTTCACCAGCAAAGAGAACCTCGGTATTTTCCACGATGACCCCAACTACTATCGATTGAGAGCATTAGAAATTGACCGAGGCAAAGGCAAAAGCCCAGCCAAAGCCCCCATCTTCCATCAAAGGACAGTCAGAGCCACCCCAAGGTATCGAGCAGACAATGCCAAAGATGCCCTAGCCCAATGTCTGGATGCCAAAAGTTATATCGATCTAGACTGGATCGCTAACCTGATTGACAAAAGCATCAGCACCGTCATCACTGAACTAGAAGGCGACATCTTCTACAACGGCACAATCCCACCCGCAACAGTGAATGAAACTACTAATTCCGAATGGATAACCAGAGAAGAATTCATCAGTGGCAACGTCGTCAACCGACTCAACAAAATCATCGCATGGCAAGAAAGCGGAGTCCCCAACTGGCTAAACATCGACAAATACCATCAAACCATCAGCAGCAATCAACCCGTCCCCTGTTTACCCGAAACCCCAGACGTAGATATCAAAGTGCGCTGTGCAGTCAAACTCGGCATCAACGTCAATGGCATGACCACCGACGAGCTAAACCTACTATTGCACAACACGATCCGCGTCAAACTAGGAACGACATGGCTCCCCGAAGATGTCATCAAAGAATTTAGCGAACAACTACTTAGCCATGCAGGAATCAGCACCGTCAAATTCCATCCCGACCCAGCCAACATCTGGGTAATCAAAGGCGACAGCAAACTGATCAACTCACCCCAAAACAAAACCGAATGGGGAACCACCAGCCACACAGCACTTGAACTGATAGAACACTCACTGAACCAAAAAGATCCCAAAATCTATGACCATATCACAGACAAACAAGGCAACGTCATCAGCATTTTGAATGTAGAAGCCACCACAGCATCGCGGACAATGCAAGACAAAATCCAAACCGCCTTTAAAGCATGGATCTGGAGTGAAGGCGATCGCGCCGAACAACTATGTCTGCACTACAACCAATACCACAACCTCTACCGCGACACCGTATATGACGGCTCACATCTAACCTTCCCCAACATGGCTCCCGACTTTCAGATGCGAAGTCACCAGCGCAACTTCGTGCGTCGCGTCGAACGGCAAAAAGCATCCTTTGCCGCCCATCGGGTTGGCTATGGCAAAACTGCCACAATGATTGCCGCAGGCATGGAGTTAAAACGCAAAGGCATGGCTCACAAAGTCATGCACGTAACCATGAAATCGATTTTGCCAGGCTACAGCAAAGAATTTAGACGACTTTATCCTGAAGCCAAGATTCTCGTACCGAATGCTCAAGACTTTGCCAAAGATCGCCGCCGAGTCCTACTGAGCCAAATCGCCACCCACAACTATGATGCCATCATCCTCACCTACGAACAATTCTTCAACCTGCAAATCAGCGAATCAACCGAACTTCTGTTTCTCGAGGAGCAAATGTCCGCAATTAGCTCTATCTGTGAAGCCACCAACAAAGAAGAATCCAAACAAGTCTTCCGCAACTTAGAAGCCATGCGAAAGAAAATCTCTTTACGCATCCAAGAAATCGAAAACAGCGATCGCAAAGACCGCGTGATTTACTTCGAGCAACTGGGAATTGATGCTTTATTTCTGGACGAAGTACAGCAAATCAAACGACTGCAAATCCTGACCACCCAGCACAATGTTGCGGGCATTCCCACAGGGTATAGCCAACGCGCCCATGACTCCTTCATGAAAGTGCGATACCTGCTCATCAACGGCAAAAGAGTCATCTTTTCCACAGGTACACCCCTAAGCAACACTATGGCAGAAATGGACGTGTGGATGCGCTATCTGCAACTAGACCTGCTACAACAGCAAGGACTAACCCACTTCGATAGCTTCTGTTCGAGATTCTGTGAAACCAGCACCGCCTTAGAAATCAGTCCCACAGGCAAACTGAAATCGAAAACCCGCCTCCGCGAATTCGTTAACATGCCCGAACTGATGGCGATGTGGTGTCAAGTCACCGATATCCAGACCGCAGCCCTTGCCGAAGTGAAAACCCCGAAGCCCCATTACCATGTGATGTCCTGCAAACCATCACCAGAGCAAATCGCCTATATGGACAAACTCTGCGATCGCGCTGAGGCAGTGGCAAAACGTAAAGTCAAACCCGAAATTGACAACATGCTCAAAATCACAGGCGATGGAGCCAAAGCTTGTATGCACACCAAATTGGTATCGCCTAATGCAAGTGAATGGATTAACAACAAACTGCTAGCCTGTGCATGGAATGTCTGGCAAATCTGGACAATTACCGCGATCGCCAAAGGCACTCAAGCAATCTTCTGCGATCGCAACGCACCCAAAAAAGACAGATGGAATAGCTATTGCTATATCCGCGATACTCTCGTGATACTGGGCATACCCGCTGACCAGATTGCCTTTATTCATGATTACGACACCGATACCAAAAAAGCCAAACTATTTGAAGCCATCAATGAGGGCATGATCAGGATTGTTTTCGGTTCGACATCAAAACTGGGAACAGGCGTGAACATGCAAAGCAAACTCATCGCCTTGCATCATATTGATTGTCCATGGCGACCATCGGATTTGGAACAAAGGGAAGGTAGAGGCGTGCGTCAGGGTAACGAATGGAGTGATGTCTTTATCTTCCGTTATGTTACTGAAGGTAGGAATAACCAAGCAGGATTTGATTCATTTCTGTGGCAAGCGATTGAGAACAAACAACGGATGATTTCGCAGGTGATGTCGGGTGATCGCACCCATCGCACCATTGAAGACATTGATGAGACAGTCCTCAATGCCGCCCAAATGAAAGCGATCGCATCGGGAGATCCGCTCATCATGGAACGCGCTACCCTCGAAGCTGAATTGCAAGGACTAGGAATGCAATTGCAAGCCTATAACGACAGGCAATTTAGGGATAAATCCAAGATTCAGTACCTAACTGACATGGTAAATACCACCCATACCGCCAGCATTCAGCGCATTCAAGACGACCTAGCCACAGTATCTCAAGCGAACCTAAAACAATTCATCAGCGATCGCGGAGTGATGCTGGATAAAGCCGTGCTCATCGATCATCACATTACCGAACAAGTGCAACGTCTAAAAGAAAGCTATCGATTGACCCACATCCAAATTGGACAATTTGCAGGACTGAACGTATTTCTAAGCAGATTTGGATCAGAGGTTAATGGGTATATCGGTACGAGCATCAATTCAGGCTATGAATTTAACGCAGAATGCCAGCAACCCTATAGTTCACTATTGCATGTAGTGAGAAATGCGATCGCTGCCAAGCTAACCACAGCCCAAGAGAATCTGGAACGAGACAGACAAGAATTGCCAATACTACAAAATCGAGTCAGTCAACCCTTTGAGCAAGCACAGGAATATGAGCAGAAATCAAATCGGTTAGGATTCCTGAAGGAGATGTTTGATGCGATCGCCCATGAATCTCCTGTCGATGATAGTGAAACTGACAACTGTGTAGATGGCGAAGACTTGGAAGAATCGCAAGAAATCTTCTGGGAAAGAGACTCTAGGGCATCTCAACTAGAGCCACCATCAACAGCGATCGTGGAGGCATTAAGGCAGAGACAGTTTGAGGATTGGGTATCAGGTGACGCTGATAACTGGCTGGAACAAATCGCGCAGCTTGTTAGCAATGTTGAGATTGAAATTCCTGTGAATGGCGATCGGCTTGGGGCAATCCCAGAATCCAAGCTATTGGCTGACTTTAGATTAGTTCGAGGAGGCGAACAACTTACAATTCCACAAAAGGTGCGATTCGTTTAGCGTGAATCACGGTAACCAGTCCGTACATAACCGCTAGAGTCAAGACTCCCAAGTCTAGCTTAACTGTCCAGACGATGTAAGTGTAAGCCTTACCGTCTAAACTCAAGACTGACTCCTTATCTGCCCACAGTGACCAAGCTCGTTACTTGGAGGCTGAAGCTGGGAACAGGGCGCAATCAGATACTAATTGCAAGTAACACTGGCGCTAAAGGGAGTCCCCAAGATGAAATAGAGCCTAGAAAAGCAATCTAGGAGTAGGCAGACGCAATCCTTAAAATCTGACCTCGCCAGAGATTAACACCCCGCCGCAACTTCTTTTGATTAGCAGCATGAGTAAGGGGTTCTGGCGATTGAATTGGCTACATCTAAAGGGACATATCAATCTTTTGGACGGAACGAATAAAAACGAGTCTAAGGTCTGTAATTTGTCGAAATTACGGTAGACCAGACGAGAGGATTAACCCCTTAGACACGGGTAGGATGGGGCGTAATTGCCTCAAGGTATTCAGAAAACATAAACTAGAGCAAATCATGGTTAGCCACGATAGAAATATTAGTGAACTTTGGAAAGAATTACCTTGGAAGAAATTTCGAGTTAATCTTTTTAGGTTGCAAAAGCGAGTGTTCAGAGCGGTTCAAGTTAAAGATATGCGGAAAGCAAGGTCTTTACAAAAACTAATTCTCAAATCCAAATCAGCTAGACTACTAGCAATTCGGCAAGTAACGCAGCTAAATGCTGGCAAAAAGACGGCTGGTATAGATGGCAAAAAGTCCCTCTCATTCGAGGAACGATTTGAGCTAGAGAAAACTTTAGCCAAACATCATATCAACTGGAAACACTCAGGTCTGCGAGAAATCCCTATCCCTAAAAAAGATGGGACAATCCGTATGCTCAAAGTACCCACAATTGCGGATAGAGCTTGGCAATGCTTAGCAAAATATGTACTTGAGCCAGCACACGAAGCAACCTTCCACGCACGAAGCTATGGGTTCAGAACAGGACGCTCAGCGCATGACGCTCAGAAATTCCTATTCAACAACCTTAGAAGCATAAGCCACGGAATCAATAAACGAGTTATCGAGCTTGATATTGAAAAATGCTTTGACAGGATTAACCACTCTGCAATCATGGAAAACCTAATCGCCCCTTCAGGGCTAAAGCTTGGCATCTTTAGATGCCTCAAAGCTGGAGTCAATGTAGGTTTTCCAGACCAAGGAACGCCACAAGGCGGAGTAATAAGTCCATTATTAGCCAACATCGCACTAAATGGCATCGAAAGTATTCACAGATACAAAGGTTCCAATAGAGTTTGGATAGAGCCATCAATCCGTTACGCAGATGACATGGTTATAATCCTACGCCCTGAAGATAACGATGTTGAAATACTTGCCAAAATCAGCGAATTTCTAGCCTCAAGAGGTATGAAAGTTAGTGAAAGAAAAACCAAGACAACCGCCACGAAAGACGGTTTTGACTTCCTAGGCTGGCATTTCAAATGTCAGAAAAACGGAAAATTTAGAAGTACACCCTCAGAGGCGAACTATAAATCTTTCCGTAAGAAGGTAAAAGCCATTGTCAATAGCTCGAATTTTGGTGCAATGGAAAAAGCTAAAAAGCTAGCACCCATTGTTAGAGGCTGGAGAAACTACCATCGCTTCTGCAAGATGGACGGTTCAAGGAACTCGTTATACCATATCGAAACCAGAGCATACAAGGTGTTTAACAGGGAAACCAAGCAAAATCGCTACTCTAGCAAGAAATTACTAGATAAAGCCTTCCCTGCCGTTCCTTACTCTGAAAGCAAACATATCAATGTCAAAGGAAATAAATCCCCCTACGATGGCGATATTGTCTATTGGAGCGAACGTAATAGCAAGCTCTATGACAACATGACCTCTAAAGCCCTTAAAAGGCAAAACCATTCATGTAAAAACTGTGGATTAAAATTCGCAGATGATGAAAAAGTACATTTACATCATGTAGATGGAAATCATAATAATTGGAAGCATAAAAACCTTGTAGCAATACATGAAAGTTGCCACGATTATCATCACATGAGCAAAAGCGCAAGCTAAGAATATCGGGAGCTGGATACACAGAAATGGGTACGTCCAGATCTAACAGAGAGGGGCTAGGGATAATACCCTACCTCGACTCTACCAATGTGGATGAGCAAAGAGAACAGCTAACATTATTCTAAGAATTCTGTTCTTTTAGAATAGAATTCCATAGGGAAAGCGCTGTCGCTAAAAGTCTGTGAAGATTTGAGATGCAAAAATGATCCAAGAAAATTGCCAGATGTCACTGTTTAAAAATAGCAAATGTTATGTAATAGTGAGTTTCAAGCGCTCAATCAAAAAGATAGCATCTAGGCTCAAAGACCATTATGCTTGCGAAATTCTCGAATGCAATCGAGATGCAGTATCATTCTTGCCTTCAAAAACTGGAACAATTCAGCAAATGCTAGCAAGTGGAAAAATACAAGACTGCACTGGAGAAAATCTAAAGATATAAATCAGTGTGATAGAAAATTAGCCTACCCATACTCATGTAGTAGAATGGGTAGGCTAATTTTTTATCACACAGGTTTGTAAGAAGTCCTTAGCAGGAATTTTGTGACGAATATAAGGAGTAGATAAAATAATGGCGTGGAAATACAAAGCGTCTGACCTACCGAGTGGCAGTGAATCAAGGCAAAGCCATGTAGAATTCATTCGCGTGAATCTCGAACTACTGCTAGCCGTAGCGTGGCACGGCTACGAAAGCGAAGGCAGAGGCGCGATTATCATCGATGTCGGCAAATCCAAAGAATCACAAATTGGTATCAGCCCCTATCAAAAATGGCTGAATTCTGAGAGCTATGGCTGCTACCTAAGCCAAGCCACAGCAGAGCGTATCGCCAAAGAATCGGGATATCCAAACCCATTCCAAAAGGATGAGAAGAGACAGATTCGAGACTACAAACCCAAAAACCAAGTCGTAGTCTGCTTTATCCGCACCGATGGCGGCTTTAGCTCCTATGTTATCGCCCATCCATTCCTGACTGCGAAACAAGCCTATGAAGCCAATAAATCTAGACTTCAAGCCGAATTCGCAGTAGATAGAACCGACTAACCCCAAACCCAATATTCAACCTTCAAAAGCCTCCCGATGCAGATCGAGAGGCTAATTTGTTATGGAGTCAAATATGACCACCAAAAGATACAAAAGCGTATTGTGTGGACTATTGCTACTGGCGATCGCCATCCATCCAGAACAGCATCACGTAGAAGAAAAGCAACCAAGAATCATCCACATCCAAACCCGTCGCCAGCGCAAATATTGGCGAAAGAAGCACAAGAGGATTAGTGCGTAGAAGAAATTAGCAGTTAGCGATTAGCCAAAAGCTAACTGCTATTTGTGAGTTCCAAAAATATGACAACAAATAGTTTCCAGTTCGGTGAATCTTCTCATCTTGCCAAGATTGAACCAGAAATCAAAAAAACAAAAAAGCTAATCGCTTTTCTACAATCCAAACTCGACAAGAATAACAGAAAAAAGAAGACCGCTATCGATCTGCAAATAGCTAAAAACCATTTGCAGATACTGTCACGCGATTGTGAAATAGCAGCAAACGTGAAGCCAATTATCAAGGAGCAAAGCTTGCATGAAAAATATCAAAGGCAACATCCATCAAATCAAAACCATGCTGAAGATTTGCAGCAAATATCATTGGGAATTGAAAAAGATTATTAGCTCTCGGAGCAAAGAAGGCTCTTATCTATTTGTAGGAGATATTCGAGCTGAATTCAAATGCCATCACGATCGACCAACTCATGCCAAATTTGACCCATCATTGACAATTCGCAGTGACGGAACGGTAGATCTCAATGAAAACCTGTTTCAAAACGACCCCTATACAAAAGAGATAAAGCAACTGCTAGAAGCAGCCCATGTGAGTACGGAACCTACCAGAAAACTAGGGACGGGAATCAAGTAAACAGAAGTCAAGTAGAGCCATCCCAAGACAACCGCTACCGAATTCACTATTACCAAACAATCGCCTAGCAGACTGCAAAAGGCGATCGCTCATCTATATCTAAATTAGAGGATACAAGCCATGAACACAGCAGCGATGATCGCCACCCAGCAAGCATTGATCGACAAAGGAGCCGAATACTTAGGCGACCTAATCGCATGGTCAATCAGTGCCGAAACCCGACTAAGCGAAGCCACCTTAAAACGAGCCGCCGAGCAAGTCAACCTCAACTTCAGTTATTTGCCCGAAAGTCCTAACAAACTGAGCGCATTCAAAAATGCCCGCACCAAAACTCAAACCCAACTGAGCAATCAAAACCTCCTCATCCGTCAAATCTCCAATAACGGAGTACTGGTCTATGGATTTGTCCTAGAGAACAAGAACGAGAAAGACAAAAAGCTGCGCTATAACCAACTCGCCTCCTATAGCTTTGATAAGAGCAACGAGACAACCAATTGGAACCAAGAAGACTGGAGCTATGAAAATGAATCGCTGATTGACATAGCCAGAACCACCTTCGACAAATGGTATGCATGGAGCCAAGAAATCACCAGCAAAGAAATCCGCGCCATGCTGACGGAGTTCGTCAAAAAAGCAGGAGTACCATTTCGAGAACGAGGTGGCACATACTTTGTTGCGCGTAGTTATCGGCTAGAACTAACCGCCTTTCGCGAACTACTACCCCTGATTCACAAAGAAAACAACATTCGCTGGATGCCGATCGCAGGCATCGGCGACATGGACATCATCGCCAGACAATCCTTAGAAAAAGAAGTGCAATCGATGTCCATTTACCTAGACGAACTTCTAGACCCTCAAAAAGTATCAGAGACAAAAGGCAGCACCCTGAAAAACCAACTCAAGGTATATCGGGAAGTCGAAGACAAGACGAAAATGCTATCCGAGCTATTGCAATTTCGCTCCGATGCACTGACCGACAAACTCGCCAAACTGCGTCAACGTTGCCTAAACGTCTTAGATGAAATTGTGACAACGACAGCAGTGGAAATCCCAGAGGAAGAAATCACCCAAACAGAAGAAATCATCGCTGAACTAGAAGAAACCAACCTAACAGAAACGACAGACGAGAACTCAGACAACCTATTCGATCTCGGCTTCTAGCGAAGTATCTAGGGAGTAGCCAACGCGCTACTCCCCATTCAAAATCAAAGATTAAGAGGAACTCAACAATGATGGCAACCGAAATCGCGCAGACCAATGGACATATCACCGCCTTGACCGTAACCCCAAAATCAGCCTTAGCGAAATTGCAACAACTGCGAGAAGAATTGAAAAGCGTGTACCTAGACCGCAGCGAAGCGATCGACCTAATCATGGTGGGACTGCTATCGAAAATGCATATCTTCTTAGGAGGCAAACCCGGCACAGGCAAAACCGAACTCGCGAAAGCCGTCTCAGACGCAATCACAGGAACCACCTTCTTCCATTACCTGATGACCAAAACTACTGTTGCCGAAGAAGTATTAGGAGCGCCCGACCTTGCCGAACTGCAAAAAGGCAAATTCGTGCGCGACACCGAAGCAATGTTACCCGAAGCCCATCTAGCGTTAATGGATGAAATTGGCAAAGCCAATAGCATTGTCCGCAACTCCGCATTAGGACTGATGAACGAACGGGAATTTCTAAACGGCAAAACCAAACTGCAATCACCATTAATCACCATGATTGGCTGTTCCAACGAACTCCTAGATGGGGAAGAAGATGGAGCATTCTGGGATCGACTGAGCCTGCGGTACATGGTCGATTATCTAGGCGATGAAGACCTGCGAACATTACTGCTCCGCAAAACAGGCAACATTGCCGCACCGCAGATTACCACCATGCTGAGCCTAGCAGAACTAGAGCAAATGCAAACCGCTGTGAAAAACGTGACATTCCCCGCCCCAGTCATCGCCTCCCTGATTGACCTGCAACGGGAACTAAAGAAAGAAAACTTCATCGTCAGTACCAGAAAATACGTGCAGATTGTCACCATTCTCAAAGCCTATGCTTATTTGCAAGAAGAACCCGAAGTAAGCGAAGACAGCTTTGAAATTCTCAACCATGTGATCTGGAATCATCCTAGAGAACAAGCGCTGATCAGAAAAATCGTCGCCAAAGTGGGCAACCCCGTGAATATCCAAGCCCAAGAAATCCTCGCTGCCATCACCGAAAAGCTTTCAAACTTGGGAAACTGTCCAGTTTATGGCACAAAGAAACAGCAAGACGATTGGGCAACCGAAGGTTCGGGAGTACTGTCCGATATGCGAAACATGATCGACAGACTGCAAAGCCTGATTGCTCAACACCCAAACAGGGCAAAGAAAGCACAACAAGCGATCGCCGAAATCGAAGCCAAGAAGAAACCATTACTAGCGAAAGTCAGCGAAATCATGTACGGAGCATAGCCCCAACCAAAAGAGAGCAGACTATCTGCTCTCTCAACTTTCTCAACCTAATAGAGACTCAAAATGCAAGAACCATTAGTGTATGTAATCCCCAAATGGACAGAGTTGTGTATAGATGATTTTAAAGAAAAGTCATCCAGACTGAATGATGTTATCGAAGAAGGCGATCGCAAAATCTACAACTTTGAAACCTTTGTCAGCGAAACCTACCATCGGCTGTACGATCGCCAGCCCAACCGATTAGAAGACAGTGCTATTAAACCAGAAAACAAAATCTGGATCGCCATCCACCAACAGATGAGCGAACTAGAAGTATTTCAACAATTTAGCAACCGCCTGAACGGAGATGAATTTCTCTCAGGCATCGGCACAACCGCCCTATGTATCGCCATCGTGGAAATGCTGCCCGAACCAGTCGAGCCACTAGAAGACCCAGAAGTAATCCGAAAACAACTGCGAGGCATCTTTGAAGCGATTCAAGAGCAAACACCCAGCGCGGGACTGATGCAAAAGATTCAACAGTTAAAACAACAGGGACTAGAAGTCCGACTTGCATGTGAAGCCTACGCCGACTCAATTAGCCCATCAGAAATTGAAACCGCACTGCTGATCGGCATTGCCAAAGCCGAAGCCGAAATGCAAGCGATCGCCGAAAGCCTATCAGCCTTTAGCGGCAGCAGCAATTACAGCAACGAAACCCAACTCAAAATCGCCGATAAAATCCATCTAGCCCAGCGCCTTCAAGCATCGCCAAAACTGCAAGCGATCGCTGAACTCGCAGGCAAGAAAATCGCGATCGCTGCCAAGATGCAACGCAGCAAAGTCAAAGAAGGACGCACCGAAATCATCGGCGTAACCACAGGCAACGACCTAACCCGACTACTGCCTTGCGAGCTAGTCAAGCTCACCCAACCCGCACTATTTCCCATATTTGCCCAAGGGTACATCGAGCGATCGCTTTTGCAACGAGAATTAATCAGCCGCGAACCCCTAGCCAGAGGACCAATCATCATTTGTCTAGATTCCAGTGGGTCAATGGCAGGGAAAGCAGAAATCTGGAGCAAAGCGATCGCTCTAGCTCTATTGAGTATCGCTGTGAGCCAAAAGCGCCATTGCCGCATCTTGCACTTTACAGACATAGTGGAGCGGATCGACGACTTTGCAGGTGAAACTCCCGACACTAATCGCGTAATTGACTGCATCGAAAAGTTCTACAACGGCAGCAGTACTTGTTTTACAGCCGCCCTCACGGGAGCATTAGCATCGATCCAACAGCACGAACATACCAAGAAAGCCGACGTGGTATTAATCACCGACGGACTAGACAACCCATCATCTAGTTTCATGGAGCAATGGCAAGCAGACAGGAAAAAGTATGAATTTAGTTGTTATGGCATTTTGATTACCAGTGGCAACCTTAGCAACTATGAAAGCACGATCGGCAAGCTATGCGATCGCTATGTGCAGATAGAAGATCTCACAGACGACGGCGAAGTATCTGACTGTTTATACAGCATCTAAAAAACTCTGAAGCGAGAAAAGGCGGCGCGATGCGCCGCCTTTTCTCGCTTTTCCTCTAGCGAGGCTCGCAAGGAAAAATTCCAAGTATTTACCAAACCCACTTACTCAAAAGGAGAAATATCTATGACCTACTCATTTCAGCAAGCAACCAAAGAAAACATCAAACTCCGCATGGCGCTGTACGGGCCACCAGGCTGTGGCAAAACCTACACCGCCCTGCAACTAGCATCAATATTGGGCAAGAAGATTGGACTGATCGACACCGAATATGGTTCTAGCCGTAAATATGCCAACCTGTTTAACTTCAAATCACTAGAACTAACCAAATTTGGTCCCAGCCAGTATTACAATGCCATTGAAAGCGCCGAAGAATCAGGATTTGATTACCTAATCATCGACTCCCTATCCCATGCATGGTATGCCGAACTAGACGCAGTGGGCAGTGACGTGAGGAACTGGGCAAAAGTCCGTCCTATCGAACGCCAACTATGGGACAAAATCATCAGCTCAAGCTGTCACATCATTGCCACAATGAGATCGAAGATCGAATATGACTTTAACACGGCTGAAGTTGGTGGCAAGCAGAAAATCACCAGTGTCCGCAAGATTGGCACAGCACCAATTCAAAAGGAAGGCAGCGAATATGAACTGGACATCTGTGGCTTACTAGATGACCAGAACACACTCACAATCTCCAAGAGCAGATGTCCCGAAATTAGTAACGGTATTTTTCCAAAACCAGGGAAGAAGTTTGCCGAAATGATTCAGACATGGCTTAGTGATGACACTCCAGCCAACAAAAATGCTTTTATCCCAGTGATCGCTGTACCTGTAAGTCCAGTTATCCAGCAACCACAGGTACAGCCCGAACTAGCCACCGTTGCCAGCAGCAATGGTCATGTATCTCAAATTGCTAGTACCAATGGTCATGTAGCAACAGCCGTGGAAACTAAGCCAATTGCCAATCCTCAAACTAATCCCAGCAAACCTGATAACCCCGCCAAAGCCGCCTTCAAAGCATTATTGGCAATTACCCAGCAACAGATCAGCAAAGTGATTGAGACTAGCATTGAGCTGTATGGAGCCGATGAAAGTGGTACAAAACCCAAATTCAACAGTGAGAATATGACCGCTGAACAAATCAAAGCCGTCTGTGAAGCACTGATGCGGGAATGGTTAGGGCTAAAAGGATACACCACCGAACTAGCCCAGAACCTGATCGACATTTCGACATCGCGGCATCCAGGACAATATGCCGCGATCGCCAAAGACATCGCCAACCAACTGGAATTCTAGAAATCGCAAAATCAATAACTCACCAGTCAAAATGGATTGGAGAGTTATTGATTTTTTTTAAAGATACGCTATCGCGTAGAAGTCCATGACCTGATTCCTAAATGGAAGGAAAAACTCATGTGTAATTCTACTAATCTCGTAGTCCTCTCTGGTTATGTCGGTAATGTATCTGAAATTCGTCAAACCAAAACCAGCGGCAAAGACGTTCTAGACTTCAGCCTCGCCGTGCAGCCCAAACCTCGTCGCGACAGAGATGGTAATTGGATCAACCAAGAACCTCTCTGGGTAAAGGTAGTCTGCTGGAATGGAACTGCGGAATATGCCGAAGAGCGCGCAGAATCTGGGCGCTTCGTCGAAGTAACTGGAGTTCTGACTCAACCAGAAGAGTATAAGTCCAAGAAAGACAAGAAGCATCATGCGCGAACTGTGATTCATGCCCAATCTCTAAACTTCATTGATGTTGTGAAGAAGTCTGCCGAAGACGAAGAGTATCAAGAATCAGCCCCTTTCTATGATGACTTCTAGTTGAAAAAGCAGAGAGCAGTATTGCTCTCTGCTTTTTTTAGTCGCTATCGCTCAAGGCTCCTGCCCAGCTAAAAAAGTAGGAAAGCAACTATGATTTACACTCACAAAGGCTATCAATGTTTGCTATCGGTTCGATTCACCAATCAAGGCACTGAATGGGTAGCTCAAGCCAAGAAGTATTCAGTCAGCCTTGAGCAGAAAGTATTCGCCCAATGGCTTGGTACAAAATTGATTACAGGCTTTGACAGGGAACAAACTAAACAACGCTTTGCTGAGACAGTGGAGTTATTCTTGCAAGAACATGAGGATATATTCCCACTGTATCCCCGACCAGAACTACCCGATGCAACCATCGAAGCAATTCTGGACGAGCGAGTGTATCTGACTGTCAATGATAACGGTAGACATCACACCGCCAAGTTCAGAGTATTTACAGAAGAACGTTTGCGCGTATTCCCAGCCCGAATCCCAATTCCAGTTGGCATCAAGTCTAAAGCGAAACCAAGGTATAGACAAATTGCCGCCTAATCGAGCGAAAAAACAGCAAAATCCTCATATTTGAGGATTTTGCTGTTTTTTTAATTCAACTAATGCTTATTAAAAACGGCTAGCGCCATTGCTAACGAAGATAGCCATAATTCCAGTAGCGAAAAAGCCATGACCAACCCAGCAATTGACTTAGACAAAGACAGACTAAAGCTGTGCATTGAGATATTGCCAGAAGCAGACTCAGCCGAGCGAATGGTGATAATTTCCATTTGCCGTGAACAGGGCATGCCATTGATTCAGACGATTAGATTGAAAGAGTTAGTGCCAATTCCTTTGCCCCTAGCCCAGATCGTTCAAGCTTATGCCACCAGTCAGTTGGCAATCCAAGAACCAACTGCAATGGTTGAAGAAGAAAAGCCAGAACTAATCACAACCACCAAACGATCCCTAGTATCGACAAAATCAGAACAGATGGCACTATTATGAATGGAACAGAAGTGAACTATAACATCAAGATTGAAGGACAGACGATTCCCGTCCCACCTGAAATTGGCAGCAGTGACGAACAAATTAGGGCTACTCTCAGCCTGTATTTTGAAGGAATCAAGAACTCGAAAATCGAAAGAACCGTGCAAGCCAACGGCGATATCCTCGTGGATGTCTGCAAACTTGCTGGGACAAAAGGGGCAATATGAGCGAGACAGCGATCGCTACTTTGATAACAACCCCAGAAGAAATCCCACCCCTGCTTGAAATACTGTGGGAAATTGAGCAGTACGAAGCGCAGGGGCATCATTTAATCGAGCTGAGTGAGATCATCGGGTTAGAGGACTTTGAGGAAGCAAGCAAAAAACTACACAAACAGAGCCTATGCAATCAAAGGACAATAGACAGCCTGAAAAGAGCAAACCCGATCGCCGCACCGATGACGATCCGAGGATTCTGAGATGGACAAAGCTAAATTCGAGTGGTTAGCAGCAAGCTCTGCCGACAGAGCTGTGGAACATATTGCAGCCCTCCAGCAACGAGCTACGATGCTGCAACTGTATCAGTATTACTATCCTGACGAATACCAACAATCAAAGGCTAGTGTCAAAGTTACTAGCCTTGAAAACTTTAGTGATAAGGAGCTAGAATTTCTGACCTTAGTGGATGAGCAATTCTTCCCACTACCATTACTGCTAGAAGAATCAGAACGTATCTCCTATATTCCCGTAGAGCCACTTGGCACTTCATGGTATTACGATAACTTTGAAGAACTAGGAGCGACCGAGAAATTCTTGATGAGTCTAATTCATGGATTAGATAGGGATACATGGGATGACATTGAGGGAGAACTGGAACAAGACTTGCCACCTGTCGCGAGTTACATCAATTACCAAAAGTTAACTCGGGAATGCAAAAAGGTAAGAGGGACAATCACCCTCTTACCCATAGCGTTGGATATGCTAACTCAGTCCACAGGCAATCTATGGCTAGATATCTCCTATGAGAATGACATCGTAGATGCTCATTGGACAGTAGAGGTAATAGATAACTTAAGAGAAGCCTATATAGAAGCCCAAGCGATCAGGCAAAAGTATCGAGAATTCATCGAATGGCTAGATCAAGACACCGCCAACTGTATCAAGGTGGTCAAGCTCTGGAACAAATGTAAAGAGCCAAATCCCGAAATACGCAACCACTATCTTGCCGCATGAGGAAACAGCAATGCTAATCCTAGACCCACTCCAAGATGCCCTCAAACCCGATGGCTATCCATTAATCGAAGCAGAGGCAAAACTCCTGTTTCTGAAAGGAGGACATTACTGCTTTCAATATCGACAGGGAGAGAAAGAAACTTACAAGTTCTTATCCCCTGAAACAGTGAGAGCTGCCTTTCAACATGAACGTATCGACTCAGGCTGGATACCCGACGGAGTAAAACGATTGGGTATTTGTCGTCAAGGGCATTGGTATGTGCAGTTTATGCCACCTGCAAAACGGACATTTACCTTCGCCGACCTACAGGGTGATGGAGAGCGAATCTCCCTGACCATTCCCATGATGGGGACAGTATTTATGCTATGCGGTGACACTTGCTACATCTGGGCAACCAAACAAAAAACCTTTGAACCCGAAGCACCTATTTACCATGTGCCATTACCAAACATCTATGGAGATGGCAGGATCTGTATGGGAGTTGAGAATAATCTCAGCAACTATGCAGAAGGGATAGAGCGCCTATTTAAAGCATGGCAGATGTTTATGACTGCACCATTTAACAATCATCTTGTGGATAGCAAATCAAATACCCATCCAGAAGACATCCGCGAAAAACTGATCCAATTGCAGAAATCCAACCGCTACCCCATCAACGATCTCGTCCAATGTGGCAGTTCCGTAAAGGTAGCGATCAACATGGTAATCAACCAATGAAATTATTAGAACATATCCAAAAGCACGTAGCCACAACAAATACCGCATTGCCATCCGCCCAGAATCCCCCGTTAATTCAGCACATCATCGCCACAAATCAAAGCTTGCCTGAAATTGCCCCAACCTCAATGTATGAGTATGTGTACGGCAGTAATGGCACATTTGTCAGGGCAAAGAGGCAAGGTTTGACAGCGATCGCGCCAGTGTCGTATTACAAAGCCAAAGGACTAAGAGCAATATCAACATCTGTACAGATGACATACCCCGCAGTCCCCGTAACGCTAGTAGAGCAAATGCTCGAAGCCTCACGCATTGCTTGCGACACTAATAATCGCCCAGTTGAAATTGTATTTCACCTATATTTTGAAAATGGCAATTGGCAGCTCGCGATTCCAGAACAAGAGCAAACAGCCACATCCTGTAAGCCATTGGACAATAGTGTAAACAGCACCTACGGCAAAGCAATTATCGAAATCCATTCCCATCATGGCATGAGAGCTTACTTCTCCGAAACAGATAACCGAGATGAGACAGGCTTTCGGATTTATGGAGTGCTGGGTGAAATCTTCTCCAACCCACAGATCAGGATGCGAGTGGGAATTTACGGTCATTTCTACGAAACCGCAACCACAGGGATCTTGGAGTTACCAGCACAACTAACAGACTGCTTAGCGGAGGATTGGTAATGTCAAATCTATCATTACCCTTTGCCGCAGCTGTCCCCATCCTGCTACCAGCCTATGAAGAACTAGACCTAATTCTCATAGGCTGTGGAGGCACAGGCGGATGGTTAGCCGTGAACTTGCCACGCATCGCCTATTTACAGAAACAAGCAGGGAAAAAAGTAGTGCGATTCGTTTGATGGTGAATCACGGTAATCAGTCCGTACATAACCATCAGAGCCAAGTCTCCCAAGACTAGCTTAACTGTCCAGACGATGAAGGTGCAAGCCCTTCCGTCTAAACTCAAGACTGACTCCTTATCTGCCCACGATAACCCGACTCGGTTACGGGAGGTCGAAGCTGGGAACAGGGCGCAATCAGACATCAATTGCAGATGACACTGGCGCTAACAGGGAGTCCCTAAGACGAAATAGAGCCTAGAAAAACGACCTATTCCCGAGCAGACGCAATCCTAATGTCTGACTCTACCAGAGATTTGTATCCCGCCGAACTGACTTTGCTATCGGTATGAGTAAGGGGTTCTGGTGGTTGAAATGGCTACGTCTAAGGGGACAAAACAATCATCTGGACGGAACGAATAAAAACGAGTCTAAGGTCTGTAAATTGTCGAATTTACGGTAGACCAGACGAGAGGATTAACCCCTTAGGTTCGGGTAGGATGAGGCGTAATTGCCTCAAGGTATTCAGAAAACACAAACTAGAGCAAATCATGGTTAGCCACAATAGAAATATTAGTGAACTTTGGAAAGAATTACCTTGGAAGAAATTCCGAGTTAACCTTTTTAGGTTGCAAAAGCGCGTGTTCAAAGCAGTTCAAGTTAACGACATGCGGAAAGCAAGGTCATTACAAAAGCTAATTCTTAAATCCAAATCAGCTAGATTACTAGCGATTCGGCAAGTAACGCAGCTAAACGCTGGTAAAAAGACGGCTGGTATAGATGGTAAAAAGTCTCTCTCATTCGAGGAACGATTTGAGCTAGAGAAAACTTTAGCCAAACATTATATCAACTGGAAACACTCAGGTTTACGAGAAATCCCTATCCCTAAAAAGGACGGGACAACCCGTATGCTCAAAGTACCTACAATTGCGGATAGAGCTTGGCAATGCCTAGCAAAATATGCACTTGAACCAGCACACGAAGCAACTTTCCACGCGCGAAGTTATGGGTTTAGAACGGGACGTTCAGCGCATGATGCTCAGAAACTCCTATTCAGCAACCTCAACAGTGAAGCAAATGGGATAAATAAACGAGTTATTGAACTCGATATTGAAAAATGCTTCGATAGGATTAACCACTCTGCAATCATGGATAACCTAATCGCCCCCACGGGATTAAAGCTTGGCATCTTTAGATGTCTTAAAGCTGGAATCAATGTAGGTTTTCCAGACCAAGGAACGCCACAAGGCGGAGTCGTAAGCCCACTATTAGCAAACATCGCATTAAACGGAATCGAAAGTATCCATAGATACAGAGGTTCCAATAATGGATGGAGAGAACCATCAATCCGTTATGCGGATGACATGGTGATAATTCTTCGCCCTGAAGACAATGATGTTGAAATACTTACCAAAATCAGCGAATTTTTAGCTGCAAGAGGTATGCAGGTTAGCGAGAAAAAGACCAAGACAACCGCCACGAAAGATGGATTTGACTTCCTAGGCTGGCATTTCAAATGTCAGAAAAACGGAAAATTTAAAAGTACGCCCTCAGAGGCTAATTTCAAAGCTTTCCGCAAAAAGGTAAAAGCCATTGTCAATAACTCGAATTATGGTGCAAAGGTAAAAGCTGAAAAGCTAGCACCTATTGTTAGAGGTTGGAGAAATTACCACCGCTTTTGTAAGATGGACGGTTCAAGAAACTCGTTATATCACATCCAATACAGAGCATTTAAGGTGTTCAACAAGGAAGCCAAGCAAGATCGCTACTCCTGTAAGCAATTACTAGATAAAGCCTTCCCTGCCGTGCCTTACTCCGAAAGTAGACATATCAATGTCAAAGGGAATAAATCCCCCTACGATGGCGATATGGTTTATTGGAGCGAACGTCACAGTAAGCTCTACGACAACATGACCTCTAAAACACTTAATAGGCAAAACCATTCATGTAAAATTTGCGGACTCAAGTTCGTAGATGATGAAAGAGTACATCTGCACCATATAGATGGAAATCACAATAATCGGAAGCCTAACAATCTTGCAGCAATACACGAAAGTTGCCACGATTATCATCACATGAGCAAAAGCGCAAGCTAAGAATATCGGGAGCCGTATGCGATGAAAATCGCACGTACGGATCTAACAGAGAGGGGCTAGGGATAATACCCTACCTCGACTCAACCTCAGTTACTTTCATCGATCCAGATCGGGTAGAAGCAACGAATATTCCTCGCCAAAACTTTACTCCTAACGACCTTGAGCTTCCCAAAGCATCGGTATTAGCAGCAAGGTATGGATGGCAATGGGGCATCGAAATCAGCGCCATTGTCTCATCATTTAGAGCAGACATGGCAACATCGCGATGGAAACACCTGACCATCTGTATTGGCGCGGTGGACAATCCAGAAGCTAGAACTGAAATTGCCCAAGTTTTAGAAAATGGAAAAACAACCTTCTGGTTAGACTGTGGCAATCATTACGATTCGGGGCAAGTACTAATTGGATCTAGCGCCACCGCGGACATTATGAAAGGAGCCTTTCATATACCCACATTTTGTACAGCCCTGCCATCACCCGCCTTGCAACATCCAGATCTACTGGTGGAGCAAGAGGTAATCCAGAAAGTCCTATCCTGTGAAGAAGCAGCGATCGCCAATGCTCAGTCGATGTCGATCAATCACCGTATAGCTGATGAAGCATTGGACATGCTACTACGCTTACTAAGCGGAACCCTGACCCGTTTTGCTACCTATGTAAACTGCAAACATGGCAGTGCATGGTCTAGATTCAACACCCTAGAAGAAGTAGCAGCAGTGATTGGCAAGCCCAAACAATACCTAAGAGCGAAGCCCCAATAGAGAAATAAGCAGTCCGAACTAATCAGATCAACAAGAGCAGAGCGGACTGCTTATTTTTTCCTGAGCGAGAAACCTAGCCGAAGCAAGGAATTTCATCTAGCCAAGGAATACTGCATAGTTTGAGGACGACATCAGCACTAGCATATTGAACAAGTACGTCCCAGTTCTTGCAAGCAATGATGCGATGGCGGTTGCGTTTGAAACTCAGAGGAGGTTTGAGTATTCTTACTGATACAGGAATTCGCTTTTTATGGGCCGCTACAATGACTTGACTAGTACAGGGAAAGCAAATATCACAAAGCATAGGATAGTGAGTATCTGAGCAGAGAAAATCAATAATTTCGATGACAATATCCTGACTGATACTAACAATCAAGGAATCCTCATCAGCGAATAAATCCCGCACAAGATTAGCTGAACGAGGCGAAACCCCACCTAGAAGTTGAACATTGTTAAACTTACCAACTTCGCTAATAGCAGTAGAAACGAAAGATTGAGCATCTGCACAATGTTGCTTGATAAACTGAGCCGTGACATTGATATCGATAGGCTCAGAAAGCTGAGAGTCAAGAAAGGTAGTAAAAGGTTTTAGTTGCATTTGTTTAATTGCAAACCGATCTTGATGATACTTAAAAAAAATTCGAGAAAAGTGTTCACGCAGAAAATCAAATCGTTGATCTTTTTGAGCAACGAAAATATCGGTTAATGTACCCACATAGGACTCCATCATAAAATTTCTAAACAAGGATTGCCCCACCTCAAACCTTAGAGATGATAAATCTCCCTAAACTGACTGATTTTTATAAGATATCTTTCCACAAAAATGTCTGTTTGTCCAAATAATTGCGAAATTAAGATTTTACTTGAGAGCAATTCAAGAATAATTTTGAATTGAACATGACTTGGAAGTTGAAAAACAAGACTGATAGCTGGTTTTTGAGCTTATACAGAGGGTGATAGGGGGAAATATCCGATGTGAGTACATGGCGTAGATAAGTGACCGTGGCAATCAGCCTAGTCCAAACCGCAAACTTGCCGTTTCTAGCGATCGCCCCCTGACTATCATTTGTTATAAGGGGGGGGCGATCGCTAGAAACGGGTTGAGTAGCTGTTACCTGTTGCCGAGAGAGGGAGCGTCTTTCAAGAATCGCTTGCAACTGATGCCAAGCATCAGCATCAAGCCAGCAGACATTAATCATGCCCTCATCGCCATGAATGCGCTTAGAACAGATTTTGACCCCAAGCTGATTACAGAGAATGCGAAAAATCCAAATATTGGTCGCATCTTGAGGAACATTGAAGCCCAAGTACCTTTTGATATCTTTAGCAAATTGCCGACAAAGACTACCCAAGTTCTCCAGATCTGAGTCAGTGTATTGAACATCAGGATTAAGTAACTCCTTCAAACCTAATCCCGATCTGATATAGCGTCCCAATTCATGACAAGGCTGATCTGGGAGGAAAATACCCATACCAAACTTAGCTTGACGAGTAAAGGCATGAACATCAGCATCAATAGCAAGCTCTGATTCAAACAAAGCTTCCAATTTAATAATCTCCGATCGCCTTTGCCCATCGCGATCGTATTCGACGAGTTCTGGAGAAACCTGATCGAGACAATAAAACTTGGCGATCGCAGTTTTTTCTAGATCCAGTAAATCTTGATACGAGTGAGACTCATTTGAGAGTAAATCCTTTTGTTCGGCAGGAGACAAGATTTTGGCGCTAGAGACAGCTTGATAGCGTTCTTGTCTAGACTGAGCCAAAGCCTCCTTAATCGACTTACCAGAATCATCTTTATTGATCGTCACCACCGTAACTTGATTACCCTCAAACACCAGACGAGCCAGCAAATAATTTCGCAAAGCCCACATCGCCGCATTGGTTCTAGCGGTCACATTTGCCCATAGGTCAATGTGAGGATTGTCCAGAGAAACATGATCGGCGACAGGCATTAAAGAATCTCCCAAACTCGCCCGAATCAAACTAACCTCCCGATCCCAGCGATTCCTGAGCGTACTTTTAAGTTGAGACGGCGAAGAAGATCGATCAATTTTGCAGAAATTAATACCACGTTCGGCACACCAAACGGTGCGCGGGACATTATCCCTGACCCGAGACAAAGCCTGACTCGCATCAGCATCCGTGACCGTACCATAGAACAAACCATAGACCTTATGAAAGCGCTTGACCTCAATTGAAACACCTGTACTCATCGAAGGAGTGGCAATGATCACATCGTAGTTGAACACCCGCTTATTAACATTGCTCATGAAATCCGTTTCATGCCGCCCACCACTGGTATCCGAGTTGAAAAGCAAGATCCTAATCTTGGGACGAATCGCCCTAATTTTTTCAACCAACTTAGCGATCGCCTTGCTACTGGACTTGCTATCCGTCGCCACAAACACGCGATTACCCTTGGTTATATCCGCGATTAACTCCTGAATAATCGGCACATCGTTATTTGCCACAATGAATCGAGCAGGATAGCCTTCAGGTTGAAATTCATTCTTGATCAAAAAGACATCAGAACCATCACCCCGCAAAGCTTGGAGATAGTTCAAGCTAATATCTGAGAGATCGGCATCAGCAACAATTACCCGTCTAGCGACTTTCACGAGGATGTGCAGACGGGCAAGCAGTGCCGAGCGTTTGCCATCTTTATTGCAGGTTGAGCCAGAAATCAAATGTCTGAGTACCTGTTCCACCTCATCAATGACGAGATCGCAACCGACAAATTGACGGGGATCAAAAGCCAACAGGCTATCGACACAGGCTCCCACCCGAGCCGAATATGCCGACTCTGTAATAAACTGCCCATCCGCCATATCAATGTCGCCTTTGAAATCCGCATTCATTACCTTGCATAGACCACGAACCAAACTGACACGATGACCCAGCAGCGCCAACTTATCCGTTCCCGCCACGATCGCTGCGATTGCTTTAGTTTTCCCCGTCCCCTTAGCCGATTGCAGCGCCACAATCCCAGTTTTGGGGATGTAATCGGGGATTTCATATCGATCCAACTGAAACATAATATTCATGGATAAACTCTTAAACGGCTTTACTGTAAGTTGGCAATCTTGTTGGTATTCCCAACTATAGGTGTTGAGGGAAATCGCAGTCGCATACACCTGAGCAAAAGCCTCAATACCACGCTCAACGATGAAATCATCAACCCCAGTTTTATCAGTACCTTCCAACAACGGCAGTTCAATTACCCGAACCTGACAGCCAGCATCCGCAAATAGCTTGCCCGTTTTAACCGTAGCCAGAAAAACATCATGCTTAGTTTTTTCCTTGGTTTCGGCATCAAAGCAGAAGCAGACCTGACGCTTAGGAATAGCAAACTTAGCTAGATAGGGTTGTAGAGCCAGCTTACCATCCGCACCTTTAGTCCGCCCCATCGTAATCCCGCTCAAAGCGATCGCCACATAACCTTGAGATAACAAGCAGCAAGCCTTTTTCATCCCCTCACAGATGAAGATCGGAATTTCAGGATGGGCAGCAACCCAAGACCAGAAATTAACAGAATCAGGTAAAGCCGAGAAATCAACCTCAACTCCATAGCGATCGGCTACCTTTTGCCAAATTGACTGAGGAACTAAAGCAAAACCACCGACCTGTCCGCGTTTAGCAGGATTCTCATACTTGCGGGGTTTCCCTTTTTTCTGATCAATTAAAGGATTGCTAAGCTTGACTTGGAATACTTCAGGTTTTTCGAGAATGGGATTCCAAGAATGAATCAGCGCTCCAAATAGCTCTGGACGTTGTTGCTTACCAGATTGCCAGACAGTACGCCACTTAGCAGGATTCCAATTCAGTGCCTCATGAATTGGGTAGTTGACTTCAGCACCACTTTCAATAATTTCATCTGCTATAATTTCCACATTAGCAGTAAAAAGTTCGGGCGAGATCGCACTGCCATCAATCCATTCACGGTAAACTAAATCAGAAAAAGAATGTAGATCTAAAATTGTTGATTTCATCTTTAATATTAAGTAGATAACTAAAGTTTTGTTAAAAAATGCTCAGTTTACCGTTTTGCAAGATAAGAAATCGGATCGACTGCAACACCCGATAGGGGGATAATTTCAAAATGTAAGTGAGGACCTGTACTGTTACCTGTACTGCCAACAGCACCAATCACTTGGGATTGATTGACTACAGATCCTTGTTGAGTAGAGATATTGTTGAGATGGGCATAACGAGTGAGAAACCCATCAGGATGACGGATATCGATCATGTTGCCATAACCACTATCATCCCAACCCGCAAACTCAACCACGCCAGCCGCCGCCGCCCAGACAGGAGTGCCAACAGGAGCGGCAATATCAATACCTTGATGGACTCTACCCCAACGCCAACCGAAACCAGAAGAAATCGTTCCTTCAGTGGGCCAAATTATCACCGATGAATTAGCAGTGGAGGTAGGAATACTTGAAGATGCTGGATTTGGTGGATTGACTGGTACTCCCTGAAGCTTGGTCGAGGCAATTACCTGTTTATGACGATCAAGCCAACTATCAAGGGCTTCTACCTCTCTAGTCAGTTGAAATAGTTCTACCGTAGTCATACGAGCCTCTGATTCAGGGAGTATCGCTAGCTCGGTAGGTATATTATCCGCTTGAAAATGAAATCTCGATGACCAGCTTTTAGCAGTCAGGAGTGGTGACAATGTATTTAGGCTGTTGAGATTAGAAGTAAAACTTTTGGTCATTTGAAGCCTTTGATGCAGTAGATCCCTCTTGAGAGTGAGATCCTGTATGGTATTTGCCTCACGGTTTGAGAGTAAACGCTTGACATCTCCAGGAATGACCAGAGGTTGCTCAATCCTCAGATCGTCGGGAGTCAACAAATTGGAAGCCTTGGCGATCTGAACTTGTGGCACTTGATATAAGCTAGCCACCTGACTGAGGGTATCGTCGGGCTGGACTTTGTAGATAATGCTATCAACAGGAGGAATGACAAGTTGAGAGCCTATCTGCAAAGGTGTCGCAGCACTGATACGATTAGAATTAGCAAGCGCTGCTGCATCAACCTGATACATCTGAGTGAGGCTGTATAGGGTATCTCCTGTTTGTACTTGGTGCAATTTAGCACCAACAGTTGGGAATACTTTAAGGCTAACAACTGTTGGTTTTAGGGAATTAGAAATTACTTCAGCACTGACAGGAAGCAAACAACTAAAGCTATACCCAGCAAGAAGTCCTGTAATTACTAGAGGTCTACAAACGCTTCCTAAAAATGTTGTGTTTTGCACAAATGTTTTTCTAGACTGTGAGATCATAGTATCAGTAATATACTTTACCTAAGGTTACATCTATTGCTTGTCTTTTCTGACAAAAGCAACTTAACAGAGCATAGTAGAAAAAGTTAGTATTTGGGAATACTTTTACTAAATTTTACCTTTATATATATATTCTACCTATTGTAGAAAGTCAAAAACGCATTTGAATTTTGAGGACTAGGTAATGAAAAAGCAAAAAGTAGACAAGAAAAAAAATCCAAAGGCAAAGACTTCAAAGGTAAAAACTCCTAAAGTTATGCCTGATGTATCAGAGTATATTCAGCTGTACAAAGAAAAACACTATGCGATTCGAGAGATAGCCCAGCATTTTCAGGTAGCGATTTCGACGGTATATAACGCTATGGTTGCGTCGGGGTTTAATGAATTTAGACCCAAAAATGCACGGATGAACCATACAAGGATGTCTAAAGAAGAACAGGCGATCGCCCTTTACCAATCAGGATTGACAAGGACGGCTGTAGTCCAAAAGCTCAATATTGGAGCGAAAACTCTCAACCAAGTCCTAGAAAAGCACGGCATCCCCATCCGCCGAGGAATTGATTTAGTTACCTCAGCCAATCGCGCGGCTCAGTTTCACAAAGCCTATAACGATTACCACTTAACCCTCAGAGAAACCGCAGAACTATTTGGAGTATCCCATCCGATCATCGTGAGGGAACTAAAGCGTAATGGCTATCCAATTAGGCAGACTGTAGACTCAAAAAATCGTCCGACCTTTAAACTAAAACATAAGCTAGGAGGTATCGCCGGATTACCCACACCCAAGCTGACTCCAAAACAAAAAGAGCGCCGTCAGATCTTGATGCGGATCAGGCAGAGACGCGAAGATCAGCAAAAACTTAAGCGACTCAAGAACTATGGTCGCGCCCAAGAATATTGGCAACTGGTGAATGAAGGAGGCATAAACTTTGAGGAAGTGGGCAAGATCTATGGTCTGTCAGGTAAAACCATAGAACGGGTAATTGTCCAAGCAGGGATCGATATTTCCTCGATAGCACAAAGGGAAAAAGCTGCGGCTCTCAAGGAAGAACAAGCGATCGCCCAGAAATATTGGGAGCTATATAGCAAACCAATGAGCCTAGACGAAGTGGGAGCCATCTTCGGTCTGAGTGATTCCACGATCCGAGGCATGTTAATTAAACATGGGTATGAGATTAGAAAGCGCGGCAGGATTGAGAACAGCGATCGCAATAAGCCGAAGCCGAGGGAGAAAAAACCGAAGAAAAATAGCTTGGAAGCATTCATCCCAGTCGAAAATATAGAAGCAACGGAACAAGCATTGGACATACTAATTTTAAATACAAAAGTTAAGTAATCTGCATCACAATTGACTGCTGTTGTAAATGTTACCTCTACTAAAAAATAAATCAACCAATCTGTTGGCTGGGGTGTTTTTTAGCTCAAGGACTAGGAGCAATCAAAATCAACGCCGATCTTCATATCCCCTCTGGGTTTCAGCACCATACCCAGAGAGGGCACTAACATTTAGGGTGTCTCTATACTATTGACAGTAGTAACGATAAATCAAGGGCTTCAACCTTGTATTATTGAGAATACAGCTATTTTTAGAGAGAATCTTTAGTTGATTAAAAAAACACTATATCCAATGAATTGGATATAGTGTTTTTTCGATTAATGATCGGTGTAATAAAATCAACGCCGATCTTCATAGCCCCTCTGGTTTTCAGGTAAAACCCAAAGAGCGCATAAACCTCTAGTAACGTACTTACCATTGAGAATAATCAAAGCATCCTTAAGGTTTTGCTGGTCTTGCAAACAGGTCTTCAAAATGTCTCGATTCCAGTCCATGAGATTTTTGGCAAGTTTGCCATCATCGCTCGCTAACCAGTCTAAATTCTTTGCTGTCTGAGGATTTAGACTAGCTTGAGGAGAGACTACTTTAGCGATCGCCAAGCCCGAAACCAGACCCGCTGCTAAGCCAATCATCAACATCCCCGCACAGAAACCAATGAAGGGCAGGCTAATCGCCCGCCAATAACCTTGGGATTCCTGATGCTGTTTGTTTTTGATGATATTCGCGATCGCCTGACTAATCGCCACCTCCTGTTCCTTAACCGCAGTCTCGCGCAGCGTCGCTAGAAAGTCACGGAACTTTTGAATACCAACATCAAAGCCATTGGCTAAGGCATTTTGGAGTAGGTTGGGCGCAGTGGCAACCGTTGCCGCAACTTGGGCATTGGATAGAAAAATCGCAATATAAGGATCGTTTTGAGGAATGCCAGATTTAGCCACAATCTCGTAAATCTTGGCTTTGACCGTGGGATCGTAGTCATGGATGGCAATATCCAGATAAGTTTTGGGTTGAGGATCGCTATTCATACTAGGATTTGGATTCTTTTTTCTGGACGTTTTGAGGCAAGAGATTGGTGGATTCAAAGGCTTTGTAAGCATCTCTGAGGAAGGTTTTGATTTGATTCCTGCCAATGATGCCAAATTCGGAGTAGTTAGAAGCCTCATCAAAAGTTAGTCGTTTAGCATTGATTTCAATGCGCCTGCCATCTCCCAACTTCGGAAAATCAATTACGGCTACACCATATTCGGCGATCGCCTTCTGGATTGCTTCATGCTCGTGGAAATAGCCCCATTCATCACAACGACCCCAGTTTTTGATAAACACATGGGTGATGTAGCCTTGGTAATGTTCCAGAGACTCAATAAATAGCTCGATTGAGTCACTTTCACCATCACTGACGAACCACTTAATGAAAGACACGCCATGCTCTTTGCCCAAGTCTAGCAAGCCTTTGGTGTTAATCCATTGGGATACAGCGCGATGGGCTTGAGCGGGTAAATTGACGACGACAGTTTTCTTGAGCGCATAGTCAAAAATAGAGTCAGGGACATCCGCCATTTTCTCGTTTTCGGAGAAAAAAGCAGCCTTGCTGTCTTTGTAAATATTGAGGACAGTGGGATTGCTACGATCCGCTTCAATGCCAGCCAATGGGATGGCGCGATCCTTGAGGTATTGGAGCATAGTTCGAGCAACCCAGCTTTTGCCCACGCCACCTTTTTCACCATCGATCAGGTTAATAATTGCCATAAATTTGCCTCCTAATAACGATTGTAGTGTTTCAAGATTTTCTGTTGTGCTAAGTAGTCATCATCATCGTCGTCATCGTCTACAGGGACAGACTTGGGGACGATGCTTTTAGGATTCCTAGACTCAGCCTGATTAGTCTGTTTTAAGTCCGAATTTATTCTGGTAGTTGTAGGTTGAATGTCTTTGGTTAAGCCAATAACATTCTGATTAATAGGCGGTGAACTAGGATAATCATCCGAAAACTTGGCGGGTTCTGACGGCAAAATTGACAGAGTAGGAGCACCCGAGGCTTTTGCCGCTTTAGTAGCATCGCGTTTGGCTTTTGCTGCCGCCTTTTTATTTTCCACATCAATCTTCTGCAAATACCTTTGTACTGTCGCACCAGAGATAGAAATGTGTAGTTCACTTGTCAGTTTGTTGCTGACTTCTTCACAGGTGTATCCCGAAGCGATTAAAGATCTAATCCCACTTTCCAAAGTTCGGATGATATCCAATTTGCTTTTGAGTTTGTTTTTCTTCTGGGGTTCATTGATCCAGCGCTCTGATAAAGCTATTAACTTATCTGTATCCAAGTCCACTAAAGATGAACGTGAGGGATCTTCAGTCATTTTTTTAGCTGTTGTTTGGTGGATGGACATTTCTAAACTGTTACCCAAAAATTCCCAAATCTAGAAATCTCTGTCTCAGATTAGTTTTTATATTGGTTTTATCACCTCCCAGTTTATTGCTTTTTTCAATCATAACCATTGCTAAAGAATATTAGTTGGCTTTGCTTGATGAGATTTTTACAATTTGTTAACATCGGCACAATTCCTATCAATATCTGAAATCTAACAATTTTGTTTACCAAGAAAGTATTAAGTCAATCCTTATATTGGATATTTTTTATACTCGGACATTAATTTGTATTTCTTAAGTATTATATTTTGAGTGGTAATTCTATGCCAATTGAGTGAGAACTAGGGGCGATTTATGTCTCAAAATTGTCCTAAAATCGTCCCAAGTTTGTACCTTCTATTGTCCTAAAATCGTCCCAAGTTTGTACCTTCTGTTGTCCTAAAATCTTCCCAAGTTTGGGCGGATCGATCCGAATCCACAACGAATTTGCGTGCTTTGAGGTATGTCTAAAACTCCTCGCAAGCTATGTTGCTCGTCGGACAAGAAATCGCGCTATCGCTTGATTTTTGTTCGACGGCAACATTACGCTTGCCAAAGGGGAGTACCCCCTTTGGAA